>MKTC01000027.1 GCA_001897535.1 Bacteroidetes bacterium 37-13 | reverse complement strand
GAGTATTTCATGATAAAGGATTTTACATAATTGATAAATCGCCAACAAAAGAATAGTAGTTACCAAAGTTGCTAATTGGGTAATATGAAAGTACCAACCCCCATCTATTAGAACACCCCGAGTTAGAAACCACAGTAGAAAACTGGCAACTATTGCCGCGGTCGGGAACTAATGTGCTTAAATATTGCACATTCGTTTGTATAATTGCGTTGGTCTGCCCAAATTTGTTTGTCCAAGACTTACAAAATTTGGAGTCGCCATTTCCTTTAATATCTATTGTTATTTTCCAACCATTGCTGTAAGCAAGAGTATTCATATAAAGAACGCCATTGTTACTTGGTGTTGAACATCCATTAAAGACACCTTGTGCTATTCCAAAATAATAGATGCCAGAAGAGTTGCTTCCATCGCTATTGTTGCAATTTGTATTACAATCTGCTTGCATACATACAAGGGCAACAGACAAAAGAAACAATAGATTTTTAACTGTTTTCATAAGCCGTTTTTGCAAATTTAAACAAAAACTTTAAACAAAAATTAACAAACTACACAACAATACTTTATGAATTTGAATAGTGTAATAGCATAAAATGTTGCTTAGAAAAGGATTTTGCAGCTATTACTTTCCGCTTTCCGCCTTCATCTTCTTTGCCCACTCCAAATTATTTTTGGCAAGAGCCATGTTTGGGTCTATGGCTAATGCTTTTTCGCAAGCGGCAATTTCTTCGTTCCACATTTCCAAAGCGCCATAAGCAGCAGCAATGTTGTTGTAAGCCACAGCACTTTGCGGATTATACTCCAAAGCTTTTTCCCAGGCAGAAACACTTTCGAGATAGTTTGCAGCATTGTAATAAGCCAAACCAAGATTAAGGTAGGTTTCGTAATTTGGGTTTGATTCTGCGGCTTTTAGTGCCGGCTCAATACCGGAAGCGGCAGTTGTTATATTTTGATTTTTGGTAACTTCTTGCTGCTGCGGAGCGGCAGAAGAACTAAGGTTTGTAGCAACAATGTAAACTATCGGAATTAAAATTACCAAAGTTAAAATTGCCGTAGCATAACTAATTTTAAAAGACGGCTCAGCAACATTTGTTTCTGTACTCATAAATTTATCGGATTATAATTTTTATAAAACAGAATTGCTTTTTTGCCGAAAGTAATATTGTACAAACTAAAAATAAGCAAACACAAACAAACAACAGCAGAAATGCCCAGCCACAGCCAAACTTTTTCGGTTTCCCAAATTCCTAAATTCATAAAAAACCATTGGTTGGGAAAATCAATAGTGCCATCAGGTAAAATGTTTCCGCTATTATCGTCATAATTAAAAAACAGCCAAAGCTTTGCGGTTGCGAAATTTATAAGCAAAATTAGAAGGTAAAAAGTACTACCGAATTTATATTGCCCTAAGAAAAGCGACATTAAAATCATTAACCAAGGAAAGAAAAAAATTAAGGCTCTCGACTCCGGTTTCATTGCAAAAACAAGAAAAATAAAAAGGATAGACATTGCCATGCCCAAGCCGAAACGCGAAATAAAAACCGCAAATTTTTTCCAAAAAAGAATAAGCAACAACATAATGCTGCCATAGTAATTAAAGTGATTAACCACGGTAATCATTGGGCGTTGAAAGGCGTAGAAAAGATGAATTTTTATTTGGTGATACAACGAAGTATATTCTGAAGTAGAATTTACCGGAATAGCAGCGCGAACCAAAGCAAAAAAAATTAGCACAACAGCAACAAGAACAATTCTGTTTGCAGAAAATTGAGAACGGAAATAGCCGAGTCGTAAAAAAGTTTTATTTCCCAAAACCAGCGGCATAAAATAATACAGCAGTGCTACCGAAAAAAAAGAAACAGGTAACATTCCATAGCTTAATGGCAGCGCATACAGTAAATCTACCTTTTCTTGTTTCACGAAAATTAAATACCAACCCATTACTAAAGCATACGCGCAACACACGCAGCCAAGAACAAACAGGCTTGTTTTTTTAAAAGGAACAAACTCAATGTTTTTGTTGGGAAATAAAATAAGCGCAAGCGCCATCGGGAGCAGCACAGGAAAAGTAAATGCGCCAATTAAACCAACCAAAGCAATGTTTAGTAATTCGCCTCGAATAAAAAAGAAAAATAAAGCGACACTCAAAAAAAATGCCGGAGTATCGGTCATTACAGGATAGTAAAATGTAAAGTTTAAAACAGCGTAATTTAAAAACACAATCACCATGCCTATTAGCTGCGAAGTAAGGCTTAGCTTGTAGTGCTCAAATATTTTTTTCACCATCCACACACTGCAGGTAATTAAAATGGTATTCATTATTTTAAAGGCAAGAATTACACTTGCCGGAGCAAAAGCAATTCCAAACAACTTGAACACAATGTGAATTAGCAACAGCGGAAAAATTCGCAACACAAGATACGAATCGAGAGAGCTGCTTTGTAAACCTTCGCTTACCAATGTAAAATACCGATAACCGTCCCAGCCCAAACCGGAATTAGAAGGAAGCTGTGGCACAAAAATTCGCCAAACGCAAACCGCAAAAATAACAGAAGGGAAAAAGAAAACGTTACCAATAAGCTTGCGAAGAAATATCGGCATGTTATAGTTTAAAAAAATTAAGCCATTGCTTCTATCAAGTCGAACTCGGTGATAATACACCAATCTCCAGCATTGTTTTTTGTAATAACGGCAGTATTGTTTTTTGAAATTTGTTTTGAAATTTCTGTTGCTGTTGCTTGTAACGATACTATCGGAAAAGGTTTTCCCATGGCGTTTTTAACTTGACTTTCGCGATTGGCAGCATCTTCCATTAGCAGTTGCAAAATTGTATTCTCGCTAATGCTTCCAACTAATTCGTTTTCGTTCATCACCGGAAGTTGCGTTAAGCTGCGCTCTTTCATTTTTTTAAAAGCTTCAGAAATGGTTTCTTCGGTAGAAACGGCAACTAACTCTTTTATTTTTTTTCTTTCAACGATAGTTTTTGCTGTAATGATTTCATCTTTTAAAAATCCGCGATCGCGCATCCAGTCATCATTAAAAACTTTATTGATATAGCGGCTGCCGTGGTCGTGTAAAATCACTACAACTACATCGCCTTTTTTAAATTGATTTTTAAGCTGCAACACGCCTTGCACCACTGCTCCGGCACTGTAGCCAACAAAAACACCTTCTTCTTTTGCAAGCCTGCGACACATGAGCGCAGCGTCTTTATCGCTCACTTGCTCAATTTGGTCTATCACATCAAAATTAAAATTACCCGGAATAATATCTTGCCCGATACCTTCAATTAAATATGGGTAAGCTTCATTCATATCTTTTGCTCCGGTTTCTTTATATTTTTTCAATATGGAACCTAAAGCATCAATGCCTAAAACCTGAATGGCAGGGTTTACTTTTTTCAAATATTCTGCTGTGCCCGAAATGGTTCCTCCGGTGCCGATTGTGGTAACAAAATGTGTAATTTTTCCTTCGGTTTGTTTCCAAATTTCCGGACCGGTAGTTTTAAAGTGCGAGTCGCGGTTATCTAAGTTATCGTATTGGTTTATGAAATGAGAATTTGGAATTTCGCGCGAAAGCCTTACTGCTACTTCGTGGTAGCTACGTGGGTCATCGTGCGAAACATTGGTTGGGCACACAATTACTTCTGCGCCTAACGAACGCAACACATCAATTTTTTCTTTCGATTGCTTATCGGTGGTAGTGAAAATACATTTGTAACCTTTCACGGCTGCGGCAAGCGCCAAGCCCATTCCGGTGTTGCCCGAAGTGCCTTCAATAATTGTTCCGCCAGGTTTCAAAAAGCCTTTCTTTTCGGCTTCTTCTACCATGTTTAAACCAATACGATCTTTAATACTATTTCCCGGATTAAAGTATTCAACCTTTAGTAGAATTTCGGCTTCAATTTCGGGTTTTCCAATTTTGTTTAATCGAACCAATGGCGTGTTGCCAATGGCTTCTAAAATATTATTAAGAACTTGCATGAGGCGAAGTTAAAAAACTGTTTTTAAAAACAGTTTTAAATAGAAGCAAAACTCTTTCTTTAAAGAAAGAGAAGCAATATGTTACAACTGTTTTTGCTATAAATATTCTGTTCGTTCAAGAACTTTTTTAATCATTGTTTCAACTGTTTGTTTTGGGTTTTTGCTAAAGGAGCCATCAATTCTGTTTGCGATAAGTGCATTAACTGAAAGGCAGCGATGTCCTAATATTTTACCAAGCGCATAAATGCCCGCAGTTTCCATTTCAAGGTTTGTGAAGCTCAAATTTTGGTGTTTAAAAGAAGAGAGTTTTTGAACCAAATTTTCCTTTGCCGGTTTGGTGCGAAGCTGCCTGCCTTGTGGCGCATAAAAGCCGGGGGCAGAGAGTGTAACTCCTCTTTCAAAATCAGAGAAAACAGTTATCAATTCATGCGAAGCATCTGCGGTGTAAAAAGGTAAATTTAATTCACTTTCTGCTATAAAATTGGCTACGTTTTTTTCAAACAAATTATCGCTTGGTGTGTGACGATAGTAATTCATCAAAGTATCTAAACCAACCGCTTTTTCAGAAATTAAAATAGTGTCGAGAGGCAAGTGTTGTTGAATAGAACCGGAAGTGCCAATGCGCACAAAAGTAAGTTGCTTGGTTTGCGGCTTTACTTCTTTAGTTTTAAAATCAATATTCACCAACGCGTCCAATTCATTCATCACAATATCAATATTGTCGGTTCCCATTCCGGTTGAAATTACGGAGACTCTTTTTTTGCCAATATAACCCGTGTGTGTAACAATTTCGCGGTGTGAGCGCGACAGTTCAATTTCATCAAAATATTTGCTCACTTCAGGCACTCGCTCCGGATCGCCAACGGTAAAAATTATATCTGCAATTTCTTCGGGCAAAAGCTGTAAATGATAAATGCTTCCATCCGGGTTTGTAATAAACTCTGCTTCAGAAATCATTTTTTAAAATTTATTTCCCTCCGAAGAAAAGAAAAGAAAATGAGAGAAGCCAATTAAAAAAAATACTCAATGGAAATAACTAAAACCTTATGCGTATTTTCTCGTTTTGAAGGTAATATATTTATTAAGAAGATACTGAATAAGCACCACCACAACTAATGATATAATTTTAGAAAGGGTTTTATCAATAGCCCAAAACTCTACAAAGAGATAAAGCAATAAAGAGCTAACAACAAGCCCGCCAATACCAATAGAAAGAAAGATTAAAAACCTTGAAATGGCATTGTCTTCTACCTTAAAATTATACTTTCTGTTCAACAAATAGCTGATAACAATTCCCACAAAAGTGCTAAAAACATTAATGAGGAGATACGGTATTGCTGTTTCGCGAACTAAAATAGAATACAATGTAAAATCTGTTCCGGCAGAAAGGCTTCCAATGATTCCATAAAGAATTAAATTTCTAAAGCGATGGAATAACGTTGAAACTATGTTTGCCATGTTTTCTTTCTGCGAAAGTGCAGGTTAATTTAAAAGAGCGCGAAGATATTGAATTGAAACAGAAAGCCGAAGAATAAAGGTTGCTTTTTAATTGCCAGAAAATCCACTACGCAAGAGGCAGTTTTCATCTTTAATTTTTATTATATTCGTTTGGTAGCATTGTTTTTTTAACCTCTAAACCCAACACTATGCTAAGTCCGTGGAGTAGATTCCCTGCTGTTCGCCTCGCAATAATTTTTATTGCAGGAATTGCGCTTCATATTTTATTGCCTTACCATTGGCAAATAGCGCTTTCGGTTTGGAGCATTTTTGGCGTTGCCACATTTTATTTTGCACTTGTAAAAAAGTTTTGGCTCAATCGTTCGGTGCTTTTTCTACCGGGGTTGTGTACAATATTTTTGGTTTTAGCCACAGCGTATTTGCTCACATTTGCTTCTACACAAATTTTTTACCCTTCGCACTTTAGTAAGCAAACATTCAAGAGTAAATTTTTGGTTGCTTCGGTTGAAAAACCACCAATAGACAAGGGAAAAAGTTTTCGCGCTATTCTTTCAATAAATGGAACAATTGATAGTTTAGGAAAACAGCATATCACAAATGGAAAACTGCTAACAACATTTTTAAAAGATAGCCACAGCACAAAATTAAAGTACGGAAGCGTGTTGCTTATTCCGGCTTCATACAGCGAAATAGAGCCGCCAAAAAATCCTGAGCAATTCAACTATAAAGAGTTTATGAGTTTCCAAAATGTATATCACCAAACTTTTTTAAACGGAAAAGATTGGCAGTTGCTTCAAGGAAATGTAGGTAACAAATTCTTCATAAAAATATACCAACTCCGCGATGTTTTATTTGCGCAGATAAGCAAATATGTAAGCACAAAAAACGAGCTGGGTGTGGCTTCTGCGCTGATGCTTGGCTACAACGATTTTATTACGCCCGAAGTAACTTCGGCTTATGCGGCTTCGGGTGCGCTGCACGTACTTTCGGTAAGTGGATTGCATGTTGGCATGGTTTATATTGTGTTAAGCCGCCTATTTTTTTTCTTGAACAAAACAAAGAGAACACGACTTTTACAAACCGTTTTAATTGTAGTTTTAATTTGGATTTATGCTTGCCTCACAGGATTAAGTCCTTCGGTTTTGCGCTCGGCAGCTATGTTTAGCATGATGGCTATTGGTAAGCAATTTAGCACGCGACCAAACATCTTTAATATTATTGGCGCATCGGCTCTGCTGCTCATGATTTTTAACCCGTTTATTATGACAGAAGTGGGTTTTAAATTGAGCTATCTTGCCGTAATTGGCATTGTGTATTTGCAGCCGATTATCGTGAAATGGTTTTCGTTTAAAAACAGAATCGTTCACGCTGTTTGGGAGGTTACGGCAGTTTCTATTGCTGCGCAAGTTGCCACATTTCCTTTGGGTTTATACTATTTTCACCAATTCCCGAATTTATTTTTGGTAAGTAATTTAATTGTGATTCCTGCGGGTTGGTTGCTTATTCACACAGGCATTTTGCTGTTTATGCTTAGTCCTATTCAATCGTTGCAATGGCTGGTTGGCAAAGCTTTTTATTGGCTCACTTTGGGCTTAAACAAATTCATTTTTGCAATGGAAGAAATACCATATTCCATACTAAACGGTATTAGCATTTCTGCCATAGAAATGTTTTTGATTTATGTTGCTGTGCTTTTATGCATTAGCTTAATGGTGGCGGTAATGGCAGAAAAAATTAAAGCGCTTGCCGTAGTAATTTTGCTTCTTGTAGTGTGGAATGGTTTTGAGTTTATACAACAACAAAACCAACAAAAAATAATATGTTATTCTGTGAAAGGAAAGCAAGCTCTTGCGCTAATTGAAGGCAATACGGCATTCATAGATTTTGATTCCACTTTGCTGAATAATAAAAGTGCGATGTTGTTTAATGTGCAGCATCATTGGTGGCGGTTGGGCGTTCAAAATGTTAAGCCAATTTCAAAATACCACAACTTTTACCAAACAGATTTTGGGTATGCTTTTAATACTAAAGGCAAGCAATTTTTAGTGATAAACAAGAAGCAAAAACAAACACCAAAACTTAAAAATTATATAACATCTGATGTGCTTTTGCTAAGCAATTCGCCAACAAAATATTTGAAACCAATTTTAAGTTTTGTTGAGCCGAAAACTTTAATTGCTGATGCTTCAAACAAAAATTACTTAGTTAAGAACTGGCAGAAAACGGCAGCACAACAAAAAATAGATTTTAAAAGCGTAGCAAATGCAGGCTACCAAGAATGGTAGGCGATAAGTTTTTAAAAAGCAAATAATTAGTGCTTTGTATCTACACCTTTCTCAATTAAAGCTTGCTTGGCTTTAATGTTCACATTCACCTTGCTGCTGAAAATAACAAAACCAATAAGCGCAAGACAGAAAATAACAAGCATTAAGTTGGTTGATGTATCTGTTTTCATATCCGTTTGTTTTGTTATAGTTCAACGAAATTGAAGAACTAATGTTGTATGAAAATATGCTAAAAAATCAACAACAAATACAAAGTTATTAACATGTGATTGTGTGGAGAGATTTGGTTGCACAAAGAAAATAAATGCAATTTTTACATGATATTTCCTACAGAGAGGCAGAAATATTAAATATAAAATAAATAATTAAGTGTTCACAACGAAGAGTGAACTATTTATTGGAAGGAGACAACAGCATTTGAACATTCTTTTCAAGTACTTTGCCATAAATTTCTTTTGAAAAAATTTTTCCGTTTTTAGCAATAAGAAACAAAGAAGGCGTGTGTTGAATATTAAATTGCTCTAACACTTTTGAGTCCGCTATTTTTCCTTCGTCAGTTACGTTTATCCAATCTAACTTAAATTCACTTACAGCATCGCGCCAATTGAATTTATTTTCGTCAATATTTACAGCAAAAACTTCTAATCCTTGTGTTTTGTACTTTTGGTACAGAGCTTGAATTTGTGGTAGTTCCACACGGCATTTGCCGCAATGCGAAGCCCAAAAAAGTAAAATTATAGCCTTGTTTGCTGTAACACTTTTGGTTAAACTTGTTTTGTTATTTTCGATGTTTGGCAGCAGAATTTCTGGAACATTTTGCCCAACCGATAAACTTTTGAGCCGCTCAAACTTTTTCTTCTCAGCCTCGCTTAAATTTAGTTCGCAAGCCTCTGTGTTGGCGTTTTTGTTTACATACAAAGCCAAATCTTCAGCATTTGATTTTAAAAAATTGCGGAGTAGATAAGTATTGATGTATTGCAACACTTCTTGGTTGGCTGCGGCTTTTAGCTGTAAGGTGTCAATGGCTTCTTTGATAGAGTTTTCATATTTGGGTACCCAGTGGCGGAAATACTTTTTGAGCAGTTCGCTAAACAGAAAATGGCAGAGCTGTTCGGTATTTAAAAAATTTGTGTTATCCCAAAAATGGCGGAAGAGAAAGGCAGGATAGTAGTCGTAATTAGTGTGCACAGTATCCATTAAAGGCAAGCGAAGTAAGGGTGCAAGTGTAGTGGCAGAGTACGTGCCTTTGTGTTGCTGAGTAAATTGGTCAACAAAAGCATTCATTTGCTGCTGCACCCGCATCAGCCGGCTTGATTTTGCTTGTAAAGCTGCGAGGTAGGCCGTATCAAATTCGTTCGCTTTTATTGCCCATGCTGTATAGAAAGCTGAATCGTAAGCCAAATAGGCGGTTACTAATTGTTGATATGCTTCGTTTTCGGGGGAGTGGGCAATGCCGATAATCCCATTTTTTAGTTGCTTGTAATCTATTTGTACACTCGGTTTTTCTGATACGTTAATAATCAGTTCTGCTTTGTGGTTGGGGGTCGTTTCTATTACATATAAGCCGTTAATGGGATGTTGAGTATTAACATGAAAAAATGTTTGACAGTTGCCTTTAATGGAGTCAACTACCACCTCTGAACGACCATAGTATTTTTTGAGATAAACCCAAGTGGTATCGCTAAAGCCAATGGTGTTTACACTTAGGGTAAATTGCTGAGCGGAAATTTTGCAACAGTAAACCAAGCAAGTAATAAGAAGTAGCCCAGTACGCACAACCAGTATTAGTCAAAATCAACACAAATTACACCACAGTAAACAGCATCGGGGTCAATGTAACTTTCTACATACATATTCCATGTTGGTTTAGTGCCATAGGTATAAGTTAAAGGTCCGGTAGTGTAAAGTTGATTTTCGTTTCCACCATCACCCCATACCCCTGCACCCCAATCAGTAGGATACACATTACATTGTACGTCTATATCCCATGTTGCATTATTATCCATATAAATACTATTGCCTGCCAAATAACAAAAATCGTGTTGGCCGATACCGTAAGTATATGCGTGATCTTCGTTGGCTCTACCACGGTAGTAGGTATATTTCTTTTGTAGTTTTAAGCCGCTTTTCACCTCCACAACCCCTCCATTTATTGCCATGCGCTCGGCACCTGCTTGGTAAAATCCTATTTCATCGTTGGCATCGTTTTCGTTACCAATTACTAAGCGGGTGTCCTCGCCACTGCCATCTTGGTAGTAGCGTATCCATGCCTGGTCGCCCCCACCTCCAAAAATATCTTGCCCAAAGTTAATACCGGCAGTGTTGTTATTGCCCTGTTCGGGTTGGATAGCTCCACCGCTAACTTGTAGTTTTGCTTGTGGGTTGCTATTTCCAATACCTACATTACCTGTAGAGTGAATGATATTAAATACATCTCCGCCAGTGGGGTTCCATAAAGCGGTGCGGCCATTGCGGTTGGCTAACTCTAAGCGAGTGTTGATGTCATTATTTACCGCCAAACGAATATAAGCGTTGCTTCCACTCGAAGCAAAGTAGGCTACATTATCGCTACCATAGACTTCTAATTTATGGGTTGGGTTAGTGGCGCCAATACCCACATTGCCGTTCGTGTGTATCCTCATTCTTTCTGCACCGGTTTGAGTAAAGGCAATATGTTCATCTCCGTTATCGGCTGTTCCTATTTCTAACCAAGATTGTCCCACACCATCTCCGGTTGAATGAAATTGAATAAATGCAGCATCTGTATTAGCTGCCCAATAAGGTCCTTTGTCTGTATTAAATCTTCCATTGTCGTTAATCCAAAAACCTGCTGCCTGTGCTGCAGAAGTTTGATTCTTAATATAACTACCACTTAAATCCGGAATATCACTTGCTTGAATAGAAGATGAAACAAATTGAGTACCATTCCCGCGTAAATAGTTTCCACTTGCCGCACCGCCTCCAATTCTATAACCTGTTGATGTGTTTATATCGCCTGCAACATCTAAGGGGTAATTTGCAGTTTGTCCGTTATTGATACTCACTCTCCGATTAACACCATCAAACCATGCTATATTTGCCCCTTTTCCATCTCCAATATTAAAGTTGCGCGTTTGTGTCATGCCGTCATTATAGCCTCTGTAATTTACCCACATATCGGCAGTGCTATTTTCGTTATATCCTGAATTCAATGTGTTTTTATTGGCGGGTGATACATAAATGTAATCGTTCAAAATAGTGAGGTTGCCGGCTGCGGTTCTAAATCCTCCATCTACATCTAATTTTTGTGAAGGAGCAGCCGTACCTATCCCCAGATTGCCACTACCTGAAAAAGTAAGATTTTTACCACTTAGTGCCACATCGGTATTTGCAGAAAGAGTTCCGCCTAATTTAATATCTGGTGTAGCTCCTCCGGTAGAATTTAAACCATTGCTTGCGGTTACGCTTGTTACCGTTCCTCCACTGTTATTATCGGCTGCCGGAGCCCATGCAGAGCCATTCCATTTTAGTACTTGTCCGTTTGTTGCGCTCATTTGGTTAAGGTCTTCTGCAAGTATGGTTCCATTGGCTATTTTTGCAGAAGTTACAGCATTGGCGGTAATAGTCGGGTTTGGATAAGTTCCCGTTAAATCGCCTCCGGCTGTGCCGCTTGGAGGTAAAGCACTTGGTGTTCCTGCCACATCGCTGTATTGTACTTGTGCAAACTCGTAAGCTGTGTTGGCATTGTTTCTGCGCAAAACCTGATTGCCTGCGCTTGCTGCCAAACCACTTACAGGAGAGCCTCCATTGCCTATTACTACTCCGGTAACTGTATTCACGCCTGTGCCGCCATTGCTCACGGGTAAAACATTATTTACTTTTTGGGTTAAATCTATGGTGTTGTTTTGTATATCTATTCCGGCTATGGTGCCATCTAATATTTTTGCAGAAGTTACTGCACTGTTGGCAATAGTTGGGTTTGGATAAGTTCCCGTTAAGTCGCCTCCGGCTGCGCCTGTTGGCGGACCGCCAGCACCATCGCCTACGGCTTTCCATGCACTACCATCCCAAAAGTCGGTGCGGTTTAAATCTGTATCAAACACCAATAAGCCTTTGTTGGTAGCATTTAGCGTGCCACCTAAAGTATTCTTTTGATTGGTAGTTAAACGCGGCATGTAAAACCCTTTATTCGTTACATCTGTACTAAATATTGCTTTGGCGGTATCGGTTGTTACACTACCTGCCACAAAGCCGCGCGTACCTATTACTTTATCATTTGCTTTAGCACTTCCTGCTACATCTAATTTCTGTTCAGGATTGCTTGTACCAATACCCACTCTGCCGCTTTGAGAGTAAGAAAAAGTAAATGCAATAATTGCCGCTACGGTTAATAGTAAATGCTTTATCATAAGTGAATGTTTTAATCGATTCGTTTATATTATTAACAAAGATAATGCCAAAGATTAAAACAGGGAACTGGTTTTCCTAAATATTATTTATAGGTAAAGCTTTTGCATCAGTTACAAATACTTCTTTAAAACTACGAAAGACTAAAGTTAGACTAAAATAATATACAGGTGGTGTGGTTAAAACAATACATTTTATTTTCTATAAACCGGCTCACTATAAGCTAAATCGGCAAACTGATTGTTTTTGAATTTTTCTAAACCAATAGAAACTATATTTTGTGCGTCAATCACATTTTCATTTGAGATAATAACACTATCCAAGAACATTTCAAATTTATTAGTTCCCGTTCCGGCAACAATGGCTTTGGATTGCATTTGCAATAGTAAACCGTTTACCTCATCAACAGATTTGCAATTGTGTGGAGTTATTTCTTCAGCATTAGTATTAAAGAAAGAAAAATAAACATCGTTTCTTCTGGCATCTAAAACAGGGCAAAGTACAAAGCCGTCTTTAGCATTTGGTTTCATTCCTATTGCCATTGCTTGCAAGGTAGGCACAAGAATTAGCGGCAAGTTTGCAGCATAGCAAATGCCCTTAGCCGTAGCGAAACCAATCCGCAAACCGGTATAAGAACCCGGACCTTCGCTCACGCATATTGCGGTTAAATCTGCAATTTTTTTTTGCGCAAGCAATAATGCTTTTTGTATTAAAACTGCCAATATTTTGGCGTGATTGTTTGGCTCTACACTTTCTACTTTTGCCAATATGGTTTGTTCTTCGCTAATGCAAACCGAGCAAACAGGTGTTGCGGTTTCTATGCAAAGAAGTATGGTGCTCATTATGCAAATGCAGCTTCTAAAATAGCTTCTTGTTCTTTTAAGTGCTGTTTTTTATAGCCTGTGGCAGGTGAAGCAGAATTTTTTCTGGCTACAACTTTCATTGGCAGCACATCGTATAATCTTCCAATTAAGAACGACCAAGCGCCCATGTTCAACGGCTCTTCTTGCACCCAAACTACTTCAGCTTTTGGATACTTTTTCACCACTTCTTGCATTTGCTTTTCTGGTATTGGATATAGCTGTTCTATGCGAACAATTAGCACATCGTTAGCCGCTTTCTGTGTTTGCTTGTTTTTTAAATCGAAATAAATTTTACCTGAGCAGAAGAGAATTCTTCTAATGTTTTTGCTCTGTGGTTCATCGGCAATTATTTCACGGAAAGTACCGGTTGTTATTTCGCTTAAATCTGAAACACATTGCGGATGGCGCAACAGCGATTTCGGACTCATCACGATTAGCGGTTTTCTAAATTCCCAAGCCAACTGCCTACGCATGGCGTGGAAATAGTTTGCCGGAGAAGAAATGTTTGTAACAACCATGTTTAGCTCGGCACACAATTGCAAAAACCTCTCCAAGCGAGCACTGCTGTGTTCCGGACCTTGACCTTCGTAGCCGTGAGGTAGCAACATTACCAAACCGGAGCAGCGTTGCCATTTGCTTTCTGCGGCAGCAATAAATTGGTCTATCATTATTTGTGCGCCATTATTAAAGTCGCCAAACTGTGCTTCCCAAATTACTAACGGCTCGGGGTGAACCATGGAATAGCCATATTCAAAGCCCAACACACCGTATTCGCTCAGGTGCGAATTGTAAATTCTAAACTTGCCTTGTGTTGGCGATAGTTTGCTTAAGCGGTTGTAGCCGTTTCCATTATTTTCGTCATAAATTACAGCATGGCGATGGGTGAAAGTTCCGCGCTCCACATCTTCACCGCTAAAGCGCACATCTTTTCCATCGTTCAAAATACTTGCATAGGCTAAAAGTTCGCCTGCCGCCCAATCCAAGCGCTTCTCTTCCACCATTAAAGTTTGCCTTTCTGCAAGGTATTTCTTCATTTTTTTAAGAGGAGAAAAATCCTGCGGAATAGTATTCATGGTCGCTGCAAGCGCTAAAAGCGTTGCTTCTTTCACTCCCGTTTCTGGAGATTGTTCAAAATCTTTGCCGGTAGCGCTGCGCAAACTATTCCAAGCCTCTTCGGTTGGCTGTGGTTTATATGGCAAAGGTTTTTGCTTCACCAAGTCTAAGCGCTCTTGTAGTTCTGCCCAAAATTCTTTCTCTAATTTTTTTGCCAAGTCAGCGCCCATTTTGCCTTGCTGCTCTAACACTTTTGAATATACATCGCGTGGGTTAACATGTTTATCAATCAGCTGGTACATAAGCGGCTGCGTAAATTTAGGGTCATCGCTTTCGTTGTGTCCCCATTTACGGTAGCAAACCATATCAACAAAAACATCTTTTTTGAAAGTTTGTCTGTATTCTGCTGCTAATTCGCTTACAAAAACTGTTGCTTCGGCATCATCGCCATTCACGTGAAAAACGGGTGCTTCGATAGTAGCGGCAATTGAAGTAGAATAATCGCTGGAGCGAGCTTCTTCAAACCCTGTGGTGAAACCGATTTGGTTGTTGATTACAAAGTGTAAAGTGCCGCCAATATGATAACCGGGCAATTTTTCCATTTGCAGTACTTCGTATATTATTCCCTGACCGGCAAGAGCAGCATCGCCATGAATTGCTATTGGTAAAATTTTTTCGAAGTGTTCATTGTAAATAGTATTTGCTTTTGCTCTGCAAAAACCGGCAATTACCGGACTTACCGCTTCCAAGTGCGAAGGGTTGGGCATTAGCTTTAAATAAACACTTTTTCCTTTTGCGGCTTTAAATAAAGAAGTATATCCTAAGTGGTATTTTACATCACCATCACCAAAAATCGGATCGCCAACGATGTTGCCTTCAAACTCGTTGAAAATTTCTTCGTAGGTTTTTCCAATAATGTTTGCCAGCACATTTAGTCTGCCGCGGTGCGCCATTCCAAAAATTACTTCTTCTGCGCCTAATTCTGCACTCTTGTTTATGATGGCTTCGAGCGCAGGAATAGTGGTTTCGCCACCTTCGAGTGAAAATCTTTTTTCGCCAATATATTTTGTGCCTAAAAACTTTTCAAATACCGATGCGCGGTTTAGCGCACGGAAAATTTGCTCTTTTTTGCCGATGTTGTAATTATATAATTGCGCAGGCTTTTCAATTCTTTCCAAGAGCCAATCTCTTTCTTCTTTGGTGCGCACATAACCAAACTCAAACCCAATATTTCCGGCATAAACAGCTTTGAGTTTTGCAATTATTTCGCTTAGGGTTGCATTGGGCAAGCCTATTTCATTTCCAATCTGGAAGCGCCTTTCTAAATCCTTTTCGCTGAGTCCAAAATTTTCTAATTCTAAATTGGCTTTGCGGTCTTTGCGCGGTTGTAAAGGATTGGTGGTTGAAATTAAATGCGCCTTATCGCGATAGTCGGTTATGAGTTTGTAAACCTTAATTTCATCCAAAGAAACTGAAGTTGCTTTTCCATTGCCATTAGCAGAACTACTGGCATAATCAAAACCTTCAAAAAACTTTTTAAATTCCACATCTACCGAAGCAGGATTGGCTTTAAAATCGAGATACAAATTCTCAATATATTCGGGCGTAGCGTTTGATAGGTAAGAATACTTATCCATGTTTATTTATGCGTTTTCAACATTTTAAAGCAAACATAGCTGTTTTAAAATGATATAGATGCTAACAAGATGACTTAAACTTCGTTAATGAACGATATATTAGGCAGAAGTATGAAAATGCAGCATTTAGGTAGCGCGATTTCATTTTTTTAAAGCGGAGGCATAATTTTTTTAATAAAAATGCGTTTTCTTACGGTTGAAAAAAAAAATTACGCGTATGCAGTTCACGGCTCGCCAAATTTGCGAGGTTATTAACGGGAAATTAGAAGGAAATCCCGAAGCAATAGTTTCAAAACTTTCCAAGATTGAAGAATCCGACAATTCATCGCTCACATTTATCAGCAATCCAAAGTACGAAACGTATGCAGAAAGTGTAACGGCAGCAGTTTTAATCGTGAATGAAAGTTTGGCAGTGAGCAGCAAACAAGTTCAGGCAGTTATCCGCGTTGCTGACCCATATTCTTGCTTATCAAAATTACTTGACGTTTATAGCCAAGCCGGACAAGGAAAACAAGAAGTAGCAGAATGGTGCCATGTTGGAAAAGATACCATTTTGGGCAACAATGTTTCTATTGCAGATTTTGTATATATTGGTAAGAATGCAAAAATCGGAAATAACGTAACGCTTTATCCGCATGTGTATGTTGGTGATGAATGTGAAATTGGAGACGATACAATTTTATATTCCGGAGTGAAAGTTTATCCAAGATGCGTAATTGGAAAAAGAACTATCATTCATTCGGGAGCGGTGATTGGAGCCGATGGTTTTGGTTTTGCTCCGCAGGCTGATGGCACATTTCAAAAAATTCAACACGTGGGAAATGTAGTAGTTGGCAACGATGTAGAAATTGGCGCAAACACTTGCGTAGATAAAGCAACACTTGGTTCAACACTAATTAAAGATGGAGTTAAGTTAGACAACTTAATACAAATAGCACACAATGTAGAAGTAGGCGAAAACACAGTGATGGCAGCACTTGCAGGCGTTTCGGGCAGCACAAAAATAGGTAAAAACAATATGGTAGGCGGCCAAGCCGGAATCACAGGGCATTTAGTAATTGCCGATGGCACAAAAATTCAAGCGCAAGCAGCAGTAATTAAAAATATTGATACTCCGAACAAAGGTTTTTCCGGTACTCCGGCAGTTGATGCGAGAGAACATTATAGGCAATTAGCTGCTTTGAAACAGTTGCCCGACCTCATCAAAAAAATAGCACAGCTTGAAAAGAAAATAAACGGCTAAGAGAAGTCATTTGTTTTTCGTGTTAAGTTGAGTTTTTCGGTTCGGTAAAATAAAAATATGTTTGCAATAGAATTTCTGCATACAAAAATTTGTTTTCGTACTTTATAAAATGAATTTAACCAACCAACAAACATTAAAGCAGCCGGCTACACTTTCGGGAACAGGTTTGCACACAGGGCAAAAGGTTACGCTTAATTTTCTTCCTGCGCCAACCAACCACGGCATTAAATTTCAAAGAGTAGATTTGCCTGAAAGCCCAATAATTCCTGCAGATGTGGATTTGGTGGTAAGCGTAGAGCGAGGAACTACTTTAGAAAAAAATGGCGCGAAAGTGGCTACCGTTGAACATTTAATGGCAGCCTGCCTTGGTTTGCAAATTGATAATTTACTAGTTGAAATTAATGGTGTTGAAATTCCGATTATGGACGGAAGTTCAAAACCTTTTCTTGATGTTTTTGAAGCCGCAGGAATACAAGAACAGCAAGAGTTGCGCGAAGTTTTTGAATTGCGCCACCCAATTTCATACAAAGATGCGGAAAGTGGAGTAGAAATGCTGGCTATGCCAAGCGACCACTATCGTGTAACGGCAATGATTGATTACCAATCGCCAATTTTGGGGCAGCAACATGCATCTTTAGACCATTTAAACGACTTCAAAAAAGAGTTTGCCGATGCAAGAACCTTTTGTTTTTTGCATGAATTAGAAATACTTTTAAATGCAGGATTGATAAGAGGCGGAGATTTAAACAATGCCATAGTAGTGGTAGATAGAGCAATAAATGAGCAAGAAGTTGCCCGCCTTGCCGGCATTTTTAATAAGCCTGATATAAAAGTGGTTGAAGAAGGCATTTTAAACAATGTAAAACTGCGCTACGCAAACGAACCTGCGCGCCATAAGCTTTTAGATATTGTTGGCGATTTGGCTTTGGTAGGAATTCCTATCAACGCTCAAATTATAGCAACACGACCGGGGCATAAATCAAACATAGAGTTTGGAAAAAAACTGAAGGCATATATTAAAAAAGCCCGATTAGATGATGCGCCCGAATATGATGTAAATGATCCGGCAATTTACGACTCGGTAAAGATAAAGCAGTTGCTACCGCATCGCTATCCGTTTGCATTGGTTGATAAAATAATTAAGATAAACGAGAAAGAAGTAGTTGGCATAAAAAACGTAACTGCCAACGAAGAGTTTTTCTTAGGCCATTTCCCGGGAAATCCTGTAATGCCCGGTGTTCTACAAATAGAAGCTTTAGCCCAAACTGGAGGAATTTTGGTTCTTAGAGAATATCCTGATCCGGAAAATTTTGACACCTATTTTTTGAAAATAGAAAAAGCAAAGTTCAAACAAAAAGTGGTGCCGGGCGATACGCTTATTTTAAAAATGGAATTGCTTTCTCCTGTGCGCAGAGGCATTGTGGAAATGAAAGGAACGGCTTACGTAGGCAACAAAATGGTTTGCGAAGCAGAACTGATGGCTCGCGTGCAACGCAGGGAGGCGGCCACCAAGTAAAAATTATCCTTTCGTATAGCTTTGTAAAATTTAATCTTTTGCAACGGTTTCTTTGTTATTAGCTTCTAAGTATTATTTTCGGAATATATTATTACTCCGTTGCTATGAAGAAATTTTTACTATATTTAGTAGTTAGCCTAATTTTTACTTTTTCAATTACTGCGCAATGTATAACCAATGTAGATTTTAATACTTGGAGCAAAACCGGACCCGCCAACGGAAATTGGGTAGTGCAGGGCGGAGGCTCTTCAGTGCTGCAAACCATAAATGGTGATAATACCTATTTTATATCTCCATTTGATTTGATGAACGTAAAAATTACCGGCAATTTTAAAACTACCGATGGTGATGATGACTACATGGGTTTTGTGTTTAGCTTTTTAAACCCGATGGGTGCTATTGATGATTTTGATTGTTGGATGTACGATTGGAAAGAAAAAACCCAAGATGTGGCACCAAGCGGAATGTCAATCAACAGAATTTTGGGAAACATTCCTCAGGCACAATACGACAACACATTTTGGGCGCACCAAAACACTCCCGAGTTTACGGTAGTCCAAAATACATTTGGCGGACCCGGTTGGAATCGCGGTTTTAACCACGCATTTGAATTGCGCTTAACCTACACCAGAGCAATAATTTATGTGGACGGAAATTTGATTTTTGATGTTACCGATTGCTTTAAACCCGGCAGGTTTGGCTTTTACAACTATTCGCAGAAAAATTGTACATATAGTAATTTTAAGTACGATTTATTTATAGACTTTTTTGTAGATCAAGCAGGTAGAAAATGTTTGGGCGATTCTGTAAGTTTTGAATTTGTGAGTCCGTGCTATCAGGCTTCGCTTTCGCAATACCAATCGCTGCACTGGGATTTTGGAGATGGAACTACGCTTACCAACAACAGCCCAACTTTTGCCAATGCTAATGTAAAACACAGATATGCAACCGCAGGAAATTATACTGCGGTATTAACCGTTACTGATTTTAATGGTTGCTCTTCAACTGCAACAAAGCAAATACAAATTGCGAATCCAATTACTCTAACACCAACCTTAACTCCACCACCTTGCAATGGAGGAAGCAACGGAAGTGCAAAGGCAAATCCAAGTGGAGGTTTTGGCCCATTTCAATATACTTGGAGCACAGGTCAAACAACCCAAACAGCTATCGGCTTAACTGCAGGAACATACACTGTTACAGTTACAGATAATGTTTGTACCACTACAGGACAATACACGCTTAACCAGCCAACTCCGGTAACAGCAACGGTTTCTAAAACAGATGCAAATTGCGGGCAAAGTAATGGAACAGCAACCGTTACGGTGAGTGGAGGCACAACTCCTTATCAATATGTAAACTGGCCTGGACTTAGCAGCACAAACGTGGCAACCGGACTTGGCGCAGGAACTTACATTCCTGACTTTAAAGACGCGAATGGCTGTTCGGCATTGCTTCAGTATAATGCAGTTATTAATTCTCTTCCTTGCGGCATTTCTTCAAGCGTAACCAAAACAGATGTAACATGTTTTAATGGCACAAATGGTTCTGCTACGCTAAATGTTACAGGCGCAGTTGGTACACCAAACATAACATGGAACCCGGGAGGAAAAACAGGTGCCACAGCCTCCAACTTAACTGCAGGAACTTATACTTATAGTTTTTCGGATAATGTTCCCGGCCATGCTTTTTCTGGAACAGTAACTATTAACCAACCAACGGCAGCTATGGCTGCACAAATCAGCACTACACCAATTAAGTGTGCCGGAACCAATACGGGGCAGGCGTTGGCTTCAGTTCCATCTGGAGGAATACCTCCTTACAATTACACTTGGAGTAATGGTTCTGCAAATAATCCGGCAGCTAACAATCTCCCTCCGGGGAATATTAGTGTTACAATAACCGACTCCAAAGGATGTACAGCCACGGCAAGCGGCACAGTTTCCGGAACAGCAACATTGGCTATTAGCATGGCAACTACTATGGATAGTTGTTTTAATTCGGGAAAAGGAAAAGCAATTCCAACAGTTACCGGAGGTATGCCACCGTATGATTTTGCTTGGAGTAATTTTATATTAACAGATACTAATTTAAACCTACGAAGTGGCGCATACACGCTTACGGTTACAGACTTCAATAATTGCACGGCAACGGCAACGGCAAATATTGCAACGCCTCCATTATTAAAACAAACTTTTTCGCTTCAAAATGTGAATTGCAAAGGGCAAAGCACGGGAGGCTATACCGTTAATTTATCGGGAGGCACAACGCCTTACAATATTGTTTGGGGGCAAGCAGGAGTTACAGGCACCAACCCAACAGGTTTGGCAGCAGGGAAATATACTTACACGGTAACAGATGCACACGGTTGTAAAATTGTAGGTGGCGACACAATTGTTGAACCGGACTCTGTTTTGGTTGCAACTTCTTCGCACACTGATGTAACTTGTAATGGATTGAACAATGGAACACTTACCATTACTGTTGGAGGAGGAACACAGCCGTATTCTTATGCCGGCAATCCAGTTCCGGCAGGAACTTCTACCATGCCTAATCTTGCACCAAACACTTATACCGGAATTATTACCGACTCAAAAGGTTGTGCAGATACGATTACAGAAATTATTACAGAGCCTGTTCAGCTTGTGCTTGGAGAGCAACATGGAAATGTTTTATGTTTTGGTGGAAACAATGCCAACATTGACATTTCTGTAAATGGCGGAACACCAAGCTACACTTATGTTTGGAACGATAGTGTTAAAACCGAAGACAGAAGCAATTTAACACAAGGAAACTATTCTATCACCGTAACAGATGCGCACAATTGCACAGCAACAATTTCAGCAACCATAACAGAGCCAACAGAATTATTGGCAAGTGAAACACATCAAGATGTTGCTTGCTTTGGAGGCAATACAGGAAGTGTTGATGTTACTGTTTCAGGAGGCACAACACCTTATACTTTTACTTGGAATGATGGCAATGGAAACGAAGACAGAACAGCACTTTCGCAAGGAAATTATTCTGTTACTATTACCGATGGAAACTCATGTACTAAAGCATTAGCGGTTACAATTTCAGAGCCTACAGCACTTACCGCCACTACATCTCACACCAATGTAACTTGCAACGGCTTGAACAACGGAACAGTAACGGTAAACACATCAGGTGGAACTCCTCCATATACTTTTATGGGCAATCCACTTCCGGCAGGGGCAGTTACATTGCCAAACTTAGCACCAAACACTTACGCGGGAAACATAACCGATAGCAAAGGTTGCACATTCACTATTACTGAAACTATTACAGAGCCAACAGTTTTAAGCGCAACAGAAACACACACAGATGCTACATGTTATGGCGCAACCAATGGAAGTATCACTTTAACAACAAGCGGAGGAACTACTCCATACACATTCGATTGGGGCGGAGGAGTTTCAAGCCAAAATAGAACCAATATTGGCGCAGGAAATTATGCTGTTGCCGTAACCGATGCAAATAGCTGTACTTTCAACTTATCGGTAACTATTACAGAGCCAAGTGTTTTTTCTTTGTCTGAAACACATGTTGATGTTGGTTGTAATGGCGCATCAACAGGAAGCGTAGATGTAACAACAACCGGAGGCGTTGGTACCATTGCTTATGTTTGGAGCAATGGTGGTGCAACCGAAGATTTAACAGGAGTAGCCGCAGGAAATTATTGCCTTACAGCTACGGATAACAATGCTTGCACAGCAACCGTTTGTGCCACAATTTCAGAGCCTACAGCACTCGCTGCCACCACATCTCACACCGATGTAACTTGCAACGGCTTGAACAACGGAACAGTAACGGTAAATACTTCAGGAGGAACTCCTCCATATACTTTTATGGGCAACCCACTTCCGGCAGGAGCAGTTACATTGCCAAACTTAGCACCAAACACTTACGCAGGAAATATAACCGATAGCAAAGGTTGCACATTCGCCATTACAGAAACTATTACTGAGCCAACAGCTTTAAGCGCAACAGAAACGCACACAGATGCTACATGCAATGGAGCAACCAACGGAAGTATAACATTAACTGTAAGTGGCGGCACAGCACCATATACATTCGATTGGGGCGGAGGAGTTTCAAGCCAAGACAGAACCAATATTGGTGCAGGAAATTATACCGTAACCGTAACCGATGCAAATAACTGTACTTTCAACTTGTCGGTAAATATTACTGAACCTGCTGCGGTTGCGTTAGCAATTGCTGGAACTGATGCTTCTTGTTTTGGCGCGACCGGAAGTGCTACAGCTTCGCCAACAGAAGGAATTGCACCCTTTATATTTGTGTGGAGCGGTTCAAGTTCTACAACAGCTACGGCAAGTTTACCTGCGGGCACACACACAGCAACTTCAACTGCATCAAATGGTTGTAAACAAACGGGAACAGTAACAATTAACCAACCATCGCAAATTGCAGTGAGCGAAACGCATGTTGATGTAGATTGTAACAGTGGAGCAACTGGCTCTGTTCGCATAACAGCTTCGGGCGGTGTTGGGCAACTAACTTACCAATGGCAACCGAACGTGAGCTCTACAGATACTGCTGTAAATTTAGTTGCAGGAAGCTATCAAGTTGTAGTAAGCGATGGCAATAATTGCACAACTACAATAACCGCTGTGGTAGTAGAGCCTGTGGCAATTCAACTTGCTACAACCGATAAACAAATTACTTGTTTTAGTACGCAAAATGGCGAAATTACAGCAACAGCAACCGGAGGAAATAGTGGATTTAATTATACTGCAAAAAGTATTTCAGATTCACTTTCTTCATCTTCGGGGCAGTTTACAAGCCTTAAAGCAAATACTTATACGGTGATTGTAACAGACTCCAAAAACTGTTCTGCATTAACAACAGTAACTATTACTGAGCCAAATGCGCTCACTTTAAATTCACAACAAAAAGATGTTACGTGCCATAAATATGCTGATGGAAATGTGCAATACACAGCGGCAGGCGGCACACCAAGCTATTCGTTTAAATTTAGCACAGGCGAAAGCAATAATTCGGGACTTTTCACCAACTTAAAAGCAGGAAATTATACCGTTACAGTAACTGACCAAAATCAATGTAGTCTTACTAACAGTATTTCGATTACAGAACCCGATTCTGTTCAGGTTACAGCATTGCCAAACCCAACTTCAACATCGTTGGGCGTTCCGGTACAGCTAAATGTAACTTCAAACCAAGCCGGAGTCAGCAGCTACACTTGGATTCCCGCAACAGGGCTAAGTTGCAGCGATTGCGACAACCCAACTTTTAACGGAATAAAAACAGTTACCTACACCGTGTTTGTTACTACAAGTTTGGGTTGCAGCGGCTCTTCGGATATTACCGCAACGGTTGTGCCAGACTATACGGTTTTTGTACCCAATACTTTTTCGCCAAACAACGATGGCACAAACGACTTTTTACAAGTATATGGCAACACAAAAGGCGTAAAACTTTTTGAGTTTAAAGTGTTTAATCGCTGGGGCGAAATGGTGTATGAAAGTACTGATGTAAACCAACGCTGGGATGGCTTTAGCGGAGGAAAAAAACTTTTAGGAGGCGTTTATGTTTATACCTTAAAGTATGTGTTTATTGATAACCATACCAGCGATATTTACAAAGGAACAATTACGATTTTGGATTAAAGATAACCAAGGCTTTTTAGATTTTAAAACCCTATAAAGCCTGATTTTTTATTTTAAATCTTCCTTTGCAAGTACAGCCATTGTTGCAGAACCTTTGGCAACAATAATTTTTTTGCCGATTTCATTTTCGTACCAAATTTCGCCTTCGCAAAAGTGGAAACGCTTGCCGGGTTTTATAATCCAACCTTTGGCAAAAAACTTTTTCCCCATACCTCTGTTTAAGTATGAAATTTTTGCTTCTACGGTGAAAACCAAATCACCATCGCGCACCAAACTATAAGCAGCAAAACCTTCCACCATATCTAAAATGGCAGAGGTAATTCCTCCGTGTAAATAGCCGTTTTGTTGGCTGTGGTGTTCTTTAAATTCTAATTCGCCAGTAATTTCTCCGGCTTCAATTTGTGTAATTTTAAAACCTAAGAAAGGCATAAATTTATTAGCCTTAATGCGGTTTTCAACATATTCTTTAAAGTTTGGATTTAAGCTTTCCATCGAGCGCAAACATAGTTTTTTGTAGAAACAAAATTCGGTTTATGTTACTTGCATTCACCATTTGGTTTGCAACTTGCGCCATCAATAACCTTAAACAGACTCTTGTTTTTTTCAGCTTGAAATTCGGTATAGGCTTGCTGCAAAGTTTCCAAAAACCGATTGGTTTCTTGCGCACCGCTCACTGCATATTTTCGATTGAAAACAAAGAACGGAACACCGCTAATTCCAAGCGATTGTGCTTCGGCAATATCTGCTTTTACTTCGCTTGAAAAACTTCCTTCTTTTAAAATTTTCTGTGTTTCATTTTTATCTAAACCACTTGCTGTGGCAAGTTCTGCAAGTATGTTGAAGTCTGCAATATTTTTACCTTCCACAAAATAGGCATTAAACAATTGCTCTTCAAGTTCATTTCCTTTTCCTTGTGTTTTTGCAAAATGCGAAAGCCGGTGTGCATCAAAGCTGTTTGCCACCACGGCTTTGTCAAAATCGTAGTGCAAACCAACGGCTTTTGCCATTGCTGTTACATTAGAAATTGCTTGGCGCGTATATTCCAAACTCCAACCTTTTGATTGCGAAAGGTGAACAACGGCATTTTGAGTAGTATCGGTTTTTAGGTTGGGCTCTAACTGGAAACTTTTCCATTCAATTTCTATATTTTCCTTTTCTGGAAATTGTGCTAATGCGGCTTCAAATTTGCGCTTGCCGATATAGCAAAACGGACACATTACATCGCTCCATATTTCTACTTTCATAACTGGTTTGTTTTTATTGTTTGTGGCTTGTTGGCAATATCCGGCTTGTGAGAGTAGAATGCTTACCAACAGCGGCAATCCTATTTTCATATTTAGTTTATAGCACTCAAAAATATAAAATATAGCACCATGCTTTATCTGTTTAGCCTTTGTTTAATTTTGTACTGAAAATTTAGGGATTTTAAAAAAGCAAATTCTTTATCTTTCACGCAAATAATTTTTGTAGTAGAGAAGGTAATTTTTCTTAGCGTAAAACCACAAAAAGCAAATATGCCAAAAAGCAAAAAAGATATTACCGATAGAAAAGATATTGAACTTTTGGTAAACACATTTTACGGCAAGGTACAGCAAAACGAAACACTTGGATACATTTTTAATGATGTTGCAAAAGTGCATTGGGAAACTCACCTGCCTAAGATGTATAACTTTTGGTCGAGTCTGCTTTTGGGAGAACAAAGCTACATGGGAAACCCTATGCTTACACATGTTTCTTTAAGTAAAGAAACACCGCTTACCGATGTGGAATTTAATACATGGAAAACACTCTTTAACCAAACAGTTGATGAACTTTTTGAAGGCGAAAAAGCAACGGAAGCTAAAACAAAAGCAGCTAATGTGGCAAAAATAATGTTGGCGAAAATTCAATCAATATGGGTATAAAAAACCACTTGGAAGTTGAAAATAAAACAGGCAAGGCGTGGATTTTGTTTTTGTGTTTTTCCTGCTCGCTTTTGTTTGTAAACGCCCAACAAGCAGAAAATAAAGATTGGTGGAAATCAACCACGGTTTACCAAATTTATCCACGCTCGTTTTACGATACCAATGGAGATGGAATTGGCGATATAAAAGGAATAATTGAGAAGCTCGATTATTTAAAAAACTTAGGCTACGAAACAATATGGATTTCTCCTTTCACCGAAAGCCCGCAGCGCGATTTTGGTTACGACATAAGCAACTACACTGCCATTTCTCCGCAATACGGCACCATGCAACTTTTCGACACGCTGCTACAACAAGTGCACAAACGGGGAATGAAACTGATTTTTGATTTGGTAATGAACCATACTTCGGACCAGCACGAATGGTTTAAAGAGTCTGCTTCTTCGCGCACAAATCCAAAAGCCGATTGGTATGTTTGGAAGAATGGCAAAGGAAAAAACGGAACAAAGCGCCCGAATAATTGGCGTGCAATGTCAGGTAATTGGGCTTGGACTTACAGCCCCGAACGCAAGCAGTTTTATTACAATGCTTTTTTGCCATTTCAACCCGATTTGAATTACAATAATCCTGCCGTGAAAGAAGCCATGTTTAATGTGGCAAGGTTCTGGCTAAATAAAGGTGTGGATGGTTTTCGCTTAGATATTATTAGTGCTATTTACGAAGATTCGCTTTTGCGCAATAATCCTCCCAGCGGCCGCCTTACACCTTCCGATAAATCTTTAACCATATTTTTTCAGCATGTAAAAAACAACTTTTTACAAGAGAAAAGTTTTTCGTTTTCTACCGAACTGCGACAGGTAACAGATGAATATACCAACAGCAAAAGAGTGCTGGTTGGCGAATCGCATGGAGCAGAAAAAACACTTCGCAGGTTTTGTTTAGACGCAGGCAAACCGGGCTTGGATATGGTGTTTATGTTCAATGCAATCTCTATGCCTTTTAAGGCAAAAAAGTACCACAAAATGATTGAAAATTTTGAGCAGTATTTTGCTGAGCCGCTTATGCCAACATTGGTTTTTTCTAACCACGATAGAACACGTACCATTACACGCTTAGGCGGAAGTGTTGCCAAGCGTAAACTGCAAACACTCTTTCAATTCACTGCACGAGGCGTTCCTTTCACTTATTTTGGAGAAGAAATAGGAATACCCAAAGTTAGAATTCCTTTAAAACAAGGACAAGATGCTATTGCCATTCAAAACAAAAAACTACCACAAGGCTTGGTAGATTTATCGAAAGAAACCTTAAACCGCGATGAGTGCCGAACACCCATGCTTTGGAACAATTCTGCCAATGCAGGATTTTGTTCGCCCGAAGTAAAACCGTGGCTGCCAACAGCAAAAAGTTATGCCGAAATAAATGTGGAAACCCAAGAATCAGACTCAAATTCTTTACTCAATTTTTATAGAAATATACTTCATTTAAGAAGCAAAACTCCGGCATTGCAAGATGGAACATTTGAGCTTGCAAAAAACCTTTGCAGCAATAAAATATTAGCCTATTACAGAACACTCCGAAACGAAAAATATTTAGTGGTATTAAATATGTCTAAATCGAAAGTGAAGAATAAAATAAGCGGAGGAAAACAACTAATTTCAACACATAGAAATTCAGAAAATACAACCTTACTTCCTTACGAAGGAAAGCTAATAAAAATAGAGTAAACAAGTGGAAAACGAAGATATACTACACAACCTTTCGCACATAAAAGAAAGAATAAATATTGCCTGCAAAAGAGCCGGAAGAAAACCGGAAGAAGTAAGGCTTTTGCTGGCAACTAAAACCGTGCCTCCCGAAAAAATAAAAGTAGCTTTTGATGCTGGATTTACACTTATTGCCGAAAACAAAGTTCAGGAACTAAAAGAAAAATATGAAGCACTGAAAGATGTGCCGCACACCAACCATTTTATAGGGCATTTGCAAACCAATAAAATTAAAGATGTATTGAAATGCGATGTGGCTTGCATAGAATCTATTGACCGATTTGATCTTGCTGAAAAACTTAACAACAGGTTACAACTTGAAGGCAAAACCATAGATGTTTTTATACAAGTAAACACCTCACAAGAAGAAAGTAAATTTGGTGTGGCACCCGAAAAAGCTATAGAACTAACCCAACAAGTTGCCACGCTCAGTAACCTAAAAATTAAAGGTTTAATGACCATCGGTTTGTTTAGTGCAGAAATTGAAAAAGTACGTCCGTGTTTTCAACTGCTTAAAAAAATTCAACAAGAAATAATTGCTTTGAATTTACCCGAAGTAGAAATGAAAGAACTCTCGATGGGAATGAGCAGCGATTTTGAAACAGCTATTGAAGAAGGTGCAACTATTGTGCGAGTTGGCACATTAGTTTTTGGCAAACGTATCTATGCCGATAGCTATTATTGGAACGAAACAGCAGCAAAATAAACTTACCAATTTCCATACTTTTCAGCAGAGAGGGAAATTTCTTTATAGGTTAAACGCTCTACTTTTTGGGAAGGTTTTATGGCTTTCACCACCATTGCTTTTGCTATGGTTTTTGCCTCTATTCCTTTATATGGTTTTAGTTTCCCCGCAAAAACAAAGGATAAGCCCTTAAATAAGTTTTTGCCAATCATTTCAGCAAATCGAAAGTCTTCCCGCTCGCCCAATAAAATTGAGGGTTGGAATATAATAAGGCTTTCGTAATTCAACTTTTCAAGTGCATCTTCCAGCTTTCCTTTTGTGCGGTTGTAAAAAACTTTTGACTTACTATCGGCACCAATGGCAGAAACCAAAATAAAATTTTTTGCTCCATTTTGTTTGGCTATTTGAGCAACTTGGAGGGGAATTTCATAATCTATTTTGGTAAAATTTTCTTGCGAACCGGCTTTGGCAATGGTAGTTCCCATTGCGCAAAAAACATCATCGGCCCGAATTGAATTTTTAATCGCTTCAAGGTTTTCAAAATCTATAATAATATTTTCTACATTCAAAAGTGACGGTGTAATTTGCTTTCGCGAAAGCACAATAATTTTTGAATATAAATTAGACGCTACCAACATTTCTAAACAAAGGTTGCCTACCAAGCCGGTGGCTCCAAAAACAAGTGCTGTCTTTTTCATTGTCGGTCGGTTGTGTTGCTAATATCCTAAAATTTTCATCATGCTTTCTGCACTTTGTTCTTCGGCATAAACATGGTATTCAAATTTTCCTGGAGTTTTTTCATCAATTAAAATATGCGGTGGCGAGGGCAACAAACAATGTTTTATTCCGCCATATCCGCTAAGCGTATCTTGGTAAGCTCCGGTATTAAAAAAGCCAAGATACAATTTTTCACCCTCATTTATTTTTGGTAAATATACTTGGTTTATGTGCGAATCGCTATTGTAGTAATCGCCCACATCGCAGGTTATTCCGCCCAAGTTCACGCGCTTGTATTCGTTTTCCCAAAGGTTAATCGGCAACATAATAAAGCGCTGCGAAAGCCCCCAAATATCGGGCAAATTATTCATGAGTGAACCATCGAGCATATACCATGTTTCGCGATCGTTTTGCTGTTTTTGTGCCAACACGCTAAAAATTACACAGCCACTTTCGCCAACAGTGTAGCTGCCAAATTCCGTGTAAATATCCGGCACATCTACACCTTCTTGCACACACACGCTTTTAATTTGCGACACAATTTCGTTTATCATGTATTCGTAATCAAAATCAAAAGCAAGCGATTGTTTTATGGGCATGCCACCACCAAGGTTTAGTGCAGTTAGCGTGGGGTAAATCTTTTTTAGCTCACAATATACTTTCAGGCTTTTATGAAATTCGGTCCAATAGTAGTTTACGTCTTTTATTCCGGTATCAATAAAAAAGTGAAGCATCTTTAAGTTTAGCTTTGGGTTGTTCTGTATTTTTTCTTTAAAAAAAGGCAGAATATCTTTATAGCCAATACCTAAGCGGGAAGTATAGAATTCATATTTTGGTTCTTCTTCGGCAGCAATTCTAATGCCGATATTCATAGGCTCCTCAGGTAAATTATATTGGTCTATTTCTTCTAAATTGTCCATCACGGGAATAATGTTTTTATAGCCCGCTTTTATAAAATCGGTAATGTAATCTATATATCGTTGCGGCTTAAAACCATTGCTGATAATGGTAATATCTTTGGTTATTTTCCCTTTCTCTTCCAAGCGTTTTATTATTTCAAAATCAAAAGCACTGGAAGTTTCTAATTGCACTTTGCTTTTAAGTGCCTCTTCAACCACAAACGAAAAATGATTGCTCTTGGTGCAGTAGCAATAAATATAATTTCCCTTGTAATCGTTGTTGGCAATGGAAGCATTAAACAGTCTGCGCGCCTTTTGAATTTGCTGCCCAATTTTAGGTAAATAGGTAATGCGCAATGGAGAACCATATTTTTCAATAATTTCCATTAGCGGCAGTTCGTTAAATCGAAGTTGGCTGTTTTTAATATCAAATTCGCGTTGTGGAAAATCAAAAGTTTGCTCAACCAATTCGCGATAGCGCGGGTTTCTATTCATTTCTTTATACTATCTATTTTATATGCAAAGTTAAAAATATTGTTTCCTTCCTACCTAATCTTTTTAGTTTTAAAGCCTTTTTAAGAAGAAAATATAAATGGAAAATCCGGTTACAATTTTTGCCAACAACTTGCATAATAAACAACTTCAAGAAGAAGGATATGCCATTGTTCCATTTTTAAACAGCAGCGAAGTGGAAACTCTGCGCAAAGTATTTTTTGAGCATCACCCACAACTTCCCGAAGGCATGTATGCATCTTCGCACGCACTCGATTTTGCTTTGCGAAAAAAAATGAATGATGTAATTGCCCAACATTGTGCAAGAGCAATTGAAGCCACATTTGTAAATGCCACAGCACTTGGTGCTACTTTTATGGTAAAAAGCAAAGGAGCAAACGGCAGTTTAAAACCGCATCAAGATTGGAGCATTGTAGATGAAACTAAATTTAACTCCTATAATATTTGGCTGCCTTTGGTTGATGTGAACGAAACCAACGGAACACTTTTGGTGCTGCCCAAAAACCATACGTTTATTAAAGCCATTCGAGGCTTAAATATTCCTTCGTGCTACGATAATGTAATAGACGAAGTTTGGAAATTATTGATTCCTTTAAACGTAAAAGCCGGAGATGCTGTGGTTTACGACCATCGTTTGCTTCACGCAAGTGGACTAAACCAAACAGACCAAACGCGCTTAACTATTGTTTATGGTGTGGTAAGCAAAAACGCAGAAATGCGCTATCACTTTGGCAACAATGGAAAAATAGAAGTGTATGAATGTACACCGGATTTTTATTTTAATAATGAAATAAACAACGGTCCGGCCGGGTTAAAGCAGTTGGCAGTTTTAGAAAACAATAATCCTGTTTTAGAGAATAAAGATTTAGATGTTTTTCGCCCGAAAGCAAAAAGTTGGTGGCAAAAAATATTGGGTTAAAATATTTTTTGCTCCCGATAGGCTCTATCAGGACACCAACGAGAAGGATGCAAACTTGTATCAGGATTTTTAACCAAAATGTATAAACCTTTTTCAGGACGAGACAACATTAGAAACCCGATAGCTATCGGGACAAGAGGGGGAGCAAACAAAACGCTCAAATCTTTGTACAGTAATGGTTTTAGCGTTTTTATTTTAAAATAACTCCTCTATGCCTTTTGTTTATATTCTTTATTCCGAATCTATTGATAAGTTGGTGGCAATGCCAAAAAAGTCAAGCATCTCAAAATATTGCAACAATTTTAACGACCTTTGAACTATGCAGACAAATATTTTTGGTGAAATAGAAACATCTGGACTGACAATTGAAAAGGCGGCAAAAATCGCTAATGTTTCAACTGCAACTATTCGTAATTGGATTAAGACAGGTTACTTATTTCAATCAGGAAAAGGGGTTGTTTCTCAGGAATCTTTTAAAAAATTTATGTCTGAGGTTGCAGGAAAAGAAAAACTAAATGCAAGAGCAAACAAATTGTTAAAAGATGACCACGACCATAAAGAAGTTTCTGACAAATTAAGCTTACTGATTGAAAAATACAATGGCGAACAGATTGGTATTGAATATGAAAGTTCACTTGCAGATTCTTATAGAAACAAGGAAGGTATTTATTACACCCCTTCTTGGGTTGTAAAAGATATGTTTAAGAATATGAAAATCAATCCTGATTGTAAATTTTAGACCCTTGTTGTGGCTCCGGTAATTTTGTTATTGAAGCAATTAGACAAGGAGTAGCCCCTGAAAATGTTTACGGGTTTGACGTAGATAAAAATGCAGTTCAAATTACACGGCAGAGAATAAAAGGAGGAGTTTGGTTTTGATACAGACAATATTAAAGTTGGTGATTTTTTACAGGAAGCACATAAATTAAAGACAGAAGAAATCACTTACGACCTCATTTTCACCAACCCACCTTGGGGCAAGAAAATTGAAAAATCTGCAAAAGAGAAGTATTCCGCATTGTATAGTTGCGGAAATAGTTTAGACACAACGTCTTTATTTTTGGCAGCGAGCTTATCTGTTTTGAAAGTAAACGGATTATTAGGTTTTTTAATCCAAGAGGCATTTTTCAACATTACTACTTTTGAAGACATCCGAAAAAGAGTATTGGCAAAAAAAATACTACGGCTTGTGGATTATGATAAAGCATTCAAAGGCTTAGTTACCAAAGCACAAGCCATTGTTGTCGAAAACAATGCTTCTGACCCAAACGACATTGTTGAATGTTGTTCAGAAAATAATGTGTTCAATAGAACATTGGATTCCTTTAAAGAAAATCCTAAACACATTTTTAATTTTTGGACAAATGAGACCGAAGCAAAAGTTATTACTCAGCTTTATTCAATAAAACACATAACACTCAAAGACAGAGCAAATTGGGCATTGGGTATTGTAACGGGGAATAACGATAGATTTTGCAGTAATGAACCGCAAAGTGATTATGTTCCTATTTACAAAGGTTCGGATATAACAAAATCAGGTTTGAAAGCACCAAGAACCAAATTAACAAAAATACTATGAAAAAAATCTGTTTAGAAACTTCTTCCTATCTTCCTTTAATATGGTGTACACCATACAGTCAGAGTATTATTGATTATTTGAAAAAGGACAGTCGAGATGCTGAATTTTATATTCAAAAGGACTGTATTATAGAAGCTCAATCTTATGTTGAATATCCTAACAATTGGTTTAGACATGCACCATTTAGGTTGCGAAAAATTGCACAATTAAATGATAAAGTTCTTCAAAGAATGTCTTTTCCAAGTTCTGCATTTCAAATTCTTTTGGGTGGAAAAATGTGGGCACAAGGTTTATACCTAAATTTTGTTAGGCATACAACTTTTTTATATGCTGACTTAGTAGATGCCGTAGATTTTACAGATAAGAAAAAAGGGCTCATTGTTCTTGCAGACCTTATTGATGAAAGGTATAACCTCATTAAAGCAAAAATCAAAACACACTTAAATAGTGAACAATTTGATTTAGACTTAAATGAGATTCATCCATATTGGGGGTTTTATTATTTAAATTCTGATGAGTTACCCAAAGTAACCATTAAAGTTTGGGATTCTGAAGATACTTTTCTTACGGGGAATTCACGCATTAGAGATGTTTATCACTATGAATCTATGCTAAAATCGGATATTAAATTTGATAAAATGATAGTAGCAAATACAGGGTTTAATAAACACATCAAAAAAGAACTTAAAGAAGTAAAAATTGAAATTGAGTGTGCATATAGCAGACAAACAGTAATATTTGAATAATTATGACAAACGTTTGGCTATTCAAGAGAGAAATGTTGTATAAACATATGTTTAGAGGTTTTTCCCAAACCTATGTTCAGGGCAAGTGCTCTAAGCTAAAAAGCCCAAATAAAAAACTTGACCCGAATTACTCAGGGGACTATGATTTATGGCTTGATGGAATAAGAATTGAGGTTAAAGCATCAAGGGCAGTTGATAGTGAGAGTGAAGAACCTCTGTATATGAAAGCTCTTTCAAGAAAAACTGACAAAAACTTCTTGATGAATTTTCAGCAGCTAAAACCACAATGCTGTGACGTATTTATTTGGGTTGCTGTTTACAGAGACCAAATTGTCCTTTGGGTTATGAGCAGTAAAGAAGTCTTGAAAAATCCATTATACTCCAAAGGTCAGCATAGAGGAAATAAAGGTAACGAAGGACAACTGCACATTAGACAAGATAATATAGCTCAATTAAAAAAATATGAATTGAAGGGAGACAATTTAGAACGAGCCATAAGAGATGCTGCAAAGCGGAATTAAAAGGACTACTGCTACAGCGCTTTGTAGGGCAGTTTTGTGTTAGCTTCAAGCGCAGTTCTTTGATTGTTGAAGTTTTATGCTAAAAATCTGCCACAACACAAACCCAAAAAATTCTATATCTGCTACACAACCGAAACGGTTGAAAAGAGATTAGAAAAGCACAATAGCGGCTTTTATGAGCATAAATACACAGCAAGAGGAAAGCCTTTCGAGGATAACGCTATTATTTTCGTCTTTTAAAAGTTGGTAGTAAGAACCTGTGTATGGATAAATTGAATTTATTCCTAAAAAAGAATCTTTAAATCTTGGTTGGCTTGCGCTTAATGTGCCATAAAAAAAGCTGCCGCCATTACTATAAATTACACCGCTGCTATCTACAAAGTAGAGATGTGAAAAAAGCAAAGAATCATTTTTAAAGAATGTATATGTAGAATCGGTGAACTGAACAGCAAGACTATCATATTTAGTAATAGAGTTGTAACCATACTTAGAAGTAAAAGAGATACATTCTAAATTCCATTGGCCGATTAGTTTTGTAACTACAGTTGCACTATCAGTTTCGGCAGGCAACAACATTAGAGCGTCAATATTTGCTTTACAATCGCAAGAGTCGCAAGTTGGAGGCGTTGAAAGTTTTTTGGTATCGTTCTTTTTGCAAGAGAAAAAACTGAAAGAAAATGCGAGAATTGCAATTGCGGCTAAAGCGCTTTTTATTATACTACAAGACATTTTTACGCAAGTTAAAACAAGATTTTAGGAAGTATATAAAAGCTTTAAAAGTTATTTCTGTATTTGCTTTGCAACAAGTTCCTTTAAATAATCTGAGGTGATTTCGTTTTCCACAATTTCATTTAAGCCTTCGAGATTTTGAAGTTTAGTTGCTAAATTTTTCATCGCCTTTATGGCTATTTTTAAAAATCCAGGACCAAGACTCACGCGCGCCACACCAATTTCATTCAGCCTTTTTAAAGGAGGAATTCCCGAAAGCGCAAGAATATTCACCGGCATTTTTAATTCTTCCACAGTTGTTTTTATGTGTTGCTCATCGCGCATTACAATTGGATAAAAACAGTCCGCTCCGGCATCTTTGTAAGCCTTTCCGCGTTTAATGGTTTCGGCTAATTTTTCATCGGCAGAAAAGTTTTCTCCATGTATGTAAACATCGGTTCGCGCATTCACAAAAAATGGTGTTCCCAATTTTTGTGCAGCATATTTTATGTGCTTTATTTTTTCACACTGAACTTCGATTGATAAAAGTTCGTTGGTGTGTTTGTTAGTATCTTCAATGTTTATTCCAACCGCACCAACCTCTATTAAATATCTTATGTTTTCTTCTAAGCGAGAGTTGTTTTCTGCGTAACCTTTTTCAAAATCCACACTCACAGGAATAGCAACTGAATTTGTAATTGTTTTAAGTTGCTGCAATAAATTATTGAGCGGAATATTTTCACCATCGGCAACAGCGTTTGTGTAGCTCATGGAAGCACTTGCCGTAGCCACCGCCTTGTAACCTAATTGCTCTAAAAGCAAAGCTCCAAGCGGCTCCCAAATATTTGGTAATACCAATATTTTTTCCGAATGGTGAAGCGAAAAAAACTGTTCAGCCTTTTTAATATGATTTGAATTTATATACATTTTAAACTCTGTTTTATAGCTGTAAAGTTTACATTTAAAAATGTAAAACTGCATGGAAAAAACGCTAATTTTTTCACCAATAAGCGATGCAAGCGCAAAAGTTGTTTTGAACTGAAAATTCTCTGTTTAACTTAGCGGACTAAGAAAAAATTATGGCTACCAATAAAACTTACAAATCGTTTTGGGAATTTTATCCGTATTACTTAACGGAACATTCTCGCCCCGCAACGCGCACTTTGCATTTTATAGGCACAGCATTGGTTATTTTTTGTTTTGTTGGTGCTTTTGCGCTAAGCAACGGTTGGCTATTTTTTATCCTTCCTTTTTGCGGATATGGCTTTGCTTGGGTTGGGCATTTTTTTCTTGAAAAAAACAAACCGGCAACCTTCCAATACCCGCTTTACAGCTTGGGTTCAGACTTTGTAATGTTTTGGCATATCCTTACCGGACAAATAAATAAAAGAGTGGACGAGGCGCACAACTCTTTAGGTATTATCAACAAGTGGAAATAATAATAACTATTTAACCTTGGTTCCTTTCTTTATTTGGTCTGAAAAAACTTTTGCCGGTTTAAATGCAGGAACAAAATGTTCAGGAATTTCTACCGCAGTATTTTTCTTGATATTTCTACCAATTTTTTTGGCGCGTTTCTTTAATATAAAGCTTCCAAACCCGCGTACATACACATTCTCGCCTCCCTTTAACGAGGTTTTTACTTCTTTAAAAAAGGCTTCAAGGGCAACCAACACATCTACTTTGGGTACTCCGGTTTGCTCCGCTACTCTGCTCACAATGTCAGCTTTTCTCATACATAGTTTTTTTAGTTACTTAAAACTCGTTCTCCTCCCCGTTTTGTTTTCCGAATATGCGAAGGTAATTAAGTAAACCAAAATATAATATAAACAATAAATGAGTGCGCTGTACAGTAATAAAGAGTTTGCTAAACTGTTATTGGAATGGAACCAAACAGCAAACCAGCGCAGTATGCCGTGGAAAGGCGAAACAAACCCGTATTTAATATGGCTGAGCGAAATTATTTTGCAGCAAACCCGCGTAGAGCAAGGCTTGCCTTATTATCAAAATTTTGTAAAGAAATTCCCTAAAGTAAAAGATTTGGCAAGTGCTCCGGAAACCGAAATAATGAAACTTTGGCAAGGTTTGGGTTATTATTCCAGAGCGAGAAATTTACACTTTACAGCAAAGTATATTTACAAAGAACTAAAAGGTGTTTTTCCGAATAATTACAAAGACTTATTGAAGCTAAAAGGCGTTGGTTCTTATACCGCAGCGGCTATTGCATCATTTGCTTTTAATGAACCTGTTGCGGTAGTTGATGGCAATGTAATAAGAGTTTTTTCGCGCGTTTTGGGTATTCACACACCTTTTGATTCAACCGAAGGGAAAAAACAATTTTTTGAGCTGGCGCAAAACCATATTTGCCGCAAGCATCCGGCAAAGTATAACCAAGCGATTATGGATTTTGGTGCAACCGTTTGCACACCTAAAAATCCTGCGTGCCAAAGCTGTGTGTTTGCAGAACATTGCTACGCTTTTAATAAAGGAAAAGTGAATGTTTTACCAGTAAAAGCAAAGCCGTTGGTGAAAAAAAAGCGAACGTTTGTGTTTGTTATTTTAACCAATGGAAAGGAAATTTTTTTGGAACAACGAACCGAAAAAGATATTTGGAAGCACCTTTTTCAGCCACCAATAATTGAAGTTTTTGATGAAGGAAATTTTTCGGTTGAAGAAGTAATTGCTGCTCATTTTGGGATTAAAAAAGTAGTGTTAGAAAACAAGCCCGAAACGCACAAACAAACACTTACACACCAACAGCTCAATATGCACTTTGTACAAATTAAATGGAGCAAAGAAGCAGCGGCTATTTTCAAAAAACAATTTCAAGCGGTTTCGGTTGCGCAACTCAACCAGTTTGCTTTACCGAAGGCTGTAGCTTTGCACTTTCATAAAATATCTTTACTTTAGTATTTACAAATTCACTCACCTTTAAATTTTTACAGCTATGGTAAACAAAGTAATTTTAATTGGAAACTTAGGTAAAGACCCCGTTGTTAAACGCTTTTCTGAAACAAATGCTATTGCTGAATTTTCGTTGGCAACCAGCGAGCGCTACAGAGATAAAGATGGCAACACACAAACCATTACCGATTGGCACAATGTTCGTTTTCCTTTCACTCGCATGGCAGAATTTGCCGAAAAGTATTTGAAGAAAGGAATGAAAATTTATGTGGAAGGGAAAATAAGAACACGCGAATACGAGAAAGATGGGCAGAAAAGATATATAACCGAAGTGATTGCAGAAAATTTTCAAGTATTAGATAAAAAAGAAGACAACACACAAGGCAATTATTCCCAACAGGCTAACACTTCGGCAACTTCTCAAAATTACGATACCGCAAGTGCTGCGCCTGCGGTAGAAGGAGACGATTTACCTTTTTAAATTTGCGCAATTATTTTTAAACTAAACAAAACACAAATTGGAAGGAGATAGTTACCCTCCGCCCGCATTGCTACTAAACATTCTATCGGGCTTTTCTTTTAATACGCCCAGTGCGGAGGTTGTTGGTGCTAATTTAGCAGTACTTTTTTTGCTTTTTATTTCTGCTTTAATGTCAGCATCAGAAGTTGCATTTTTTTCGCTCACAAAGCCAGAAATTGCACATTTAAAAGAAAGTGAAGACAAAGCTGATAATCGCATAGCGTGGTTGCTGGAACGACCACGCTATTTGCTTTCCACCATTTTAATCAATAACAATTTGGTGAATATCGGTATCGTTATTCTCTCCTATTTCATCACTAAAAGAATGATTTCTTTTGCCGATGTTTCCATTGGCGGTTTCACGCTTTCGGGCTATGCAATTGAGTTTTTATTTAGTGTTACAATGGTAACTTCCGTGCTGGTACTTTTTGGTGAGGCTACACCAAAAGTTTATGCCACGCACAACAAACAAGCCATTGCGCGCTTCACTGCACCACTGCTTGTTTTCTTATTAAAAGTGTGCTATCCGATTAACTATTTACTCATTCATTCCACGCAAGTTTTTGAGAAAAGATTGAAGAAGCATAACGCTGAAATTGATATTACTGAAATAAACAAGGCAATAGAAATTACGGTTGAACAAGAAAACACTTCGGAGTCGAAAGAAGATGCGCGAATTTTAAAAGGAGTGGTGCAACTTGGCAATATTACTGTGAAGCAAATAATGCGCCCACGCATGGAAATTGCCGCAATTGAAGCTTCGCTTAACTTCGCAGAACTTTTGGAATATGTCAAAGAACACGGCTATTCGCGAATGCCTGTTTTTAAAGACTCTATTGATAACATTATAGGCATTTTGTACATCAAAGATTTGTTGGAGCATTTAGATAAACCCGCAGATTTTAATTGGAGTAAACTGTTGCGCGAACCGCTGTTTGTGCCCGAAACAAAACATATAGATGATTTGCTGCGCGAAATTCAAGAAAGCCGAAAACACCTTGCGGTAGTGGTTGATGAATTTGGCGGCATAAGAGGAATTGTTACACTCGAAGATATTGTAGAAGAAGTGGTTGGCGACATAAAAGATGAATTTGACGAAGCAGATCCAGATAGCACAATTAAAAAAATTAGCGAGGGCATTTTTGTGATGGACGGCAGAGCGCTAATTTCTGAAGTAGAAACTGCCATGGACCTGAAAGAAGATTACTTTGGAGAAATAAAAGGCGAGGCAGAAACCGTTGGCGGTTTGGTGCTTCAACTTATGGAACGCATTCCTGCAAATGGCGAATCAGCAATTTACGAGAACTTGAAATTTACAGTAATGCAAGTTGAAAGCAACCGCATTAGCGAAGTGAAAATTGAGCATGAAAATACTTAGAGTATATTACTAAAACAACTTGCTTATTTCCTCCAATGCTTTTTTAAACTTGTTTAAATACAATGAGTTTGCCCCATCAGAAAGTGCTTTTTCCGGATTAGGGTGAACCTCAAAAAAGAAACCGCGCACGCCAACAGCAGCAGCAGCTTTTGCAAGTGGCAAAGCGTATTCGCGATTGCCTCCGGTTTTGCCGCTCAGCCCTCCGGGTTGCTGAACAGAATGTGTAGCATCCATCACCACAGGCACACCCAATTTTTGCATGTCCAAAATTCCTGTGAAATCAACTACCAAACGGTCGTAGCCAAACATGCTGCCGCGCTCGGTGAGCAATACTTGGCGGTTGCCGGCAGCAATTACTTTCTCCAGTGGAAAACGCATTTGCGCGCCACTTAAAAACTGTGCCTTTTTAATATTTACAATATTTCCGGTTTCGGCAGCAGCTAAAAGTAAGTCGGTTTGGCGGCACAAAAAAGCCGGAATTTGAATAATATCAACAATAGAACTTACAGCAGCAGCCTGCTCCGGCAAATGAATATCGGTGGTAATTGGCACATCAAATTTTTGCTTTACCTTCTCTAAAATTTTTAAACCGGCTTCAATTCCTTTTCCTCTGTAAGAACCTATTGATGTTCGGTTTGCTTTATCAAATGAGGCTTTAAAAATGTATGTGAAACCATTTTTTTCAGCAGCAAGTTTTGCCGTTTCAGCAATTTCAAAACATATTTCTTCTGACTCTATAATGCAAGGCCCGGCAATTACGAAAGGTTGTTTTTGTAGCGTTTGGTAAAGTAGCGACATGGAATTTCTAAAATATGTTGTGATGCCAAATGTATTATTTCTATAAAAGTATCGTCTTAAAGATAAGAAAGTATTACAAAACAATTTTTAGCTTTACGCAAATATGCAAGCAAGGCTTTTACGCATTATTTTATTGATGATTTTTTTGGGGGGCATTACTGCTGCTGCGCACGAGTGTAGCAGTTGCAAAAACCTGCGTTTTATTTTCAATAAAAACCAATGGCATTCCAATATAAAGTTTAAAGCCGATGTTCCTTTTGGCGCAATATTTTTAGAGCAAAACGGCTACACTTTCACCAAAGCGAAAGAAGAGCAATTTATGCTGCTAAGGCACAGTCATCACCGCTCGCACGATTTCACTCCTGACTTTCCTGAAGCCATAGATTGCCACGCAGTGAGAGTGAATTTTGTGGGGGCAAACAAAAACGCAAAAATTAAAGGAGAAGAAGAGCTAAAAGAGTATTTTAATTATTTTTTAGGAAAAGATAAAACCAAATGGGCAAGTCATGTTCCTGGCTTTTACGGTGTAGAATATGAAAATATTTATGAAGGTATAAACTTGAAAGTTTTTTCAGAAAATAATCACCCGAAATTTGACTGGATAGTGCGTGCAAACTATAAAGAAGATGCACTTCCTATTCGCTTAAAGTATGAAGGACAAAATGGAATTTTAATTAAGGATGGCGCACTGCTTCTTACTACTTCGGTTGGCGATGTGGTAGAAGCAAAACCTTATGCTTACCAAGTTATTAATGGAAAGAAAGTTGAGGTGGCGTGTGCGTTTATTCTTTCAGAAAATGAAGTGAAATTTACTTTGCCAAATGGCTTTAACAGACGCTATGATTTGGTGATAGATCCGGCACTAATTTTTTCTACTTATAGCGGCTCTACTGCCGATAATTTTGGTTACACAGCAACTTACGACAGCAAAGGAAATGCTTATGCCGCAGGCAGTGTTTTTGGCTTCGGCTATCCAACTACTCCGGGCGCTTACCAAATCAACTGGGCTGGCGGCACAGGGCAGGGCGGAATCGCAGGAACTGATATTGGAATTACAAAATATAATGAAACCGGAACGCAACGTTTATACTCAACTTATCTTGGTGGAAAATCAGATGAGTTGCCACATAGTTTAATTGTGAATACCAACGATGAGCTCTTTTTGTTCGGTACTACCAGTTCCGATAATTTTCCGGTTACGGCAAATGCTTTTGATACTACTTTTAATGGTGGTCCAAGCCCCGGGCCTTTTGGCGGTTTAGGCGTTCATTACATCAATGGTTCAGACATTGTGATTACGCGTTTTAGCTCCGATGGAACACAATTGTTGGCTTCTACTTTTGTGGGCGGCACAGGCAACGATGGCTTAAACACAAGCGCTACAAATTTTTTGAAATATAACTATGCCGATGAGGTTCGCGGAGAAATAGATATAGATAAACAAGACAACATTTACTTGGCAACTTGCACGCGCTCTACCGATTTTCCGGTTACGCAAGGTGTGTTTCAAGAGCAGAACAAAGGCGGATTAGACGGTATCATTATTAAAATGAACAACAGCCTTTCTACAATGGTTTGGTGTTCGTATTTAGGTGGCGAAAATGATGATGCTATTTATTCGCTTTCGTTAGATAAAAATGATGATTTGTTTGTGTGTGGCGGCACACATTCGGTGGATTCTTTTCCTATTACACAAAACTCTATGCTGCAAGCTACAAACGCAGGCGGCAAAGCCGATGGCTTTATTACTTTAATTGATAAATCGGGCTTGGCAATAGAAGCTTCTACTTATTGGGGAACTGCTGAATACGACCAAATATATTTTGTAGAAAACGACCGTTCAAACAATGTTTATGTGGTTGGGCAAACAGAAGACAAGAGCAATTTTTTTATTGATAATGCAGCATACAACAACCCAAATAGTGGTTTGTTTATCACGAAAATTCATCACGATTTAAGCAGCGTAATTTGGAGTACTACTATTGGTTCCGGCAGAGGCGTTCCTGATATTTCGCCAACAGCATTTTTGGTTGATTTGTGTTCTAAAGTTTATATAACCGGCTGGGGCTCGAGCATTGGCAATCAACTTTCTACCAGAAACTTACCGATTACGGCAGGAGCTTATAGCAACACCACCGATGGAAATGATTTTTACATGGCAGTGCTAAATGATGATGCTTCGGGCTTGTTTTATTCTACATTTTTTGGTAGCCCAACAGCAATGGATCACGTAGATGGCGGCACTTCACGCTATAGCAAACAAGGAATTTTGTATCAAAGTGTTTGTGCCGGTTGCGGTGGTGTAAGCGATTTTCCTACTACATCGGGAGCGGTTTCGCAAACCAACAACAGCCCAAATTGCAACGAAGCTGTTTACAAATTCGATTTTAATATACCTATTACATTTGCTGATTTTATAGTGCCAACTCCGCCTTGCCAATTGCCCTACACCGCTACGTTTGCCAATACCAGCAATGTGAAAGGTGATGCTGATTTTACTTGGATTTTTAGCAATGGTTTCACTACAAACGATAGTAATGCAGTTTACACTTTCACTCAGCCGGGCTTGTACAACATTAAGTTGATAGTTGCAGATACTTCTACTTGCAATAGAGTAGATACGGTTGAAAAGCAAATTCTTATCCTGAATAATTCTGCGTCTATATTGCCCGATGTAACCATTTGCAAATCGGCAAAAACACAAATTGGTATTCCGCCCGGAGTAGATAATGTAACTTACCAATGGGAATACGATGCCTCGTTGAATGAAACACATGTATCAAACCCGTTTGCCTCGCCAGATTCAACCACAAAATATACACTCTACGTAAAACGCGGAAATTGTACAGATACTATTCAACAAACTGTAATTGTATTTAGCGATGCAGTGTCTGTAAAGGCAAGTGTGGCAACGTGTCCTGGCGATTCGGTGCGTTTAGATGCCAGCAACTCTAAACCTGGACAAACACTAGTTTATGATTGGAGTCCGCCAACATTAATTTTAGCAGGACAAGGCACTTCCACACCTTTGGTGAGTCCACCGCGCGACACTACTTTTACAGTGTTGGTTACCAACCAAATGGGCTGCACTTTTACCGGTAAAGTACTTGTAGATATTGTTTCAAAATTACCATCGGTAAACGCCATTGCAAAGCCATATACTATTCATTATTCCGATACTTCACAGTTAGAACTTTTGGGCGAAGGTGTTGCAACGTTTCGATGGGAATACGATGAAACTTTGAGCGATACCAATTCGGCTACACCACTTGCTTTTCCTTTGGAAACTACAGTGTATAAAGTGTTGGCAGAAGACAGCAACGGCTGCAAGGTAAGCGACACGGTAATTGTGTATGTGTTTAGAACACCATGCAAAACCGGAGGCGTGTTTTTACCGAATGCTTTTACGCCAAATGGTGATGGTGTAAACGATGTTTTGTACTTGCGAAGTTTGCGCGTTACCGAATTGTATTTTGCGGTTTACGATCGCTGGGGGCAACTGATGTTTGAAACCTCAGACCAAGCAAAAGGCTGGGACGGAACTTTTGGTGGAAAGCCTTTGGATAGTGGCGTTTTTGGGTTTTATCTAAAAGCGAAATGCGATGATGGCGAAGTAGTTGAAAAACGTGGAAATATTAGCTTGCTGAAATAATTATGAATTGAGAAAAAAGAAAAACGATAGAGAAAAACGGAATGTTTACAAAACAAAAATTAGTGCAAGTTGATAAGCCAAACAGATTTGCTTCTGTGAAAATGAAGCATTTGTTTTCGGTGATATGCTTGTTTGTTTTTGGTTTTAGCAATGCACAATCTATACACTTTTCGCAGTTTGGTTTTAACCCTTTGTATGCCTCTTCTGCTTACGCCAATTTGATGGATGCAGATTACCGTTTCAATTTAGTTTATAGAAACCAATGGGCAAATGTTCCTGTAAATTACAATACAGTAAGCGCTTCGGCAGAAATGAATTTTTTTCAGTTTGAGCAAGGCACGCGGCTCGGTGGAGGATTACAGTTTCAATACGATAAAGCTGGCGACTCAAGATTTACTTTTATGCAGGCTGCGCTGCCGCTTAGCGTGGCTATAAAATTACACCGCCAGCATTTTGTTTCTGTTGGAGTTTCTCCGGGATTTGTTTATCGAAGTTTTGACCCGAAAAATTTGTTTTTCGATAGTCAGTTTTCGGGTGATGCATTTGACTCTACACTATCTTCAAACGAAAATTTTGTACGCACTTCAGCCTTTGCATTCGATATGGGTTTGGGTATTGCTTACCAATACGTAAAGAATCAGCGAAACGGATTTCAAATTGGTTTTCAATATAGCCACATCAATCAACCACGGCTTTCATTTTTTAAAGATGCTTCGGTGCGAATGGGAAGTGTAATTTCTATTCATTTAAAAGGTTCGGCAAAGCTTGCCGAGCGTTTCGATTTAGTGCCGGAATATTTTTACCGCTTCCAAAGCGAGAGTTTGTTTTTGGGCGATGCAAATATTCAAGAGCATACTTTAGGAATGTTTTTGCGCAGCTATTTAGATTATTCGCCAAAGCGAAGAATTGCCTTAAACACAGGTATCTATTGCAGAATGAACCCGCGCAAGAAATTGGTTTCTACTGCCAATAAAAGAGTTGATGCCATTTATCCGCTCGTTGGTTTAGAATACAACACACTAAAAGTGAACTTAACTTACGACATCAATTTATCATCGTTTACTACAGCCACCAAGAGCAATGGCGGAGTAGAAATTAGTTTGATTTATGAATTGTCAAGAGTGAAAAAATTGAAGAAAACAGGAACACAATGTCCGGTGTTTTTGTAGTGAAAAACAAATAGAATTTTATAGGCTTAAATGGGAAAAGAAGTTTTTGTACTTAATGAAAATATATACAAACAAAACAAATTGCTTTGCAGAAAATTTCTTTTTCTGCTTTGCTTGTTGCCATCAATAATTTTTTCGCAAACGGTAGAGCAACTCTACAAGGCGGCCAACGAAAACTTGAACACCGGAGAATTTTATGCCGCTGCAAAATACTTTAAACAAGCATTAGATAAAGACGATTCGCAACCAGAAATTTGGTATGGTTTTGCTGAAGCATCAAGGCTTTTTAATGACTATAAAAATGCAGAACAAGCTTACGAACAAGTAATCGAAAAAGATAAGGATAAAAAGTTTCCACTCTGTAATTTTTGGTTGGGTAGCATGCTTGTAAATTTAGAGCGATACGAAGAAGCAAAAACACATTTAACGGCTTTTCAAAACAAGTATCGCAAGAAAGATTTTTATGCACAAAAGGTTCAACAATTAATAGAAAGTTGCTCGTGGGCAATGGCAAACAGCACACAAGATTCCTTAGAAATTATTCACTTGCCAGATAGTATAAATTCTACGTTTTCTGAACTTAACCCTTTTGTTTCTCCCGAAAATAAATTTTATTACTCCACCACCAAACCCGCAAAAGGAAAGGCTTTTCGCACACAAATGATTGATGCTGCAACAGACCAAAGTTTTTTACCCGGCATTGCCGAAACTTCGGCAAAACATATTGCAAACGGTTTTTTTTCTAACAGTAAAAAGTATGGAGAAGAAATATTTTTTACGCAATGCAATACAGAAAGTGGCATCACACGGTGTAAAATTTTTGTTTCTCATTTTGTAAACCAAAAATGGGAAACAGCAAAAGAATTACCGGTGAATATCAACCTTACAGGCTACACCACAACGCATCCGAATGTTTTAAATGAAGCAAACGGAAATCAGTGGTTGTTTTTTGCTTCAAACCGACCGGGTACAAAAGGAAAAATGGATATTTGGTTGAGCAAAAGATTGAGCAAAACAGAATGGGATTATCCGCAAAACGCAGGCAATCACATCAATTCTGTTGACGATGAAGTTACGCCTTTTGCAGATAGTAATCGTTTATATTTTTCTTCGCTTTGGCACTATGGCTATGGCGGGTTTGATGTTTTTGCTGCTGAAATAAAGGCTTTACAAACAGCAGATTTTGGCAAGCCAAAAAATATGCGCAAGCCAATAAATTCCGGTGCAAACGAAGTGTATTTTTCACCTTATGATTCTGTAGCATTTTTTAGTAGCAATAGAGTTGGCTCTAAATTTATTGAAGCCGAAACCTGCTGCAACGATATTTATATGGTAGCGAAAGAAAGAAAGAAAGAAACCGCTGCCGACACAACTAATCAAGCACAAAAAATTATTCCTGATACAGTTGCGCAAGTGGCAGTTACGGAAACGAAAGTAAAACAAGAAGAAACCGCTGTTGCACAAAACGAAATTCCAATTTCAACTGCGCCAATTCTTCCAAACAAAACCAACGTTACAAACTTAAACGAGCACATAACTTTGTATTTCCACAATGATGAACCAAACCCCAAAACGCTTGCAGACACAACTATTTTGAGTTATAGAGATGCTTATGAATCGTACACAAATTTAGAGAATGAGTATTTGAAAAACTATGCGGCTTCTCTTCCAAAAAGTGATAAAGCAATAGCAGAAAGAGCAATAAAAATTTGGTTTGCCGATACGGTAGAAGCGAGTTTTCATAAATTGGTTGTGGTAGCAGCACAAGTTCTAAAACAACTCGAAAATGGAAAGCAAGTGCGTATAAAAATTTCAGGTTATTGCTCACCACTAAACTTTAATGAATACAATATTTTGCTTGGCAGACGCAGAGCTGCAAGTGTGTTTAATTTTTTGTTTCGCTATCGCGAAAGCGCATTGCAGCAATACATTCAAAGTGGAAGATTGAAAGTTGAAATGGTTTCTAATGGAGAAGAAACAGCAGCAAAAAATGTAAGTGATAATTTACAAGACACGCGCAACAGTGTTTTTTCACTTGCCGCAGCTCGCGAACGAAGAGTCGAAATTTTGATTTCAGAGAATTAAGCACTTTGGCTCAGCCTAACAAAAATTAACTACGCAACTTTTCACCTTTGTTGCAGTATTACGTCAATCATAATTGTAAATTTACCGCATCAAAATTATTTATGAAGAAACTATTTCTATTTGCCTTAGGCTTATGCGTATCTTTTGCATTTGCACAAAACAAAAACGAAAAAGCTCCTACAGCAGCAAAATCCAAAGTTCACACCAATATTAAACTTACCGTAAAAGGGTTGGAGAACAGCAACATGGTTTTGGCTTTTTACAGTGGCGATAAGCAATATGTAAAAGACACGGTGTTGTTCGATTCAAAAGGTGTAGCAACTATAAAAGCCGATACTGCTTTGCCGGGAGGAATTTATTTAGCGGTTTTTCCGAAATTAGGCAATCGCTATTTTGAGTTTATTATGAGCGAGCCGCAATTTCAATTGGAAACAGACACCACAGAATTGGCAGGCAAAATGAAAGTGTTTAATTCTGAAGAGAATAAACTTTTTTATGACGATATGTTGTATCTGAACAAAATCCGCAAAGCATCAGATTCGCTAAATAGTGAGTTGAAAAAAGCAGAAGGCGATGCTAAAAAAGAAGCACTTAAAGGCGAACTGCGCAAGTTAGATACCGAAGTAAAAAGCAAGCGCGAAACAATTATGCGCGACCACCCAACAACACTTTATGCTAAAGTGCTTAAAACCATGAAAGAGCTTGAAGTGCCGGAAGCACCACGCGATGCAACCGGTAAAATTACAGATTCTACTTTCCAATGGTATTGGTATAAAACGCATTATTGGGATAATATAGATTTGAATGACGACCGCTTGCTGCGCACTCCGGTTTTACACAATAAATTGAACCAATATTTCACACGCACAGTTTATCAAATTCCTGATTCACTTTCTGCAGCGGCTGATGATTTATTGAAAAAGGCAAATCCACAAGGCGATATTTTTAAGTATATGCTGGTGTATTTTTTAAACACTATGGCAAACTCTAAAGTAATGGGAATGGACGCGGTGTATGTGCATTTGGTGAAAGACTATTATGCTAAAGGTTATGCCCCTTGGGTTGATTCTGCACAGCTGGCAAAAATTATTGAACGCGGAACCATTTTAGAACCGCTTTTGATGGGCAAAAAAGCACAGAATATTGTGTTGGCAGATTCTACTTTAAAGAAGTATTACAACCTTTATAATTTAACAAACAAATATGTGGTATTGTGTTTTTGGGATCCGGATTGCGGACACTGCAAAAAAGAAATACCGGTATTGTTAGAAGCTTATCACGCCTTAAAAAAGAAAGGAATAAGTGTTGAAGTTTTTGCTCCGGCAATTATGGGTAAAGAAAAAATGAAAGATTGGACAGACTTTATTCACGAAAAAGGTTTAGACTGGATAAATGTTGCCGATCCATTCCGCCAAAATAATTACCGCTACGAGTGGGATATACAAAGCACTCCACAAATTTATATTCTTGATAAAGACAAAAAGATTATAGCTAAACGTATTGGTGCAGAACAAGTTGAGGACTTTATTCTTCATGAAGAAGACCCAACACACAAGCCGAAAAAGCCCTTCGAGGAATCAGAAAGTCAAAAGACTTATGAGCCACGCTAAACAAGCGAAGTAAATATTAGGCACAAATACAATTTGTGTGTAGAACATAAATTGTATTTTACATTTTTTAAAGCCTACATTTGGATAAAACAAAATTCAAGTAATGGCAAAATCTACTCACACGTATCATTTGCTATTGGTAGATGATAGCTCAGCCGAGTTGCGCTTAATGCAAGAAGCAATTAAAGATGCTGAGTTAGAAGACATGGTAAGATTATCTTACTGTTACGATGGGGAAGAAGCTTGTGAGTTCCTTCGCACTTCTGGTGTTATGGGCGAAAAAATAGATATGGTTTTGCTCGATTTGAATATGCCACGCTTAGATGGAAAAAATGTTTTGGAGTATGTGAAATCAACAGAAGGGTTGGCAGAAATTCCGGTGTATGTGATTACAAATTCTAATTACAGACGCGACATGATGGATTGCTATAACTTACGTGCCGATGGTTATTTGCAAAAGCCTTCGGAGTTTCAGAAGTTGGTAGATTTTTTCACTTCAATGAAACAATCCATTTTAGTACGCAACAAACTTTCTATTTTTTGGATAGAAAAAACACTTGCCGAATTAGGCGGTGTAGCTTAAAATTGTTTTAGAAAAACATAATCCGAAATCAGCGCACCTTGTTCTCCGGTGGTGGTAGCGCTCATGAGTAAATAGCCTTTCTTTTTTATATCGTTTAGCGTTGCTCCTATCTTTTTAAGATTTTCAATCTCATTCTTTTCGTTGAAAGGCAGCAATTCGATAGTTTCAAATTTGCCGTCTTCGTAAGTAATAAAAATTTTAGAGTTTACGTAAATGTTTCCTGATGCCACAAACTTGTTTGAATCGTAAACACGCATAAGCAAATAGCCTGTGTTTAGTTGTTTTTGTGCTGCACTTTCTTTTGGAAGAAAGCAAAGCAAAAACACAAAAGCTAAAAGAAATAAAACAGGTTTTGCTAAAATGTTTTTCATGTTCTAATTATCGTTTTTAATTACTTTTTAATTTGCTTTTCCAATTCAATTAAACGTTGTTCTTGCTCTTGAATTGCCTTCAGCAATATTACTGATAGTTTGGCGTAATCTATCCCCCACAATTCTTTGCTTTCGTTTGTTGGCTTGTGAACAACCTCAGGGAAAATTTCATAAAGTTCTTGGGCAGAAAAGCCAATCTCGGCAACGTTACTTTCATCAGAGAAAGTAAGTTCTCCATTTTTAGAGGAACTTTGGTTTCGCAAAGTATAATTGTAAGCTTTTACCTGCAATACTTTTTGCAAGGTGCTTTTTAAAGGTGTAAAATCTTTTTTTAATCTACTATCGCTCACGTTGGTAAAAGAAGTGCCGTAAAATCTACCATCTCCGGCAATTCTACCAAGCAATTGCTCTGTTCCAGCATTGTCGAATCGCATAAAGCGAAAACCCCTATCGGTGTTTTTGTTGGCTGCTACTTGGTTATGAGCTGTTGAGTTCCAAAAATCCACTTCGCTTTCGCCTCCGCTTCTGTTTATTCCAATAATAAGCGAACCAACACCATCTAACCAAGTACTTGCAGGAGGTGCGGCATTTACTGCCGGGTCGTTGTTGTAGCTGCCAAAAGAAACAAAACCGGAGGTGGTACTTAGTTTTATTCTTGTATCCTCAGTATAATTAGGGTTTACGGTGGCAAAATTCATGGAGCTTATTCTAAGATTTCCTTCAGGTGTTATTCTAATTTGGTCGGCATCGTTCTTTCTAAAATAAATACTGTTGTTGCCTGGTCGGTTTAGATATAAGTTTAAATCTGCTGTGCCGCTTTTTATATTGTATCCTGTTGCAGTTGTGTTATTGTTGAAACTCATTCCTATATTATTTGCTCCGTAATCTTGTACCGAAGCAATTCCTCCACCTGGAACTTTTATCTGAAGTTGTGTAGTAGGAGTTGAAATTCCAATTCCCACATTGCCAGTAGTGGTAATTCTTGCACGCTCAGTGTTTTGTGTTCTAAAAACCAAATCTACAGCATCGGTAGTTCCCACAAAATTATTGCTTGCGTTTGTGCCTGTGTTTCCCAAGGTTTTCCAAAACAAATTTGAAACATCAGTTGGAGTCCAATTGGTGCCATTCCACAATAAAAAATCGTTAGTAGTTGGTGTATTATTGCTTACTGCATTTCCTTGCAAAGCAACTACTGTTGGTGCAGGATAATTTCCTGATAAATCACCGCTTGCAGCGCCTAATGGACCCGTAGCCCCGGTGTTTCCGGTAGCTCCAGTATTTCCTTGAATCCCTTGAGCGCCAGTTACGCCCGGCAGCCCTGTTGGCCCAGTGTTTCCTTGTGCTCCGGTTGCTCCGGTTGCTCCTATGGCGCCAGTGTTGCCTTGTGGTCCTGTATCACCCTGTATTCCTGTTGCTCCGGTTATACCTTGAACGCCTTGCGCTCCCGTAGTTCCTTGTGCGCCTGCTTTACAAAGCGAAACCCACTGCGTTAAAGCCGTTTGGTAAAAGAAAAAACAATTACTATCAGTATCGAAAACTAATAAGGCATTTGCAGGATTTGCAATGGCAATACGCTGAGTTGCAGATAAACGCGGCACTAAAACGCCTTTGGCATTTGAACTTATTTCTAATACCGAAGAAGCGTCTGGAGTTGCGGTTCCAATACCAATGTTGTTTTGCGCGAAAGCTACAGATTGAAACAAGCAGAAGCACAAAATGCCAATAAACTCTTTTTGTAGTTGCATAAATATTTCGTTGAATGAAGTTTAAATTTCAGGATAAAGAAAATACTTTATTCTGCTTTGTTTAAATTGCTCTAAACCCTTTTTCCACGAACCTCTAATTTCTTCAATGCTTAGTTCGATTTCTATTTGCGATTTTAGGTCGTAGCCTGCTAATTTATTTACAAATCCATTCTTTAAAAAGAAGTTTTTTTTGTCTGAAGCATTTTTGTATGCAGTAATTAAATATTGTAGATTTAGTCCATTATTTTCTACATCAAATTCGCGCGAAGTGTTTTGCAAATCGTAACCGAAACATTCTTGGTTTAAAAATGGTGGAGAGGTAGCGCCTGCAACACTTTTAGGTGTAAATTTAAACTTTAATCCTTTCCATTCTGGCGCACCAAATACTTGAAAAGGAAAATCGGTTCCTCTGCCAACACTCACGTTTGTGCCTTCAAAAAAAACTAAGGAAGGATACAAATAAATTGCTCTGCTATTGGGCAAATTGGGCGATGGTTTTACCGGAAGGTCGTAAACAGAATTTCTAGTATAATTTAAGCACGGAACAACCAAAAGTTGTATTGGTTTTGAAGTGCTAAGCCAACGTTCGCCTACTATCATTTTGGCCAATTCTCCCACGGTTAAACCATACAAAAGCGGCACGGGTAAAAGCGATACAAACGAGCGATATTTTTGTTGAAGCATTGGGCCATCAACACGTTGAATGTTTGGGTTGGGGCGGTCTAACACCAAAAGCGGAAGTTGGTTATCGGCACAAGCTTCCATTAAGTAATACAGCGAAGAAATATAAGTGAAACAACGTGCTCCAACATCTTGAATATCGTAAACTACAATATCTACATTTTTCAAATCGTTGCTATCCGGTTTTAGCTTTGCACCATAGAGCGAAACAATTGGAATTCCGGTTTTTTCATCTACACCGCTTTTTATTTTTTCGCCAGCATCGGCTGTGCCGCGAAAGCCGTGTTCCGGAGCAAATATTTTCACAATAGTTAGTTGTTTTGCCAAAAGTGAATCAACCAAATGTGTTGTTCCAATAAGCGAAGTTTGGTTCACCATTAAAGCAATGCGCTTGCCCTTTAGAGAATCAAAATAAGCGCTTGTGTTTTCTGCTCCGGTTATAATTGGTTGGTAAACATGTTTTGATTCAACTACTTGTGTTTTGTGTTTTTGTGCATTGCATGAAGCGCTCTGTAAAGTAAAGCTGAGCAAAAGGAGCAGATGGGTATATATTTTCATTTCTCTTTCAATATAATGTTTTAAATTCAATTTCCCAATGCAAATAATCATTTTTAATTATGATGTAATTCAGTTTTTTTTAAATAAAAGAATTTAACTTTGCATTACTAAAACAAATAGATATGGAAGTAACAGTAGCGGCTATTATGACCAAGAGTGTTATCGTAGCAAAACCGGAAAACAACCTTTTTCAGGTAGTTGAATTTTTTAAAGAGTTTAAAATTCAACATTTACCCGTTTGCAGAGCAAACGATGAATTGGTGGGTATTATTAGCGTGAACGATGTGGTTAACTTTTTGTATAAGATGATGAAAGAGGGAAAGGCTCTAAATGAAAAGGTGTTAGAAGTTAGCTTTACCGCTGCTGATATTATGACACACGATCCAATTTGTATTCACTCAGATGAAAGCATTGAAAAGGCACATGAAATTCTTGCTGAAGGCAAGTTTCAAGCATTGCCTGTTTGTGAAGGTGGAAAGATTGTTGGTATTGTTACCAATAAAGATATGGTGAAACATTTAAGCGTGTCTTAAACGTTAAAGCACCAAATAAAAAAGCGGCTCTGAGTTTTAAATTCAGAGCCGCTTTTTATTTAGCTAGTTACTTACTTTACAATTTATTTTATTCCTAAAGATTTTAGAGTTTCCATATTCAAATTTCCAACCGGCAAACCTTTGTCTTGCTGAAATTTAATAAGCGCTTCTTTAGTTTTAGTTCCAAAAATATTATCGAAAGGGCCTGGGTCGTAACCTTCAGCCTTCAATGCTTTTTGAATGGCTAATATGCGTTGTTCATTAAGTTTATCAGCACACAAAACTTCGCGCCACTCTTGGAATCCACCTTTTTTCACTAATACTTTATTCATTACTGTTTTGTAAGTAGCAGGCACTTCAACTTTGTTGGTTTTTGCAGCTTCTACAACAATTTTCTTTTCTACCACTTTAGTTACGGCAGGCACTACTTCTTCTCTATATGTAGCAGGTGTTTTCAAAGTTTTTTTAGTTACTTTTTTGAAAACTGCAGGCACTTCAACCAAGCACCAAACTTGGCAATCGGCAGGATTGGCGCTTAAACAAGAGGCATCAGCCTTTCCTTTTTGCCATTTTGTAGTGGCAGCTTTTACTTGCACATCTTCGGTAGTAACATCGTATTCTGCAGGAATTTCAACTTTCTTTATGTAAGATTTTTTAAGCACAATAGTATCGAAGTCTGTGCCATAAACAGCGGGTGTTACTTCCGTTTTAAAGTAGGCAGGTTTATCAATTACTTGTTCTTCTTTAAATTCAAATTGGTCTTGAGTAAGACAACGAGCATAGCATTTGCCCGGTTCTGCATTTGGTGGATAATCACCATCAACAGGCGGAGTAGTTAGATGCTGTGTAGCACTTTGTGGTGTTGTAGCAGTAGGTGCAGTTTCGGCAGCTTTTGGCGCTTCTTTCGGAGGTTGATTGCCCTGTTTGCTCTCGTCATAAATGTTAATGTTTGGGTTCTCCTGCTTGTATTTTTCTAAGTTTTCGTTTCCTGTGTTAATAAATATTTGTGCGCGCATTGCCGTTGAAAACACTAACAAGGAAACTATTAGTAGAAGGTTTTTCATATTTAATAATGAAGTTTTATTGGTGCGAAAATTATGCTTTATTTTATTTATGCAAATATAAAATATTCACTATCGCACATTTTATTTAAAGTCGTCTTGTTTTATATCATTGTGTTTCAAAATAATTTTTCATGGATATTCAGAAATTTAAAAGTGAAATAGAAGAAATTTGGGAGAATCGAACACTACTTACAAAGCCCGAAAACAAAGAGAAAATAGAAGAAGTAATAGAAGCATTAGATAAAGGGGAACTTAGAGTGGCAGAGCCTTTTGAAGGCGGCTGGAAAGTGAATGAGTGGATAAAAAAGGCAGTAATATTATATTTCCCTATTCGCGAAATGGAAGTGATAGAAGTAGGACCTTTTGAGTTTCACGATAAAATGAAATTGAAAAGAAACTATAAAGAATTGGGTATTCGCGTGGTGCCGCACGCCATTGCACGTTATGGTTCTTTTATAGAAAAAGGAGTGATTTTAATGCCGTCTTACACCAATATTGGCGCTTATGTTGGCGAAGGAACTATGGTTGATACTTGGGCTACAGTAGGCAGTTGTGCACAAATAGGGAAAGGCGTTCACCTGAGTGGTGGAGTAGGAATTGGCGGAGTGCTTGAGCCTGTGCAAGCTGCTCCTGTTATTATCGAAGATAACTGTTTTATTGGTTCGCGCTGCATTGTAGTAGAAGGTGTGCGTGTAGGCAAAGAAGCCGTTTTGGGAGCAAATGTGGTGCTAACCGCCAGCACAAAAATAATTGATGTTTCTTCTGCCATACCGCAGGAATATAAAGGGTTTGTACCGGAACGCAGTGTGGTAATTCCGGGTAGCTACACCAAGCAATTTCCTGCAGGTGAATATCAAGTTCCTTGTGCTTTAATTATTGGAAAGCGCAAAGAAAGTACCGATAAAAAAACTTCGCTAAACGATGCGTTGCGCGAACACCAAGTTGCCGTTTAATTTTCTGCGGATAAAAAATAAACTGATAGACTTAATGCTGTGCTTATATTTGCACTACTTTTCTTTCACGAATAATTAGAAAACAAAGTGGTAATTATTGGTATAACAGGAGGCTCCGGCAGCGGCAAAACAACCGTTGTTCGCAATATTTTAGATAAAATAGACCGCAGCGAAGTGGCTGTGCTTTCGTTAGATTCATACTATAGAGATAACAAGCACCTTACACTTGAAGAAAGAAGAAAAATAAATTTTGACCACCCTGATTCTATAGAATTTGATTTAATTGTAAAGCATTTGGGCGAGCTAAAAAAAGGAAATGCAATACAAGAACCAACCTACGATTATTTAACCAGTACACGCCAAGAGGCAACCACACCAATTGCCCCACATCATGTAGTAATTGTTGAAGGAATTTTACTTTTTTCTGATGAGCGCGTGCGCAAACTTTGCACTTTAAAAGTGTTTGTTGATGCCGAAGCAGATGATAGACTTCGCAGAATTATTGAGCGCGATATTTTAGAGCGCGGTAGAAAAGTGGAAGACGTTTTAGCCCGCTACGAAATAGTGAAATCTATGCACCAACAATTTATTGAACCTACCAAACGCTATGCAGATTTAATAATTCCGCAAGGCGGCATGAACCATGTTGCTATTGATGTTTTGGTAAGTATGATTATGCAAAAGCTAAATAAGCGCTCTGCATCGGTGAACTAATTTTTCGCCAAGCAGATTTCAACTAAATACTAATATTCAGTACTTTCAGTTCTAGAATGCCGGCTGGTGTTTGAGCTTGTGCTATATCGCCTACTTCTTTGCCTAAGAGTGCTGCCCCAATTGGTGAAGTAGAAGAAATTTTATTCTCTTTTAGATTTGCTTCTGCTTCGCTTACAATCGTAAACACCATCTTTTTATTCGTCTTTTTATTTAGAATTTCTACTTTAGAAAGCACACCAACTTTTGATGTGTCGAGTTTGCTTTCATCTAAAATTCTTGCAGAGGCAAACTGTGTTTCCAGTTCCACAATTTTAGCTTCTAAATAGCCTTGCTCTTCTTTTGCGGCATGGTATTCGGCATTTTCACTCAAATCGCCCTTTTCGCGTGCTTCAGCAATAGCATTTGCCACCTCTTTTCTGCGCACGGTGCTCAGGTATTTCAATTCTCTTTCGAGTGCTTCGTAGCCCTCTTTTGTCATGTAATGGATAGCCATAACTCAATGTTTAATAAAAAATAAAAGACGCTCCTGCCTGGCAGAAGCGTCCCACAATTACACAAATATAACACTTGTTATTTTCAAAACAAATTAGTTGGCTACCATAAAATATTTAAAACAGTTTTTTAACTTACATTCGCAGGGGTTTAAACAGACATGAAAGAGAAAATAGCAGGCGTAATCGGTGCCGGTAGTTTCGGTTCGGCAATAGCAAACTTATTAGCCGAAAATATGCGTGTATTTTTGTACGAAAGAACGCCCGAAACTGCTGAACTTATTCGCACCACAAGAAAAAGCCGCGGGCATACTTTTAACGAAAGAGTTTATATAGCAGAAAGCATCGAAGAACTTGCCGAACATTGCTACATTATTTTTCCGGCAGTGCCATCGCAGCATTTCAAAGCTATGATTCAAGATTGCTCACCATATCTGCGTCCCGATCATATTGTAATTCACGCCACTAAAGGTTTGCACACCGATTTTGATTTAGATACAGCAACAGCAGATTCTATTTCATTAAAGCAAATAAAAACCATGAGCGAACTTATTCGCGAAGAAACCGGAGTGGTGAGAATTGGTTGCTTAGCTGGTCCAAATTTGGCGGCAGAATTGGCAGAACATCAACCTGCGGCTACAGTTATTGCCAGCAGATTTAATGAAGTGATACAAGAAGGAAGAGGTTGCTTGCGAAGTGAGCGCTTGCAAGTTTTTGGAAATAAAGATTTATTGGGAATAGAACTTGCCGGAGTACTAAAAAACTATGTGGCATTAGCTGCCGGAGCGCTCAGTGGTTTGGGCTATGGCGAAAACGCTCGTGCATTGCTCATTACACGTGGCATGGCAGAAATGATATATATTGGAAAAGCTTTAGGAGCCGATAAAAAAGCATTTTTAGGAATGGCAGGAATTGGTGATTTAATGGCAACATGCTCTTCTCCAAAATCGAGAAATTATACCGTTGGCTATCGCATGGCAAAAGGTGAAAAATTAGAAACCATACTTACAGATTTGGGCGAAGTAGCAGAAGGTGTTCGCACCTTAAAAATCGGGAAGCTGATAGTAGATAAAGTAAAACAGTCGGCACCGATTTTACTCGCGCTCAACAAAGTGTTTTTCGGAAATTGGACAATGGAGCGCGCCATCAATTCACTCATGCGCTATCCGGTGAAAGACGATGCAGAATACTTGAATTTGTAATTGAATATAGTTAATTAGTTTTGCCCACTCAAAATTGCCATACAACACTATTTTTTAAACGTAAGAGAAATTGAACGCTGCACTCATTCAACATTTAGAGTCGCTTCCAAAAGAGCATTTAGAAGTGCATTTGGCAGCGTATCCGTGGTTTACGGCAGCGCGTGTGGTGTTAGCAAAAAAACAGAATACCACAGATGCTATTCAGCAGACAGTGCCTTATGTGGCAGATAGAAAATGGTTTAAAAATTATTTAGACCAAAAGCCTGAAACCATTGCTACAAGCCAAATTTTAACTGAAAAAGTAGTTGAGGAAGAATTTTTGGTTGAAGAAAAATCGGAAGTATCAAAAGTTTTAGAAGTTCAAGAAGAAATTTTGGTTGAAGATATTTTTGAAACGGCAACTGAGCAAACTGAATCCGCATTAGAAAAGAGCGAAGAATTTTCTACCCAAACCATTCTTGAAGCGATAGAGAACAAGGCGGAAGCAGAGCAGCAAACCGAAGAAATGGAAGAGCCAAAATTTGAGGAAATAGAAGAGGAAGAACTTTCTGTTCCTGAAAATTTCTCTTTTTCGGGCTGGCTCACGCATTTTAACAATGAGGAAAAAAGCAACAAGCCTTCAACCAAAACTAAGCCACCAAAAGATGAATTAGATGTGCTGATAAAAAGCAATATTCCGTATGAAATGCTGGAAAGCAAAATAGAAGCAGAAACCAACTACTCTAAAGGTTTGAACGATTTTATAGCACAGCAAAAGCAGCACAAAAAAAGAATTGTTCCCACCGCTGATTTTGATGGAAAAACACAGTTGCCAATAACCGAAACTATTGCTGTTTTATTGGAAAAACAAGGCAGAATTAAGCAAGCAATATCAGTTTATGAGCAGTTGAGTTTGAAATTTCCAATGAAAAGCACTTATTTCGCAGCCCACATTAGAAAATTAAGAGATAAAATTTAATAATATGTATATCGCGATTACCGTTCTTATTATCATCGTTTGCGTATTTCTTTCGTTGGTAGTGCTTATTCAAAACCCAAAAGGCGGAGGATTAACTTCAACTTTTGGTGGTGTTGGTCAGCAAATTTTAGGCGCACGCAGAAGCACCGATATGGTTGAAAAAGCTACTTGGACTTTCGCTATTTTACTTTTGGTATTAAGTGTAGGCTCTGCATTTTTTATTGATAAGCGTGCAGATGTAAAAACAAAAACACAAATAGAAAAGAGCGAAGTTGAACAGCAAATGAACAATCAACCATTCAATCCTGCGAGCTTGCCACAAGCAGCTCCTGCCGGAGGAAATACCGCACCTGCACAAACTGCTCCGGCTGAATCGGCTCCAGCACAACCTGCACAGTAATTTTGCTCACTTAGTTTTTTTAAGTTGGGGCATTCGCATCATCATCACGAACACGTTCATTATCACCGACAGGCAAATGAACGCAGCACGCAAATAGTTGTAGCTATTTCTGTGGTTGCCATGCTTTTGGAATTAAGCGTAGGCTACAGCAGCAAATCCGTAACTTTAATTATGGACGGCTGGCACATGTTGTCGCATGTTTTAGTACTGCTGTTAGCTTGGGGCGCGTATTTGTATATTCGATTGCGTAGGCACGAACTTACACAGCAAAAAGAACACCGCGTGTTGGCACTAAGCAGCTTTGCAAGTGCCGTTGCACTTTTAATTGTTACTGCTTTTATGGTTTACGAAGCCATAGAACATTTTATGCACCCGGAAATAGTGGTAACAAAGGAATCGTTTGCAGTAGCCATTTTTAGCTTATTTGTAAATGCCATAAGCGCTTATGTGCTTCACCGCGAAGAAGAAAAAATGGACTTGAGCCTGAAAGCAGCATACATTCACGTACTTAGCGATGTGGTGCTCAGTTGCTTTGCTATTGCTTCATTAACCGCAATATATTTTGCCGGTATCAATTGGCTCGATCCGCTTTTGGGCTTGGTGGGCAGTGCCGTAATTATTCGCTGGAGCATTGGTTTAATAAAGCAATCGTGGCGAGATGCACTTCGCTAAGCATACTTAAAATATGGCTCGCATAAAAGTAGATTTACATCCGATTTACAATAATAGCAAGGCAATAGACCAAGCACTGCAAAATGCTTTTGACGAAGCGGTAGAATGTAAAATTCGCGAAGTGGAAATTATACCCGGCAAAGGCAGCGGACAACTGCGCAAAAAGGTGGAAAGATTTCTGCAACAACCGCACATAAAATCTAAATATCACCGAATTGAAAACGATAGTAAAAACTTTGGCAGACTATTTGTTTATTTTCGCTTTGATAAATGAGCCAGATACCAATAATTTTTGAAGACGAATATTTAGTAATTGCCAATAAACCAAGCGGCATTGCAAGTATTCCCGAGCGCAACGGAAGCAGAGAAAACTCTTTTGTGGGAATGCTCGAAAGCCAAATAGGGCAACTGTTTGTGGTACACAGAATTGATAAGCAAACCAGTGGAATTTTATGTTTTGCAAAAACCGAAGATGTGCACAAAGCATTGAGTTTAATATTTGAAAACCGAGAAGTAGAAAAAGAATATTTCGCGGTGGTGAAAGGAAATGTGCTTGAGCCACACGGCATTATCAATGAGCCTTTGGCAGAAAATCCTGCGCGTCCTGGAACCATGAAAGTGTATGCAAAAGGCAAAGAAGCAATTTCGGAATATTGGGTAAATGAAAATTTTAAACACGCTGCATGGCTTCGCGTAAAAATTTATACCGGAAGAATGCACCAAATTCGTGTGCATTTAAAATCTATCGGACATCCACTTTTGGTGGACGAAATTTATGCCGGAACTAAAAATTTTCATATTTCATCGGTGATGAAAAACTTTAAGCAAAACCTTGAGGAAGAAACTCGCCCAACCATTGCGCGAACTACACTTCACGCGGCAAAGCTTGGTTTTATTCACCCAATTACAAAGCAAAGTATTTCGGTAGAAGCACCATTGCCAAAAGATTTTGAAGTGCTGCTAAAATTGCTGCGCAAAAACAATCGTTAATACATTAAATCATTCAACCAAAATAATTGTGAACCCGATTTTACAACTTAACCAAATAAAGAAATCGTATGGCAGTTACGAGGCTACTCGCAACGTGTCTATGAACTTGCAGGGCGGAAGCATTTTTGGTTTGCTGGGTCCGAATGGAGCCGGAAAAACTACTTTAATAAGAATGATAACCCGCATTATTTTCCCCGATAGTGGAAGTATTTTATTTAAAGGTGAACCGATGGAAGAACGCCATGTTCATCAAATTGGCTACATGCCCGAAGAGCGCGGTTTGTATAAGAAAATGAAGGTGCGCGAACACTTAGTTTATCTTGGAAGATTAAAAGGGCTTTCGAGCCGAGAAGCCGCAGAGAAAATAAATTTTTGGTTCAAAAAGTTTGATATTGAAAGTTGGGAAAACAAAAAAATTGAAGAGCTTTCAAAAGGTATGAGCCAAAAAGTGCAGTTTATTGGAACCGTACTGCACGAGCCCGATTTGCTTATTTTAGATGAACCATTCAGTGGTTTAGATCCAATAAATTCTATGTTGATAGAGCAAGAAATAAGGAACTTTAAAGCACAAGGCAAAGCCATACTTTTTTCAACACACAGAATGGAACAAGTGGAAGGCATTTGCGATACCATTGCGCTTATAAATAAAGGCGAAAACATACTTTGTGGCGAAGTAAAAGTGCTCAAACAACAGTTTAAAGAAAACAAGTTTGAGGTTGGTTTTGAAGGTGCATTGCCGGAACATTTTCAGCAGCATTTTAAAGTGCTGAGCCAAAGCGAAAATCGCGCAGTTATCAGCAGCGAAAACAATACTTCAAACGAAGTTTTAAAATACTTTATCGAGCAAAATGTAACCGTAAATTCATTTAAAGAATTGCTACCGAGCATCAACGAAATATTTATTAAAAACGTAGAAAAAGCTGCTGCTTTATGAAGAAAATACTCATAATAATTCAAAGAGAATATTTGAGCCGTGTGCTTACCAAAAGCTTTCTGCTCACTACGCTTTTAGCGCCAATTGGTTTTATACTTTTAGTTGGTGCAACAGTTTGGGTAAACACTTTAGGCTCAAGCGAAAAGCGCATTGCCGTGATTGATGAAAGTGGTGTTTTTAAAGATATGCGCTTTCCTGATGCATCAGACAAATCGGTTTATTTTTTCTACCCAAACGAGAGTTTTGATTCGCTATACAGCAATATTCAAACCAATGGAAAAGAAGCAAAATTTGATGCCTTATTGCGTATTCCTGCCGGGTTTGAAATTATGAACCCGAACCGAATTGGTGTGCAATTATTTACTGCTGACCGCCCGGGCTTATTTATGAAACAATACTTAACGGAAATGCTTGGCGATGTGGTACGCAAAAAGAAATTAGAAACACTTGATGTGGATAAGGCGGCAATAGAAAATCTGAACGAGAAAATAACCATAAACTATACTTCGGATTTGGGTAACGAAAAAGTTGGTTTCACCGAAATTGCTTCTGTAATAGGCTATTTAATTGGCTTTGTGGTGTATATTGCTTTGTTGGTTTTCGGCACCATGATTATGAAAGGAGTGAAAGAAGAAAAAACCAATCGTATTGTGGAAGTGCTGGTGAGTAGTGTGAAACCGTTTCAACTTATGCTCGGAAAAATTGTGGGAATTGGCATGGTTGGCTTAACGCAGTTCTTGCTTTGGGCAATACTCATTATGCTTTCAAATTTTTTTATTGTAGCCGTGTTGGGTATTACTATGGATGGCGGAATGATGACTCCGCCCTCTGCTTCAGCAGCAAATAATATTGATGCAGACGAAATAAGAATACTGATTGGGCATATTTCAGAAATTAGGTTTTTGCCAATTTTTGGTGCGTTCCTATTCTTTTTTATTGGAGGCTTTTTGCTTTATGGCGCATTGTTTGCGGCAATTGGTGCAGCCGTAAACGATGATGGCGACATGCAATCGCTTACACTACCGGTTACTATTCCAATCATTATTTCCATTATTCTGCTTACAAAAGTAATTGGTGAACCCGATGGCAGTGTGGCATTTTGGGCGTCTTTAGTACCATTCTCTTCACCAATAATTATGCCTTCGCTCATGCCGTTTGAACCACCGCTTTGGCAAATACTTTTATCGGCTGCACTACTAATACTCGGCTTCTTGGGTACTACTTGGCTGGCTGCGCGAATTTACCGCACAGGCATTTTAATGTATGGCAAAAAAGTAACTTTCAAAGAGTTATTGAAGTGGGGTTTTAAAGGGTAATAATTTAGAAGATACCAAGGGTTTGTGCTATTGCTGTAATACTTGGAGTATAATATTGGCTACATATCGGAGATTGTAAAAGCTTATCGAATGCAAGAATAAAGCAGCTTAAAATTTATTCTATAAAATTGTTTTTTTTCAGTAAGAATCTTTCCAATTTTATTGCCTTTAAATTATTTGATAAAAATAGGTATTAGTACATGCACACACGGTACATTTTCTTATTTCTTTTTACTTTTTTTTCGCTTGTATGCAATGCCGGCACACACTTAGATAACCATGTAGTTGGAGGAAAAAATAATGGAAAACTAAGCTATCCCGGTGTTTATCAAGGATACACAACTCCTGAGTATAAAGGGTTTAAATACCATTCGCTCTATCTCACCATGCGCGATAGCACACTAATTGCTACCGATGTGTATTTGCCGAAAAAATTAGAGGAAGGAAAGCAGGTTCCTACCATTTTATATTTAACACGCTACTTGCGATCGCTGCGAATTAAGTTTCCGCTAAATCTATTTAAAAGTCCGATTTTAGTAGTAGTTCCGGAGGCAGAAATAGAGTTTTTTACTTCGCATGGATACGCTTGTATAATTGCAGATGTACGCGGTTCCGGAGCCTCTACAGGTGTGCGGAAAATGGAATTTAGCCCCGAAGAAATTGCAGACGGAAAAGAGATTGTGGATTGGATAATTAACCAACCTTGGAGCAACGGAAAAGTAGGCAGCACCGGAGTGAGTTATGTGGGTACCACAGCAGAAATGCTTTTGGCAAATCAACATCCGGCAGTAAAAGCTTGTATTCCGCGCAGCAACATTTTCGACTTGTATAACTATGTAATGATGCCGGGTGGAATTAGACAAACACCATTTATTGATGCTTGGGGAAAAACAACTCAAAATTTAGACCACAATAACTTCAGCATTTTTGGAAAAATGGCCAAGCATTTGCTGTTTGGTGCAAACCCTGTGCAAGGCGATAGAGGTAAAAAAATTTACAAATCTGCTTTGGCGCAACACCGAAACAATTTTGATATTACAGAAGGAATAAAGCATGTGGTTTTTAGAGATGACACCTTACCCAAACTTGGCTTAAGTAGCGAAGCTTTCAGCGTACATTCTTTTAGAAAGCAAATTGAAAATTCGGGCACGCCAATTTACAGAATTGGTGGCTGGTACGATGGGGCATTGCAAAAAAGTTTATTCGATGGAATGGCAAATACCAAAAATACGGTAAAGGTTTTGGTAGGACCTTGGGATCATGGCCCACAAAACAATGTAAGCCCTTTTGCTGCTACTAAAGTTGTAAATTTTCCGGTGAAATTGGAGATGCTTCGCTTCTTTGATTTTTATTTAAAAGACATTGATAACGGCATAGATAAAGAACCTAAACTTTACTACTATACAATAGGAGAAGAAACATGGAAAGCAAGCAACGAATGGCCTATTGCCAAGCAAGAACACACGCTCTTTTATTTGAATATAGATAGCACACTTACCCCAAACATTAAGAAAAATGGTATAGTAAACTATGCTGTTAATTATAGTGCAAGCAGTGGCAATACTTCACGCTGGAATAGTATTACACAACTTTTTATGAATGGGCCAACCAACTATTCTAACCGAATGGAAGAAGATAAAAAACTTATTTCGTTTACCACTTCACCATTACAAAATATTGCCGAAATTACCGGAAGCCCTTTTTTAGATATTTACTGGAGTGCCGATGCTTCTGATGCAAATGTTTTTGCGTATTTAGAAGATGTTTCGCCCGATGGAACAGTTACTTATATCACCGAAGGAATGTTTCGCCCGATGCACAGAAAAATTTCCGAAAACAAGTTGTATGAAACATCAACGCCATTTCATTCTTATTTAAAAGAAGATGCTATTCCTTACCAAACGAACGAAATGGTGCGGTTGCAATTTGAGATGTTGCCAACTTCATACCAACTAAATAAAGGGCACTCCATTCGGGTGAGTTTTGCAGGTGCAGATGCCGGGCATTTCGATATTACAACGCCTCGACCTAAGTGTTTTAATTTTGGTTGCGGCACGCTTTATCCTTCTGCTATTTCGCTGCCTTTAAGCATTAAATAGGCTTAAATTGTTCAAAGCCCTGCTTGCAATCAAAGCAATAGCGAATAGCGCGGCAAAGAGTAGAGCCAAACGGGCTGTTTAGTGTGGTATTCACGCTGCCGCAATGTGGGCAGCGAACTTTGTTAAGCGCTTCTTCGCTTATGTTTCCATCAATTTTTGTTGGTGGTGCAATGCCGAATTTCTCCAACTTTTGCTTTGCATTGTCGCTCATTCGGTCGCTTGTCCAGCGGGTTTTAAAATCCACAATTACTTCTACGGTTTCAAATCCTGCATTTAGTACTGCTTTTTCAATATCGTGTTTCATTACACCAATTGCCGGGCAGCCTACAAAAGTAGGTGTCATGTGTACAGTTGCGTGTTGGTTATTTTCAGAAAAAACTTGTGTAATAATTCCCATATCCACTACCGATAAAACAGGAATCTCCGGGTCTTTCACTTCTTCCAGCACTGCATAAATTTTATCGACAAATTGGTTCATTGCTGCAAGTTAGTTGATTAAAACTATTTTGGCAACACATTTCTCTTTACCTATTTCGTTGGCGCTATAAACAGTGTAAACGCCACTTGCTACACGATTTCCATTATATGTTTTTCCATTCCAAATCATTTGCCCGCCATTGGCTTTGCCTTGGTATGCCACCAAACCTGTAGCATCTGTAATTTTCACGTAAGCATCGTCCACCAAACCTTTTATGGCAATAGGTCCATCGTAGCTTGCTCTTACAGGATTGGGGAAAACAACAGCTTTATCACAAGTTTCACCGCCTTGTATTGCATCGCCCAAATAACTTGCAATACCTTGCTCTGTTGTAAAAAATACTTCACCTGTTTTGTGGTTAATTGCAATGTCGGTAATATAGTTAGATGGCAGCGGACTGTTATCGGTATTAAATTTTAGTAATTCCTTTTTTCCATCGGCAGAAATTAACCAAACGCCATTGCTCGTTCCCACCCATTTCCTATTGGCTGCATCTACGGCAAGTGCGCGCACTATTTCTGTTCCGAATAAATAGCCATTGTAGCCATCGCGTTCAACCACAATACGTTGTGCATCGCAACCGTTTTGGCTTAATACACTTCCGGCACAGTAAAAAATTTCTATTCCCTCATCTGTTCCCACCCACACAGCGCCATCTTTATCTTCAACCAAGCAGTTTACATTTCCGTTGTTTAAGCCGCCATAGCCTTTGCCTGTTCCTAATATTCTAAAAGCATCATCGCTTGTGTTTTCTAAAATATTTCCTTCATAGTAAACTGCAATAGAACCGGGACGCATAAGCATCCATTTGTAATTGTTTGAAGTAATAACTATTTTTTTAATTAGTTGGTTTACGGTAAAGTAAGGAAGTTTTACCCAGTCGCCACTTGGCTTTTTCACTATTAAGCCAAAGTTGGTAAACGCATTTCCTGCCCATAGGTTATTATCTCTGTCTAATGCTACTGCTGTAACGCGCGTTGCTACAGGGTCTCCGGCTGCGCCTAAAAGTGGTGAATTGTTTTTGTTGTATTGCTGAATGGTATTTGAATTCAAATCTACTTCTGCCACACCTTCGCGGTTTGAAGCTAAGTATGCTTTTTCGCCATCGTTGGCAACTGCAATGTTTACAATATCGGGAAAGTTTACTAAAGCAGGAGAAGAGAAGCCATTTAGGTTCTTCCAAGTATCATTTTTAAGAATATACATGCCTGAATAGTTGTAAGTGTAGCCCCACGAAGCATCGGCTCCGCCACCACTCACCCATGTTACATTGTTCTTTACATCAATATTAAACGAGTTGAAAGAAGTTGGGCTGTTTGGATTTATCAACTCGCTGTTTTTGTAAACACCATTATACATATCTGCTAACCATGTAGTGCCATCATTATCAATAAAATATTGTATTGGTGAGCCAACCGATACATTTAGTAGGTTTTGGTTGCCCGAATCGTCAATTTTTAAAACTTTGCCTTCGCCTGTTTGTGTGTTGTGCAACATCACAAAAAAGTTGTTCCCATAACTTTGCACGTTTAATACTTGCAATGCAGTATCGAAAAAAAGTTTGTTCCAATAATTTCCATTGAAACCAAATACGGTATCGTTGCAAACGGCATAAAATTTATTAGCAGCAAATCCGGTGAGAGAAAACTTTTTTTCGGGTAGCGAATCTTGTGTGCTATATGTTTTCCACGAATTAAAATCTTGAAGATTAGCAGTGTTTAGTGGCGCACTTTTTATGCCTTGTTCGGTAGCTGCAAATATTTTATTATTCCCTACTGCAACACTATATACGGCAACATTTCCACCTAATTTTCCAATTACATAAACCTCCGAAATTTCTCTTTTTGATTGGCTCACAGCTAAAATTCCCACATCGGTAGCAAAGTAAATTTTAGCACCTGCGTTACAAATGCCGTTTATGTTTTTTGTGCCGGCAATTATCTTGTTTTTTAAGTCCGGAATATTGTAAACTTCAGTAGCATCTGCTATTAAATCTATATTGCTATTGTTGTAAGCAACTGCTAAAGTTTTTGTGGTGCTGTTGTAATCTATACACTTAATTCCCACATCGCTGAGTGCAGTTTGTTTATCGAAAAAAGTAAACACTCCGGTGTTTTTTTCAAAACTGTAAAGCGATTGCGTGCTGCTCACATAAACCATATCTCCGGCATCTTCTAATCCGGTAGCATCTTTGTAAGGAAAATAAAGTTTCCAAGTGCCTAACGGCTGTGCTGCTAAAGTTAAACTTGCAAGTACTAATGTGAGAAGTGAAAAAAATTGCATTGCTCAAATGTAGAAAATAGATGCTGCTAACGAAGCAACACGCAAAATGTTGTTTAGAAAACGCCTATATTAACTATGCGCAGGGAGAATAGTGCCAACACAGCTTCCAAAACCAATACGCACACCATCTTTTTCTGCAAAAGCACGAAGTGTAATGGTGTCGCCATCTTGCAAATATTTTCGCTCGATGCCTTCAGCCAAATACAAGGCTTTTTTTCCTCCTTCTGTAATTTCTAAGAGCGAGCCTAAAGAATCCGGTGTTGGTCCGCTAATAGTACCGCTGGCATACATATCGCCAACTTGAATGTTGCAGCCATTCACGGTGTGATGCGCCAACTGCTGTGCTATACTCCAATATAAATATTTGGTATTGCTTTTTGAAATAACAGCACTTTCACCCGAAGGAGTTGTAAGTTCTACTTCAAGTTGAATATCGAAATTTGCTAAGCCGCTTTGCTGCAAATAGGGTAGTATTTCTGTGTCTTTTTTAGGCGCTTCAACCCTAAAGTTTTTTAACGCCTCTAAAGGCACAAGCCAAGGTGAAACCGATGAGCCGAAATTTTTACCTAAAAAAGGACCGAGCGGAACATATTCCCAACGCTGAATATCTCTCGCACTCCAATCGTTAAAGAGCAACATTCCGAAAATATAATCTTCTGCTGAAGCTGTAGAAACACTTTCGCCCATATCGGTTTCTTTCCCTACCACAAAAGCCATTTCTAATTCAATATCCAATGCTTTTGAAGCACCAAAAACAGGCATTGGCATATCGTCTGTTTTAGTTTGCCCTTTTGGCCTGCGAATAGGCGTGCCGCTCACCACAATAGAAGAAGCTCTGCCATGATAACCTACCGGTAAATGTTTCCAATTGGGCATTAGCGGGTTATCGGGACGAAAAAGTTTTCCCACGTTAGTTGCGTGCTCAATACTGGAATAAAAATCGGTATAATTTGGAATTTGAACAGGCAGCAACATTGTGGCATCGCTTTGGTTCACAAACACCTGTTCGCGCAAGGCAATATCGTTTTGCAGTTCGGTATTTTCTTCGCTCAGCAGTTCAATAATTCTGTTTCTAATTTTGTTGGTTACAGGTTTGCCTAATGCTATAAAACTATTAAGTGTTGGCTTAGAAAAAACACTTACATCTTGCACTATTCCACTAAACTTTCCGGCAGCGCCAAGCACAGCTAAATCAAGAATAAAATCGCCAATGGCAACTCCTGCTCTCGGGCTGTGGCTGGCAGTTTTAAAAATTCCGTAAGGCAAATTTTGAATTGGGAAATCACTTCCGGGTTTCACACTTACCCAAGTTGTTTTTGCTGTGTTGCTCATCTAAATTTTTCAATTTTTGTTTTGAAGAAAATGCCATAGTTTCCAATAGAAACAGAAGCTGTTTTTAATCTTTCACTTTAAGTTATACTACATGAAACTTTCCGCCTTCAAATTTAGCCAATTAAAAGCGTTTTGGTGCATTAGTTTTTCCTTTTCTCCATTGTTCCATTTCACTGTTTCAATAATACTTCCCGGAATTTCTTCACCCAAAGGGAAAGGATAATCGCTGCCGATGCAAACATGGTTTATTCCCATTGTTTCGGTCAAGTATTTTAAAAATGCGCTATCGTGAACCAAGGAATCAACATAAAACCTGCCAATATAATTTCTTGGATTCACGTCATTATCTATTGCAGTTAAATCGGGTCGTGTTTCAAAGCCTCTTTCTATTCTGCCAATTGTTGCAGGAAAAGAACCTCCGCCATGTGCAAACGCCACTTTTAGTTTTGGAAAGCGCTCAAAAATTCCACCAAAAATCATACTGCAAATTGCGCGCGAAGTTTCTGCCGGCATTCCCACCAGCCAAGGCAGCCAGTACTTTTGCATTTGCTTAAAACCAATCATGTTCCAAGGGTGAACAAAAACACTCATTCCTAACTTTTCGGCAGCGGCAAACACCGGGAAAAAAGAAGGTTCATTTAGGTTCATATCGTTAATGTTTGAACCAATTTCTATTCCTACTAAACCAATTTTTTTACAGCGTTCAAGCTCTTTCACAGCAAGCTCGGCAGACTGCATGGGAACAGTTCCCAAACCAACAAAACGCTTTGGATATTTTTGTACAATTTCTGCAATGTGGTCGTTCAAAAACGATGAAATTTCCAAGCAGTCTTTAGGCTTTGCCCAATAATTAAACATTACCGGAATGGTAGAGAGCACTTGCACATCTACGCGGTGCAAATTGCAATCTTTTATGCGCGCTTCGGCATCCCAGCAGTTTTCCTGAATTTCGCGAAAAAATTCATCATCGCGCATCATTCGCGCGCAACCTGCTCTGTGATGGTCTAAATGAATAAAGCCGCCATAGCCATATTTATCTGCCCAACGTGGCAAATTTTTTGGAATAATATGTGTGTGAATATCAACTTTTAGGCACAAGGTAAATGACTCGTTTTAAATAATTTGCGTGTTGCAATGCGCAACTGCATCAGCTTCGCACAAAAGTATAAAAGGAAAATAGAACTTCAAATGGACTTAAATTTTTCCGCCTAAACAAGCAGTTTTGCAAAAAAAAGGCTTTAGGTAAGTACAATTTTAAAAACAAAGTAGAAGCTCTTTTTCTTTATCTGTGAAGGAGATTTGGTGGCGGTTTATTTCTTAATCATAGACATTTTAATACCTAAAATTTATTACTTTAAGGTGCAAAGAAATCTCCTAATTTTGAAATGGCTTATGATTTATTTTTTTTAGGACGAGACAGAATTTCAAAAATATCTTTACAAAGTAGCATAGAAATTAGGAGTAGAAGCACTGGCTTGCAATTCGAGCTTTAAAAATATCCCAAAAAGCAAAAGGCTCGCAAAAGCGAGCCTTTTTATCAATATTATTGAGGGAGATTTATTGTTTGTTTTTTAAATTAACTGTTTTGTTCAATGAGTTTGTTTTTGTGTTTTTTAAGTTGTCTAGAAATAGTTTCTACCGCTTTATCTGCGCTTTCTTCAAATGCTTTAGAAACTTCGCTGGCAAAAAGTGTTTTGCCGGGTACCGAAAGTTTTACTTCCACAATTTTATCTTTAATATTTTGCTTGGTGCCGAGCTTTAAATAAACTTCTGCTTCAATAATTTTATCGAAAAAGACTTCGAGTTTCTGTAGTTTTTTAGTGATAAAATCAACTAATTGGCTTGTAGCATCAAAATGCACCGGTCTAATTACAATGTTCATAATTTAACTAAGGATTTAATTTGGTGAAAAAATTTATTAGCCATCTCTCCCTCGCCATTGCAGCACTAATATACAATTTTAAAGGAAGTGGTACAAATGCTTAACGAAAATTTACGCGAAATGTTGCAACATTCATCAACAGAATGCCTAATTAAGAAGGCAGAAAAACTTTCGGTGAAAAGAAAAAAAAAGAATAGTACAGTATTTTTTGAAAATCAAATGCAGAAGATTACATTTGCGCCTCGTTTTTTGAAAACAAGTGTGGCGAAGTGTGTTTTAAAACACAAAAAATTACACTAAAAGTTCTTTGAGAAGCCAGCGTAGCTCAGTTGGTAGAGCTACTGATTTGTAATCAGTAGGTCGGGGGTTCGAATCCCTCCGCTGGCTCATAGAAACAACTTTGAAACTTTGTTTTTACAAAGCTTTAGTTGTTCATTCTTGTTCGGCAGCCAAAAATGTTGAACAAGCAAAAGGGGGGAATAGCCAAGTGGCCAACGGCAACAGACTGTAAATCTGTCCTCTTCGGAGTTCGGTGGTTCGAATCCATCTTCCCCCACTTTAATGTTCTTTGGAAAAAACAAGAAGCATTATGCGCGAAAATATTTCAACCATAGTTTTTCTTGAAAAGTATAAATTGGTAAATATTCCTTTTGTTGCTAAGCAATATTTGTGTTTGCAGCATATAAAAGTAATATTTGCGAAGCAGTTAAATAAAAATTGCGGGAGTAGCTCAGTTGGTAGAGCGACAGCCTTCCAAGCTGTAGGTCGCGGGTTCGAGCCTCGTCTCCCGCTCTGAACAAAAGGAGTTTTGTTGGAAATTCCTTAACAAGCCGTTGTAGCTCAGTGGTAGAGCACTTCCTTGGTAAGGAAGAGGTCGCGAGTTCGATTCTCATCAACGGCTCGAAAACGTTTTAAAACAAACAATAATAAACATTACATCAACCATTAAAAAAAGAAAAAATGGCTAAAGAAAAATTCGTAAAAGACAAGCCGCACGTAAACATCGGTACCATTGGTCACGTTGACCACGGAAAAACTACCCTTACTGCTGCTATTACAACAGTATTAGCTAATAAAGGCTTTGCTGAAAAACGAGATTACAACTCAATTGATAACGCACCGGAAGAAAAAGAGCGTGGTATCACCATCAACACTTCTCACGTTGAATATCAAACAGAAAACAGACACTACGCACACGTAGATTGCCCGGGACACGCTGACTATATTAAAAACATGGTTACGGGTGCTGCGCAAATGGACGGAGCTATCCTTGTGGTGGCTGCTACAGATGGACCAATGCCTCAAACTCGTGAACACATCTTGTTGGCTCGTCAAGTAGGCGTTCCTCAAATCGTTGTGTTTATGAACAAAGTTGATTTGGTTGACGATCCTGAATTTTTAGAATTGGGCGAAATGGAAATTCGCGACTTATTGAAATTCTATAACTTTGATGGCGATAACATTCCTGTAATTCAAGGTTCTGCTTTGGGTGGCTTAAACGGAGATCCAAAATGGGTTGCTAAAATTGAAGAATTGATGGCTGCTGTTGATAGCTGGATTCCGGTTCCTCCACGCGCTGTTGATCAACCTTTCTTGATGCCGGTTGAGGACGTATTCTCTATCACTGGTCGTGGTACAGTTGCTACCGGTCGTATCGAGCGTGGTGTTATCAACTCTAACGATCCGGTTGAAATTATCGGTTTATTGAAAGAAGGTGAAAAAGCACTTCAATCAACCGTTACCGGTGTGGAAATGTTCCGTAAAATTCTTGACCGTGGCGAAGCTGGCGACAACGTAGGTTTGCTATTGCGCGGTATAGATAAAGAAAACATTAAACGCGGTATGGTTATTGTTAAGCCTGGTACTGTAACGCCTCACACTGAATTTAAGTGCGAAGTTTACGTATTAAGCAAAGAAGAAGGTGGTCGTCATACACCATTCTTCAACAACTACCGTCCACAGTTCTATTTCCGTACAACTGACGTAACCGGTGAAATTACACTTCCTGCAGGAGTAGAAATGGTAATGCCTGGTGATAACGTTACACTTAGTGTAAAACTTATCTATCCAATCGCGATGGAAAAAGGTTTGCGTTTCGCTATCCGCGAAGGTGGACGTACAGTAGGTGCCGGTCAAGTAACTGAAATTTTGAAATAATCGAGAAGATTACTTCTTACATAATAGAAAGGCTGTCAAAATTTTGGCAGCCTTTTTTAGTTAGCTGTAAGTTTCGGACGACACAAAAAAATGAGCAGACAGAAACAATTGGACAATAAAAAATGGCAGAATTTTTAACGACAAACGGAACATCTTACAATATTGAGAATATAATTATTGACGCTAAGTCAAAACTTATTCTTGTTTCACCATATCTGCAAATCTCAAAAACATTTTACGAACGACTAAAAGATGCTTCAAATAAAAATGTTTCAATAAAAATTATCTACGGTAAAGATGAACTAAAACCAAACGAAAGAAACTCACTTGCTGAACTGAAAAATGTAGAACTTTATTTTTTTGAAAACCTACACGCAAAGTGTTATTTCAACGAAACGAAAATGGTTATTACATCAATGAATATGTATGAGTTCTCGGAGAAAAATAATCGTGAAATGGGTGTTCTCATTGACCGTAATACAGACAAAGACCTATTTGACAAAGCGGTTGCAGAAACACTTTCTATTATTCAATCAGCCGAACAAACTGCATTACGTAAAACAGACAGACCAATTTTTGTTGACAAAAAACAAGCTAACAACAAGCAGACAAATTATAGAAAAATAATTAGAGGTTATTGTATACGTTGTGAAACTCGAATTGACTACAACCCAACCAGACCTTATTGTGGCGACTGTTTTTCTATTTGGGCTCAATTTGAAAATCCAGACTACCAAGAGAACGTTTGTCATAGATGTGGTGAATACGAAATGACAAGTATGAATAAACCACAATGTTATAGCTGTTATACAGAACATCAACAAGAATTGAGACGAACAATGTAATAGATAAAAAACCAACCGCTAACATGCGTAACCGTTGCACAACCACCTCTTTCTTCAAACTAAAAGTGAAAACATCGAAAAAAACGGCTTTATTAGAAGCGATTTAAGCAAGGTTTAGTTGAGGAGCGGAGAAAAATAGCTGTGTTTTTGAGTGGCGCTAAAAAGACCTTTTTCAATTTGGAGCAG
>MKTC01000026.1 GCA_001897535.1 Bacteroidetes bacterium 37-13 | reverse complement strand
CTAAAAAAGTCCGGAGCAATGCCCAAGAATTAGAAGTTCCGCAAGGAATATTCGGGTTTATTCAAAACACGCTGCTCCAAATTGAAATAAGTCTTTTTAGCGCCACCCAAAAACACAGCTATTTTTCTCCACTCCTCAACTAAACCTTGCTTAAATCGCTTCTAATAAAGCCGTTTTTTCGGTGTTTTTACTTTTAGTTTGATGAAAGGGGTGGTTGTGCAACGGTTACGGCTGTTAGCAGCTGTGCCAATGCCTTCAACTTTAGGGCGTCACTATGTTGTTCAGGGTGTCACTGTCTTGAAACATGATTATGAGTGGGTAATCTGTCAATTCAGCACAAAGCCCATGCGGAGCATGCGCTTTCTTCCCGCAACCCAATTCTAATATAGAAATAAATACTGGGTTGCGGGATGTAAGCGCATGGCTTTGCCGATTATTGTCAACTGTTGTTACGAAATGTATTGAGATTTTTGTTCCGAACTATCTCACCAAGTTTATATGTTTTGCTAAAATGCCACGATTAAAACTCTGTCCCTTTGTTGCGCCTTGATAAGTTACGGCCACTAACATTCCGTATTGGTTAAACACCGGAGAGCCGCTTCCTCCTCCGGCCGTTTCGGCTGAATACTGCACATAGTTTTTTGCCGGAGCTTGTGTGAAACTGCCCGATGTAGAGGAGCAGTTAATATCGTTGTCTTCGTTTGTCGCCAAAGCATCTCCGTAAGGGTAACCAATTACATAAGCGGGCGTATTTACTTCAATTTTCTGTTCGTTAGTTTCTATCAAGTCTGATTTTATCACTGTTGCATTTGCAGGTAAAGTGCCTGATACAATTTTTATACTCGCCAAATCAATGTTTTCATCTTCGGATATTCTGTGAATAGAACAAACTATTCGGTTTTCGGGCGAAAAGCGGCTGCCATTCGGGTAAATGTAGATGGATTCTAACTCTCCCTTCACTTCTATGTTTAAGTCTCCCCAACCTTTGTCTCGTAACACTTTCTTAATCGTTGGCAAGACTCTTACTTTAAAATAGTCTTTAAGGTTTTCATCAAATTCCCAGGGTTTAATAACGTGATGATTGGTAATCAACATTCCGTTGCTGTCTGCAAAAAATGCTGTTCCCTCTGATGTAAAAGGTGTCAGATTTGCCTTGTCTCTTTCGGGCGATATTTCTCCGTTTTTATACCCGAAATACAAATCATTTGCCACTGTGTGAACTCTGATGTAATAATGCACCTCCACCAGAGCCACAGCGTTTTGATAGCGGTTGTATATTTCAGTTGGTGAAAGCGGACTCTCCGTTTTCTTAAAGTCAATTTTCGAGAGTGCGAAAAGAATTATTCCCACCAAAACCACCACGCCAGCTACTTTCTTCATCCCTGAACCTATAAATGGCTCTTTGGGTGCTGTGGGAGTTTTTTCGATAAAAGTAGATTTTGGCTTTTCGATTTTACTCCAATCCAATTTTTCAACTCCTGCAAAAAGCACTTCAGTTCCGTGATTAATTTCAATAGTCTTATTGTTTATTGGATTTCCACTAACAGTAGTTCCGTTGGCGCTGAAATCTTGGAGCAGAATTTTTCCGCTGTCTCTTACTGTAATCAATGCATGGTCGCGGCTGCAATAGTTCGCGCTCAGCACTATATCTGCTTCCTGATTTCTGCCGATTTTGTAAGTCTTCATCTTTTCAAATATAGAATTTTAGCTAAAGGATTTAGTTTCTGTGTAAATCCTCTTTTAATTTTCGATTCTCAATTCGCAAATTGCCAATTGTTATTTCACAAAATATGAAACTGTGTGCTATTAAATAAAAATTGAAATTATTTTAATTATTGAAAATCAAATGATTATTCATTTTATTCACATTTTGTGAATTGTGAAATAAATTTTACTTTTGTTACATGAGAAAACATGCCGGAATGAAACCTCAGGACATCGCCATCCTGCTCAAACTCGCTTCTTTGAAAGAGCGCGAATGGCTGATGAAAGATGTGGCTGAACAACTGAAAATCAGTTTGGGTGAATTTAGTTATTCAATAAGCCGCTCTGTTTTTGCCGGTTTGATAAGCGAAGATAAAACCATTATCATGAAACCCGCATTGATTGATTTTTTGCAGTATGGTATCCGATATGTATTTCCTGTGCGCCCAGCAGAAATGGTAAAAGGCATCCCAACATCTCACTCAGCTCCGCCATTGAATAAGGAAATACGAAGCACAGAACCTTACGTATGGAAATATGCCAAAGGCAGTGTGCGCGGAAGAGCCATTCAGCCGCTATATGCCGGAGCAATTGAAGCCAGTTTGCACGACCCTGAATTTTATGAACTGCTGGCGCTCACAGATGCGATGCGTGTGGGCAGAGTGCGTGAACAGCAAATGGCTATTGCCGAAATCAAAAAGCGACTGGACGTATGAACAACCGCGAAGAAAATCTAGCAGCCATAGCGCTGATTGCTCATGCCATTGGCGACCTGAACGATGATGCCGTTTTTGTGGGCGGAGCTACTGTTGGGTTATATACCGACTCCGAAAGCGAAGATAGCCGACCTACCAAGGATGTGGATTTTTTTCTGGAAATAACTACTGCTCATGAACTGGAAACTGTGCGCGAAAAACTTACCGAGCGCGGCTTTACACAATCTGCCGAAGACCTTGTGCTCTGCCGCTTCAGATACAGCGATATTAAAGTAGATGTAATGAGTACCAAAGCAGTTGGCTGGGCGCCTGCCAATGTATGGTTTGCCGAAGGCCTGCCCTTTGCATTCAAAGAAAAAGTAAGTAGCAATCTTTATGTTCAGCTATTGCCGCTGCCTTATCTGCTGGCTTCCAAGTTTGCCGCCTTTGCTGACCGTGGGAACGACCCGCGCACCAGCCACGATATGGAAGACATCATATACATATTAGCAGGCAACAACACTTGGGAAAATGAAATTACCGAAGCTCCCGAAAACGTGCGCCAGTATCTGCAACAGCAATTAGCGGCACTTACTCCCGAAACTATGCTGGCTCATCTGGCAGATTCTGAAATTGCGCTCTTGCTGAAGGAGCGGATAGAGAAGTTCTTGCAGTAAATATTTCTTTCAGTTTTTGCTTAACTCACGCCATTGATTGCATCTTGCGAGCAATCATGTTTTATGCTTCAGGCATGTATTAGCTACTGCCGGAGGCAGTTTAAAAATCACTAGCTAGAAGCGAGCGAGGGTGCGGATTTTTAGTTTTTTTTCTGGTTGCTAAATCATTTGATTATATTTATTTTTAGGTAGTGTTTGATTTTTTTTCTGTGTGTTATATAAAATGTTCTTAACTGAACCCGTTAAATCATTATTAATCAAATGAAATTTGTTTTCACTTTGCTACTATATGCAGGTGCTTGGGATAGAGCAACAGATAATTGGAATAAACTAATTAAAGTAGTAGCCTTTAGTTTGCTTTTAGCCCTAATTTACAAACTGTGGACTCTCTGGAAAAAGTACAGAAAGCAATAAATTTATTTACTTCTATGAACAATCTCTCCTCGGGTTGGTCATAACCTATAACTTTGCAAAGTTTGAATCTTTGCCTATATACTCTAACGCCATTGCTTGCATCTTGCGAGCAATAGTGCTTTATGCCTCCGGCATTTATTAGCTGCTGCCGGAGGCAGTTTAGAAGCTCACTCGCTGGAAGCGAGCAAGGGCGGTAAAATGAAATTACCCAAGCACCTGAAAACGTGCGCCAGTATCTGCAACAGCAATTAGCGGCACTTACTCCCGAAACTATGCTGGCTCATCTGGCCGATACAGAAATGTCGCTATTGCTAAAGGAGAGAATCGAAAATTTTCTTCGATAAAAAAACGCCATTGCTTGCATCTTGCGAGTAATCGTATCCTATGCCTCCGGCATGTATTAAAAGCTACCGGAGGCGGTTTAGAAGCTCACTCACTGGAAGAGAGCTAGGGCTGAGATAGAATTATTTCCTGTTTTAAACGTACGCTTGGAACAAATACTATAGAGTCACAAGCGGACGCTTGCGACAGATTCACTTTATGTTTATAATGCTTGGAATAGTGGGGGTAATAAGCTTCTTACTATCAATTGTAATTCTTTGAGTATTTCAATTTGATTTCCAATTACCTTGATGTAATTTCTTTTTACAATATTAAAATCCTCACGGGAGGTAATTATATCTGTTGCATGGTTAAAAACCTCAAGGACTATAGGCTCTTTCCCTATGTAATGAAATGAAAGTTCACCTATATTTCGCACAAAATCAGAAACAAACAAATCTCTATTTATAACTTCTCCTTTCACAACAATGCATGGGTTACGTTGTGTATTTGTTCTCATAATTTCATAAAGCAAAAAATACTTACTTGTTGCCGATTTACTATTCTTAATTTCTTTATAGTAAGAACTCCACAGTAAATTATATTTTTTGTATATCTGTTGGTGGGTGGAGAATTTCTGGGTAAAATCATTCATTATACTTTGAAAGTATGAATGGTAAACGCTAATGAAGCTTGATTTCTTTACAAATTCTTTAAAAGTGTTATGGTTCTTATTTTCGAAGCATTTGTAGTGTCTATTTAAGTCGATGATGTTAATTTTCTGAAAGATAATGTCAGTTAGATTTGAAGATAAAACAAGATTTTCAATTTTATCATTACTAAACTGTAAGCTACTTTTGAAATCATTAAGATTCTTTATAGAATCCTCAAGTGCTTTGTTTAACATCTCTAAATAATCTAGGAAGAAGCCATGAGCTTCTTTTGAGTTATGAATTCTCTGAAGGTAATAAATGATGAATGCTCCAACTACTCCAATAATTGTAAATATGAGCGTTATCCAATCAAAACAATTTGGGTTAGACTCCGCAAATGAACCAAAGTTGAAATTTATTGATAGCAAATATGACATTTATTTTCTCAATGTTTTAAATGACCAAATTATAACCACACTAAAGAATCTTAAAGGATAGAAAATTATTACCAATAAAAATGTCACTATAGATGCAGATATAGATCCTTTATAATCAAGAAAGTTTTTGTAGTTTTTGTAAAGCAACTCATAGTTGTAGAGTTCACTTCCATTTTTGATTAAGTGCCAAAAATTAACATCAGTTCTTTTGCTTAATTTTTGGATCAACAAATTATGTCCCTCGTAACTATCATATCTCTTTTTAAAAACAGAAAAATCTGGCAAGTTAATATTATGAAAGCTTTTAAGCTCACCATAAACCCTTTTCATATATATCTCTCTTTGTTCAGTATTTCTTGATTTTTTTACTAAATAATCAATTGAGCTAGTAATGAAAAATAAAAACCCTGCAATAATCACAAGCAATAAAAATACCATTAACTCCCTCGCTAAAACCTTCTTCCATCTTCCATTCCTCACATCAAAATCAAACAAAGCAGAAATCAGTCCTCTCCATTTTGATTTCTCTTTTTGAGTTTCAGGTACCTTTTTCTTATTACTTAGTATCTGAGTTTTTTCCGTGAAATCATCCCCATTGTTTAGCATCAATTCTTTCAGTGTTTCCGCAGATTGCGGTCTGAGGTATGCCTCACGCATCAGGCAGCGGTTAATTGTGCCTTTTAGTGGTTCAGTGAGGTTCTGAGTTAAATTCGCAAGGTCAGCATTAAGTATATTGTTAATGATTTGCTGGTTGCTTAAGCCTTGAGTTGTTTTCCCGAAAGGATGTTTGCCGCTCAGCGCTTCCAGCAGCATCACGCCCAGGCTCCATAAGTCAGATGCTTTGGTGATGTTGCCCGTGGTAAAATATTCCGGAGCCATATATTCCACCGTGCCTACCAGTTGCGTACTTGCTGCTGTGGCATCTGCCTGCTTCGCTATACCAAAGTCGGTAATCTTGGCGCGCAGTTTATCGCCTTCACTAAACAGTAATATATTGGTGGGTTTCAGATCGCGGTGGATGATGTTCTGGCTGTGGAGGTAAGCCAGCCCGTCTATAATGTCGTTGGCTAAGTCTTCTAACACACTTCTCAGGTTCCCAAAACTTTCATATTCTTTGGGGTTCTTCAAAAGGTCAGCCAGTGTGCCTTTATCGGCATATTCCAGTATGCCCACATGGTTCAGAATAGGTTTGCCGTGTATGTCGGTGCCTCCGGTGTTTACCTCATAAGCCTCTATGTGTTTTACAATGTTTGGGTGGTTGAGTTTCTTAAACCGTCTTATCTCATTAATCAGATTGTGCTTATTATCGGAAGAAGCATGAGCGATTTTAAGCGCCACAAAAATTTGGTCTTCGTTGTCATAGCCTTTATACACATCGCCAAAGCCGCCCTTGCCCAGCAGGTCTTTCTGTTGGTCGTAGGTAAATCGTCTTCTGAAAGATTGTAAGCTTACTTCCATAGCCTAATTTAAAAGTAATTGGTAATTGTTTTTAATGTAGGCATTATAAAACCTACCAAAAGAGTCAGCCGTTTTAAATGCATTCCAAACATGAACAGGCATATTTTTATGAATATAAATGCCATTATCCGTTTCAATTATGAAATATCCCTCATTTCCCGAACAGCTATAAAATCTTGCTCCACGAATCCAACTGCTTCGGGTGGTATTTACATCATCTGAATATTTAAAATCACTTTTTTCAATAACACTGATTGCTTCATGGTAGCTACTGAAGTTTTCCGGAATATGTCCACAGCTAATTCTATCAGCATTTTCGGGGTTACTTCCGCCAGAGTTACAAGCAGCAAGAAATAAAAAGAAAATTATATGCAGGTGTTTAATCATCGTTTATGCTTCTATGATTTGAAAAGTAAAATTATCTCTTGTTCTTCCCTCGCAGAGCGAAAAGATTTTTTGTGCTTTATCCTCTAATGTATTCTGAGCGCTGAGTTCACTACAAAGCAGTTCATCGGTAATATTTTCAATCACACCATCGGTACACAGAAAAAAGTAATCGCCTTGTGTTATTTCATTTTTCCCTATTCCATGAAAAGAAAATTCGTGTTGTCCGTTTGCGCTTAATGATTTAGTGATGAAGTTGCGGACGTTTTTCAGTTGAGTTTCGTCAGTGTTGCCTTGTTTGCGTAAATCATTCACCAGCGAATGGTCTTCGGTCATAAAAAGGATGTTGCCGTTTCGGATGTGATACAGTCTGCTGTCGCCCAGCCAAGCGATGATAGCACCGTCCTTGTCAAAAGCAATGAGTACAACTGTAGTTGCCGTGCCTTTCATTTCAGGATGTTGCAGTTCCATTTCCTGAAACTTGTTTACTGTGAATTGCAGCGCATTGTTCAGGAAATCGCAGTCGTAAATGTCGGAAGGATTTTGTTTGAAGTACTCAGCGAATGAGTTACAGGCAAGTTTAGAAGCCACATCGCCATAAGCCACACCACCCACACCATCGCAAACGATGTAGAGGTTGTCACCCACAAAGTAAGCATCTTGATTGGTAGGGCGGGAGCCTTTGTCAGTAATAGCGATATGCTTCATATCGTGAATGTAAAAAAATGGCGTTTAAATTTTGAATGTATACTAATTGTTTGCGGGTTGGCGCAAAAAGAAAGTGATGATTCCATAATTCAAAAAATAGACAAACATCATCTCTTTCTTTTTGCTGAAGAATGGCAAACGGGCTTCGCCCTCGTCTTCTGTATTTTTGACCACCCTACCCAACCTTTTCAGAAATTTTTTGAAGGCATTGCTGCTAACGTGATAGCAGCTTTGCGTTCGTGCTGCAAATAGAGAACCGAACGCTTAACATTTAATCTAAAGTTGAAATGAGTATAAAAGATGGGAATAGCACTCCCGTGCAGCATGACGCAAAACTGCCTGTTAGCCGCAGTTTATTATCATACGAGGAAGCAACCGCACTTTGTTTAAAAACCAAGTGGAAAGTTACACCCTGCAATTCAGGTGAACAATGTTGGTGTAGGTTAATTGTACCTGAAACAGAAATTGAGGATAAAGATGGCAATGAAATTTATATTGCAGGAAGCGGTTGCGTTCCAAAGGTTTATGCTGAACATATAGTTAAGTTGCATAACGAGTCGCTAAATTGTGGCTAACGTTTTGCGGCTTGGCGTAGTGGCGGATTTATAGCACAAAAGTTCAATCGAAGAACTGCACTTGAACCTACCACAAAACTGTCATACGAAGCACTGAACCCGCCATTACGCCAAACCGCTGTGCCTGTTGCACGACTCAAAAGTAAAATAAAAATTAGAATACAAAAAAATGTCATAACTATTTGATTGTAAGTTAATTATGTATATTTT
>MKTC01000025.1 GCA_001897535.1 Bacteroidetes bacterium 37-13 | reverse complement strand
ACAAGAATAGTTTCAGGTACAAACACCTACATCAGAAGAGTAGTAATTACAAGATAGAATCTACATCAATCATTAAAACACAAACGGGCTGTAAAAAATACAGCCCGTTTTTTTTATTGAGCAATCAATTTGTAAAGTTCTGTTTTGCCTTTGATACTCACTTTTAGCAAATAAATACCTCTTGCTAAATGCGAGGTTTCTACTAAAGTCTTTGATTCAATATTGCCTCTCTTTTGAATTTTTCCGTTGATGTCTAAAAGCTCATAAGTGGCATTGGCTAAGTTGGTAGTGTTTATTTCAAACCAATTTTTAAAAGGATTAGGGTGAATAGTAATTTCGTTTTCTAACAAATTAGTTTCGATTTTTGATGGCGATTTGGTTACAAATTGAAGTGTGTTTGCTGCACAACCTAATTGATTAGTAGTGGTTAAACTAACAGGGAATGTACCATTACTAAATAGCCTAATTACAATACTTTGTCCGCTAAAAGTTGCGCCATTTATTTGCCATTTGTAATCTACGGCATTAGTATTTTCTGCAAATAGCAAAAGAGAATCTCCTACAATTTGGTAAGTAAATTTTGCTATTGGACAAGTATCAACTTGTGCAATTTTGCTTATGCTATCGCTGCATCCGGCATTACTTACAGTTTGCGTAATTGTGTATGTACCCGGAGCGCTGTAGATAAATGAATTGGTGCTCCCTGCTTTAGTTTGTCCATTTCCGAAATTCCAATATATATTGGTGAATTTTTGTGCATTATTCGTAATAGAAATACCAAGCTCGTTGTTTATTTGAAAAGTGAAATCTGCTTTTGGTTTTTCAACAACATAAACTTTATATGTTACTTCTTCTGACATGGCTTTTAAGTAATTTTCTTCAATTACTTTTATTGTGATTGTACCGGTATCAACACACTTTATGGTAATCGTATTTCCTACAATATTTTGTATAACTCCTTTTGCTGAAACACTCCAGCAATAATTGCTTCTGCTCCGCTGAATGGCGGAAATTGTAATGGATTTGCCTTTGCAAGTAATTGAATCTCCCGTGATTTTTTGTGGTTTTGGTCGCAACACTTCATTGTATAAAAATGGTGCGGTATGGTTCTCAATTGTATCAAGCAATTCAGGTTTCAGCAGCCAAGGTTCGTGCCCTTCATTTTGTAATGGCAAAAGCTTGTTAGGAATATGCAAATTATTTAGTCTTTTATGAATGTTCACGCTGCCATGCACTGCCGGAAAAACAGGATATGAAAAGGGATTTCCATAAACATACGGCACCAAATTATCGTTCGTGCCATGAAAAGAAATTACAGGACAATTTTCGTCAGATGTGTTTTCAATTAGCGATGTATCTAGTATTGCACCCCAATGATTTACGATGCCGGCAATGCGTGGTACTCGTTTATTAAAATCACTGTTGCCGCTGCAATCAAAACAACCTAAATCTGTGTTTTCGGTTGGAATGCCATAAGTTGCCGCAGGGCGCTGGTTTTCTTCAAAATAGTTGGAATGTAAACCTGAAAAACAGCCTGCGCTGCTTCCGGTTAAAATGATTGAGGCGGTATCAATTCTATATTGTGCTGCACGTTGGCAAATAAAGCGGATTGCAGCCCGCAAATCTTGTGCAGCTCTGTAAACTGCGCGGATAGTACTTTCTGTGCTTGTAGTATTAAATCCAATGCGGTAATCAATGGCTGCAACAGCATAACCCATTTTGGCAAAATCTTCGCAGTAGCGCGGAATTGGTGGTTGATTTTTATCACCAATTAAAAATGCTCCACCAAAGGCGTAAATAATAAGCGGGCGTTCTTGCAAGCTATCGCCAAGTGGTTCGTAGAAATCAAAATATAGTTGTTGTGGCTGCACAATTCCATTGTAAGAATCGGCACTGCCGTAAAGAATTTGCGATGTCTTTTTTACTTGCTGAAATACTTTTTGCTGATACCGTTGAGTGGTGCAAGCATTATTTTGCGCTTGTGTGAAGCCTAAAATAAATAGGCATGAACACAATATCAATTGCTTCATATTTTTCGCTTTATACTAATGCGAAAGTTAGGAAACTACTTTTAATTTAAAGTGAAAATATTATTCTTTAAAAGATAATTTTCCAATGTTCTTTTTTATGTGAATTAAGATGAACGATTTAATTTTAGGAGTAGGAGTCGTAAATAAGAAAAGCATAAAACAGCATCATCGCTGCATAGCTAATGGAAACAAACATGCGTTCTGTAGTATTCCATTTGTTCCAGTATTTGTAAATTGCATAAGGTATAATAGCAGGAGATAGAAGTACATAAAGCACAATTCCTGCGCCATACCCAATTACGTTAAAGACAAATAGAAGAATAGCAGGTATTTGCTTTCGATTTTTAAAAAGCAATACAGGAATAGCACCAATAAAACTGAAAACAAAAAAAGCAAATAAAGCAAGGAAAAAGATATCCATTATTGGTGTCAACTATAAAAGTGAATAGTTGAAGCCATAAATGTATAGATAAAAGGTAAACTATCTTACGATATCAAAGCGGAGATATTTTTCAAAGTAGTGGGTAGGCTCAGGAACACCTGAATTTCCAAGTGCCTGCATCATTATTTTCACTCTTACTTTGTAGCCTGCTCTTGCGCTGTCTATTTTGAAATCTCCGGTGTAGGTCTTTTTATTTTCCTTAGGAATTGAATCGAAAATTCTAAAAATAGTGTCGCTTTTTGTGATGTCGAACTGACCACTTTTGGTTGAATCAATTGAAAACAAACCTATGGCATACACAATCGGTCTATCGGTGGTGAATTTAATTTCCAATGGCAGGGCTTCCTTTTGCTTAATGCTTGCTACCACAGAATCCGGCTGCACTAAAGTAATTGGTTCATAAATTTTGTCGGTATTATCTGTTGTTTTTTCACAAGAGTTCATCATTGCCAAACTGCTTAATATAACGATTAAAGTTGCGAGTGGCACAAATGCAAAAATATTACTGTTGTTCATTTTTTAAATTCAAAAGCGTTGGTAAAAAAGACGTACGAAAATAAACTTTTAGTTGTATTACCAAATTCAAATTTTGCTGAAAATATTTTTATCACTTTCTGAAAAAATGAAAGATGCTTTTACAAAGATTTTGCCCATTCACGCAACTGAGTTGCTAAGTTGTTAGCATCGCTTGCGTTTTCGGCATTGGCTTGCACAAAATCTGCCGGACCTCCACCTCGCAAATTTGGTGCTAAATCTTTTAGAATTTTATTGCCATTAGCATTTAATGAATTTGCAATGCGCAAGTGAATAGGGAATTTTCCATTCACTTCAGTAGAAAGTAGGAGCACAAAATTATCTTTTAAATCTTGAGTAAGCTGAATGCCTAACTTTCTCAAAGCATCTACTGAATTTACTTCAATATTGGTAGAGGCGAAAAATTGAACCTTACCAACAGTTTTCACTGAAGAAAGAATTTGTTTTTTCAAACTTGCAATAGCTTTATCTTCAAATTGAAGTAATTGTTTTTTCAATTCTTCATTCTCTGTTTTTATCTTTTCGATGCTTTTAATTACATCTTTTGAATTGTTTAGCGAAGCAGTAACTTCTTCTAGTTTGCTTATGGCATTGTTTGCCAATTCAAGCGCTTTTGTGCCTGTAACGGCTTCTATTCTGCGCACTCCGGCAGCTACGGAACTTTCTGAAGTAATTTTGAATAAACCAATTTCTCCGGTTGAACCAACGTGTGTGCCGCCACACAACTCACGGCTAAATTTTTCATCGAAAGTAATTACACGCACAAACTCGCCATATTTTTCACCAAAAAGCATAGTTGCGCCTAACTTTTCAGCATCTGCAATTGGTACATTTCTTCTTTCGTCTAAGGCAATATTTTGCATTATTTTTTCATTCACAATTTGTTCTACACGTGCAATTTCTTCGTTCGTCATTTTGTTGAAATGCGAAAAATCGAAACGCAAATGTTCGCTGTTTACTAACGAGCCTTTTTGGTTTACGTGCGTCCCCAAAACTTCGCGCAATGCGGCTTGCAGCAAATGTGTGGCAGAGTGATTTTTTTTAGTGCTGTTGCGCTTTTGAGTATTAACGTTTGCTGTAGCATCGGCACTTAATTTTGTAGGTAGTTTTTTTACCCAATGCACAATTAAATCGTTCTCTTTTTTAGTGTCGAAAACTTCAATTTTTTCACCGCCAAAATCAATAAATCCGGTATCGCCAACTTGTCCGCCACTTTCAGCATAAAAAGGTGTTTTGTCTAATACTAATTGAAAAAGTTCTTTATCCTTTTGCTTTACGCTTCTGTACTTGTTCAATTTTACATTTGCACTTGTGAAATCGTATCCGACAAATTCACTTTTTTCATCATCGCCAACTATAATCCAATCGCCTTGCTCGGTGGCTGCGGCTGAGCGTGCGCGCTCTTTTTGTGCAGTCATTTCTTGGTTAAATCCTGTTTCATCAACTGTCCAGCCTTTTTCTGTGGCAATCAATTTGGTTAAGTCAAGTGGAAAACCATAGGTGTCAAATAGTTCAAACGCAATTTTACCATCAATATCGCTGAGCGATTCAATGCGTTTCATGCCGTTTGCAAGTGTGCGGAGAAATGCCGTTTCTTCTTCGCGAATTACATTAGCCACAAAATTTTCTTGTGCTTTTAATTCAGGAAAAACTTCGGAAAATTGGTTAGCAAGCAATGGCACTAAAGTACAAAGAAAAGGCTGCTCGATTCCTAAATAAGAATAGCCGTAGCGCACTGCTCTGCGCAATATTCTGCGAATTACGTAACCTGCTCCGGTATTTGATGGCAACTGTCCATCGGCAATGGTAAAAGCTATGGCACGAATGTGATCTGCGGCTACGCGCAATGCAATATCTTTTTTCTGCTCTTCGGTTAAAGTGCCAATTATTTTGCCTTCGGCAGAAAGGGTAGGAAAGGTGTGGCGATAAGTGTTTCCGCTGCTTTCAGCCAAATATTTTATTATGGGTTGAAAAATATCGGTATCGTAATTGCTGGTCTTTTTTTGTACGGCTACGCACAATCTTTCAAAGCCCATTCCAGTATCAACATGTTGTTTTGAAAGCTTCACCAAACTACCATCTGCTTTGCGTTCAAACTCCATAAATACATTGTTCCAAACTTCAATCACTTCAGGGTTTCCGGTGTTTACCAAAGTTTTGCCATCGGTAGCTTTTCGGGCTTCATCGCTGCGCAAATCAATGTGAATTTCTGAGCAAGGCCCGCAAGGTCCGGTATCGCCCATTTCCCAAAAATTATCCTTTTTATTTCCCTTTAAAATTCGGTCTTCGGCAATCCATTTTTTCCACTCGTTAAATGCCTCATCGTCAAACGCAAGATTTTCAGATTTGTCGCCTTCAAACACGGTTACATACAAGCGGTCTTTTTCAAGTCCATAAACTTTGGTGAGCAATTCCCAACTCCATTCTATAGCTTCTTTTTTAAAGTAATCGCCAAAGCTCCAGTTGCCAAGCATTTCAAATAAAGTGTGGTGGTAAGTATCCACGCCAACTTCTTCTAAATCGTTGTGTTTTCCACTTACACGAAGGCATTTTTGCGTATCTGCAATGCGGTTGTATTTTATGGGTTCGTTGCCTAAAAATATATTTTTAAACGGAGCCATTCCGCTATTGATGAACATTAGTGTTGGGTCGTTTTTCACCACTATTGGTGCTGAAGGAACAATTTTGTGTCCTTTACTTTCAAAGAAATTTAGAAACGCTTTGCGAATTTCGTTAGAAGTCATTTATATAAGTTTTACGTGTTTATTTTAAGAGGAAGTAAATTACTAAACCGATAGTAAAACTTCCACTTAAAAAGTGGCGCGAATGTAATGCTTCTAAAGTAAAATATTGGCTTATGGCGAAACAAAAAAATCGCTACCAAACTGTAAATTGAAACTCTCAGAAAGTGCGTTTATTATTTTACGAGAGTCGCGATAATAGTCATTTTGAAAAGCTGCATCGTGGCATTTCTGCAATTTTGCTATATATTGTTTTCGTTCGGTACTGATGTATTGCGCGGTGTAGTATAAAATTTTTATACTTAAATCGTTGTCTTCGTAAAGTGTTTTACCTTTAGAAAGTTTAGAGTAGCGCACAAAAGTTTTGGTACACATGTCGTAATTTTTTTGTGCAAAATAGCCGAGCATTAAACATAAAAATACACTATCTAAACTTGCATTTATATTTACTTGTTGGAAACTAAAAAGTAAGCCTTCCAATACTTCTACAGCTTTCTTTACTTCTTTTGGAGTTCCTAAAAGTAATAATGCAGCGTAAGTAATAGAAGTATAAAGCCTATCGCTATTATGACCCTTTTCATTTATCACCGGCATGGCAAGTACTTCTTTGCATCTAAGCTTTAATTCTTCCAGCTCTTCAACTTCTTTTGGCAATAAATTTGGTTGGCCATTATGCAAAGTATAGCTGTATTTAGAAAGGTAAAAAGAGGCTTTTACTGTAAGCATATATAATTCCGGCACATTCAAATAGGTAATCCAAAAGCCAATGCGGTTGTAATGTAACTGCATTTGCTTAAATTCTTTTTGCCCTTCTGCGGTATCTAAATCTACCAACGCTGAATTTAATTTTAAGAAGTTCATGCTGCTGCGCAAATCCACCATTGGAGGAAAAACAACATAGCTTTGTAAGTTAAGTTCTTTCTCAAATGCTTCTACTTCGGGAATTGTTTTTTCGCTTACAAATTGCTGAGGTTGAAAAAAGTATTTGATATAAAGTAGCGCATACATGCTGTATAATCTTATGCTGGCACGCGGGTGTTGGGTAAAACTGTGAATAATACCAATTTGCAAATTCAAATCTTCTTCGCTTACCGCACTATCGCTATTTATATTAAAATGGTTTCGCTGAATGTAGTAAATATTATTGAGGTTGGCTTCGTCTTCTAAAACACTTTTAAGCAATGCTTGGTAGCGTGTGCCGCGAGTAACATCTTTTACTAAAAATGCTTGCTGCGCCTTTACTTGATATACAAATTTTAAAACGGTGAAGTCTTCAATTTTTTCAGCAATATCAATTAAAATTTCGCATAGAAAATCTGCGTGTTCAATATTGCCCGTGTTCAAATGCCTTTGAAGTGTATGAATATTGGTTTGAAGATATGCAGGGAAATTTTGTGCTAAATAATAAGTAAGTTTAAATGTGTAGGAAGAAAGTTGGTTAAGACTTTGCCTATTTTTGATGGAATCTTCACCATAAACTAAGGTACACAAATTGCCCCATTTTTCAACTTTAGCTTGCTTTCTTATTTCTGAAATTAGCTTAACAGATAGCTTGGCGTTTTGCTCTTCTAATATCCGAACAAATGTTTCAAAATGAAAATCATCTAAACACCAAATTAACTTCTCAATGGTGCTTAATTCATCTGGCTTAGGTAATATTATAGTTTGGGTTATCTTATTCATGATATAAACTTATGAAAAAAGAAGAATGGTTTAAAAATAAATAGCGATATTTCTCTATTCAAGTTGCAAATGCAACTTTGGATAATAATAAAATGGTTTAGCTATGTAAAAAAAATGAAAACTCAGTTTAGCAGAGCCTTTATTTCCGGCACATATTTTTCAATATCACCAGCGCCTATTGTTGCTAAAACTTCAAGATCCTTTTTGTTTCTAAGAAAATCTACCAACTCATTTTTAGTGATGAGATACTTTTGATTTGAGGTTATTTTTTCAAAAATTAAATTAGACGTTACACCTTCAATCGGCAATTCTCTTGCGGGATAAATATCCAATAAAATCACCTCATCGGCAATGCTTAAACTTTTGGCAAAGCCATCAGCTAAATCGCGTGTTCTGGTATAAAGATGTGGTTGGAAAATTGCTGTAATTTTTTTATCAGCATAAATCTCTTTTAAGCTGGTTAAGAACATGCGAATTTCTTCGGGGTGGTGTGCGTAGTCGTCAATAAAAACGTAACGAACGTTTGAAACTATTTTTTCAAATCTTCTTTTTGCTCCATTAAAAGTTTCTATTCCTGAGTGAATTTCTTCATTGCTTAAACCTAATTCCTTGCATATTGTAAATGCAGCAATTGCATTTTCGATATTGTGCAATCCGCCAATTTGTAAACGGAAAAATTTATATTCTTTTCCAAAGTAACTGATGTTGAATAAATGACCGCTTTCTGTAACCCAATGCTTGGTGCAAAATACATCTGCTTCGGCATTCTCAAAATCGTAAAACGCTTTGTCAATTTCGGGTAAACTTTCGTTTATACTTTGGTTTTGCTTAATGGCTAAAAAACCTTCATCGTTTATTTTTTTTGTAAACTCAATAAATGCTTCGTCAATTGCTTCTTGGGTTCCATAAATATCTAAATGGTCTGTATCCACTGCCGTAATTACTGCAAAGTCTGGTTGCAGGCGGTGAAAAGAGCGGTCGAACTCATCAGCTTCCACTACAAAAATATTTTTATTGCCAATGTTTTTAAGCTGTTTATTGCTATTGTTTTGATGGAGATAATTTGAATTGTAATTAGCGCAAATTCCACCTAAAAAAGCTGTGCAGTTGTAATTGTTGTGATAAAGAATATGTGCAATCATAGAACTTACAGTTGTTTTGCCATGCGAACCGGCAACTGCAATGGTGAAGTGGTTTTTAGATATTTCGCCCAAAACTTCACTGCGTTTTTTCAAGTTGTAATTTCCATTTTTATACAGGTGCAAACCTTTGTGTTCATGTGGAATTGCAGGTGTGTAAACTACTAAATCTGCATCGGTTGGGTAAAGTGAAATTTCGTCTTCAAAAAAAACAGAGATACCTTCTTTTTGAAGTTGCTGCGTGAGTGCAGTTTCAGTGCGGTCGTAGCCGATTACGGTTGCTCCGTTAGCTCTAAAATATCGCGCAATGGCGCTCATGCCAATTCCGCCAATTCCTATAAAAAATACTTTGTTGTAAGTCTTCATTGTTTAATACAAGAAATAATTTCGTTCACTATTTTTTCTGCCGCGTTGGTAATTGCCATTTTGCGAATGTTAGTTGCAAGCTGGTTTCTTAAAGTTGCAGAATCATGTTTTAATAAATCAATAGCTGTAGGAATTAGATTGAATTTTGCTTCACTGTCTTTAATCATAATGGCAGCGTTGTTATTCACTAATGCCATTGCATTATGTGTTTGGTGATCTTCTGATACATTTGGCGAAGGCACTAAAATAGTTGGCTTTCCAATTATTTGAAGTTCGGAAATAGAAAGCGCCCCTGCTCTTGAAATAATTATGTCTGCTGCGCTATATGCTGCGTCCATATTATCAATAAACTGAAGCACTTTTACATTAGGGTTTTTATTGCCTAAATGCTTGTAATCTTCATAATATGTTTTGCCGGTTTGCCACAATAGTTGAACATTGTTTTCGGCAATTTTTTCAAAAGTAGCTTCAATACTTTGGTTAATGGTGCGTGCACCCAAGCTGCCACCAATTACAAGCACAACGGCTTTATTTTTTTCTAACCCAAAAAAATCCAAAGCTTTTTCTTTGCTATAGTTCGCAGCAGCGATATTGGCTCTTACCGGATTTCCCGTTTTAATAATTTTTTGTGATGGGAAAACTTTTTCCATTCCATCGTAAGCCACACAAATACGCTTTGCCCAACGGGCTAAAATTTTATTGGTAACTCCAGCAAAAGAATTTTGTTCTTGAATTACGGTTGGAATACCCGAAAGTGAAGCTGCAAAAAGCAAAGGTGCACTTGCATAACCGCCAACGCCAACTGCCACATCAGGTTTAAATTTCGAAATAATATTTCGCGCAGCTAAAACAGATAACAAAACTTTAAACGGTAACGAAATATTTTTTAGCAAAGAACCTCTTTGGAAGCCTGCAATGTTTAGTCCTTTAATTTGGTAGCCGGCTTGTGGAACTTTTTCCATTTCCATTCTGCCGTTTGCACCCACAAACAAAATATCAGCATTGGCATAGCGCTGTTTTATTTCGTTAGCTATGGCTAAAGCAGGAAAAATATGCCCACCGGTGCCGCCTCCACTAATAATTACTTTCAGCTTTTTCATGCTGCACAATCAATTTCAGCGGGTGAAACTAAGCTAAGAATTAACATATTCAACAAGGTTTTCAACATAACTTAAACAAATGAAAACTTAACACTACCATAATTTTAGGAAAAAATGTTTTCGGTTACATTTGCAGCAAATTTAAAATAGATATGAAGCATTTTTTACTTGCCCTTTCGGTTTCAGCCACTTCCATTTTAATGGCTCAAGATTGTTCTCAGGTTTTCATTAGCGAATACATTGAGGGAACTGTAAACAATAAAGTGATAGAGGTTTACAACCCAACCAATATAGCAATTGATTTAACTCAATTTCAATTGCACCGTTGGAATAATGGAACTGTAATTTACGACAACAGTTATACAGAAACTCTAAAAGGTACTGTACCTGCTAAAGGTGTTTTAGTATTTGTAAAAGATACCGGAGAAGGCGGTGTTTGGAACAGCATAAAAGCAAAAGCAGATTTTTATTTAACCACCAGTTGCACACCAACAAGTTCCAACAGAACTTTGTGCTTTAACGGAAACGATGCGCTTACTTTGGAAACATTAGATAAAACTGTTGTTGATGCTTTTGGTTACATTGGCGATGATCCTGGAAATCCTACAGCCGGTGGCGGTTGGAATAATGTTCCTCCAACTTATTCTGCGGCAGATTCTAACGAGCATTCATGGACAACTAACCATACATTAATTAGAAAATACGGAGTAAAGAAAGGCGATCCGGCACGTTACAAAGCTAGTGGCGATCCTGCTTGGGATGTTTCAGTAGAATGGGATTCTTTAAAAGTAAATACTTACGATAGTTTAGGATTTCACCGCTGCGCTTGCAACGATATGGTAGGAATTAAAGAAACCGTAAATGCTAAATTTGAAATTACACCTAATCCGGCAGTTGATTTTGTAAACATTACAAGCAACGAAGAAATTGCTGAAATAGTTATCACATCATTTAATGGTCAATTAGTTGCAAATAGAAAGTTGTTCCAGATGAACCCAACTTTAAATTTAAGCGAATTGCAAATTGCTAAAGGCACTTACTTATTACAAGTTCGTACCGTAAACAATTTGAAAGCAACCAAAGTTCTGCAAGTAGTAGGAGAGAAGCAGTAAACTGTTTTCTATATCATTTTTAGGTTGTATTTATCCATTTAAACTGTATTTTTTTGAAGCAATTATTTTTTGTACTTTTTTCAGTGATGGTGTTTGTGGGTTTTGCACAAACTGCTAAAGTTTCAGGTAAAATTACCGATGCTTCAACTAATGAAGGTTTAATACAGGCAAATGTTTTGTTTAAAGATGGCTTAGGAACTACAACCGATTTAGACGGCAATTTTTCTATTGATATTCCTTATGGAAATTACACCGTAAAAGTTTCCTATTCAGGCTACGATGCTATTATTGAAAAAGTAAATGTGAGCAAGCCGGTACTTCAACTTAATTTAGCTTTAAGACCTGCTGAATTACAAGAAGTAGTGATTGTGGCCGATGCTGCGGTGGACAGAAAAACACCGGTTGCATTTTCAAAAGTAGAAGCTAAAACTATTCAGGAAGATTTGGGCTCGCGTGATATTGCAATGGCGCTAAACAGCACGCCCGGTGTTTATGCAACCAACAAAGGCGGTGGCGATGGCGATGCACAAATTACTATTCGCGGTTTCGACCAAACGAACGTGGCTGTAATGTTTGATGGTGTTCCGGTAAACGATATGGAAAACGGTTCTGTGTATTGGAGCAACTGGTTTGGTTTAGATGCTGTGAGCCGAAGCATACAAGTGCAGCGCGGTTTAGGCGCTTCTAAATTGGCTTTGCCTTCAGTTGGCGGCACCATCAATATTCTTACAAACGGTATTCGCGATAGAAGCGAACTTTCGGTGAAGCAAGAATTTGCGAATAATCAATTTTACAGAACATCGCTTTTGTTTAATTCCGGAAGAATGAAAAACGGCTGGGGCGTTTCGTTGGCAGGTTCTTACAAACAAGGAAACGGCTGGGTGAGCGGCAACGATGTGCAAGCCGGATTTTACTATGCCAAAGTTGAGAAAATGTTTAAAGAAGGTAAGCATTTGCTGAGTTTAAGCGTGTTTGGTTCGCCACAAGTACACGGGCAAAGATTTGCTCAGCAAGCGGCACTTACTTACGATACAAATGCTGCTAAAAAGTTAGGCATTCCGGTTGATGCTATAACAAGCTACTACCGCGATGTAGATAAAGGCTATCGCTTTAACCCAACTTGGGGCTATTTAGATAGAAGAACTTTTGTGCGCGATGATATGGGAAATGTGATTGATACTATTTCTTCTGGTAAAACTGAGAAGTATAATACATCTGAAAATATTTACCACAAACCGCAAATTTTGCTCCGTTATTCCTATCAACCGAATAAAAACTTCTTTTTATCAGTTACAGGATATGCTTCTATCGGCATGGGTGGCGGTACCAATATTGTTCCTGCAACCAATATTACTGCCGATAGTACAGGGCAGCTAAAATTACAGCAGGCTTATGATGGTAATGCAAGAAACAAATTGGGGCAAAGTTTCATTTATATCAGACGTTCGGTGAATAATCATCGCTGGTTTGGAGGCATACTCACAGCTTCGTATAAAATGAAAAAAGGGTTTGAAATTTCTGGTGGTGCAGATTTTAGAAGCTATACCGGAATTCACTACCGCGAAGTGTATGATTTGCTTGGTGGGCAATACTATATTGTATCAACCAATGCTAACCAAAATAGTACAAGAAGAGATACTTTAACCAAAGGCGGTAAAGTAGATAGATATGATTACGGACATGTAAACTGGGGCGGAGGCTTTGCTCAGCTTGAATGGAGCAATAAAATTTTCTCTACATTTTTGAATATTTCAAGTGCTGTTTCTTTCTATCAAAAAGAAGATAGGTTTGTGAAAAAGAGTTTGAAAATTGATGGCAAAATTGTTGCCGACCAAGCTTTAGGTTACTACGATAGCGTTCAATACAATGGGAAATGGTATTTTAATAATTCACCCGAAGCAGTTTATTCTAAAAGTGATTTAATAGTGCTGCCAAGTGCAACGGTGAAAGCAGGTTTAAATGCCAATATAAATGAGCAACACAGCGTGTTTGTGAATGGTGGATTTTTATATAAAGCGCCATTCTATAATTTTGTGATACCACAAAATGGCTTAAAAATTTCAAAGAATATTAAGAACGAACAAATTGCATCTGTTGAGTTAGGTTATTTGTTTCGCTCGCGCTGGGTGGCAATTAGTTTAAATGGTTATTATACTGAGTGGTTGAATAAACCGCTCACAACAACCTTCCAGGATCCAAGCGACCCGGATATTCGCGAATTGGTTTATGTGCCGGGAATTAAAGCAAGACATACCGGAGTGGAATTAGATTTTACGGTGAAACCACATAAAATGGTAAACATCGAAGGTTTATTTTCTTATGGCGATTGGATATGGAATTCAAAAGTTGATTTTCATTGGAAGTTTGACAGCGGCACAGAAGCAGATTTATCTTTTGATCCACGCGGAGTTCACGTAGGCGGAAGTGCGCAAATGCAAGCCGGTGGAGCAGTTCGAGTTGAACCAATAAAAGGACTATACATAAAACCGCGCATTACTTATTTTGATAAGTTCTATTCTGATTTTAATCCGCAAACACTTTCTGGTGCTAATGCTGGACGCGATTCATGGAAAATTCCGGGTTACTATTATTTAGATATTTCTGCCGGATATACTTACCATTTTAAAAAGATGCTCATCTTTACGGTAAGAACTAATTTCTTTAATGTAACCAATGGTTACTACATTCAAGATGCTACGAATAACAATGCTTTGGGAACAAATACTAACTTCCAACAATTTAATGCGCAAAGTGCTTCGGTGTTTTATGGGCAAGGTTTTAGATGGAATGTTGGTATTGAAATTAGTTGGATAAATTTTAATAAAGAATCGAGGAAATAAATTCAATCATTATTTTTAATAAAGCTTATTACTTAAATTTAATTATATGCGTAAACTTTCATTTTTATTATTGAGCGGAGCAATTTCGATTGCCTCTTTTGCTCAAACATCATTGCCAACATCTTGGGATTGCAGTGGCACTCCGCCTACGGGTTGGAGCCAAGTGCAAACAGGAGCTCCGGGAAATCTTAACTACACTTCGGCAGATTTATTTACAAGTACACCATCTTCAGTCAAATTAGATAACACCGGAGAATATGTGCAAGTTGAAATAAATGAAAACCCGGGTTTAGTAAAATACAATATTAAAGGTGCAGTAGGAAATGTAGCATCTTGGACAGGCACTTTTAAAACACAATGGTCTGCCGATGGAAACACTTGGACAGATATGGCAACATTTACTTCATTGCCAATAAAAACGGCTGCTTTTTTAAATGAAGTGGATACTCCTGCTGCGCAAGCGCGTTTTATACGTTTCTTTTTTAGCAATAAGGCTCAGGGCTGTAATGTAGCTTTAGACGACATTTTGGTTGAATTGCCTGCTGCAGGACCAGACCAGGAAGTAGATGTTTGGTTCGATACTATAAAAACTGTTATGGGAAGCAATATCTGGTTTAGCTCAGCTGTTGGAACGCCTGCAAGTTTTAAATTAAAAGTTTACAACTTAGGCTCTGATTCTATATTAACACTATCTAATGTAGCAATAAATGGTCCGGCAGCCGGAGATTATGCACTTGGCAGTTTCCCTTCATCTATTGCCCCATTAGATAGCGGTGAAATTAATTTCACTTTTACACCGTCTGTTGCGGGTACTCGGGTTGTTGAACTTAGTTTTAATAGTAATGATGCAGATGAAAGCTCTTATCTTTTAAACTTGTTTGGTGTGGGTGGAAACTTTGCAACTGAGCCGGCACAAAATCCAACTGCTTTAACTTTTGTGGGCACAAAATCTTATGGTTTTGGAGCAAATGTAACTGGCAACAATGCTGATGGATTTATTGTGTTGCGCAAGTTGGGAAGCCCTGTTACTGATGTTCCTGCTGATGGTGTAGTTTATACCTTAGGCGAAGGAATTGGCGCTTCAAAAGTTTTTTATGTAGGCAATGGAAGCACTTTTCCTGTGAAAGAAGTGAGAGCAGATTTAACGTATTACTTTGCTGTATTTTCATTTAATGGAAGTGGTTCTTATACAAATTACAAAACAACTGCTCCATTACAAGCTTCAAAGAAAAGTGGCAACGCTGCACCAGGAAGTTACTATACTGCAATTGTGCCAACAAGCAACAACTTTGTAACTGATCTTTCTACTTTAATCAATAACAGAAGCATACAGTTTTATGGTAATTACAAAGCTACAATGATTGATGGTTTCTATTCTCGCGACACTGCAAATGGACAAAAAGTGGTGAATTGCGAATACAGCAATGAATTAGTTGAATATACTGAACCATTTGATTTTACAGGCTTGAACATGGCGCGTGAGCACACATTTGCTTCGAGTTGGATGCCAACCTTTGGCACAGGAGGGCATACAGAGCGCTACGGTTATTCTGATTATCACAACTTGCATTTAACTAATCAAAACGATGTGAATGCACCAAGAGGAAACTTTGGTTTTGGCGATGTAGCAACCGTTACCACTACTTATTTAGAATCTAAAATCGGAAAAGACTCTGCCAATAGCAAAGTGTTTGAACCACGCGCAGAAATTAAAGGCGATGTAGCTCGTGCAATTTTTTACATGAGCGTTTGCTTTAACCGTGAGCCAAATAAAGCAACCTTTTCATCTAATTTACCTCCAGTTATCAATACTTGGCAGTGGGATTCTTTAATTGTTCCGGGCGTTGTTCCAAATCCTGATATGGCTTTATATTTAGTTCAAAGCGAAGCCTTGTTGAAAAAATGGAATCAACAAGACCCACCAAGTGCAGAAGAAAGAGCCAGAAACGAATTTGTTTTCGATATACAAGGAAATAGAAACCCATTTATTGATAATCCTGATTGGGTTTGCTTAATCAACTTTAAAGATATGACTTACAATGCTGCCGGAGTGAACCAATGCTACAACGGTCAAACTGCTGTAAAAGAAATTTCTGCTATTTCAAAAATTAAAGTTTATCCTGTTCCTGCAAATAGCAGCTTAACAGTTGAATTAACTTCACAAGAAAACTACAGCGCCAAAATTCAGTTAGTAGATTTAATCGGAAACGTAGTTTTAGAAACTGCTAAAGAATTAAACACAGGAAGCAATGTTTTGAATTTCAATACTGCAAACCTTTCATCAGGAAATTATATTCTTAAAGTTTCTGGTAAAGGCGCTTCGGTACAAAGAAAAATTATCATTATGCAATAAGCTTTTTAATGAAAGTATAGCTTTAGTAACAGCTATAGAAAAGTTTCATATTTTCGGTAAGTAAATACTGTTTTATGAAATCAATTTCTATAGCTGTTTTGTTTTGTGTAGCAGTCTTAACTTCATGCACAAAAGATAAAATAACCCAACCCAAAGTGTTGCCTGCAATTACGCAAAAACATCAGCAAGCAGTTGCGTTAAGCAATAATTTCGGTATAGATTTATATCAAGAAATTAAAAATGAAGAAGTTGCAGATAAGAATATTATTATTTCGCCATTGAGCGCAAATATGGCATTGAGCATGCTTTTAAACGGTGCTAAAGATGGAACTGAAGATGCTATTTTAAATACTTTACGGATAAATACAGATGTAACAGCAAACAACCAAACGTGCAGAGATTTAATGGATTTTTTGCCGAATGTAGATCCTGCTGTTACGCTCGGTATTGCAAACTCAATATGGTATAGAAGTGGATTTAGTGTGCTCAATTCTTTTTTAGATGTGAATCAATCTAATTTTGATGCACAAATTTCCACCCTGAATTTTAGTGCCCCGAATGCGAAAAACATCATCAATAGTTGGGTTGAAAATGCTACCAATAAAAAGATAAAAGAATTGATTGATGAAGTTTCCGCTGATCATGTAATGTTTTTAATCAACGCTACCTACTTTAATGCACCTTGGAAAACTACTTTCGATAAAAGCGAAACACAAAACATGCCGTTTCAACTTACAAATGGTAATTCTATTCAAGTGCCAATGATGTTTTCTAATAAAATTGAAATGGATTATTTTACCGATAGTAATATTGAAATGGTTGGGCTTCCTTATGGAAAAGGTAATTACAATTTCTATGCAATACTGCCTAAAACCAACAATGACTTAGCACAGTTAGAAAACAATTTCACCACCGCAGAATGGCACAATTGGATAAACAATGCGCAAAAGGTTAAGAACTACGGACTTTATATGCCGAAATTTGAGCTTGATTATGAAATAACAATGAACAAAGCACTCACAGCAATGGGAATGGGTGTGGCTTTTTCTAATGATGCAAATTTTACGGGAATAAGCGATGCAGAAAAGCTTATGGTGAGCAAAGTGAAGCAGAAAACTTACATAAAAGTAGATGAAGAAGGAACAGAAGCTGCTGCTGCTACATCTGTTGAAGTAGTTTTTACAAGTCTGCCTCCAACAGTTTCATTCAATCGCCCTTTTATGTTTGTAATAAGTGAAAAAACTACCGGAGCAATTTTATTTATGGGTAGAATTATGAAGCCTATAAAGTAGCAGAGATTCTAATTTCAGAACATTACTTTGCGGCTATAATTGATAGAAAGGTCTTTTCTTCTATATCAATTTCAACTGTTTTAAAAGGGCTTTTTTCGCCTTTTGTTATTTCAATTTTAGACTTTGGAATTTTGAATGTTTCACTCAAAAAAGCAATGAGCTCTTTATTTGCTTTGCCTTCTGTTGCAGGAGCCTTTACCTTCACTAAAATTGCTCCATTTACAGAAGTTGAAAATTCATTCTTTTTACTGCCTGCTTTTATTTGCAAGTGTAGTGTAGGCATTACGGAGTAATAGAAATTGCTTCACCTTGTTTAAAAAGATGCGGATAGTGGATTTTTAGTTCAGACACAAAAAGCTCGTAAGGGAAATCTGCAAATTGGCCATAATCGTGGAGGTATTCCATATATTGATTGCCCTCTGGTGTAAATTGCTGAAATACAGAATCGTGAACTCCATCAAAATCTAAAGCCGGAACATTAAATTTTTCGCAGAGTGTTTTATTGAAAGCCGGAGTACATTTTACCCATTTATCATTGAGCAGAAACTCATTGTAGCCATGAAACACAAACTTATCAGTCCGCAACATTTTTCGAAATTTTTCGGTTGAAATATGGTTTTGAACAATAGAAAATCCTAAACGAGAAGGAATACCATGAACTCTTCCGGCAGCAGCTAAAAGCAAAGATTTTTCAATACAATAACCTTCTTTGCGCTGTAAAGTTTTGCTTGCAGATATTTGAGCCGGATTCAATACAATATGATACGGTGAATACAAAATTTCATCGCGAACGGCATAGTATAAGTCTATTGCTTTTTCGGTTGGAGTTTTGGTAGCAGAAGTTCTGCTATTGGCAAAATCAATTACAGAGGCATTGTTAGAATCTATAAAATGTGTTGGACTTAAATACTCATTCATTTTTTTAGTTTGTTTTTAGTTTGCCAGTTCACTCATAAACTTCATGCGTATCAAATGAATGTTTTCTATATCAACATCATCCGCTTCAAATTCATTGAATGCTGCGTCTAATGAATCGGTTGGGGCTGTACGGAAATAATCGAAAATATCATTTACCAATTCTTCGTCCATAACATCGTATAAATAGTAATCTAAATTTAATTTAGTTCCACTGTTTACAATGCTTTCCAACTCCAAAATTAAATCACTTTTACTCATGGTCATGTTACGGGCAATATCTTCAATGCCAAGACGCTTATCAATCATTTGAATTATCTTAATTTTTTCTGCGCCTTTGCTTGCCACACCTTTCACCGTGAAATCTGATGGACGATCAATTTCATTTTCTTCAACATACTTTTTAATTAGTGTAATGAAAGGCTTGCCATATTTTTCGGCTTTGCCTTTGCTCACACCGTTCACAGTTGCTAATTCATCTAACGTGATTGGATAGCGCGTTGCCATTTCTTCGAGCGAAAACTCTTGAAAAATTACATAAGGCGGAAGGTTGTATTGTTTTCCGGTTTTTACTTGCAAATCTTTCAGCATTTTAAACATAGTTTCGTCTAATGCCGCAGTTTGCTTGCCCGAAACTTCCGTTACCACATCTGCTGCATCATCATCGTAGTTATGGTTTTTACTCACTTTAATGCTGAAAGGTTTTTTCAAATACTCAGCACTCTTTTTGTTCAGCCTTAGTAAGCCGTATTGTTCAATATCTTTATCAATTAAACCGCGCATCATGGCGTTGCGAATTACAGCATTCCAATATGCTTCATCGTAATCTGCACCAATGCCAAACCATTCTTGCTTATCGTACTTAAAATCGGTAACTTCTTTTACTTTTTTGCCTGTAATTAGTTTTACAACATAAGGCAAATCGTGGTTTTCTTTTACCGCTTGAATTACTTTTATAGCTTGCTGAACGTGTTTCTGTACTTCAATTTTTTCTTTTGGATGGCGACAGTTATCGCACATGCAATTGCAACCGCTTTCGGCAAATTCTTCACCGAAGTAATGCAGTAAAAATTTTCTGCGGCAGCCAGAATCTTCAATATAGGCAACAGTTTCGTTTACTAATTGCAAACCTCTTTCGCGCTCAGCAACAGTTTTGTCGCGCAATAGCTTTTCGAGTTTAGAAATATCTTTATAGCTAAAGTAAGTGATACATTCTCCATCTAAACCATCACGCCCGGCACGCCCGGTTTCTTGGTAATAGTTTTCTAATGATTTTGGAATATCGTAGTGAATGATATATCGAATATCCGGCTTGTCAATTCCCATTCCAAATGCAATGGTAGCAACGATTACGTCAATTTCTTCCATTAAGAAAGCATCTTGAATTCCTGCACGCTTTTTAGTGTCTAATCCGGCATGATAAGCATCTGCTTTTATACCGTTTACACGCAAAACACTTGCTAAATCATCGGCAGTTTTTCTATTGATTACATACACAATTCCACTTTTGCCAGGGCGCTGCTTAATAAACTGCACCATGTTTTTTACGGCAAGCGTTGGGTTCTTTTTAGTGCGAATTTCATAGTAAAGATTGGGACGGTTAAAGCTCGACATAAAAATGTTTGGCTCGCGCAATTCAAGCGTTTTAATTATATCGCTTTGAACTTTTGGTGTGGCAGTTGCAGTAAGCGCCATTACTGGAATATTAGCGCCCAATCTTGTTATTACCTCGCGAATTCTGCGGTATTCAGGTCTAAAATCGTGTCCCCACTCCGAAATACAATGCGCTTCGTCCACTGCAATAAAACTTACTTTCACTTCCGAAAATATTTCAACGGTTTCATCTTTGTTTAGTGTTTCCGGAGCCACGTATAGCAATTTGGTTTTGCCATCGTGTACATCTTTAATCACCTGAGTGCGTTGGGTTTTGTTTAGCGAAGAATTTAAAAAGTGTGCAATATCATCTTTGGCAGAATAGTTCCGAACCAAGTCCACCTGATTTTTCATTAGTGCGATAAGCGGGGAAATAATAATTGCAACACCTTCCTGAATTACTGCGGGAAGTTGATAGCAAAGCGATTTTCCTCCTCCGGTTGGCATAAGTACCAAAGTGTCTCTTCCGTCTAAAACAGAGCGGATAATTTGCTCTTGTGTACCCTTAAATTGATTGAAGCCAAAATTTTCTTGTAAAGCTTCCGTTAGCGTTTGCTCATCAACTCGCATAGCTGTTTATTTATTTTTGTGTAAGATATATCAAATCTTTTAAAGTGCAATTATTTTTAATTATGCCTTTTTTAAAAGGGTGTCGAAATTAAAATTTTAATACCAAACAAAGAACTTTACTTTCGCGCTCACAAAAAACGAATAATAAGATAATAAGTATAAAATGAGCCACACTTACGTTGTGATTATGGCAGGCGGAATAGGAAGCCGCTTTTGGCCAAAAAGCAGAATAGCGCAACCAAAACAATTTTTAGATATTTTAAATGTTGGTAAAACACTTTTGCAACTCACAGTTGAGCGATTGTTGCCTTTGTGTCCCGTTGAAAATTTCTACATCGTTACTTCAAAAATGTATGAGAAGAAAGTGATGGAGCAATTGCCGGATTTACCCAAAGAAAATATTATTAAAGAACCGGTGCGCAGAAATACAGCGCCTTGCATTGCTTATGCTTGCGATAAAATTGTGTCGCAAGATAAAGATGCCAATATTGTAATTGTGCCATCGGATCAATTGATTCTGCAAAACGATAAATTTCTAAGAATTATTCGCAAATGTTTAGCATTTACAGCTAAGCAAGAAGTGCTGGTAACTATTGGTGTGAAACCAACAAAACCTGCAACAGGATATGGCTATATTCAATATTTGGAAGCAGTGGAAGATGAAGGATTTCATAAGGTGAAAACTTTTACCGAAAAGCCTTCGTTGGAGATTGCGCAAACATTTTTAGATAGTGGTGATTTTTTATGGAACTCCGGCATGTTTGTGTGGAAAGCAAAAACTGTTTTAAAAGCATTCCATAAATACTTACCTGAAGTGATTGATGCCTTTGAAGACGCAAGTGAAGTTTACAATACTTCAGCAGAAAAAAAGTTTATTGAAAAAGCTTATTCCGTTGTTACTAATATTTCAATTGACTATGGTTTAATGGAAAAAGCAAATAACGTTTATACCATTCCTGCCGATTTTGAATGGAGCGATATTGGAACTTGGGACTCACTTTTTGAAGTTTATGAAAAAGATTATTTGGGCAATGCGGTAAAAGGTAAAAACGTAAAAATTTACGATGCTCGAAATAATATGATTGTTGCTTCAAACGATAAACTTGTAGTATTACAAGGTATTGAAAATTTGTGTGTAATTGACTCAGGAGATGTTTTGCTTATTTGCGAGCGTTCGCAAGAGCAAGAAATAAAACAAATAACGGTAGATTTAAAAGTTGCAGGTTTAGATAAGTTCTTATGATGCTTTCTATTGTAATTCCGGCTTTTAACGAAGCAAACACCATCGCATTTATTTTGAATAAAATAAAAAATGTTGAGCTATTAAACGGAATAAACAAAGAAATAATTATTGTGAACGATTGCTCGACTGATAAAACTGAAAATGCAATATTAAACTACACTAAAGAAAATCCTGAATTAAGTATTCAATATAGAAAACACGAAACCAATAAAGGCAAAGGTGCAGCATTACACACCGGAATTGCAGAAGCCAAAGGTGATTTTATTGTGATTCAAGATGCAGATTTAGAATATGATCCAAATGAATATAATGTTTTATTGAAACCTGTTTTAGATGGTTTTGCCGATGTAGTTTACGGCTCCCGTTTTATTGGTGGAAAGCCACATCGCATTTTGTTTTTTTGGCACACTATCGGCAATAAATTTCTTACATTCATTAGTAACATGTTTACCAATTTAAACCTTACAGATATGGAAACTTGCTACAAACTTTTTAGAAGTGAAGTAATAAAATCGCTCGACTTAAAAGAGCAACGTTTTGGGTTTGAGCCGGAGGTAACTGCAAAAATGAGCCGCTACCCAAAAGTGCGTGTTTACGAAGTAGGAATTTCTTACTATGGCAGAACTTACGAAGAAGGTAAAAAAATTGGTTGGCGCGATGGCTTTCGCGCAATATGGTGTATTCTCAAATACAATGTTTGGGCAAAATAGTTTTACAATTTACTATCCCATTGTCTATTTACTTCATTGCTAACTTTAGGCACAGTGAGCAAATACTGCCAAATAGCTTTTATTTCATTGTCTGTTAATCCATTGTAAGCTAACATTGGCGCTCGTAGAGCTTTGCCATCTTTTCTAATGAGTGAGTGCATCACATTTTTAAAATCTTCTTCGATCCAAGTGCCAATGCCTGTTTTTTCATCGGGTGTAATATTGGCTGAGAAGATTGAACTTCCACTTGGCGTTATTAGTGTATTTCCACCGCTACAATATCCAGGAGTTTTTTCCGGTGAAACAAAATCTAAAGTTTTGAAATCAGAGCTATGGAAAGTCCAGCAGTCGTAGCGCCCAACAGTGAGGTATCTTCCATAAGCTACTAAATTATTAGTGTCTGGCATGCTGATTTCTTGCTTTGGATAGTCCAATTTTTTAAATGCTACGCGGCACAAAAATTTCACTAAAAATGAGGGATTAGATTCGGGTGCTTCATTGCTAGAAGCTTGTACAAGAGGCATATCGCTGCGCAAATAAGCAATTACCGATTTTAAATCGTAATCGCTCAAGTGGGGAAACTTTGGCATATAAATTGGCAAGTAAGAGCCTTCAGGTTTGCAACCGGTTCTTAGTAAGTGTGCAATGTCGGCATCGCTCCATTTTCCTATTCCTTTTTCATTGTCATGAGTGATATTTTTGGAATATATTGTTCCAAAATCTTTTGGAATTTCTTACATTAATTTTTCCACTTAATTTGCCGTATTCTCCCATGTGGCAATGGTTGCATTGCACCGAAGCAATTTTTGCTCCATTGGCAACTAAATCCGGAGTAACTTCTACTTTTGGGAAATTGATTTTTTCTGTTTCATACTTTGGTAAATCTGAAAAGTTGATGTAGCCTGCAAAACTGAAAACGCCAAGTAAAATAAGGAAGAAGATTGCTCCAATAATTTTAAATACTTTTTTTATGCAATATGTGTTTGGCTAATTTTGAGTCAAAAGTATTATTTCGTAATAATGTCAAATAATTTTTTTCAGTATAAGAAGTGGACGTTAAAGCACAATAACTTACTAATAGCAGCAATAGTTATCGTAAATGTTCTAACATTTTTTCAAGTTCAGAACTTGAAATGTTTTTTAAAAGCTCATCTTTAAAAAAAGGAATGCCAACTATTTTCTCTAAAAATGTAAATTCCGGAGATTCATATTTAACTTGTGAAACAATACCGGCAGCGATTGAAATTGAGAAAGTGTGTGTTTGTATTTCGCAATCCGGAGAGCGCCCGAAACGCCATTCCAAAGTCTCATATTTCTCTTTTTGAAGTTGTGTTATCTCTTCAATTTCTGTATGGTTTAAACTGTAAGAACTTATGCAAAGCTTTTCTGCTAACTCATTTCTAATATCTTCAACATTAGTTAGCGCATTATTGAATGAAGAAATATTTGCCACTTCACTTCTCACAGAGCTTACGGCTTTAGTTTCTACTTGATAAGAATTATGTTTTAATGCCGCACTCATTTTGGCTAAATCAGAATTTACTAAAAGTGTTCCGTGGCTAATAATATTTTTCCTATCGGTAAATTGTGCATTGCCGGATATTTTTTTGCCATTGGCAACCATATCGTTCCGGGCATTAAATTGAGCAGGTATTTGCAGCAAGTTTAAGTGTTGCCGAATGGGCTCGTTAAAGTGTTTATAGTTATTCACTTTCCATTCCTCAAACTTAGAAATAAAGGCAAAGTTCAGATTTCCACTATCGTGAAAAACAGTGCCACCACCACTCACTCTTCGCACTACTTTTGCTGATTCATTAAACCAATAATTGAAGTTTAGTTCTTTGTAAATACATTGGTTTTTACCAACTACGGCACAATCTTTATTTACATAAAGCAATAAATAATCAGTATTGAAACAATCGCAATTTCTTACAAGCCATTCTTCTAAAGCCGCGTAAAAAAAAGGTGAAAAATGTTGAGGAACTTCAATAAGCGTTATCACACTTTATTGTTTAGCTTTTCAGGTACAGGAGCAGTATCGGTTCTGTAATACATATAAACTAATAAAGCACTTGCTGCGGTTAGAATATGCCAAACTGCATGACCTTGAAACCAACTTTCAGGTGAACAAACAACATGCGAACGGTCGAGCATCCAAATAATATAGCCCATTGCCAAACAAGCAAAACCGCCAAGCATATATTTTGAAAACGCCACTGATTTTTTAATGAATATTTCGTAGTAAATGTGCAAAGCAAAAACAGAAATAATCAAAATTGGAAATAGCGTATTGATATTTATTTTACTCCATTCTGCAAAAATATATACAAAGAAAATTCCGGCTAAAACCAAACCAATTGAATGGAAGCTTCTCCACTTTCCAAAAAGTTTTATGGTTGGGAAAATACGATAAACACTAAATGCTAATATGGTTAAAACCAAAGCATACATTCCCATTTGGTCGTGCTTTTGAAAATAGGAAGTAAGTGAAGCATGATACAAAAAACTGCCTAAGCCAACATACAAAGTGCTAAATCCAAATATGATAGAAAAAATAGGATAGCGAACTAAAAAATTCTCGCATTTTCTGCGTTCCATACCTTGCCTTAAATCTGCAAAACCAAGCGATACAATAGCTAATCCAACGGGAATATACGCCAAATTGCTCCATGTGTTTGAAGGTTGTTTTATTAACGCATCAATTCTATTTAGTTCGCAAAAATGCAAAGCGTTTCCATTGGCAGCGGCTAAAGCATACCAAATATTTTCTGCTCCCCACAAATTGTAACAAGCAAGCAAAGAACCAACTAGAAGTATTAAAAGTACCGCAGCAGTTCTAAAATTTTTCCAATAAATTTTTTCTAAATACAAACGCGTGCGAAGCACCTGCCACTTTAATTTTATTGATAGTTTATTCATGAGTTTTTTAGCGTGTACGAAAGAAATAAAAAAAAGGTACTTTGTTAGCTAAAAAATGTTGTTCATTTTGCAGGCGTAAAAATGGAACAAACGAATATTAAACTTACCGAATGCCCCAGAGATGCGATGCAGGGCATAAAGCAATTTATTCCTACAGAAAATAAAATTGCGTACATCAATAAATTATTGAAAGTTGGATATTATGCTATAGACTTTGGAAGTTTTGTTTCGCACGATGTGATTCCGCAAATGGCTGATACAGCAAAGGTTTTAAAAGGATTGGAATTAGATGAAAACTCTGCTTCGCTCATTGCGATAGTTGCCAATGAACGAGGCGCAAACGATGCCTGTGCTTTTGATGAAATAAAATATCTCGGCTTTCCATTTTCTGTGAGCGAAACTTTTCAAATTAGAAATACACATGCCAATATCAATACAGCTTTAGAACGCGTGGAAACGATAAAAACTTTGGCTGATAAATCTAAGAAAGAAGTAATTATCTATATTTCTATGGGTTTTGGAAATCCATACAATGATCCCTACAGCCCTGAAATTGTAGCACAATGGGTTGAAAAACTCTCTGCATTTGGTATTAAAACGTTTATGCTAAGTGATACTATCGGCATAGGAACACCGGAAAATATTTCATATCTTTTTTCAATGCTTATTCCTTCGCGCCATGATTTAGAATTTGGCGCGCATCTACATACTGCTCCGCATAATTGGCGAGTGAAAATTGACGCTGCATATAACAACGGCTGCAGAAGGTTTGATACTGCAATTAAAGGTTATGGTGGCTGTCCAATGGCAAAAGATGAACTAATTGGAAACATGCCGACCGAAAATTTAATCAATTATTTTCATGCTGAAAAATTCGGAGAAAAATTCAACTTAAATGCGTTTGAAGCAGCACTGCGCGAGTCATCGAATGTGTTTCCGATTGGGCATTGATAATGTTCTTTAAATATTTCTTTGATAAGTTACAAGCAAAAACTATTTGTAAAACAAAAGCGGACTGTGTAATGCAGCCCGCTTTTTTATCCATAGAAACTTTTGCTCACCATAAGCAAAAGAAAAGGAGGGAAATTTTTAACGCACTAAAGTTAAAGTGCCGTCTTTTCTAATTGTTTCAGATTTTCCGGTTTGTGTGTTTGTTCTTTCGTAAGAAATAAAGTAAGTGAAAGTTCCGTTTGGTTGTTCTGAACCATTAAAGTTACCGTCCCAACCTTGCTCAACATCGTTGCTTACCATTTGTCCCCAGCTATTGTAAATTCTAAAATCTGTAACACGAACATTTGCATTGTTGAATATTGGATAAATTCTATCATTTACATTGTCGCCATTTGGTGTGAAAGCATTTGGCATTACCATTTCGTTTGCAACAGCAATTACAATGTTTGCAGTTTTAAAGCAACTTTTATTGTTCGCATCGTAAACTTTTACTTCGTATTCATTTGTAAAAGGAGTAGTGCTAACCGGAGTTTCGTTACCATTTGCAAAATCTAAATAACTTGGTTGAATTGCTGCGTTCCATTCAATTACCGCATTGTTTAAGTCGGTAGTAACTGAAAGTTCTGTTGATTGTCCCATTTCAGCACGAATAGTATCAGTTGGTAATTCTACTGAAAACTCTTTAGCAGCTTCAACAGTAATTTGGTGGTTAACTACGCAACCATTTTTGTTTTTACTGCTTACGAAGTAAGTTCCGGCAGCCATGCCTTCAAAAGAAGTATGGTTAGAAAAAGTTTCATTGTTAATTGAAAACTGGTAAGGCGCATTTTCGTTTGAAAGTACAATTGCTTGGAAACTGCCATCGTGTGTAGAAGCTGTGAAGCAAGATGTAGCTTTAGTTTCAAAAGATAATTCATCTTCTCTTGCAGCTTTAATTTGGAAGTTTGATTGAGCAGAACAACCATTAGCATCTTTAACATTTACTATGTAACTTCCTGCTGAAAGTTCCGTAAACTCACCTGTAACACGATTGATAGGAGATGAACTATTTACTAACTCAACTGAATACTGAAAAGGAGCAACACCACCGTTGGCAACAATCAACGCAGCTCCGTCAGCAATGCCAAAACAAGTGTTTGGAGTTGGAGTTGCAGTTACTAAAAATGAAGCAGGTTGAGCAATTGAAAAATTTTCAACAGAACTGCAACCTTTTCCATCGGTTACCGTAATAGTATATAAACCTGCTGATAAATTAGAAGCAGAAGAAGACACAGAAACGTTATTTGACCAAATAAAAGAATAGTTACCATCTCCACCGGTAACAGCTACAGAAGCAGTAGCATCATTCACTCCAAAACAAGAAGGCACAGTAGATTGTACAGCTAATTGTAAAGAAAGATTTTGGCTTATAGTTGTGCTATAAGCAGCAGTACAGCCTTTAGAATCCGTAATTTTTACTGAATAATTTCCTGCTTGTAAATTTGTTCTATCTTGTTGTGTAGCATTATCATTCCACAAAGCTTGGTATCCACCATTTCCACCATTTACTGTAATATCTATAGAACCTAATGCGCTGCATCCTGCATTTGTATTCACTCCAGTTACAGATAATTCTTGAGCTTGGCTCACAGAAACACTTGCTGCTCCTGTGCAGCCATTAGCATCAGTTACAGTTACAAAATACCTTCCGGCAGTTACATTGTTTATGGTTGAAACTGTGCTTTGGTTGTTCCAAACGTAGGTGTAGCTACCATTACCACCAATAGCCGCAATAGTTGCTGTGCCATCGTTTCCTCCAAAACATGAAACTGCTGTTGAAGTGCTGTCTAAAGCTAAACCCTCAGCATCGTTAATAATGAAAGTTACAAAAGCATTACAGTTTTTTGCATCTGTAATGGTGATTTCATAATTGCCGGCTTCTAAATTGCTTGCGCTATTTCCTGAAACTGTTGGCACATTCCAAGTGTAATTATAGTTTGGTGTTCCACCGAATACAGTAATATTTGCACTGCCTGAATTTGTACTTCCACAGCTTAGATCTGTTTTGGTAAATGATGCCGCAATAGCGCTTGTTGGCTGTGCAATTGTAATACTTGCAGTTGCTGAACATTGGTTAGCATCTTGCACAGTTACAGTATAATTTCCGGCAGTTAAATTACCTATTGAAGTTCCATTTTGTGCGTTAGACCAAGTGTAAGTGTAGTTTCCATTACCACTTGCCGTAGCTATTGCAGTTCCATTGTTTCCGCCAAAGCAACTTACATCTGTTTTAGTAATATTCACTTGCATGTTTTGAGAATCACCAATTACAAAAGCTGAAGTTTTAGAGCAGCCGTTCCCATCAGTTACAGTTACGCTATAATTTCCGGAAACTACATTTTGTAAATTTTGAATTTGCGCACCATTGCTCCATGCGTATGAAAGATTTCCACTTCCACCACTGGTATTCAATGCAATAGCACCATTGCTTTTTCCGCAAGTAGCATCTGTAATTTGTGATGAAATATTTATAGCACTTCCTCCGGTAGAATTTATGGTGAAATTTGAAGCTGCTGAACAACCCAAAGCATCGGTTACGGTAACGCTGTAATTTCCGGTTGCAAGGTTATTTCTATTTTGTGAAGTTATGCCGTCATTCCAAGCGAAAGTATAGTTTGGTTTGCCATTGGTAATGGTTAAATCTATTGTTGAACCATTAGTGTTTCCACAAGAAGCGGAAACCGCATTTCCACTAACAGAAATATTGCTTTTTTCAACTAAAACATTTGCTGTTGAAATACAATTTCCTGTTGTGCCGGTTACAATATAAGTTTGGCTCGAAGCAGGATTGGCAACAGTTTGTGCTGTGTTGGTGCTGCTTAATCCTGTTGCAGGAGACCAACTGTAACTCATTGTTCCTGAAGCATTCAATGTGGTACTTTCATTCGCACATAGTTGAAGTTTGTTTGCAGAAATGCTTACATTCTGTGTATCGTTGATTGATACCGTTGTTTGCGCATAAGATTGTTGTGTGCAAGCATCAATTAAAGAAATGGTAACGGTTTCAGTTCCTTCGTTTAAATTATCTGCAATTGGAATAATATTGATTGTAGCAGACATTGCGCCAATTGGTACAATAATGCTATCTGCAATATGTTGGTAATCTATACCATTTGTTGCGCTGCCTGAAATTTGATATTTAATGACATTATGCCCTGAAAAAGGTTCTGTAAAGTTTAATTTTACTGAAGCATTTGAGCAGCCTTCAAAAGCTGTTGTGTAGCCAGCGTGCGAATAAACAGTGCTTAATGTTGCGCGATTAGAAATAAAAGAACCCGCTTCAATAAACACACCTGAATCGTAAAATTCATCGTTTACATCGGCAATCGCCAATTTAAAATTGTAAGTAGCGCATGGAATTACATCAATAGTTGCAGTTAAAACAACAGTACTTCCATTATACACAATATAAGCATTTCCTGCATTGCTTCTGTAATATGCAGTATTAGTTCCTTGGCATCCTGCTAATGTAGAATATGGACCGGAAACGCCTGAATTGATTGTGTTTATCCCAACCTGTAAATTTGTGTCTGGAACAATGGCAACATTTTTATTTACATAGTTTCCTCCACCTAACTGTGAAGGGCGCGGTCCATTCACAAAAAATGCAAAAATATCATTATAGTTTGCACAAACATAATCTGGATATTCCTCAGACATAAATACGTAGCGGAATGTGATTTGGTCGCCAGTTGGCACCACATCGAAAGTAAGTGCAGAAGCATTGTAAGTTGGAACCCCAACAATTGCTTGAAGTTGTGCATCGCCTGCTGCTTTATTATTATAAGTTGCTCCTGTTTTTGAAAGTCCTGCATCTGCTCCTTTTGAAATGTCTGAAATTCTACCTGTGCTAAGCACAACGCCATTTTGAATACCTAAATCGGTATTGTTATTGGCAAAGAAAGAGCCTGATGAATTATTGGCAGCAGTAATGGTTGCATTAGAAATACTAACGCCATTTCCGGCTAAAGATTGGGCTAATGCTGTGGCATCATTAGAACCTGTAACCGCAATTTGCGAGTAGGTTGTAATGCAGCTCAAAGCAGCACATAAGGTTAATAATGTTTTCATCTTGTTCAGTTTAGTTTCAGACCTGAGGTTCTCTTATTGTTTTAAACACTTTCAGACTTATGTTTAAAGCAGGGGAAGCCTCATTTCTTGTAAATATAACACCACATTAAACAAAGCGCAAGGGGTAAACTTGTATTTTTTTTAGAAAATTAAAGTGAGCTTTAATGTTGTTACAACTTAAAAGTACAATTAAGTATAGGATTTTAATTTTTTGTAAGCTATACAATTTACTTCCTGCTATATTCGCAATATGCAAGCAATAATTCCCGTAGCGGGTGCTGGAACACATCTTAGACCACTTACTTATACGCAACCCAAAGTGCTTATTTCTGTTGCAGGCAAGCCTATTCTTTCTTTTATTATAGAGAATTTAAAAGAAAATGGCGTTACACGTTTTGTGTTTGTAATTGGCTATTTAGGCGATAAAATAAGGGAATTTGTTGAGCAGAATTTTCCTGAAATAGAAGCGCATTTTGTGATGCAAGAAACGCCCGAAGGAATGGGGCATGCAATTTATTGTGCTAAAAGTGCCATCAACTTAAACGAACCTTTGGTGATTCAATTGGGCGATACGATTACAGATGCTGATGTGAGCGAACTTTTTCATGGTGAAGTTTCTACTTTGTGTATTAAGAAAGTAGAAGACCCGCGCTTGTTTGGCGTAGCGGAATTAAATGCTGATGAAACCATTCGCAGCGTGATAGAAAAACCAACTATACCGAAGTCGAATATGGCTTTAGTAGGTTTGTATTTTATTTTTGAAACCCAACATTTATTTGAATCCTTAGAGCAAAATATTGCTGGAAGAAAGCGCTCCGGAAATGAATTTCACTTAACTGATGCGCTACAGCGAATGATAGAAGAAGGAGTGAAATTTAATAGCTATAAAGTTACGCAATGGTTCGATTTGGGTAAAAAAGAAATTTTGCTTGAAACAAACGCCATTTTGTTGCGCAAATTTGGTGATTTAGCGGTACACAAAGGCAGTTGCGAAAACTCTATTATTATTCCTCCAGTGAGCATTGGCGAAGGTGCAACAATTTCTTCTTCCATTATTGGACCCAATGTTACTATTGGCGAGCAAACAGTTGTTCAATCTTCAATAATTCAAAATTCTATTGTAGGTAATTATACTAAGCTTGAAAACGTAACGCTGCGCAGTTCTCTCATTGGCTCTGATGCTTCTATAAAAGGCTTTACACAGAGTTTGAATATTGGCGACAACACAGAAATTGATTTGTCAAATAGCTAAAAAAGTTTCTTAGGCAATCTTTAAAACGATTTTTCCGAATTGCTCTTTTTGCGCCATTCGCTCTAAGCCTTGCTGCGCTCTTTCTAATGAAAAAACTTTATCAATTACAGGCTTTATTTTGTGTTTTGAAACGAACTGTAACATACTGTTGAAATCGCTGTTGCTGCCCATTGTAGAACCTAAAATATTTAGTTGTTTCCAAAAGATTTTTTGAGGATTTAAGTTGTTGATATTTCCTGTGGTGCCGCCATAAAAAACAATAGTTGCTCCCGGATTTGCCAAATCAACCAACTTCTCGAAACCTTCACCTGCTGCGCTATCCACAATCACATCAAAACCTGTTGCTGCTATTTTTAAGTTTTTATACCAATCTTCGTTTTTGTAGTTTTCTCCACCTTTTACACCAAGTTCTATTGCTTTAGAAATTTTTTCTTGACTGCCGGAAGTTACATAAACTTGTGCGCCTGCTGCAAGTGCAAACTGAATGGCAAAAAGCGCAACACCACCGCCAGCTCCGGTAACAAGTACCTTATCTTCTGCTTGGCACTTTGCTCTGCTAAAAAGCGCGCGAAAAGCAGTGAGTCCTCCCAGCGGAAGTGCAGCGGCTTCTTCATAAGAAAGATGTGCAGGTTTTTCGTGAATATTTGTGGCAGGAACGGTAACGTATTCTGCAAAAGTTCCGTTATCCGGTAAGCCTAAAATTTTGTATGTTTTTGATTGTGCTTTTTCATTATTTCCCCAAGCAATAGAAGGATTGATAATTACATCTTTCCCGATTAAATGATTGGGAATATTGCTGCCAACGGCTTCAATATTTCCGCAGCCATCGCTGCCTAAAATAATTGGAAATTTTAGCCCCGCATATTGCCCTTTCTGTATCCAAAGATCGCGGTGGTTAAAGGCTGCGGCATATAGTTTTACTAAAACTTCATCGGCAGTAGGCTTTGGTTTTTCAAACTCTACTTCTTCAAGTGCTTGCAGTTTATCTTTTAAAATTATGGCTCTCATTTTGTGTTGGGATTTAATTGAACAATTACTTTTTGTGTTGTGTTTTCTTTAACGGAAGTTCTAAGTTACGAACAAAACTTTCTTCTAAAGAAATTAAAGTTTCGGTTCTGTTTATTCCTTCAATTTTTTGGATTTTTTCGTGTAAAACGGTTCTTAAATGTTGCGTGTCGCGGCAGTGAATTTTTAAAAACAAACTATAGTTTCCTGTTGTGTAGTGGCAACTTACTATTTCCGGAATTTTTTTCAATGCTTTTACAACGCTTTCGTAAATATCGCTTTTGTTGAGGTAAACACCAATAAACGCAGTGATATCGTAACCCATTTTAGGCAAATCTATTTGTATTTGCGGGGCTTTTGCGATACCGGCATCGGTAAGTTTTTTCATGCGCACGTGCACTGTGCCAGGAGAAACGTATAATTCTTTTGCTATTTCGGTGAATGGTGTGAAAGCATTTGTTTGTAAAATATTCAATAACTGAATATCTGTATTATCAATTTCGTAATCAAGAAGCTGTTTTTCCATTCTAAATTATGTTTTATGTTTCAAAAATAAATAAATATTGAATATAATGTAATTTTTTATTCAATTCGTAACATTTTATACAATGAATGGTATAAGCTATTATATTTGCATCGTGTTCTTAAAATTGTTGGGTGATGGAATTTGGCAAACATACCCACCGGTCTCGTGGGTGAGGAAAACGGAATAAACCCGGCAAGCGTTGAGGAAAACTTCAATGCTTGCTTTGGCTAACCGCCTCTTGTAGGTTCGAGTCCTGCTCCAACAGCATTTTTTTAGATTATGGTGAAAGTATTGTTTTTAAGTTTTGTTTTCGGGTTAGCTGCTTGGTTAATGGCAGTAATTAGAATTATTATTTTTAGTGCATTGCGCTATCAAAACAGTACTTATTGCCGATAAAGATTTTCGTTCTGTCCGTTTTGTTTGGCTGTGAACCTTAAATGTTTCGCAGCCTTTTTTTATTTTCGACCGTTACGGAGAAAATCATGTCTAAGAAGAAGAAAAAAACACCTTCACAAGGTTCAATCAATACCAATGTTTTAAAAATGTTTATGATGGGTGCTGCTAATCCGGCTGCCAGTAATAAAACATTTCACAATACTGCTGATGTGGTTGATTTGCATTTAAGCCAAAGCGATGTGAAAGGATATAAAATTGATGCTACCGGAGCACTGATGTTACAGTTGGAACAAGTTGAAAGAAGCATTGATGCTGCTGTTGCTGCCAGAAAAATGGAACTGAGAGTAGTGCATGGTTTCGGGAAGGGAACATTGAAAGAAGAAATACATAAAATGCTTCGCAAGCATCCATTAGTGAAGAGCTTTGAAAACGATTACTTGCCAAGCTACGGATGGGGAAGCACACTCATAAAATTTTATTGATGAATTTGCTTTACAACTACATTTCTATTGAAGGAAGTATTGGTGCGGGCAAAACTTCATTGGTGCAAAAATTGGCAAAAGAATATAATGCCAATTTGCTGTTGGAGCAGTTTGCCGATAATCCTTTTTTAGCGAAATTTTATGAAGAGCCTGAGCGTTATGGTTTTTCGGTGGAGCTGTACTTTACCGCTGAGCGCTATCGGCAATTAAAGGAATTTTTGGTTCAGCAAAATAATTCGCTTTTTAATTCAATTACAGTGAGCGATTTTATTTTTCATAAGAGTTTAGTTTTTGCCGGCAACAATTTAAAAGATGATGAACTAAAACTTTACAGAATGTTGTTCAATATTATGTTGCCTACACTGCCGAAGCCTGATGTGGTTTTCTATTTATATGCTTCGGTTGATGACTTACTTAGAAATATAAAAAAGCGCGGCAGAAGTTATGAGCAAAATATAAAGGGCGAATATTTAGAGAATATTCAAAAAGCATACTTAGATTATTTTAGGCAAATGCCCGAATTAAAAGTTGTTTTATTGGATACGAAACAGTTTGATTTTATTGGAAATAAAGACGATTTTAACTACTTAAAAGAATTGCTTTCAACTGAATTTAATAAAGGCATTACCACCATAAAATGACGCTGTTTGAAACCTTTGTGAAACCCCGATTGCAGCCGATTTTTAATACTTCATTTGCGGAAAATAACATTGAAGTTTCGCTATTGCGCTTAGATGAAATTCACCCAAGGGTGAATGGCAACAAATGGTTTAAGCTAAAGTATAATTTGCAATATGCTATCGAAAATAATTATGAAGGAATTGCAACTTTTGGCGGACAATTTTCAAATCATATTTATTCGGCAGCGGCAGCCGCAAATTTATTAAATATAAAAAGTATTGGAATTGTTGCGGGTGCAAATCCGCAGCAGTTGTCGCATACGCTACTTTTTGCTCAGGAAAAAAATATGCAGTTGCATTTTGTAAGCCGTGAAGATTATCGAAAAAAAAATGAAGAAGCACAACTTGCTGAATGGCAAAAATTGTTTCCTCAATATTGTTTTGTTCCCGAAGGTGGCACTAATAATTTAGCAGTGAAAGGAGTAGGAGAGGTGCTAAATTTAATTGAAGCAGATTTTGATTACATTGTTACAGCATGCGGCACAGGAGGAACTTTAGCGGGCTTAGCAAGTAAAATAAAACCATCGCAAAAAGCTGTTGGTATTTCAATTTTAAAAGGCGAAGACCAACTCACTAATTCAATTAAAAAATTAATTGGGAGCGATAAAAATTTTGAAGTAATAACTGGTTATCATTTTGGTGGCTATGCCAAAACAACTGATGAATTGCGCAAATTCATTCAAACATTTTATAGTGAAACCGGAATTTTAGTAGAGCAAGTTTACACTGCTAAAATGTTGTTGGCAGTAATTGATTTAGCAAAGAAGAAGTATTTCAAAGAAAAATCTTCTGTAGTTTTAGTTCATACAGGAGGCTTGCAAGGATTAGATAAATCTATCTTGGTGTAGTGGCTAATGCTTGTGTAACCTAAGTAGCTGTGTAGCAAAACTAATTGAACGAATTTTGCAATGCGAAAAGTAAATTGAATATGAAAAAGAGTATATTGTTTTTAGCGATAATCGCTGCATTGGCTTCTTGCAATAGCAAGCAAACGCCTTTAAGTAATGATGAGAAGGTAAATTTTGTAGCGCTTGGTGATAGCATTTCTGCAGCAGCACAAAAGCTATTGTTGCAAAATGTTTCAAGCGCTATTCAGCAAGGTGGAACTGGTTACGCAGTTGATTTTTGCAATACAAATGCAATGACTTTAACGGATAGCGCAGCTAATGAATTTAAGGTTTTTATCTCGCGCCTGAGCGATAGAAACAGGAACACAAACAATGCAATTGCAACGGAGATTGATAGTTTAGCTTGGCAGAAGATAAAATCTGAAAAGGCAAGTTTTGTTGAGAAAACGAGTAGTGGAGAAATCTATTTTTACAAACCAATTTCTATTGCCATGCCAACTTGTATTAAATGCCACGGAAGTGAATTAGATATTGCTGAAAGCACTCAAAAAATTATTAAAGAAAAATATCCAAATGATAAAGCTGTTGGCTATAAACTTGGCGATTTACGAGGAATGTGGAAGATAAAAATGAGTAAAACTTAGTGTGCCAACAATATGTTTGTGTTCAACCATAAACTATTGGTACGTCTTTTTATACCCTAAATAACTCCAAGCTCTTTTCCAACTTTGGTAAATGCCGCAACTGCTTTTTCGATATGTTCAGTTTCGTGTGCTGCGCTCAGTTGAACTCTAATTCGCGCTTGTCCTTTTGGCACCACGGGGAAAAAGAAACCGATTACATAAATACCTTCATCTAATAATTTTGCTGCGAATTGCTGCGCCAATTCTGCTTCAAACAACATAACAGGAACAATTGGATGCGTGCCCGGTTTTATGGTGAAACCTGCTGCTTGCATTTTACTTCTAAAAAGTAAAGTGTTTTGCTCCAGTTTATCGCGCAGAGCGGTAGTTTCGCTAAGCATATTTAGTACCGCAATTGAAGCGCCAACAATAGCCGGCATTAACGTATTTGAGAATAAATATGGGCGAGAACGCTGTCTTAGCAATTCAATAATTTCTTTTTTACCTGAAGTGAAACCACCACTTGCTCCACCTAATGCCTTGCCCAAAGTTCCGGTGATAATGTCAATCTTTCCCATTACACCGCAATGCTCGTGTGTACCTCTTCCGGTTTTGCCCATAAAGCCGGAAGCATGACATTCGTCAATCATTATCATGGCATTGTATTTTTCTGCTAAAGCAACAATTTTATCTAACTGAGCAATAGTGCCGTCCATACTGAAAACGCCATCGGTAACTATAATTTTTGAACGTGTGTTTTGTGCTGCTTGCAGTTGTGTTTCTAAATCGCTCATGTTATCGTGTTTGTAGCGGAAGCGTTGAGCTTTGCAAAGCCTTACGCCATCAATAATCGAAGCATGATTTAGTTCATCGGAAATGATGGCATCTTCTTCATTAAAAAGTGGTTCAAAAACACCTCCGTTAGCATCAAAAGCTGCTGCATAAAGTATGGTATCTTCGGTGCCTAAAAATTCTGAAATTTTCTTTTCTAATTCTTTGTGTAAATCTTGTGTGCCACAAATAAAACGAACACTGCTCATACCGTAGCCGTGTGTATCAATGGCTTGGTGTGCAGCTTTTATCACTTGCTCGTTTGAACTTAATCCTAAGTAATTATTGGCGCAAAAATTTACTACTTCTTTCCCGTTTGCAGTAATTACGGCTGCTTGTGGCGAAGCAATTATTCTTTCTTTTTTAAATAAGCCTGAAGAGATAATTTCGTTTAGTTCCTTTTGAAGTCTTTCTTGAATGGTGTACATAAAAAGTTGTTTTTCTTAAAGTTTATTGACACTAAAAATTGAATAGTAAGTTATATTTGTTGGCTGCTAAATAAGCTATTTTCTATCATTGCAATATGTTACAAAAAGAAAAGCATAACGATTTGTTGCAAAATGCGCTAAATATCAAGAAGCGTTTTTTGCAAATGTACCAAGCTGCAAATGCAGGACACATTGGTTCATCACTTTCGTGCGCTGAAATACTTACATTCATTCGTTTTGGCTGGATGAATGAAACTGATGAAATTATTTTATCAAAAGGTCATGCAGCAGCTTCGCTATATAGTTTATTGGCAGAAGATGGCACACTTTCTCAATCGGATATTGAAACTTACTATAAGAACAACACTTATTTGGCAGCGCATCCTCCGGCAGGAAAAATAAAGCGAATTCCTTTTGCTACCGGAAGTTTAGGGCACGGTTTGAGCATTGCAGCCGGCTTGGGTTTGGCTTCAAAATTAAAGAAGAATGGCAAAAAAGTTTTTTGCGTTTGCAGCGATGGTGAATTAAACGAAGGCAGCACTTGGGAAGCGGCATTGTTTATTGTTCACCAAAAACTAAAAAATATAGTTTGGTTTATTGATAGAAATAAATTACAAGGGTTTGGACGAACAGAAGATGTGATGCAAATGGAGCCGCTTGCCGATAAATTAAAAGCATTTGGTTTTGAAGTGCTTGAAGCAGACGGACACGATTTTAATTCTTTCGAAAAGGTTAAGGATAGTTTTAATGAAGCAACAAAGCCAATTGCCGTAATTTGTAATACTATAAAAGGCAGAAGTTGGAAACAGTTTGAAGATAAACTCGATAGCCACTATTTACCAATGAAAGACAATATGTTTGATTCCATAAACGCTGAAATAGAATTGCATTATCAGCAAACTTTAATTAAATAATTGAAATGAGAAAAGAGTTTGCATTAGCAATAATAGAAGCTAAAAAGAAGCATGACAACTTGGTGTTTGTAACCGGAGATTTGGGTTATATGGCATTAGAACAAGTGATGGAAGTTTTTGGAGAAGAATTTATCAATGCAGGTGTTGCAGAACAAAATATGATAACAGTTTCTGCCGGACTTGCGCATGAAGGTTTTATTCCTTTTGTGTATAGCATTGCGCCATTTGTGGCGCTTCGCCCGTATGAACAAATTCGCAATGATGTGTGTTTGCACAACCTTCCGGTAAAATTAGTAGGCAATGGTGGTGGCTATGGCTATGGAATTATGGGCGCAACACATCACTGTTTAGAAGATATTGGCGCACTTAGAATGTTGCCGAATATGAAAGTGATTGTGCCATTAACTGCGGAAGATGTGGTACAAGCAATTTCGTTTATGGTAAAAGATTCTTCGCCTAATTATTTACGTATGAACTTAGCTGCAAAGTTTGATTTTGAAGTAGCGGAATTTGCAGCGTGGCGGCATTTAAAGAAAGGTGAGAAAGCTACTGTAATTGGCACAGGGCCTGTTCTTCAAAATATTGTGAATGCGTATGCAGAATTAGACTTTTGGTGTTTAAGTGTTTTTCCGGTAATAGAAATTCCCGATGCGCTAATTGAAAGCATTGAGCGCACCGGAAAAGTAATTTTTATAGAAGAACACCTTGGTGAAGGTGGTTTGCGCGAAACTTTAAGCTTTCATTTACTTGGTAAACTTAAAAAAGCCGTTCAAGTACTGTCGCTTTCTGCATCAGGTTATCCTTCAGGCAAATATGGGAACCAACAATGGCACCAAGAAGAAAATAGTCTTGCCGGAGAAAGTTTAAAGAATAGAGTAGGATCTTTCCTATCTTAAAACCAATTTCTCTTTACAAAATACCAAGCCATTACCAAAGTCATTAAAATGGTAAAGCCGAATATGATAATAAAGCCATAAGGATTACTTTCTAATGGCAATGCAACGTTCATGCCGTAGAAACTTGCAATGAGTGTTGGCACCATTAGCACGATGGTTACAGAAGTGAGTCGCTTCATTACTCCGTTCAAATTATTGCTTATGATACTTGCGAAAGTATCCATCGTGCCATTTAAGATATTGCTGTACATTTCGCTCATTTCAAGCGCTTGCGAATTTTCAATTACAATATCGCTGAGCCAGTCTATTTTCTCTTCATCTTTAAGGCGCAAGAAATTGCTTCGTTGCGTTTTCATCATCATCAATTCATTACTTCTAATATTCGTAACGATGTAAATAAGACTCTTTTGAATATTCAATAAGTTTGCCAAATCTTCGTTTCTTGAACTGTAATAAAGTTCTTTTTCATAAGCGTAACGCCTATTATTTAAGTTCTTCAAAAAGTCTTGAAACATCATCACATTTCGTTCAAATATGTTTAGAATAAACGCTTCTACATCATTTGTGGTGAAACTCTTTGGCGGTGTTTCCATAAAATAATCTATTACCGGATTACGATATGGACTAATGGTAATAATATTTTCTGCCGTGCGAATAATACCAATTGGAATGGTAATGTAAATAGCTTCCGTATCTGTGATGCCGGTATTTCTAACCGGAGTTTTCAGTACAATCAAATCCACTCCATCTTCGCTTTCATAGCGCGAGCGCTCATCTACGTCTAAAGAGTCGGTTATAAAGTCTAATTCGATAGAAAGTTTTTCAGAAAGTTGATGAACTTCCTCGTTGTTAAATGGACCGTATAGATTTATCCAACAGCCCGGTTCTAAAGCGGCAAGTTGTTGAAAACTGCCGTTCTGCTTTTTTAGGTAAGTTATCATAATTGCTCATTCCCGTGCGTTTCGTGAAACAATATGCTTTAATGCCAAAGCCAAAAAGCGCACGAAAGTAGTTTTTTCTTGAAAAGGAAAAATAAAAAATTGCCTTTCCTTAAAATTAGCAACTTAGAATAGCGATGTAATGATTTTTAAAACTGCTGCGTCTGTTGGTAATGAAATATCTGTTTCGTTTTTCATTTCATGTACTTCAACCCATCTAAAACTCTCTGTTTCAGTTCCTTTGGGTACATTGAAATCAAACTTTTTTTCAGTAACTTTTATTTGTTGCCATTCTAGGCAATCAACCCAATAGTAAACCGCAATTACTTGGCTATCATTATCAAATGCAGAAGGTACAAAAAAATCGGAAGTATAAATATGTTCTTTCACTTGTACTTTTACTTGGGTTTCTTCAAAAAACTCACGCTGCAATGCTTCGCGAAGGCCTTCACCAAATTCTAAGCCGCCACCGGGAAATTTTGTAACACGTAGTGAGCCTTTTTTTACAAGTTCATCACTCACCAAAATTTGATTTAAACTATTTTTTAAAACACCATAAATCCGCACATTAAATCGTGTAATATTCATTATCTTTTTCTCGCAATATTAACTAAAAAAGGGCTAATAAAAATTAGCCCTTTTTGTAATTTATTACACTTTTTAAGTGCTATTTATTTACAACAATTCTCTGTTGAACTTTGTTTCCGTTTTGGTTTAAAGTAGCGATGTAAAGTCCGTTTGCCAAATTGCTTACATCAAATTGAAATGCTTTAAAACCTGTCTCGTTTAGTTGGCTAAAAAGCACTTGCTTACCTGAAATATCAGTTAAGCTAAATATTGCGTTATTGTTTAAGTTATCTGCAATAACTGTAAGCGTTGATGATGCAGGATTTGGATAGCAAGCAATTTTTAAATTAGAAACTTCACCAATTGCAGTAGGCGTTTGCACTGTAGTTTTGCTAAAGAAAATGTTTCCGGTTGCACTACCCTTGAAACCTGTGAACACAAGTTTATAGATAGCATTATCTTTTGTTTTTACAAAGTAAGAAACTGAATCTGCCACAATCCAGTTTGGTGCAACATAATCTTTCCAATCTCTGCCAATTCCTCTCAAGCTTTTGCTAAAAGTAAAGCCTGAATAATCGTTTGAAGTTACATCAACCGGATATGCTTTAGCAACTGTTACGCCTTTGTTGCTCCAAACTCCGGTGCTTGGATAAACTTCAATTCCCGGCACATCTAATGCAGCATATTTATGGAACAATAAATCCCAGTTTGCAGCATTGGGTTCACGGTCTGTAACTGCATTTGTTTCTAAATTTAAGTAAGCAAAGAGTTTACCTAAGTAAGGTCTTTTAGGAATTGAAACTGTTTGCAAATTACTGTTATCTAAATTAGCATATTGCACTTGCCAAATAGTATCGAAAGCCAAGTCCACCACTCTAAACTTTTTAATTCCTGAGGCTAATTGGATGTAGAAAATATTTCTACCGTGAATATTTTTTGTTGTAGTGTTGTAAACTCCCCAACCGTAATCGAATTGAGAAATATTCAAGCCATTGTTGAAAGCACCAGTATCAATATCACTGTCAGAATCATAAAGTTTTGTGAAGGTTGAATAGCCAACTGTATCACCTGTAAAAAACGCAGTATCGTTAAATGCTTTTTGTGAAACTATTAAGTTGCTTCCACCATTGTAGCGAAGCGTTACGGCTTGTAATGTATTTTTTGGAAACTGTACTTTTTGAACAGAAAATGCCAAATGCCAATCTGTATTTAATACTGAACTTTGGCTGCCATCACTAAGTTTGTAATAAACTGCATCTTTGTAAGAACTTGAAAGAGAAACCGTATCATTAAAGGTTGTTTGAGCTTGTGCAAGAGTTGTTCCTGCTAATAAAATTGAAAGTAGTACTTTGTTCATAAATGTTGAATTAAATTTGCGGGGCGAAAGTGAAAACTATCTTACTTTAAATTGTCAGGGAATTGTCATTTATCACATAAAAAAATAGAAATGAATAAAAACGTAGAAAAATTCTTGATTGAAGAAAACGTATTTGCTGAAAAATTACCACTACACTCAAGCGTATGGATTTATGGCGCTAATCGTTTGTTTACTTCAGAAGAAAGTAACAAAATAAAGGAATTAGCAAAAGAGTTTGCCTCTCAGTGGACTTCGCATAAAGTACAAATGTATGCCGATGGTGCATTGCTGCATAATTGTTTTTTAGTGTTGGCAGCCGATGAAAAAATGGTTGCCACCGGTGGTTGTACCATAGATAGTTCCACTAATTGGATAAAAAAATTAGGAAAGGAATTTGATGCGGATTTTATGAATCGTCAGTTGCTATATCTACTTCAAGATGGTGAAATAAGAATACTTACGCTAGCGGAGGCCGCTGATGCCTATGCTGATGGGAATATAAGCGACTCATCTTTGGTATTCAATAATTTAGTAAAAACTAAAGAGGATTTAGTTAAGAAATGGCTAATTCCACTAAGTGAATCTCCATTATTTAAACTTGTAAATTCACCTGTGCAAGAATTTCTTTTTAAGCTGTAAAATGAAGATACAAGAGGGTGAAATTTTGCTACCTTTAATGGAGCATTTTTATACCATACAAGGTGAAGGATTTTATTCCGGTGCGGCAGCATACTTTTTACGTTTGGGCGGCTGCGATGTCGGCTGCACTTGGTGCGATGTAAAGGAAAGTTGGAATGTAGATATTCACCCTAAAGTAAGCATTGAAAAAATGCTTGAATTTATCGAAAGTAAAAACGCTAAAACATGTGTTGTTACAGGCGGTGAGCCGGCTATGCACCAATTGCAATCACTCACAGATTTACTTCATTCACACAATATAAAATTACATATTGAAACTTCAGGTGCTTATCCAATTTCCGGCACTTGGGATTGGATAACCGTTTCGCCAAAGCGATTTAAAAAACCATTGCCTGAGAGCCTTGCAAAAGCAAGTGAATTAAAGGTTGTAATCTTTCACCCAAACGATTTGCGATGGGCAGAAGAGAATGCTAAAATGGCAAATGAAAATTGCATGCTCTTTCTCCAGCCGGAATGGAGTAATATGGAAGAAAACCTCCCGCTTATTATTGATTACGCGCAACGAAATCCGCAATGGAGAATTTCTTTGCAGCAGCACAAATTCATGAACATTCCTTAATTCTATTACTATTAAAAAAATAGATACACAAATTCTTATTTCAGGTGCGGGGCCTGCCGGAACAGCAGCGGCTTTGTTTCTTGCAAAGCAAGGAATTTCCTGCACTTTGGTTGATAAAGCAACATTTCCACGCGATAAAATATGTGGTGATGCGCTGAGTGGAAAAGCATTGGAAGTATTCAAAAAGTTAGATGCTTCAATTATTGATGAATTAGTAAAAAACTCTACAGCTATAGACTCTTGGGGCGTTACTTTTGTTGCGCCAAATGGAGAACCGCTTCGCATTCCGTTTTCAAAGAACAAAAGTGCATTAAAAAATGCGCCAGGCTTCATTATGAAACGTATAGATTTTGATGACTTTCTATTTGAAAAAGCAAAACAAAATCCGCTTATTTCTATACATGAAAATACCGAGTTGCGTTCTTTTATTCGGACCCAAAACGGTATTGATGCAAGAGATAAAAATGACAACGTTTTTTCTTCAAAACTTTTTATTGCTGCCGATGGTGCACACTCTGCTTTTGCTAAGCAAATTGCGATGCTAAAAACTGAACCAGAACATAATTGTTTTGGTTTGCGGGCGTACTATAAAAATGTTCAAAATTTAGATGCAGAAGGCTTCATAGAACTGCATTTTATTCATAAAGCATTGCCAGGATATTTTTGGATTTTCCCTTTACCAAATGGTGAAGCCAATGTGGGAATTGGAATACGAGCCGATAAGTTAAATTCAAAAAATATAAATTTAAAGAAACTGTTTTTTGAAATTATTGAATCAGAACCACAAATTAAGGAGCGTTTTGCTAATGCTGAATTGCAAGACAATGTGAAGTTGTATGGATTACCATTAGGTTCAAAAAAACGCAAACTTTCAGGCGATAATTATATGCTTTGTGGCGATGCCGCAATGCTGATAGATCCATTTACCGGTGAAGGAATTGGCAACGCACTTTTGAGCGGAATGTACGCTGCGCAGCAAGCCGAAATTTGTATTCAGCAAAATAATTTTAGTAGTACAATTTTAACCGATTACGACAAACAGGTTTACCAACGTTTATGGAAAGAATTGCAGTTGAGTTATAGTATGCAAAGGCTTATTAACTTTCCTTTGCTTTTTAATTTTGTGGTGAAAAAAGCTAATAGAAACGAGGCTTTGCGCGAAGCAATCATGAGTATGTTTGAAGATATTGATTTGCGCTCTAAGCTTAAAGACCCAAAGTTTTATTTCAAAATCTTATTTTCGCCTAAGTAGAAACCAACAAGCTATGAAGTATTTTATGAAAACATTCTTTATTGCAATTTTAGCATTTATCAATGTAGTGGCTTTTGCAAGCGAGGGCAACAAATCTGCCAAGAAAGCGAAGGCGCAAACCTTTGGTGAAAAAATTTCAAAATCGAAAGCAATTGATGCCAAAGAGCTTCCAAGTTTAATGGAAGGAAAGGAAAAAGAAAGTTTTAAAATAACCGGAAAGATAAACGAGGTGTGCCAAGTGAAAGGCTGCTGGCTCACCGTAGATTTAGGCGATGGCAAACAAATGCGCATGACATTTAAGGACTATGGTTTTTTTGTGCCGAAAGATGCTCCCGGAAAAACTTTTTATGCACAAGGCGAAGCAAAAGTAAAAACAACTTCGGTAGATATGCTGCGCCACTATGCTGAAGATGCTGGAAAATCTAAAGAAGAAATTGAAGCGATAAACACACCCAAAAAAGAATTGGTATTTGTTGCAAAAGGCGTAATTGTAGAATAATGAAAATATATTTTTCTTGCTTTGTGGTAATGCTCGTGTTGCTTTCTTCTTGCGACTACCCAACTACTGCGCACATGGAACGATTATCACCAAGTGGCAAAGTGAAAGTAGATATTGAAGCCAACAGAGTGCTGCCAACCGACCCTTGGAAGGTGATAATTAAAATTAAAGCATATAGCTTTAAAGAAGGACAACTTTCTACTGAAGTTGTGGCAAAAAATATTGATAATAAAACCGTGAATTTTAATTGGTTTGAAGAAAGTAGTGCAGATATTACTTTTACTCAAAAAGACGGCTCAGTAAAGGTGTTTAGGCTTGTTTCAAACGAAGAACAACTACAATTTGCTCAAGTGCCACCCGGAGGCATTTAATTTTAAATACGTATTTTCTAACTTAAAAAAAAACAATATAATTATGGCTATTCAAGTAGGAGAAAAAGCTCCAGATTTTACGCTCTTTAATACAGAAAAAAAAGAGGTTACACTAAGTAGTTTTAAAGGGAAAAATGTTTTCTTAAACTTTTTTCCATTAGCATTTACAGGCGTTTGCACAGAGCAACTTTGCAATGCACGCGACCACAAAAGCGATTACGATAATCTAAATGCGGTGGTTTTAGGTATTTCTGTAGATTCCATTTTTAGCTTAGGTGAATTTAAAGCAAAGCAGAAATATGAATTTGACTTACTTTCAGATTTTACTAAAAAAGTAATTAAAGATTATGGCGTGGTGATTGAAAAATTTGCTTTTGGAATTGAGGGAATTGCACAAAGAGCAATTTTTGTAGTTGATAAAGAAGGCGTAGTTCGCTATGCTGAAGTGATGGCCGATCCACACGATTTGCCAAACTTTGAAGCTGCCCGAACAGTTTTACAATCACTTAAATAAATTCGGAATATTATTTTGAGAAGGCTACTTTAATTGGTAGCCTTTTTTATTGATATTATTTTAACAAAGAAAAGAACAAAAAATTAAAGCGATTACTATCTTCGCATATCTCATTCATTAAAAAACAAAAAACAACGAAAAACAACATGAGAAAACTTGTACTCGGCAGCTTATTGGGTGGTTTAGTAGCCACAACAGCAAATGCACAAACAGTGCCCAATGCCGGCTTCGAAAATTGGAAAAATGATACTTCAATTTTGAATGTAAATCAATCAGGAATTATTCTAACAGACACTTTTAGTTTTGAAGACCCAATTGATTGGACTTCTGTAAACTACATTACCGGTGCAGATACTTTTGAACCTGGTCCGGGTGGTGTAATTATGGTTACCAAATCTAATACTGCCAACACTGGTTCTTTTGCCGCACAAATTGAAACTAAAAACATTACAATTCCAGTAATTGGAATGCAAACAGGTATTCCCGGTTTCGTAATTAGTGGTGAATTTAAAATTAGTGTTGCCGATTTAATGGGCGGTGGAGGATTTTCTCCAACAAGCTTACCTGGAAGTGGAATTCCAGTTACTGGTCGTTTAGATAGCTTTTCAGTTTATGCTGATTACACTCCTGTAACAGGCGACTCTGCATTACTTTTAGCTGTATTAAGAAAAGGAACTGATGTAGTTGCTACTGCTGCTCAGTTTATTAATGGTGCAACAAACGGATACAAAAAATTTACTGTGCCTTTTGTTTACTCTTCTTGCGATGTGCCAGATAGCCTTACTTATGCCTTAGCATCTAGCAACTTATTTGCATTACAAAGTTTATTCAGTTCTTTGAGCGGTGGTGCTACCATTCCTGCAGGAAGCAAATTGTTGGTTGATGATGTAGCTTATACACTTGCTCCAGGTAATTATGTAATCAATCCAATTGCTCGCCAAGATGATACTGTTACAAACAAAAACACTCCAATCACAGTTAATGTTTTAGCTAATGATGAAGATTGCGATGGTGCTGCTACAGTTTCATTAGGAACAATTAGTACTACAACTGCTCACGGTACTGCTGCAAAAAGCGGAAACAATATCACTTACACTCCAATGAATAACTACGTTGGATTTGATACTGTTTACTACCAATTAACTTCTACAACAGGATTAACTTCAAACAGTTTCTTGAGAGTGAGAGTTAACGACCCAGCTGGAATTGCTGATTTCAATTTAATCAATGTAAAAGCATTTCCAAATCCTGCAAGTTCAGCATTAAACATTGTTGCTGATATTCAAAACGGTTCATTGAATGTAACAGACCTTAGCGGAAGAAAAGTATTAGCTTCTTCTTTCTCTGGTAAAACTTCAGTTGATGTAAGCACATTAAGCGTTGGTACTTATTTTGTAACTTTACAAAATGCACAAGGTGCTATCGTTGGTAAAACAAAATTCTTTGTAGCTAAGTAATATTTGCTATAATTTTTTTAAGAAAAGGGTTGCAGCAATGCAGCCCTTTTTCTTTTGTTAGCATAAAATATTTATCAATCCTTTTACCTTCGCAAATTATTGCTTTTTTAAATGAAAAACTTAAAGACCTTACTGTTTATATTTTTGACTCTCAGTCTATTTTCCTGCACTCAAAAATCACCGGAAAAATTACTTGTTGGTAATTGGAAGTTTAGCAACATATTGTATGAAATAGAAATTTCTCCTGAAAATAAACCAATAATAGAATCTAATCTTGAAGCGCTTCGGCAAAGTTTCAGCATAGATTATTATACAGATAAAAAGTATCACTCACATTCAATTAAAGATGAAAAAGGAACTTGGAAATTGAACAGCGCAGATTCTGTTTTGGTGCATACTGATGCAGATGGCGAGCAGCGTTACAAGGTTTTAAAACTAACTGATGATTCACTATTTGTAAAAACTACTTTGCAAGGTCAAACACTCACCATTCAATTTGTACGAGGCAAATAATGCGGTTCATTTCTTACATCTTTTTTTTACTCTTTCTTGCTGCTTGCTCTACAAATAGTAAAACAAATTTAGCGGGAAAATGGAGGCTTAATTCAATGGAAATAAATGGTGTTTCTTTTGATAGTACTTTGTTATATGGTTCTTTTATTGAGTTTACGAAAAGTGGAAATTACACTTCAAATATTTTTGGAAATAGCGAAAGTGGCAATTTTAAAATTGCAAAAGATAGTTTGTGGTTTTACTGTAAAAGCGATACCCAAATTGCAGATAAATTTTATTTGTTTTCAGTAAAAGATAGCATACGCTTAACGCTAACTTCAACCACTAATAAAAACAAAATGCTAACAGACTTAATAAAGATTTAAAATAGAGTTTACTATATTTTTATTCCTTTACATCAAACATAAAATAGAATACAAGTGCAATCTAAATTCAAAATTTATATTTCAGTTTTTATCACCGTTTGTTTTATTTCTTCATGCAATTGGTTTTCAAAAAAACAAACAGAAGAAACTACAGATGCAGTGATTGAAACTCCTCAACCTAAAATTACTGTTCCCACTTTTAGTAGCGATTCTGCTTATGCGTATATTGAAAAACAATTGAGTTTTGGCCCGCGTGTTCCAAACACAAAAGAGCACGAAGCTTGTGCCGCATGGCTTATAGAGTTTGCTAAGAAGCATTCAGATACTTATCACGTACAAAAATATGAAGTAACAGCCTACGATGGCACTGTACTTAAATCTACAAACATTGTTGCGTCATTAAATCCTACTGCTAAAAAGCGCATTTTGCTTACAGCGCATTGGGATACTCGCCCTTTTGCCGACCAAGATAAAGAGCGAAAAAACGAAGCAATTCTCGGAGCAAATGATGGCGCAAGCGGTGTAGCTGTTTTGTTAGAAGCATTAAGGGTGATGCGCACACAAAAATTAGAAAATATTGGCGTTGATTTTTTGTTTTTAGATAGCGAAGATTATGGACAGCCGGCAGATTATAATGGCTATGTTCCAGACTCATACTGTTTGGGAGCGCAGCATTGGAGTCGTAGCCAGCATGTGCCAGATTACAAAGCTGATTTCGGAATTTTGTTAGATATGGTTGGTGCGCCTGGTGCAATTTTCACTCGTGAGGGAACCTCTGCTGCTTATGCAGGTTGGGTTTTAGATCGTGTTTGGAACAATGCGAAAATATTGGGACACGGAAGTTATTTTTCCAACCAAGCTACAGAGCCAATTGTAGATGATCATAAATACATTAATGAAATTGCAAAAATTCCAACCATTGATATTATTCATCACGATCCAAATTCTGCAAGCGGCTTTGGTTGGTATTGGCACACACATCAAGATGATATAAAAGCTATTGATAAAAATACTTTAAAAGCAGTTGGCGAAACTGTAGTTTATTCAGTTTACGAGTATGATAAAACAAATAGCGCTTTGTAATTTATTTGGTTTGTATCTGTAGTGCGGTAGGTTTTTATTCAAAAATATTTTTGTTTTAAAAACTGTTTCATATCCATAATTTGCTGTTAGCTTTACGGGAATGTAAATAGATATTATGCAGCAGCAAGAGTTTGATTATATCGTTATCGGTTCCGGTTTTGGAGGCAGCGTGAGCGCCATGCGTTTAGCAGAAAAAGGATATTCAGTTTTAGTAATAGAAAAGGGCAAACGTTGGAAAGCGACTGACTTTCCTGAAACAGATTGGAATTTGCCAAAGTACCTATGGTTACCATTACTTCATTGGTTTGGGTTTCAAAAACTTACTTTTTTTAAAGAAGTATTTGTACTCAGTGGGGTAGGAGTAGGCGGAGGCTCTTTAGTGTATGCCAACACGCACATGATGCCCAAAGAAAATTTTTATACTAATCCTATTTGGGGCCATTTTAAAGATTGGAAAACTGTGTTGCAGCCTTATTTTAAAAAAGCAAAATTTATGCTTGGTACTACGCAGTACAATAAAGATAATGCTGAAGATTTGGTGCTTAAAGACGTAGCGAAAGATATGGGCTACGAAAACACTTATAAAAGTGTAGATGGTGTGGGTGTATATTTTGGGGATACAGAAAAAGCAACAGACCCATATTTTAATGGATTAGGACCGAAGCGCAAAGGCTGCATTGAATGTGCAGCCTGCATGACAGGTTGCCGCTACGAAGCAAAAAATACTTTAGATAAAAATTATTTATGGCTGGCAGAAAATACTTTTGGCGCAAAAATTGAGGCAGAAACTATAGTTACTAAAATTGAAAATATAAACGGAGAATACATTATACATACCGAAAGCTCTACTTCTTTTTTTAATAAAAATAAACGAGTGTTTAAAAGCAAAGGTTTGGTAGTGAGTGGCGGAGTTTTAGGCACTATGGATTTACTTTTAAAACAAAAATATGAACACAAAACGCTTGCTAATCTATCAGACAAATTGGGAGAAAATATTTTAACCAATAGCGAAATGCTGAGTGGCGTTGGTGGTGCAAATGTGAAGCTGAATAACGGGTTGGCAATTTCTCGTGTGTTTTCACCCGATGAAAATACACAGATTGAAATTTGTAAATTTGGTGATGGTAGTGGTGCGCTAATGCACTTGGGAACTTTAGCTGTTGGCAATGGAACTCCGGCAGTGAGAACTGCCAAAATGATTGGGCAAATCATTAAACATCCGCTTACTTATTTTAAATTACTTTTCACTAAAGCTCCGGCAAAGAACAGCGTGATATTTTTAATTATGCAAACGCTTGAAAACTCCATGCGTATAAAATTGAAGCAAGGAATTTTTGGCAAAAGCATAAGTATGGTAAACGACTCCAATCAACGTGTGCCAACCTTTATCCCAATAGGGCAAGAAGCGCTGATGCGCTATGCAGAAAAAGTAAATGGAGTGCCAATGAATGCAGTTACTGAAATCACGATGGGCTTAGCTTCTACAGCTCACATTCTTGGCGGTTGCCCAATGGGAAAAACAAAAGAAGAAGGTGTGGTAGATGAATTTTTTAGAGTTCATGGGTACGATAATTTTTATGTTTTAGATGGTTCCATTATGCCTTGCAATTTGGGTGTAAATCCTTCACTTACCATCACCACTTTTGCAGAATATGCAATGGATAATATTCCTGTAAAACCAAACACCAATGTGCAAAATTTAGAAACGTTGCTAGAACAAAATGACAACTCGTTACTAAAATGACAAAACTAAAACGGGCTACTGAAAAGTAGCCCGTTTTTTATGATAATTCTAATTAAATCAATTAGGATATTCTACCAAGATAAATCATCATCAGAGAAAGAGAAAGAGGATTTTGGTTTACTATCTTCTTTGCGAACTTCTTTCTTTGGTCTTGGTTCTCTTTTAGGAGCGCTATCTAAGTAATCAACGTTTTTGTTTTCACGTCTTTTTTTCTCAGGAGCAGCAGAAGAAAATTCTTTTTTTCTATTGCCAAATTCAGTCTTGTCGCTACCCGATGAAAAGTCTCTCTTTCTCTTGCTAAATTCAGGTTTATCGCTCCCCGATGCAAATTCCCTCTTTCGATTACCAAATTCAGGTTTATCGCTTCTTCTTTTTTCAAATTTACCTTCGCGTCTTCCTCCACCGCCAAAGCCGCCATTTTCTTTTTCTTTGGCTCTTGTAATTAGAGATTTATGGCTGCGTTTATTCTTTTCAAAAACAGCTAAAAGTTGTTCTGCTTCTAAGAATGGTACATTGATGAATGAAAATTTTTCAAGTACTTGCACATCTTTAATTTGTGATGGTTCGATACCACTTTCGTGCGATAGAAAATCAACCAAAGATTTTGCGTTCATACCGTCCATTTTACCTTTGGCTACAAACAAACGTGTAATACCTTTCATATCAACACTGCTGTTGAATTCTTGCAACTCACGATAGTTGTCTTCTTTTAGTTCATCACCAAAGCTGTATTGCAAAAGTGCTGCGATTAAGTTTTGTGCATTGGCACCTTCGTTCATCAATTCTCCTGCTAATTCAGAGTAGCTTTCGAAATTGCTTTCGTTTAGTAAAGAACGTAATTCGCTTTTCATTTTCTCCCTTTTGGTTTCCACTACTTGCTTTGCGTTCGGCAACTTTTCTTTCTTAATTTTTGCTTTTGCAATTTTTTGAATAAACAATAAGCCACGCAATTCACTTGGTGAAATAAAAGTAATGGCAGTGCCTTCTTTTCCTGCTCTTCCAGTTCTTCCAATGCGGTGAACATAAGCTTCTGGATCTTGTGGTAAATGGAAGTTTACTACGTGCGTTAAGTCATTCACGTCAATACCGCGAGCAGCCACATCGGTTGCCACTAAGATGCGTGTTTTTTTAGTTTTAAATGCACGTAATACTTTTTCACGTTGTGCTTGTGTAATGTCGCCATGTATTGGATCTGCATCATAACCTCTATCGCCTAATCTGCGTGCTACATCATCGGTTTCTACTTTTGTTCTGCAAAATACGATACCGTAAAATTGAGGTTGTACATCAATAATTCTGCACAAAGCATCAAAACGTTCATGGTCTTTCACTTCAAAGTAAATTTGTTCTGTAAGTGGCGTAGTTAGTTGCTCTTTCTTAACTTCAATTAAATCGTATTCGTGCATAAAGCGCTTTGCCAATTTTAAAATGGCGCTTGGCATTGTTGCACTAAAAAGCAGCATTCTGCGTTCTTGCGGAACTGATTTTAAAATTTCTTCTACTTCCTCTTGAAATCCCATATTTAGCATTTCATCAGCTTCATCTAAAACTACATGCGTTACATGCGATAAGTCCAAAGTCCTTTTCTCGATGTGGTCTCTAATTCTACCTGGAGTTCCAACCACAATTTGAGTTCCGCGCTTTAATCCGCGAATTTGTAGATCGTAGCTTTGTCCGCCATAAACAGGCAATACAAATAGTTTCTTTTCCCCGCGGAAAGAGTTGATTTCTTCTGCTACTTGAATAGCAAGTTCGCGTGTTGGCGCTAAAATTAGCGCTTGAACTTTTTTGTTGCTGTCGTCTAAAAGTTCAATAAGTGGCAAGCCGAAAGCCGCAGTTTTTCCGGTTCCGGTTTGTGCTTGCCCCACAATATCGCGCTGGCCGCTAAGTAGTAACGGAATGGTTTGCGCTTGAATTGGTGTGGGTTCTTCAAAACCCTTTTTTTCTAGGGCGCTAAGCGTAGTTTCGCTAAGCCCTAATGCTTTAAATTTTTCCATAAAAAGTTTAATAAATTAATTAAAAATTAGGCTTCCCTTAAAACTAAACACACGTATAGTAAAGCCTGAAAATTTCAGACATTTATCGCTAAAGATGCAAAGCATACTGAGCTTTCATCTTCGCTGCCCGGTGCGCTTTGGGAATTTTTCCGTGGGTTTATTTGCTGTTAAGCATACCACTTTCGGTGTTGAGCTTTTAAAAAAGCCGCGCAAAAATAATATAATATTCAATAAATTTTAATTTTCGGAGGAAAATTAAAATTATGACCTCTAAATTGATTTTGTATTTGTGGTAACGCACTGCTTTTATATCATTCATCTATGAGCGTAAATTTGCGTTTGATAGACTTTAATATGATGCAATCAATTATTTATGCGCTTTGAATACAATGCACACAAACCACTTTTTTAGTAACTAAATCGAATGTTATTCGTTATTTTTTTACCGAATTGCTACATCATTGAACTTGCCAGTTATAACATATATTGTTCCTCCGGCAGAAGCATTATAAGTTCCTGATAATTTGCTGCCATCATTTTTGGTAATCTTTAATGTTCCCGATGTGGCATTTCATAGTGTTCCATTCTTTATATATGTAAAGCTAAATTCTGATGATATTATTGCGTATGTACCTACTTTAAGGTCTGTGCTATTTATTTCTACAACGGTGCTGTTGTTTTTCTTTGCAATAATAGTGTGGTACGCATTAGTTGCATAAGCGCTATCGGCTTTGGTAAGTGTTGCAGTATCATTTTCTCCATAAAAAAACCTTGCTCTGTTACTGGGTTTTCATTATCATCTTTTTTTACATGCAGAAAATAAAACTAATGTAGAAACGAATACTACTATGAGAAGATTGATTTTTTTCATAGTTCTTGATTTGTTTATTGAGTGTATGGCAAAAGTAAAATTACTTTAGTACATAAAATATCTTCAGGTAAGATTTCTTGAATTATATATAATTTCAAAATTAGCTACTCTTCCTCATCTTCTGGCTTGGGATCCACTTTTATTTGGGTTGGTTCAATAGATTCTAAAGAGAAATTGGTTGCTGTAACTCTAAATGTGGTTCTTCGGTTTTTTTGATGTTCTTCTTCTGTGCAATTTACTCCATTTATACAACCGTTCACAGGGCGAGTTTCTCCATATCCTTTGGCTTCTAAGCGCGATTTATCAATACCTTTTTCAATTAAATAATCTACCACACTTTGAGCGCGAGCTTGAGATAATTTCAAGTTGTATTCATCGCTACCGCGGCTGTCGGTATGCGAACCAATTTCAATATTTATGGCATTATTTATTTTGAAGAAGGCGAAAAGTGAATCAAGAATTATTTTTGATTCAGGGCGAAGTGTTGCTTTGTCGTAATCGTAGTAAATATTAGGAATTACAATTTCTTTTGAAGTGAAAATTTTCTCCAATTCAATTTCTACATATTGCGAAATCAAAATGGTATCGCGGCTTTTCTTTCCAATCGTTGAAACATTTGCTGTGTTTGAAAAGTAATCATTCTTTGAAGCATAAATTACATAGCTTGTATTAGGTTGTAGTGAAAAGAAAAACGTGCCGGAAGTATCTGTTACAAATTGGCTAATAGAATCGCCCTGAGTTGTTTTTAAAATACATTTTGCCAACCGTAGCGGTTCGAATCCCAGCACTTTACTTTCAGGGTTTTCTGGACTCTCAAATTTCTTAGCAAGCACTTTACCTTTTACTTCATATTCATTTAGCCAGAGTTCTTCAAATCTGTAAATGTCATCGCTACCTTTGCCGCCTTTTCTTGATGAAGCAAAATAGCCGCTTTTAAGTATGGTGTCTTTATCGTTTAGTGGACGATATTTTTCGATGATATAACCAAAATCATCGGCACCGGAATTGATTGGCGCTTTCAAGTTTTCTGCTAATGCCCAACCGTTTTTTGTTCTTTGTGCTTTAAAAATATCTAAGCCGCCCATACCCGAAAAACCATTTGAGGCAAAGTATAAATTGTCTTTATCATCTAACCATGGAAACATTTCATCAGAAGTTGTATTGATGGTGCCGCTTGCGTTTGCGGGCTTGCTCCAGCCGGTATCATTTTTGGTAAAATAAAAAATATCCTTTCCTCCAAAGCCATTGTAATCACTTGAAACAACTAATAATTTTCCACTTTTTGATATGGTGGGTTGCCCAACATTAAAGCTATCAGGAAACAATTCCAATCGTTGTGGTTCGCTCCAACTTATACCATCGAAAGTAGAGAAAAATATATGGCAATATTGGTTGGCTTTTTCAGCTGCTTGACAACGTGTAAAGAACATATTCTTGCCATCGGCAGAAAATGTTGCAGTGCCTTCATACGCAACAGTATTGGTTTCTTTACTAAAAGGAATAGGATTGGCAAATGTGCCGGAAGATGTTTTTCCTGCTATAAAAAGGTCTCCAAATTTTTCGCCTGTCCAGCCATTTATGGCATCGCCTTCCGCTGCGGGGCGAGAGGAAGTGAAAAGTAATTTCCCGCTTAAAATAGCAGGAGAGAAATCGCTGTATGTTGAATTGATATTTTCAAGGTTGTAAACTTTTGTACGTGTAAAATCTGATTGCCAATTTATAGCATCTCTGCTGCTTTTAATTTCTTTACGAGTATTGAAGCCGCCTCCGGTTTTATTGCTCATTTTAAACATAGCGATGGCGCTATCGTAAAGCTCTTGCATTTTAAGCATTTGCCCTAATTTGAAATAGGCTTCCGCTGTGGCATTTCCACTTTCTTCTGAAGCTTTTTTATACCAGTTTGCTGCTTTAATTGGTTCATTATTTTTCTCATGTGAGGAAGCTAAAAGCATTGCTTTTGCTTGTTTCTTTATCGGATTTTTTTCTGCCCTAAATTCGCTTTCTAAAAGTTGTGCAGCATTGCTGTAAAGCTTTCTTTCGTAAGCATCTTCACCATTTTTTATGATAGTGCTGTTAGTTTTGCAGCTTGCAACGAATAGAAGAACAGAAAGTAGTATAAGGATATTTCTCATGTGTGAATTACTCTGATATTTTATCGCCTCGTAAAATTCTAAATCGTTTTCTGGCATCTAAAACCAACAATGAGTTTTCAAAGTCGGTAATGATGGATTGGTATAGCTCGCGAGCTTTTTCTTTATTGTTCAAATATTGCTCATTTATTTCAGCTAAAAGAAATGTGGCATCATCACCTTTTAAATCTGTTTTATAGTTTTTAATTATTTCTTCTAAGAGCGGAACGGCTTTTGAAAATTCTTTTTTGTCGCAGTAAATTTTTGCTTGTGTGTAGAGAATATCATCATACAAAGCATGACCCGGATAAAGCAATTTTATTGAATCTAATTTGCTGTTTGCTCCATCTAATTTGTTTTGATATAAAAGCAATTCTACTTGCGCAAACATTTCTAAAGGTGTGGTGATGGAATCTAACCCTAAATTATCAATAATGAAAACGCTAAGATTGATGGCATCGTTGCTGATAAGTTCGCTTGTAGAGGCTTTCAGTACTTCCAATTGTGTTTGTGCCCAATCGAAATCGCCTTTGAAATAGCTGAGTTTTGCGTTTTTAAATCGCGCTTCTTCACCCAAAGGAGAGTCCTTTTCTTGTTTATCTACTTGACCATAAAGCAATGAGCTTTCCCATACATCGCCATCAATTAAAAGGCAATCGCCCAAAAGTAATTTTGTTTGGTTTTTCAATTGCTGCGGTATGTTATTCATTTGCAAAAGTTCTTCGCAAATTTTTATGGCTGCAGGAATATCATGCAAGTAAAAAACTTCTAATTCCGCCAATTCTTTCATGCTTTGCGCGGCTTGGTAACTTCTGCCGGATTCGGAGATAAAATTCTCATAATCAGCTTTTAGATTTTCTACATCAGCTTGTGAAAAATTGATGTGTTTTGCAATTTTTGCTTTGCGACAGTTTAGCATTTCTGTTCGTGCTACAAAATAAAGCGGAGTGTCTTTTCCTTTTTTTAAAATATAGTCGTAGCCGCTAATTGCTACATCAAAATCATCTTCTGCTTGAGCCATTCTTGCCATGTTCAAAACCCGAAAACCGTTTTCGCCTTTTCTTCTATCAATGGCTTTGGTTTGTTCCATTGCACCTTCAAAATCTTTGTTTTGAATATAAATCCAAATCAAAAAATCATTGAGCCATTCATCGCCATTTCCGCGTTGAAGTTTGGCATAGAGTTGCGTTTCTATTTCACTAAACAACTTACTGATGTTTGGCGAACGCATGATGGTGTTTTTGGCTACTTGTGCTTGTCCGGGCTGCAATTCAACAAAAGTGATGTATTGTTTTGCCGCATTTATAATATCACCTTTTGCATCATAAGCAATGGCTAAAGGCATGGCAAAAACCATTCTGTTGTTAAATAACTTTGAGCCTTTTTCGTAGGTTTGAATTGCGTAATCGTAGTTTTGATAACCTTCGAAAGCAGTTGCTAATTCTCTAATATAGTTTTCGTTTGGCGGTAGCGATTTTATTAACTTATCGTATTGCTCTGTTGCTTTTTTTGCTTGCTCTTGCAGTGTAAAAACATAGCCTAAATCAACATTGTATTGCGGAATATATGAGAATTTTTTTATTTCTTTTTTTACTACCTTCTCTAAATCGCTATATTTTTTTAAAGCTACTAAGCATTTAAAATAAGGAATGTAAAATTTAGGACTGTTATCGTTTTTCTCCCAAAGTTGCTGGTATAGTTCTACTGCTTTTTCGTATTCTCCTTCTTGTAAATAACTTGCTGCCAATGCTTCATCGCGCCCAGGTTGCGCACTTGCGGCTATGAAAGCTATAAAAAAGAGTATTAGGAAATTAAACCTCACTTATGCGAATGTAATTTTAAGTAGTGTATTAAATAAGTGTTTAACGAAAAATATCGCTTTGTATCACTTCTTGAATGGTAGAAAATTCAAAGCCCTTTCGCATGAGAAACATTTTGAGTTTTGCTTGCCTTTCTAAAAGTGTTTTTCCTTTTATTGATTTCCATTTTTTTACTGCAATAGTTTGTGCTTTTTGGGTATAATCTTCAGTTTCTATTTCTTCTGAAATTACTTGTTCAATCAAATTTGTGTCTATCCCTTTTTGTAGAAGCGTTCGTTTTATTTTTATCAATCCCCAGCCTTTGTTTTTATATCGCCCGTTTACAAAACTTTTTGTGTAGCGCTTTTCATTTACAAAATTGGCTTCTTCTAATTTGCTGAGTAATTTTTCAAATTCATTTTGTGGCAATTCAATTTGCTGCATTTTCTTAATCACTTCGCTCTTGCATCTTTCTTGATAACTGCAATAGCGTAACAATATATTCCAAGCATCTTTCATGTGCAGTAATATTCGGAGTTTGTTAGTGGTTAAACACGCTCTAAAACGTAGAAGCTGTGCTGCTCTCCGCGATAATTGTTATAGATAAGTATTCGCTTTGTTTCGCTGGAATTTGCATTATTGCTAAGCATAAAATCCGGTATTTTATTCGTGTGAAACAACTGCACCGAAAGCCATAAAGCTAAAGCACTCACCGTTTGGAAATCGCCAAACATTTTTTTGAAATGCACAATTGGCTTTGACGCAAATTCATTTTCTATTGTCAAATAGCATTCTTGAAAACGAGCATCAGCATTGTTGCCACTCACGAATAAATCAATACTATCTAATTCAATTTTGTATTGTTCTAAAAAGCTTTTCAATGTTTGAAAAGTTTCGTTGCTATTGGTTGAATGAAATTGAGCAACTGCTAATAATTTTGCTGCTGCATTTTGTTTCTTGTTGTTTACCAAAAACATGGCAGCGCCTTCACCAGGTAACATTCCTGTTGAAATATGTTCGAGTAATTCGCTACTTTTTATCAGTTCCTTTTTGTACCAACCTGCAATAGATTCCATGTGATAATTTCTCACAGAAATTTCATCAACTGCTCCAATTAAATATTGTGTGTCAGCATTTTCTTGTAGCAACATATAAGCATCTAAAACAGTATTTTCAAAAGCTAAACCTCGATGAACATGTGTGGCATTATAGCCTTTATTTTTCATGATTAAGCCTAACATTCCCGCAATGGCATTAAATGTACTTTGCACAAAATGTGTAGGTGTTAATCTGCCTTCTTCGTATTCTTCAATTTGGTTTAAAAAGCTTATGCTATCTTCAATTCCACCATTTGCCGTGCCAATAATTATGCCATCAACAATGTTATTTTTTAGTAAACTTAAACCACTGCCAACACCCATTCGCAAGGCTTGCCCCATTCTGCGAATTTGAGCCGGTGGAATACCTTCATATTTTGGCTCTATGGCATGAAGTTGATTGTTTTCGTAAGCTACAAGTTCATTAAAGAGCGGTACTCCAAAGGTTTGTTGTGGCGAAATACAAGCACTTTGATGAATATAAAACATGGCTATCTTGTTAAATTGAAGCAAGTTTAATCGTAATTTTCATTTATTTTTAATTTAGCTTGCTTTTTATATTAAGTCCATTTGGACTTAATATGTAGTAGAAATTTTTCTGCGAAATAGGGTTCGCTGTACCACTTTTGTAAAGGTACTTGCTGAAGTGGTTTCACATCTTCTAACTCTTGCTCCAAGTTGCCACCTTTTAAACAAATTAAGCCGTTTGGAACAATATTTTGACTTTTAGGTAAATACTTTTTTTGAGTCCATTTGAGTAAGTCATTTACAGGAGCCACAGCGCGGCTCACTACGAAATCGTATTGGTAAGGCATTTCTTCGGCTCTGGAATGAAATATGAAAATATTTTTCAACCCAATGGCATCGGCAGCTGCTTGAGCCACCTTTAACTTTTTGGCAATAGAATCTACTAAATGAAATCTACATTGAGGAAACATTATAGCAAGCGGAATTCCCGGAAAGCCGCCTCCGCAGCCTAAATCCATTATTTTAGTTCCATCTTTGAACTGAATATATTTTGCAATTGATAGTGAATGCAACAAATGATGTTCTGTAAAATTCTCAATATCTTTTCTTGAAATTACGTTGATTTTTGCATTCCACTCTGCATAAAGTGAAGGCAATTTTTGTAATTGCTCTAATTGAACATGGGATAAATTTGGAAAATATTTTTGTATTGCTTGCATATAAAACAGAAAAAGAAAGCATAAAAGCCTTCTTTTAATATATTGATTGTTAAGTAGTTAATGCTATGTGCTTTCAGTAAATATTTATGATGCTCCAATTGCGTATCTCAAATCGTCAATCTGCTTATCCCAAAGATTTGAAACATCTTTTATTTCCTTCTGGTCGGCAAAATCGGTAACCTCCAAAACAGTTTCAAAGCTAATTTCACTTTTGTAAACTTTAAACGAAAAGTATTCATCTTCTGGAGAATCTAACCAGCGATATTTTACATAATCGTCATTCAAAATTTCTAATAATTCAGCTTTTTGGTATTGACCATTCCAACCAAAAATGTAGTCATCTTCTTGTGCATCGCAGTAATCGGCAAACCATTGTGCAAGCGAAGATGGGTCGGTTACAAATTCAAAAAGAATTGCCGGAGAAGAATTGATAATATATTCTAAAGTAAATTTTTTACGCGCCATAGAACGAAAGTTTATTATGTAATAAGGCAATGATAGAAAACAATTTCTTTTCGCAAAATTTTTATTGCAAAGATTTAGTTTTTTCGCATTTTGAAACTCCAAGTTACGCGAAAAACAGCTTCAACTGTTCCATTTTCTGAAATCCCGGTAGAAGTGGTAGTGCAAGATGTTCCTTCGCCTGTGGCAACTGCTTCTTCAATTGCAGCTCTTATTTTTTTGCCTTCATTGCAAGTAAAAGTGGTAATTCCTGTTGCTTTCTTTTGAAAATCGGCTTCAATTCGAGTTACTAAAACCGCAACCGATGGTTTAGATTTAAAAGTTCCCATCATGCTAATCATACCGCTGCTCATTTCTGCCGCCATTGAAAGTACAGCAAAATAGGTGCTTCTGAACGGATTTTTATTTAACCATTTGTAGGGAACTGAAATTTCGCATTTCTCGGCTGAAATAGATTTTACGCGCAAACCGGCAATAAAACCCATTGGTAATTTTTGTAATAGAAATAGGCGAAAAAGTAAGCCATTATTCACCAAGCGAATAAATTCCGCATCTACTTTTACTTGGTTTTCTTGGTACTGTTTTAAATGTGCCGAAACGGTAGTAGCTTCCATAATTTCTATAATTTTTGAATAATATCAATCAATTGTGTATTAAGTTCTGTGGTTGCCAAAGGTGCATTTTTTTTGCCCGTTACCAAATTTTCAGTTACGGCAGCAAGGTGGTAAAAACTTATTCTTTTAAGCAAGCAAGGGTAAGAAAAATATAAACCATCGGCAGTTTCAATATGCGGCTTGTACTTGTTTATCCTTATTTTACGCAGCATTTCGTTTTTTGAACTTATACTGGCTGTGATACCAAATACTTTTTTGTAGGGTAGAAAAATATTCATGTAGCTGTTGGTTTTATTCACCAAACCGCCTAATTGGTGCGGAGGTTCTTCAATATTAAAAAGTTGCTGGTCATAAAGGTCTGTAAAATCATTTTCTAAAAGTTCACCATCGGTGGCAGGAAAATCGCGGATTACATTTAGCACTTCTCCCACTTCAATATTTTCTCTTAAACCATAAGATTCACTTAGCTTTAAAGTTAAGTTAAAACGGTCTTTTGTAATTGTTTCTGTAATTCTTTGGCTTACCCGAAAACCGCCTGCTCCGGTTTCTAAAATTTCAATATTGTGTAAACGAAAAAGTATTGAATTTTCATTAACTTTTTTCCCTTTTTCTTGATAGTAATTAATGGTTTCTTCAATGAGGTTTCGATTGTTACAAACTAATAAGATTTTCATTTTTGGAAGTGCTGAAAATAAAATGGCGAATGTAACTTTAAACCTTTAGCAGAGATAATTATCTTTGCAGTGTTCTTTGACAGAAGATTAGTTTAATTTTCAATGGGGCTGACATGGAATTGACGGGAAGCAGTATAAGTAAACCGGCATGCCGAGCGTGTAAGTAGCTCGATAATCCATTTACAGATTCTTTTTAATTGGCGAATATAACTACGCCATGGCTGCTTAATCTTAGAGGTTAAGTACCATTTGCCCCGCGCTTGAGACACCGTACACAGCGCGCTGGCAACCAAAACTCGGTGTCGCCTTGTGCAAGATTCATCCACTTGCCAAGTTGCGTATTAACGGTTGTAAGGCTTCGGTTGGTGGGATTACTTAACCTGCCGCAAGCACGAAAAGCAATAAGTAACTAAGCATGTAGAGGGTCTATTTCTACCTTAGCCGGACGCGGGTTCGATCCCCGCCAGCTCCACTTTTTTATTCAGGATTTTTACTGTCTATCACAATAGTTACCGGACCATTGTTTAAAAGTTCAACTTTCATATCGGCACCAAAAGTGCCACTTACAATTGGTTTACCTAAATCGATTTCTAACTGCAATAAAAATTTTTCATAAAGCGGAATGGCAATTTCAGGTTTTGCTGCATCAATAAATGAAGGGCGATTTCCTTTTTTGTATGAAGCAAAAAGTGTGAATTGACTCACTGCTAATATTTCACCTGAAATATCTTTTACACTTAAATTCATTAAATTATTTTCATCATTAAAAATGCGGAGTGCTGTAATTTTTCGGCTCATCCAAGCAATATCTTCTACATTATCTTCGGCTTCAAACCCAATTAAAACTAACAAGCCTGCTTTTATTTCGGCTTTAAGGTGTCCTTCAATTCGCACAGCGGCATGGCTCACCCGTTGAATTACTGCTCTCATAAATCCATTGTATTTGCTAACATCGCAAAATAAACAAGAAAACTATGGATAGCAATCTCGGAATTGGCTCAAGGGTAGATCACCCAAAATATGGCAAAGGTGTGGTGGTAAATTTAGATGCAGAATATTACACCATTTATTTTTTAGAAGAAGGTGCAACACGCGGTATTGCTCGCGATTTTGAGGGCTTAACCGCTCTCGAAAAAATTGAAACTGATGCTGCACCACTCACTATTGAAGATTTAAAACAAGCTGTAGCTGAAGTTTTGGAGCATAAATATGGTGCCGAAGAAAAAATACAGTTAGGCAACAAATGGATGGGTGGCACTTTAATTATGAAACCGGGTAGCGATGATTTACAACCAAAAGAAATTCCAATTGAAACTTTTTTTCATAAAATAGTGATGGTGCGCGATAGGCTAAGAGTGATGGAACAGCAAATAAATGCGCATAAAAAACTTACTGATGAAGAGAAAGTAGAACTTCAACAATACATTACGCGCATTTATGGTTCGCTTACAACTTTTAATGTGCTTTTTCGCTATACCGAAGATCAATTTAAAGGCACGGGAGGAGAAAAATAAATGTTATACGAAAATGATTTTTAAAATAGATGGAAATTTTGCCGAAAAATACTCCCGATAGCTATCGGGATGATAGCCGTTTAGAACAATTTTATTGGTCTATTAAGGATATCCTTTCGGTATTAGTTCTGTGCCAATCCAAACAGCGAAGCTAAGCGGTTTGCCATGCTGTAATCATAAGCATTGCCTAAGGCAAGAAGTTTTTCTTTTATTTCAGTTCCACTAATGTTTTCAAATTCATAAGTAAGTTCGGTTGGTGTACCGTATCCATCAATCAATTTACCTTCATCATATAATTTTGAAAGGTCGGAATTGCTGTATTTCATATAGAAATCTTCGTCCACATTGTACTTGAGCAAATTCTTGAGTGAGCCATCAGGCTTTACATAATAATGAACAAGTTGCGCGTCTTTTTGTGTGATACCAACGCCTGCCGCCACGCGCACTGCACTAGAAGTGTTTGGTGGCGAAGCATGAAAAGTTCTATTGTCGAAAATGAGCACATCTCCGGCTTTCATTTCTATTGTTTGTGTATATGGAAAAATATCGAAAGCTAAACTTCCTAACGGCACAGGAATTTGAGGAGAAGGAGAGGGGCGGTAATTGTTTAATAATTTGTGGCTTCCTCCGCGAACCACACTCATGCAACCATTTTCCGGAGTCATATCCATTAAAGCAATCCAGCAGCTTGTAGAAAAATAGCCCTCTTCTTCTTTATCTACAAAGCTCCAATCGGCATGTGGCGGAGTAATTCCGGTGTTGCCTACTTCTTTAATTGCAAAAGTGGCTACATGCGATTTGTAATCCTGCAAATGTTCATCAAAACGCGGCAATGTAATTTGCCAAATTTTATCGCGAACTTGGCGTACCATTTCTTTGTTACCATTATCCATCACTACGTGAAAGCCTTGCCTTTTTGATGATTCCAAATCCAATGATTGGTATAAGTTGAGCAATGTTTTTACTTCATCTTGATTTAGCAGTGGAAATGTAGTGTAGCCTTCTCTTTCAAAAAAAGATTGCCGTTCTTGGTTTTTGAAAATTGTTTTCATGTGTGTATGATTTTTGTTTTCAGTAAAGTGAATAGCAATGCTATGCTTAAAAAAATAAAACCACCTAACACTATAAATGTTTTTTAGATAGAAATGTTTTTTCGTAAATATCTTAGTCGACTTAAAGTTTAGCTGCAACGATTTTCAGTAACAAGTAAGAAGCATTTACAACTTTTGGGCGCTATTTTATTCAGTCAATATTTTTAAAATTCGCTGTAAATTGTATGTTTGCGCCCCCAAATGGTTCGGTAGCTCAGTTGGATAGAGCAACAGCCTTCTAAGCTGTGGGTCATTGGTTCGAATCCAATCCGAATCACTCAAAGTAAAGGTTTCAAGCAATTGAAGCCTTTTTTATTTCTGCTTGTTTGCCTTAAAATTTGTGTTGATTGCATTGCGCGCAAGGAATGCAAATGCTAAAGTTACTGCAATTCTAAATAGCATGGCACCAACTGTTTTGGTTTCATAAATTCCTCCGGTATAAATGTAAAACACTAAACCTGTGAAAGTGATAATTAAAACTGCTAATGCAATAGAAAGTACTTGAATTGTCCATTCCTTTTTCTTGGCTAAACCATAGGCAGCCGCTAAATACAAAAAGCCGCAAAACCAATTTGCCCAAACCACAAATGGTACAAAGTTTCCCTCCTTTTCTCTTATGCCAAACAGGTCAAAGATAACGGAATTAGTCATGAAAATAGTGAGTAGTGCAAAGACTAATAAAACGGCAATCAACAAAACAAAAGTGAATTTTTTCATTGCTAAGGATTTATTCCACAAATACATTATCAGCAAACTTTTGACTCACAGATAACACGTTTTTTTTTATTTCAATTTCTAATGAACCATCAAACTCTTGGCGGTTTAATACTTTAATTTTGCTTCCTAATTCTAAACCTACTTTTAATACGTATTGCAGAAAATCTGCATTGCTGTCTTTTACAGCAATTAGCTTACAACTTTTCCCTAACTCAACTTCGGAGAGTGTTGTTCGCTTTTGGAGTTTAATTTCGCCTTTAGCATTTGGTATTGCATCGCCATGCGGGTCAAATTCAGGGTAGTCTAAAAATTTCTCTAATTGTTCAATTAGTTTTGGAGAATTGATGTGTTCTAATTGCTCTGCCACTTCGTGAACTTCATCCCAACTAAAAGAGAGTTTTTTATAGAGAAAAGTTTCCCACAAGCGGTGTTTTCGCACTATTTGCACTGCAATTTTTTGTCCTGAATTGGTTAAGAAAATTTTCCCGTAGCGTTCATTTTCTACCAATTCTTTTTCTCTTAATCGCTTAAGCATATCGTTTACTGATGCTGGCTTCACATTTAAGAAGGAGGCTAATTCATTTGTGCCAACTTCTGCTTGTTCACCATTTCGATTCGTGAGGTGAAAGAGCGCTTTTAAATAGTTTTCTTCTGTTTGAGACAAAATCATCTAACAAAAGTAAGTAAATTATTTTCATTATTATTTTAGACTAACCTAACTTTATTATATTTGCCGACAAAACTAATATTTTATGCAATGCGAAATTTTGCTTTCCTTATGTTGATTTTTATTGTAAATGCTGTGAATGCTGAATCTGCAAGAATCTCAGGCAGCGTTACTTTTGGAAGGAGTGTAATTGAGTTTGCCATAATTGGTTTAAAAGGAATGTCTTATTCAGCAATTACAGATAAAAATGGAAAGTATAATATTGAAAATGTAAAACCCGGAAGTTATTTACTTACTTGTTCTTTTTTAGGTTTTGAAACTTTTAACCAAGCAGTTACTTTATTAAATGGAGAACATTTAATCGTTAATATTCAATTAAAAGAGCATTCGAATAATCTTAATGAAATTGTTATTTCCGAAAGTTCAAAAGCAACTCTGTTAAAAGAGAATCCAATTCCAATACTTCCGATTTCGCAAGCTAAAATTGAACAATCATCGGCAAGTAATATCATTGATATTTTAGCGAACAACGCGCCCGGATTAAATGTTTTAAAAACCGGCCCTAATATTTCTAAGCCATTTATTCGTGGTTTAGGCTACAACCGAGTTTTAACACTCTATGATGGAATGCGACAAGAAGGGCAGCAGTGGGGCGATGAACATGGTTTAGAAGTTGATTACTACAACATTGCAAATGCAGCAGTGGTAAAAGGTCCCGCAAGTTTAATGTATGGTTCAGATGCACTAGCTGGCGTAATTAGTCTGTCTTCATTCATTCCTGATAAACAAGATGGAAAATTGCATGGAAGATTTACAACTGAATATCAAAGCAATAACAATTTAGTCGGAAGCGGATTAAATACTGAATATAGCGATAGCCGTTTTTTACTTTCATTAAATGGTTCTTATCGAGCAGCTCAAAATTATCGAAACTCAATTGATGATAGAGTTTACCTTTCAAACTTTAGTGAGAAGAATTTTTCGTTCCGTTTTGGGCATCATTCCTCAAAAGGTTATACGCGTTTTAGTTTCACTTTATACGATAATAAGCAAGGTATTCCAGATGGAAGTAGAGACTCGCTTTCTAGAAAATTTACCAAACAGATTTTTGACAATAATGAAGACGACTTAAAGAATAGACCTTTAGTTTCTTCTGAAGAACTACAGGCGTATAAAATTCCAATTCTGTCGCAACATATTCAGCATTATAGAGTTTTTGTACAAAGTTTCTATAAAGTTGAAAAGGGAAGTATAGATGTTGTTTTAGGGTTTCAACAAAACGTAAGAAAGGAATTTACGCATATAAAGTATGTTGATTTACCCGGAATGTTTGTACAGCTAAACACAGTAAATTATGGTATAAAATACAACCTCCCAAAGTTTTACAATTTTGAAATTTCAGTAGGCGCAAATGGAATGTTGCAGTTTAATAAAAATAAAAAAGCTACTGATTTTCCAATCCCCAATTATGCTTTATACGAAGGAGGATTTTTTGCATTTGGAAAATGGAAATACAAAAGATGGAGTATCAGCGGAGGAATTAGATATGATTTGCGAAATGTGCAATGGAAAGATTTTTATGTTTCAACCAATCCTCACACTGGCTTTATGCAGCAGGCTTTTTTCCCTGATACTGCAAATTCAACTTTACAATATGCTGCAAACAAAAAAATATTTCATGGCATATCGGCAAGTTTAGGTTTAAGTTTTAAGGCAGCAAAAGGAATTACACTAAAGGCTAATATTGGAAGAGCGTATCGCGCGCCAAACATTACTGAAATGGCAAGTAATGGACTTGATCCTGGTGCGCATATTATCTATTTGGGAAATAGAAATTTTAATCCCGAGTTTTCGCTACAAGAAGATTTAGGAATACTGGGAAATTTTACTGATGTTTCATTTGAGTTGAATGCCTTTAATAATAACATTCAAAACTATATCTATTTAAGTTTAGTTACCGATGCTCAGGGAAATGCAATTGTTGATGCACAAGGAAACAGAACATATCAATATAAGCAATCGAAGGCACAGCTTTATGGTGGAGAATTTTGGTTGGCAATTCATCCTGAAAAGCTGAGTGGATTTAATTTAGAAAGTAGTCTTAGTTTGATTTATGGAATGAATAGGAATAAACAATACAAAGGCAAGAAAATAAATGGAGAATATTTGCCGCTAATTCCTCCATTAAAATTCACAAGTAATATTTCGTATTTGGTGAAGTTTAGTAAAATAAAATCGCACACGTTTTCAATATTGCCAAGTTTTGGATTAGAGTATAATGCAAGTCAAAATAGATACTTGGGATTAAACAATTCAGAAACATTTACGCCTGCTTATTGGCTACTTAATTTAGGTATTTCTGCCTCGCTTGGTTTGAGTGAAGATAGAACAGTACAGTTTGTTTTTCAAGTAAATAATTTACTCGACAAAGCATACCAATCTCATTTAAGCCGCCTAAAATATTTTGAATATTACCAAAACTCACCTAATGGGAAATTGGGTATTTACAACATGGGAAGAAGTATCAATATAAAAGTAATCATATCTTTCTAAAATTAAGCATTACTGTTTTTTCTTTTAACCAACGAAACTAATTTATGACCTTTTACTAAAATTTTAAGTCGTTGTCGGTTTATAGAAATTTGCACTTGCCTCTTTTCATTTTCTTCCAGGTTTTCTTTGTAAACAGATAAAATATTATTGAACGATAATACTCCGATAATTTTTTGTTCTGCAATAATTGGAAGAATATCTACATTTTCTTTTGCCATTAGCTGCATAGCAGTTTTTAGGTTGTCTTCTGCGCGAATAAACGTGCCTCTGCGTTTTACCAATTCACCAACTTCAGTATCAGGTTGATGTAATGAATTTAATAAAGTGCTTAAACTTAGTAAACCTTTGTACTCACCTGCTTCGGTAGCAATAATAAAATAGTTGCTTTGCAATTCAGATTCTTGTTCAACCCAATGTTTTACTTCGCCTGTTTTCATTTTGTCGCTTATCACAATTCCTTCTTCTTCTAAAGTATCGCCTACTCTTATTCTTTCTAAAATATCAGGCTCGTAAGAGTTTGGTGTAAACACACCTCTGCGAGATATTTTCTCTGTCATAATTGTGTTATCCATCAAAAAGTAGGAAACCAAAAACGAACCGGTGCAAGTTGCTAATAGTGGAAGAAAGGCATGAATCTCACCGGTAGTTTCTAATGCAAACACAATTGATGTGAGAAAAGCGCGTGATGCGCCTGCAAACAGTGCTGACATGCCAACTAAAGCAGCCAACGAAATTGAAATTCCTGCTTCGGGGAAAAGATAAATGCCAAGTGTGCCAATTAAAGCGCCAATTGCTCCGCCAATAGTTAGCAATGGCGCTAAAGTACCTCCGGAAGTGCCGCTGCCAAGTGAAATTGCCCAAGAAACAAATTTCAAAAGACAAAGAGAAGCAACAAGTGAAATTGCCATATTGCCTGAAAGAACATCTGTAATATTTTCATAGCCAACGCCTAAAGTTCGCGGATCGAAATAGCCGATAACACCAACGGCTACACCGCCAATTGCGGGCCACAATGCCCAGTGTATCGGAAGTTTTTCAAAAGTGTCTTCTATCCGGTAAACAATTTTGGTTGTAGCAATGGATAAAAATCCGACTACAATTCCCATTACTCCATAAAAAAATAGTGCTGCATTTGAAGCTACTCCAATTGGATTTTGCAATGGGAAAAACACATTACTTCCGAATAAAAAATGATGCCCTGCTGCTCCGGTAATACAAGCTATCGCAACAGGAATAAAAGAGCGTGGCGAAAACTCAAAAAGCAAAAGTTCAATCGCTAAAAGTATTGCAGCAACAGGGCTTCCGAATATTGCAGCCATTCCCGCAGTAGCTCCGGCAGCGAGTAATATTTTCCGCTCGTTAGGTGTAATTTTTAGTAGCTGACCTATTGTGGAACCTAAGGCTCCACCTGTTGCAATTATTGGACCTTCAGCGCCAAAAGGACCACCGGAACCGATAGAAATTGCTGCTGATATTGGTTTTAAGTATGTTATGGAAGGTTTAATTTTGCTTTGATTTGTAAGAATTTGTTCCATTGCTTCGGGAATGCCGTGGCCTCTTATTGCTTTTGAACCATAAAGTGCCATTAACCCAACAATTAAACCGCCAATGGCAGGAATTAAAATAACCCACCAACCTAAGTTGTTGTTTGTTGGACTTGAATGTGTTATCGAAAAATTCCAGAAGAAGGAAACATTTGTAATGAAATTGATTAAATAAATCAATGCCTTAGCAATTATACTAACGCATACGCCAATAATAGTGGCTAATACAGCAAGAATAAAAGCGCGCTTTTTACTATAAGTATTATTGAGAGAATGGTTTTTATTTGGGTTGGATTGTTCTAACGAAGCAGAAATTGGAAGTCCTTTATTTATCATTTTAAATATAGTTGCGCCTTACACATTTATGTAAATATGGCTAACGCTCAATTTGAAAAGGCAACAAAGTAAAATGTAAATTAAAATTTCACAAGAAGTATTGTTTTTTTAATAATGCTTACTTCTAACTTCATAAAGCTACGAAAATCTATAATTTTAGCGCAATATTGGGATAGTCGGTAATAATTCCATTGCAGCCAAGCGATTTCATTTTTAGCATTTTTTTAGGGCTATTTACTGTCCAGGGAATAATTTTTAGACCGTTCTCGTGGCAATAGTTAACTGTTTGCTTGTGTGTAAATAAATAAAGCGGGCTATAAGTATTCGGTTTAAAACTTAGCTTCTTCAAGCTCTTTTTTGCGCCACTTATATTTAGCGATAGTAAAGCAATAGAAAGATTAGAATTTAATTGCTTCATTATTTCTAAAGGTCGCACATCAAAAGATTGAATATTGGTACGCGTTACAACATGATGATTAGAAATTTCATCATAAACTAATTTGGTGTAAACCTCAACTTTTGGGTGAATTTTGCCATCTCCTTTCTTGGTGGATTTTATTTCAATATTATAGAACGGAAGCGGTAAATTTTCACGCTTTGCAAATTGCTCTAAGCTATCCAATAATTCACTAAGTAAGGGTTTGGGCGCAGCAAAATTCTTTTGCTGTGGAAACTTTTTGTTGTGTTTTGAACCACAATCAAAAGTGCGAATTTCGTTGTAGTTCATCGAATAGAGATAGTATTTCTTTTTTGAACCCGTTACATTTTCGCAAATATTTTTCTTAAACCATTGGTCGTGGCTCACTACCACTTTCATATCTTTAGAAATTACTACGTCCATTTCTAAAACATGTACGCCTAACTTTAAAGTTTGCTTAAAACCTTCAATGGTATTTTCTGCAAATAAACCTCTTGCACCTCTATGACCTTCTACTACAAAGTTGCCAGTTTGAGAAAGCAAAATCTCACTTAAAATTAAGAAAGAAAAAATGCTAAACAGCTTTCTGTAGCTTAGCTTACAAATTATCGAACTCATAAATTTTATCAATTGGAGAACCCGGAGGCATATCAAAAACTGTTCTTAACACGCCATCAGATAAACTATAAGCCCAAGCGTGTAAATGCGGCATTTTATTGTGTTTCCAAGCCTTTTGGATAATTGTTGTTTTTGCAAGATTCAGCAGTTGATGTTTGGCATTTAATTCAACCATTCGGTTCAATCGTTCTTCCTCATTTTCAATAGCATCAACTTCACTTTTATTCAGGTTGTAAACATCTTTTATATTCACTAGCCACTTATCTAAATCGCCCATGCTAATATTATCCATTGCGGCTTTAATGCCTCCGCAGCCGTAGTGTCCACACACAATTATATGTTTCACATGCAATACTTCAACCGCATATTGCAGTACGCTAAGCAAGTTTAAATCGTTTTGTATCACAAGGTTTGAAATATTGCGATGTACAAAAATTTCTCCGGGATTGGTGCCGGTAATTTCATTTGCCGGAACGCGGCTGTCGCTGCAACCTATCCACAAAAATTCAGGCATTTGAAGATTCACTAAACGATTAAAAAAACCAGGGTCGTTTTTTATTCTGTCACTTGCCCAATTTTTATTGTTCTGAAGCAACTTCTCAAAAGATTTCATGCGAGCTAAAGTATTCAATATGCAATAGGCAGTTTTAATAGTTCTGCACATTTGTTTCTATGCGAAATGATTTTAAACTTTTTGTGAGGTTAGCTGCTATTAAAACATATTTTTTGAATTTAGGCATTTATATTGATTTCAATTTTCGAAAAATCATTTTAGGTTCGCGTCTTGCATAAAACTTAAACGAAATTATTTTAACATTAAACAAACCAAGATGGGAGAAAAAATTACAATAAGCCGTGGCAAATTAAAAGTGCCTAACAATCCGGTAATTCCTTTTATTATAGGAGATGGAACAGGTCCGGATATTTGGCACGCATCTGTGAAAGTGCTTGATGCAGCAGTAGAAAAAGCATACAAAGGCAAAAAGAAAATTGAATGGAAAGAAGTACTTGCAGGCGAGAAAGCTTTCAACAAAACAGGAAATTGGTTGCCAGAAGAGACCTTAGATGCATTTAGAGAATATTTGGTGGGAATTAAAGGTCCGCTTACTACTCCGGTAGGAGGAGGAATCCGTTCTTTGAACGTAGCTTTACGTCAAATTTTAGATTTATATGTTTGTCTTCGTCCGGTGAAATATTATACTGGCACACCTTCTCCGGTAAAAAAACCGGAAGCTGTTGATATGGTAATTTTCCGTGAAAACACCGAAGATATTTATGCTGGAATTGAATATGCAGGAGGTAGCGAACAAGCAAACGAAATTCTTAAATTCTTAAAGAAAAAATTTGAGAAAGAGTATAATAAAATTCGCTTTAGCGATAAAAAACGCGGCAAAGACTATTTGAAAATTGCTCGTTTAAAAGATGCCGATTTTGATACTTGTGTAGGCATAGGAATTAAGCCCGTTTCAAAAATTGGTTCACAGCGCCTAATCCGCTCTGCTATTGAGTTTGCTCTAACGCAAAAACGTAAAAGCTTAACCTTGGTTCATAAAGGAAACATTATGAAGTTTACTGAAGGAGCATTCCGCGATTGGGGCTACCAACTTGCAGAAACTGAATTTGCAGACCAAACTTACACTTGGAACCAGTGGGAAAAAACTAAAAAGGCAAAAGGTGAAGCGGCTGCAAACGAAGAGCAAAAACAAGCTTTGGCATCGGGTAAATTATTAGTAAAAGATGCTATTGCAGACATCACTTTGCAGCAAGTTTTAACCCGACCGGAAGATTTTGATGTAATTGCTACATTAAACCTAAATGGTGATTACCTAAGCGATGCTTTAGCAGCACAAGTTGGCGGTATTGGCATTGCTCCTGGAGCAAATATTAACTACGTAACCGGACATGCTATTTTTGAAGCTACACACGGTACAGCTCCAAAATATGCTGATTTAGATAAAGTAAATCCAGGTTCTGTGATACTTTCTGGCGCTATGATGTTTGAGTATTTAGGTTGGGACGAAGCTGCTAAATTAATTCACAAGGGATTGAGTGGCGCTATTGCTGGTAAGCACGTAACTTACGATTTTGCTCGCTTAATGGAAGGTGCAACAGAAGTAAAATGCAGTGAATTTGGCAATCAAATCATTAAGAATTTCTAAGCAATTTTTTGCTTAAATATTTATTCAAGAGCCACTCTTTTTGGGTGGCTTTTTTGTTACTATTCAGAAATTGAATAAGAATCTCTATCGTTTAAAAAAGGAAGTTTTGTACGAATTTTTTGTTGTGAAGCAAAATCTAATGTTGCAATTTTAATACTTTCTTGATGAACAGAATTTGAAAATAACTTTTCCCCTAAAGCATCATAAACTGCCGAGTTGCCTGAATAGGAAAGTCCATTTCCGTCTATTCCAATTCTATTTACGCCAATTACGTAGCTTTGATTTTCTATGGCACGTGCAGGCAAAAGTGTGTTCCATGCAAAATCTCTCTTTTGTGGCCAACTTGCTATGTACAGTAAAACGTTATAGTTATCTTGGTTTCTGCTCCAAACGGGAAAGCGCAAATCGTAGCAAACCAGCGGACAAAATTTCCAACCTTTATACTCTACTATTAAGCGCTCTTTTCCTGCTGAAAAGTGCTTTGGTTCTTCACTAAGTGAAAACAGATGACGCTTATCGTAAGTGGAGATTCTTCCACTTGGTTCAACCCAAAAAAGGCGATTGTAAAATGATTGACTTTCTTCAATAATAACGCTTCCACACATTACAGCATTTTTCTCTTTTGCTGTTGCTTGCAGCCAAGGCAAAGCAATAGTGCTATTTTCTTTTGCAAGTTCGGTATTGATAGAAAATCCTGTGGTGAACATTTCCGGCAGCACAATTAAATCTACTGCCGAAATTTGCTTTAATAGTTCATTGAAATGCTCAATGTTTTTTTGAACATTTTCCCAATGTATATTTGCTTGCACTAACGCCACTTTAAATTTCGCTTGTGCTTGCATGCTTTTTATTTTTTTGGAAAGCGCATTTTGTAATCCACGCTCACTTTCCCTTTAGAGATATTATCTAATTTTCCCTTTAGCAAAGTACGTTTGAGCGGCTTTAAATGGTCTATGAAAAGTTTCCCTTCAATATGGTCGTATTCGTGTTGAATTACACGCGCAGTAAGCCCATCAAAAGTCTTTTCATGGAAGTCGAAATTGCGGTCGTAGTATTGAATTGAAATAGTGTCTAAACGAGTAACATTTTCGCGCACTCCGGGAATACTCAAGCAACCTTCTTCGTAAGCCCATTCTTTTCCGGTTTCATCAAAAAGTTTTGGGTTTAAAAACACTTCTCTAATTCCATCTGGTGAACCTACTTCTCCCTCGTCATCATCTGACATTCGGGTGCTATCTACCACAAACAAACGTATTGATTTATTTATTTGTGGAGCAGCCAAACCAACACCTCTGGCGTTTTCCATTGTTTCAAACATATCGTCAATTAACTTCTGTAATTCAGGATATTTTTTGTCAATGTTTTCGCCACGCTTTCTAAGTATGGCATCGCCATAAGCTACAATCGGAAGAATCATTTTTATTACTTCAACATTTTTAAAAGTTCTTGCGCGTCTTTATCACTAGGATCAAGCTCAAGTGCTTTATTAAAAGTTTCTTTTGCTGTATTTAACTCGTTTTTAGATGCGTAGTAAGAGCCTAAATAAATATAAGACTCTATCAAACCCTTTTTATTTTTAGCTGGGTCTGCGCTAAATTTATCAATAAAAAGTTGATAGTATGGCATTGCTAAAAACTTAGGATTAGTGGCATCGTCCATAAATGCAGCACTTTTCCCACGCCATAAATAACCTTCAGGTGTGGAAGGGGTTCTGGCAATAAATTTTGCAAATGTGGTATCTGCATTCACATAATCTTTATTAAAAAAATAGGCTCTTCCTAAATTGAAAATATCTAAAGCTGCAAGCGAGCCACACTTTGTTTCTTTAGTGTTGTATTGTGTAATTGCTTCAGGATAGCGCTTAGCGAAATAAAGTGCTTTTGCAAATTCTCCTATTAACTCACAATCGTTTGAGTCGTTCTGCAATGCAGTAGTAAAATAATTGATTGCTTGGGTGGTATCGCCCATCAACGAAGCCAATTTTGCAGAATAAACATAGTCTATAGGCTTAACTTTTTTATCGTTTAACGCCCAAAATTTTTGTGCAGCTTCATAGCCTTCTTTGTAGCGTTTTAACTCGTAGTTAGCGAATGCTGCCATTCTGTAATAGATATAATTATTAGGCTCTGCTGCAATAGCTTTTTGTGCTTCTGTTGCCACATTTTCATAGTCTTTTGTTTGGAACAAAAAGGCGATGTACTTTGTTTTAGCTTCAGCATCATCGCTGTTTAATTCCACATATTTTTTGAACATTGGAGCTACTTTATCGTATTGCTTGCTTAGGTAATATGTTTCACCAAGTTCTTTGTAGGCAACTGCAAAATTAGGATCAACCTGAATAGCACTTTCATAAGCAGTTATGGCATCAGGATAAATTTTTCCTGCACGGTTTACGCGAGCAACTTTTAATAATGCCAAAGCATTTTTGGGATCTAAATCGCGTGCTGCTTCATACTTGCTAAGTGCTTTTCCACCTTCGTTATTTTCTAAATAAGCATCGCCTAAAGCAATTAAATAAATACCGCTTTTTTGGTTTAAACGTGATGCTTCTTCAAAAGCCTTAATTGCTTCCGGTAAGTTTTTTTCCGGAGCAGAAGAATACGCATCGCCAATTTGATATTGTATTTCTGCATTTTTATATTTAGTTAATTGCAGAGCGCGGTCAAAAGATGTTTTAGCTTCTTCTTTTTTATTTCCCAAAAGTGCTAAGCGACCTGCGGCAACATTTGCAATGGCAGATTTGCTTTCAGCAGCCGCTACCGAAGCATTGTAAAATACTTTTGCAGAGTCTTTGTCATCATCTTTTAAATAAGCATTCCCTAAATAATAGTTGATAGAACTTTTATCGCTTGCAGGATCTGCCAACATTTTGCGTAAAAGCGTTTTTGCTTTGAAAAAGTTTTCGTTTTCAATTTCCTTTTGTGCTTCTTGAATAGTTTGTGCGCTTACTGAAAAAGTAATGAATGTAAACGCAGCAGCATAAAATGATTTAGTCATTGTTTTGTTGTTATTGATAATTGCTTTTTACGATTAAGTTGGCGAAAATAAGTTTATTGAAAACATTTTGCGTTAAAGTTTATTTACAAATTGAAAAAAAATAGCAGAAGGTTTTTATTGCATTCTTGCAGTGAAGCGGATTTTTGCAACGCGCCAATAAGATCCAACAATTCGTAAGTTTAAAAACACTAAACCGATGAGTGCGCAAAGTCCTGAAAGTAAAATTTCTTGATAGATGTATTTCATCAATTCTGTTTGAGCGCTTATTGAAAGAAATACCAATGGTTTTCCTAATTGAGAGGTGTCAAAAATATCAAGTACTTGAAACATGCTTTCGTACTTATTTATTACTACCATCCATAGAATTAGATTTGTAACAAAAATGCCAAACCGAACCCATACATTTTGTAGAAAGAATAGTGAATTGAAAAATAGAAAGTATCGCAAAGAAGTAATTCCGATTACAATAAAAAACGAATTTAAAACTACATATTGATAGTCCATCTTTGAAGTGATTGGATATAAAACTGCTACGCAAATTGCAGCAGTAATTCCCCACCAAATAAATTCTTGAAATAATTGAAGCAGTACTGTTTTGGTATTCATTATGATGCTGAAATATTGTGCTTTTTATAGGCTAATTTTTCCATCCAAAAAGCTACGAGAATAAAAATTAAAGCGTAGGTGATATACACATAAAAATAATTATGCGCTAAATCGAAATATTTAGTTGAATAAATTTGGAATAGGGCAAGCGCAAGAATTCTGCCGATATTGATAAGATAGATAAGGGAAACACCTAAAGGAATATACCAAATTTTATCGCGCCAATTATTTCCAAATCCTAAAATTAAACCTGAAAAGATAAAGAAGGAAGGAAATCCAACACATAAATTCTCCACGCGAATGCCTCTTGTTCCTTCAATAATCAATATTCTGCCGTAGTGTTCATGTGTATATCCTAAAACTGTAAGAATAATTGATGCGCCTTGCACAAGCTTTTGTGCAACAAACTCATAAGCTGCTGCCCAACCTCCAAATAAAAAATTGGGATAGGTGTCGCCAAAATATCTTATGATGCGCCAAGTGCCATAGATTAAAACTACTTTGCCAAGAAAGTAAACTACTTCTTTCCAATCTTTCCATAATGAGTGAATTGAAAACGTAGCCATATTTCTTATAGCGCTTTTGCTAAATTTTCTTCGTTTCTATTTACTTTTAAATTTCCCATGCTGCATTTGCCGGAGAAACGCGCACCTTCTTCAACCACTAATTTTTTAAGTTGAATATCTCCAGTTACTAATGCTGATTTTGTGAGAATCAATAATTCTGAAACGTAAATATTGCCATTAACTTTTCCTTCGATTGTTGCATTTTGGCAATAGATATCGCCATTTACAATTCCGGTAACGCCAAGCACAATTTTAGATTTTGAAGTAAGCGAACCTTTTACTTCGCCATCAACTCTAATATCGCCATCGGAATTAGCATTGCCTTCAATTTGTGTGCCTTGCCCAAACATGGTCATTGCCTTTTGAATGGCTAATTTGTCTTGTGTGGTATCTTTTTTATTAAACATTGTTAGTAAGGTTTTAATTACTAAAAAGGGATAATTGTTCGTGGGTTTATTGGCTTTCCGTTCTTCCAAATTTCAAAATGGAGATGTGTGCCGTTAGTCAATTCACCCGTGTTACCTACAATACCAATTACTTCTCCTGCTCGTACAAATGTACCCGTTTTCTTTAAAATAGTGCCTAAATGCTTGTAAAAACTTATTAAATTATCTTTATGCTGAACAGCAATGGTATATCCACCGTCTAAAGTAAAGTTGGCACTCACGATAGTTCCATCTAAAATTGCTTTCACCGGCTCATCTTTATTGGTGGCAATATCTAATGCAAAATGTGCATTGGCAGAATTAAAATCATCGGTTACAAAACCATTCACCGGTGCTATAAAATGAATTTGCTTTAACTCTTCCAATTCTTCGTTTATGGAAGCTGCATTGTAGCTTAAAGAAAATGTTTCTTCCTCTTCAACTATTTTCCTTAGTTCTTCTTCTGCTTTTGAAGGTCCTTTTACTTTTTCAACTTTTGCTTCTGTTTTCTGCGGTGCTTTTGGAATGGTGGTATCAATTTCTCCTCTCATTACTTTATTGACATTAGCAAGCCATTCTTCTCTGGCTTGAATGCGATTTTCTATTGAATCGGCTTTAAATTGAAGTTGAAGTATTTGGCTGCGGTAGTTGTAATCTCCAAAACCGGGAATGAAATATTTTAAAGGTGTATAAATAATTGCAGCGCTGGTGAGCGCAATTAGAACTACCACAATGGTGCTGATAAATACAAAAGCATTGTTTCGGGTAAGTGTAAGCGCAAATTTTTCCTCAAAAGTCTCATCGTTCAATACAACAAAACGATAACGGTTTTTGAGCGTGTTACTATTTTTATTGATGCGCTTTTTTGCCATTTCTTTCGCTGTGCTATCCGTTTTCTTTATCGCAAACCTAATTTTTTTTAGCTATTTTTTTATGAATAATCTAAGCACTTAGACTATTGAATTGGATAGCCATCAGGATATTTTACTTGCGATAAATACAAACCTTGTGGTGGTGCAGAAAGTTGCATACGAAATTTAGCTTGGTTAGCTACGGTATCTTTAAATTCTTGAACAGAAATTTTTCCTTTTCCAACCATAAGCAATGTGCCAACAATGGTGCGAACCATGCCACGTAGAAAACGGTTTGAGGTTATGGTAAATCGCACTCCGAAATCTTGAGTTTGCAGCGTTGTAAGTGATGGATATAAACAGTCTTTTTCGAAAGGTTTTAGTACTTTCTCAAAAGAGTCAATTACATCCCAACGAGCATGTTCAATATGGCAAATATTGGTTTTGAAATCTTCGCTGGGCAAACAAAGCGAAGTAAAGTCTTTTACCTGCAAAAGTATTTCCGAAGCTGCTTCAATATCACTCCAATTGATTGGGTAAAAACCTTGAAACAAACTGTATCTACTCAAAAAAGCATTCTTATGGAAATGGATAAAATATTCGTAGCTTCTTGAAGTAGCGTTAAAACGTGTGTTTGTTCTTTCCTTTGCTTTTAATACTTCATGAACGGCAATATCTTCGGGCAAAACACAGTTTAAGCGAAATTTAAAATTCTCAATATCGGTAATACTATCGCTATCAAAGTGCATGTAAAATTGCTTAGCATGAACTCCGGTATCTGTTCTGCCACAACCCATTGAAGCAATCGGGTGGCGAAGCAGTTTTCGCAGCGCTGCGTTAATTACGCCTTGCACTGTTTCGCTATTTGGTTGTACTTGCCAACCGCTATATTTATTTCCGAAATAAGAGAGATGAATTACCCAGCGCTGTTGCTTAGGTTCAATAATCTCAACCGCGCTTTTTTCTTCGTTCAATTTCTTGTTGTATAAGTTTTAATTCACGGCTCATTTGTCCGTTCACAGAGGTGTTTTCTTGTGCTCTGCGTATTAAATAAGGAATTACATCTTTCACAGGACCGTAAGGTAAATATTTGTAGGCATTAAATCCCAATTTTGCCAAGTTGAAAGTAATGTTATCGCCCATGCCGTAAAGCTGCGAAAAACAGATGTGTGAATGATTAAACGGAATTTTCTTTTGGGCTAAACTTTTAGCAGCCAAGTAGCAACTTTGTTCGTTTTGTGTGGCAATGCAACAGGCTGTATTTTCAATATTTTCAATACAAAATTCAACTGCTGCATCGTAGTCTTTGTCGCTTCCTTTTTTGTTTTTATGAATTGGTGAAGCATAACCGTTTTGCTCGGCACGTTCATTTTCTTTTTCCATATAAGCACCGCGAACTAACTTAATTCCATAGAAATAATTTTGAGTTTTAGCGCGTTCTATTTCTTTTTTCAAATAAGCCAATCTATCATTTCTATAAAGCTGAACCGTGTTGTAAATTATTGGTTTTTTTGTATTGTACAAAGCCATCATTTCTTCCACTATTTCATCAATAGTATTTTGAAACCATGTTTCTTCTGCATCTATGTATAAATGAATATTTGAAACAACTGCAGCTTTGCCTAAGCGATGAAAACGGTCTTTTACTCTTTGCAGTTCTTCGCTTTCCGCTTTGGTTAATTTATTGCCTGATTGTGCTTTTTCAAAAAGTGCTAAGCGTCCGAGTCCTGTGGGTTTTATACATACTGCATTTGCAGATTTATTCTTTCCTGCAAAATCAATTGCCTTTAAGTTTTCTTCAACTGCAATATCGAAATCATTTTCACATTCTTTTAACTCAACTCCGTAATTCAACATGGCAGAAACGCCATAGCTACTCAAGTTTTTAATTGTTTTTTTGCACTCATCAAAAGTTTCGCCACCGCAAAATTGTTCGTAAACAGTGATGCGAAAAAGCGGTGTAACAGGCAAGTGCAACTTTAAAGCAAAATTGGCAGCTTTAGCGCCCAAACTCACCAAAGAGTTGTTTCCCATGAGTTTAAAAAGAACTTGTGCTTCTTTAAGTGCCGTATTGTTTTTAGCAGCAAAAGCAGCTTCTGTATTTTCAAAAATATCAATATCTATTTCCATAGGAAAAATTAAAGCCGCAAGTTAGAAAAATTAGTTGTGATAGATTAGAAAGCAATTCTAAATATTGGGAATTGCTATATATTTGTACAAAGGAGGTAACGGTTACTACTTCACCAAAGTAACACTTCCGGTTTTTGTTACGGTTTTATTATCTAAGAAAGTAACGGTAACCACATAAACGTATGTTTCAGGATTTTGCAATTTGTTTGCATAAATGCCATTCCAACCTTCGGTAATATTGTGACCTTCATACACTTTTTCGCCCCAGCGATTAAAGATTAGGAAGTTTAAATCGCGCACATTATTGGCATAAACCATTGCCACATCGTTTAACCCATCGCCATTTGGCGTGAACAAATTCGGCACATAAACTACAGGTGTGTGTTCTACAATAATCTCAGTAAATGCTGAGTCGTAGCAACCTTTTTCGGTTGTGGCGTAAACGGTGTAAACAATATCGTTGTATGGATTGGCAACAGGATTTTCGCAATCAATACAATTTAAAGCTGTTGCCGGAGTCCATTGCCAATTTGTAATGTTTGAATAATTGTAAGTTGGCTGTAACGTGATACTTTCACCTAATTGTATAGTGTCAATTTCTTTTAGTTGCACATTGAATCTTGCTGGATTTGGCAATAAAATATTTCTTATTAGCTCACACAAATTAGCATCGGTAACGGTGAGTTGGTAGTTGCCTTCGCTCAAGTTTTTATTTTCAGAAATATTTATCCCATTGCTCCAAACATAGCTGTATTGAGGAGTTCCGCCTGTTACAAAAGCACGAAGTTTGCCATCGTTTCTGCCAAAACAAGAAATAGAATCTAAGGCAACATATAAACTAAGCGAATCGGGCTGCGTGATAATAGTGCTTAAAGTATCGCTGCAATTATTGGCATCAGAGAAAGTAACAAAATAATCTCCTGCTGCTAAGTTTTGCTGCACCGAATTGTTGCTAAGTGCCGGAGACCAAATAAAATTGAACGGTGCCTTGCCGGCAGTAGAATTGAGTGTAATTTCTCCATCATTTTGCGCAAAACAACTTACATTTTTAGTTTGGTAAGTGAATGCAGGAATTTCAAACACCGAAGTGCTTCCATAAGCTGTATCTGCACAACCATTTGCAAAGTTGGCAATAAGTAAAATATTAAAGTTTCCACTTGTACTGTAAGTAAGTTGTGGGTTTGAATTATTAGATGTGGTGCCGTTTCCTAAATTCCAATCGAAGTTTGAAACCGGATAAGTTACAGTATCTATGTTGTTTACAAACTGTGTTGGCTCTCCTAAACAAACAGGAAGAACAGTAAACAACGCCTTGCCAACCGGAAGAACTGAAATGGTATCGGTAATAGAATCTGTACATTGCGCAGCAGTTGTAACTACTAATTTTACCAAGTAAGTTCCGTTGCTTGCATAAAGATGCGAAGGGTTCAAAGTTGTATCAGTGTTACCATCTGCAAAATTCCATAATGAAGAAAATCCGGCAGGAGAGGAGTTATTGTTGAAATTAGTATAATTCCTTTCGCACACAGTGTTAGCAGTAAATGCGGCAGTTGGATTTTGTTCAACTGTTACTTGCTTGCTCACAGAATCAAAGCAATTGTTGCCATAATCTAAAACTAATTTGGCATTGTAATTTCCTGCTGTAGAATAAGTATTTGTAGCAGATGCACCGGTAGCAGTATTTCCATCACCAAAATTCCATGTATAATTTTGAACAATTGTTCCTGTTTTTAAAACTGTTTGGTCAGTAAAATTAGTAGCTGTGCTATTGCAAACAGTAGGAGCGGAGAAGT
>MKTC01000024.1 GCA_001897535.1 Bacteroidetes bacterium 37-13 | reverse complement strand
CCCAGTTGGTCCTGTAACTCCAGCACCTGTAGGTCCTTGAGCACCTTGCGGTCCAGTAGCACCATCAACACCATTAGCTCCGGCAGGCCCTTGTGGCCCAGTTGGTCCTGTAACTCCAGCACCTGTAGGTCCTTGAGCACCTTGCGGTCCAGTAGCACCATCAACGCCATTAGCTCCGGCAGGTCCTTGTGGCCCTGTAGCACCGTTTGCTCCGACAGGTCCTTGAGCGCCTTGCGGTCCGGTAGGTCCAGTTATGCCACCAAGTTGGCAAAGAGAGAGCCAAGAAGTACCATTGTAATAAAAGAAACAATTGTCGGTTAAATCATATACCAATAAGCCTTGTGCAGGATTTGCAATTGCTTGCCTTTGTTGTTGTGTAACTCTTGGTACTAAGAAGCCTTTGTCGGTTGTTTTAAGTTCTAAGATAGAACTTGCGTCAGGTGTTAATGTTCCAATACCTACATTCTGCTGTGCAAAAACAGCGGTAGAACTAAGTAGTAAAACCAAAAGTGAACTGCGTAATAATTTTTTTATCATAATTTTCTATACGGTTAAGGGAGGCGAATATAATAGTGAAAATTAGATATTCACATAAAGGGTGGCGAAAATATTTTTTAGTAGACATAGTAAATTAGGGGGAACTACTTTTGCTAATTCCATTAATTTTTGTATAGAATTTTACTGAAATGGTAAAATGTTAGCAACTGTTGAATATACTGTAAATACAGATGTTTCGATCGGAAATGTATAGTGTGATTTATACTTGGTAAAAAGTTTTTTGTAACAAAAAAAGAGGTGTTCTCGTAAAGGAATGCAAGCCGATGAGTGATTTTGCTCAAAAGCGATTTTTAGTACCGTACCTGTTTTGTTATGAAAAATTTAAAATTCCTCTTTGCAACGCTATGTGCGTTTATGTGTATAGGTTTTAGCCATGCACAAAGTACCAATTACGTAACAACGGATTTTAAGGCCTTAAACAATGAGGGGTGTTCGCCTTTTGTTGTTTTGCTGTTCGACTCTTCCCGAAGCGATAATACTATCGTTTCGAGGCGCTGGGTTGTTACTAATTCAGCTGGAGATACTGTGTATCAGGATAATACCAATAAAACAACTATTGGTTTGAACTTGCAAGATGCGGGCTGCTATACAGTTTCGCTTCTTGCCATTAATCGTTTTCAAATTTCTGATTACAAAACAAAGGCTGATTATGTTTGTGTGAAACCTCGCCCGCAAATTAGTTTTGCTGCTTCAACAATGGGAGGTTGTCCTCCGTTGAATGTGAGTTTCCAGTGTAACTCATTGGCAATGTGCGGAATTATTGATAGCATAACAGTGGATTTTAAAAACGGTATTGTTCAGTCGTTTCCTGCTTGTGGAACTTTTTCAACTACTTACAATAATTCAGGAAACTACCGCCCGACTTTTTATGTAAAAAATTCTTGCGGTTGCTATGCCGATTCTACTTGGACAATGCCAATAGTAGTTTCGCAAAAACCAATAGCAAGTTTCACAGCTACAAATAACACAGTAAGTTGCTCTGCACCTTACTCGGTTGATTTTAGCGCTCAAGCACAAAATAGCAATGTAAAATATAAATGGTTTGTAAATAATATTCAACAACAAAATGGTACAAACCAAATTTTTAACCATAGTTTTTCTTACGGTTCACACGATGTGAAATTAGTAGTTACCGATACTGTTACGGGTTGCACCGATACTCTTAACAGATTGAAATATGTTGTAGTTGGCCAGCCGGCTACACCTGCATTTACTGCAGATGAAAAAGCTGGTTGCACTCCTTTAAAAGTTACTTTAACTAACCAAACTCCGGGCAATGCAACTAATTTGAAATGGATAATTACAGATGACCAAAATAATGTGGTATTGCAACGTTCAGGCTCTCCTGCTTTATTTGATTCTATTGCCTATACTTTTTCAAACGTAGGAAAGTATAATGTTTGCTTAATTGCAACTTTCCACGGTGGTTGCATGGATACTTTCTGTGCACCAAATTATATTTCGGTAGGTAGTTTGCCAAATTCTGATTTTACAGTTGATAGAACCGCACATTGCACTGTTCCTGCAACTTCAAATGCAACTTTAGTGGCTGCATGTGTTGGTTGCACTTACACGTGGAGCACAACAGGATTGCCAAATTCAACTAATGCTTCACTTAGTGCAACTTATACTACTGCAGGAAATAAAAATATTAGCGTAACAGTAACTGATGCTAATGGTTGCCAATCTAAGACAACGAAAAATAATATCGTTAAGATTTCAAACTTAAAAGCAATTTTATTTAAAACAGGAAAAGGTGGTTGCCCTCCTTACACTGTAACTTTTGCTGATAGCACCAATGCTCCAGAACCAATTACAAGCGTTAGTTGGACTTTTCAAGGTGGTAGCATTACTTCTGCCACAGGCAAAACTCCACCGGCAGTTACCTTTGCAACTCCAGGTGTTTATCCTATAACAATGCAAGTGCAAACTGCTTCGGGCTGTATTGCAATTGTAAAAGATACTATCAGAGTTTCAAATAAGCCTGTAGGCACTTTTACAGCAACACCTACTACTGTTTGCTACGAAGCTTTACCAAATGTGCTTAAATGGAATGGTAGTCCTTTCGATACTTTGTTGTGGGATTTTAAAGATGGAAGTAAAGCAACTACATTGGTTGATTCTGTAAGCCATTTCTACCAAGATTTAGGTGATTTTAGACCATGTGTTATTGCGTCAAAAGATGGTTGCCGTTCAGATTCAATTTGCATGAATCAAATTACCATCAAAGGACCGATTGCAAACTTGAAAGACTCATTTACTTGTGATAATAGAAAACAATATTACTATGTGAATTTATCTAGAGAAGCAACCTCTTCGGTGTGGACTTTCTGTGATGGAACTTCAAGCACACAATTCAATACACAAAAGCTTTATGCAAACTGTGATACTTGTACTGTAAAATTAACTGTATCAAGTTCTGTAACAGGTTGCACACATTCAAAATCTATTCTTACAAAAGTTGTTTGTGCCGATGCAGACTTTACTGTAAGTGATACTGTGGGTTGCAAAAACTTCCGCCCTACATTTACTAATAAATCTTCGAGCAGTACTGCTAGTTATTGGGATTTTAACACCAATAATGGATTGCAATTTGCTAAATTAACTACAACAGTAACTACTCCAAATAATACCTATAACACGCCTGGCTACTATGGTGTGTCTATGATTAACACCGATGCTAAAGGTTGCCGCGATACTGTAACTAAACAGAACTTAATTAAAATTACAAGTGTAACTGCAAGTATGACTGCGAGCGATACGGTTTTCTGTATTCCACAAACGGTTGGTTTTACAAACAACTCAACTGCTGCACTTTCTTCAGTAACTGAAAGCGTGTGGAATTACGGTGATGGTTCTCCTGCTGATACTATCTTAAATACTTCACATCAATATACTGTGCAAGGAGTTTACCACCCATTGCTTACTGTGAAAAATGAGTATGGTTGCAAAGACACAATATCAAAAAGAATACTTGCCAATAGAATTACTGCAATTGCTGTATTTGATGATAGCACTTGCGTAGGAACTTCAAACTTATTTGCAAACCAATCTACAGGTATTAACCAAGTTTACCAATGGCATTTCCCTGGAGGAATTCCTTCGTACTCTAATGGTAGAAATGTGAATGTAGTTTACAATAGCGAAGGAGATTATCCGGTGATGTTGGTTGTGAATGATAACACAGGAACTTGCCGCGATACTTTGCGCGATACAATTCACGTTTACGACCCGATTGCTGATTACAGATTAAGTCAAAAATATGCCCAATGTCCTAACCCACCATTTTTTGTACAGTTCTTTGATTCTTCAAGAAATGATATTGAAACATGGGAGTGGGATTTTGGTGATGGAACGCCAATCTCGAACCTAAGGAATCCATCTCACTACTATCACCGTGCGGGCGTATTTCCGGTACGCCTCACAGTGAGAACTAACAACGGCTGCGAATCAACATTAGTAAAAGATACTGTGAGAGTTGATGGTCCGTTTGCCTCTATGACTTTTTCTCCACTACCTGGTATTTGCCCATGCGATAGTGTAGAATTTACTATCAACACAGTAAGTGCTGTACAAGCAATATTGTTAGATGGACAAAATTCACCTTATACTTTCCCTCCGCTTACTCCGGGTACTTTTGATAACCCAACTGTGGTGAAAAGAAAAGTACAGTTTTGTACCTCAGGAACTGCCAACGCACAAGTTTTAATAAGCGATGGTGCAGGCTGTAATGTGTTGTTGCAACCGGTTCCGGTGTTAGTAGATACGCCTTCTACACACTTCAGTTTTGTAAACAATGTGTGTGATTCTGGAAGTGTGCATTTTACAGATAATACAATGTTCTTTACTCCGGGCACAGAGTTTGCTTCAAGACTTTGGAACTTTGGAGATGGAACTACTGATACCGTAGCAAACCCAAGCCATAGCTATGCGCAGCCTGGCGATTACATGGTTACACTTACTGTGCACAACAATTTAGGTTGCAGCATGAGCGAAACTAAAAAAGTTCATATTCATGCTTCACCAAAAGTGATGGTTGCAGCAAATGATTCAACAGGTTGTGTGCCACAAACTATTCAGTTTACACATAACTCAGTTATTGATTCAACTACCGGTATTGCTTCATTAAATTGGAATTTTGGAAACGGAAATACATCAACGCTTCCAAGCCCATCACAAGCATTTACACAAGCTGGAGTATATAATGTTCAGCTTACTGTTACCGATAGTTTTGGTTGCAGCGCAAGTGGTTTATTGCCAATTACTATCAATTCATTGCCAAGTGCAAAAGGTGCAGGAGATACAACAATATGTGTTGGCGGTGTGGCTCAACTTTCAGGCTTAGGTGGTGTGAGCTGTGTTTGGACTCCTTCTTTAGGATTAAGCAATGCACAAAGCTGTGCGCCAACTGCTTCACCGGCTAATGACCAACAATATATTTTAACTGCAACTGATGTAAATGGTTGCCAAGGAACTGATACTGTAACTGTACGTGTAGCAAAATTAAATGCTGCTTTCACTACTAACGCAGTTTGTTATCCTGCAGCTACTCAGTTTACCTATAATGGTTCAAATACCAATGGTACTGTTGCTTCTTACTTATATGATTTAGGCGATGGCACAAATGCTACTGTTGCAAATCACAACCATAACTACAGCGCTGCAAATACTTATAGTGTGCGCTTAATTATTACTGATAACCACGGTTGCCAAGATGATACTTTCCAAAACGTGATAGTGCGCGAAACTCCGGTTGCTCATGCTACTGCTGATACAGTTTGCGCAGGCTTGCCAACTACTTTAAGAGATGCTTCAACTTATGGTTCTGCTTCTGCAAGCAGCAGAGTGTGGAACTTGGGTGTTGCTTCTCAAACTGCAAGTGATTCTGTTGTTTCATTTACTTATCCTGCTGCAGGAAATTATACTGCAACATTATCAGTAACCAACGATGCAGGATGCTCAAATAACACTAGCGTGAATGTATTTGTGCGTGCAAACCCTACTGCTGATTTCACTACTACAGAAGCTTGCGAAGGCAACGCAACAAACTTTACTGCAAATGCACAAAATGGAACAGGTATTGTGAATGCAATGGCTTGGGATTTCAATACTGCAAATGCAGGTTTAAATACATCTTCTGCTACTAATGGAGTTCAGTTTAACTATGCTGCCGCAGGTACTTACCAAGCAAGCTTGCATGTAACCGATAACTTTGGTTGCAAACACGATACTGTGAAACCGGTTGTGGTTTTTGCACTACCTCAAGCACTATATTCAGTTGCTAATAACTGTACAAATGCTGATGTGAAATTTACATCAAACAGTGTTTCCGGAACAAACAGCATTGCTTCTCACAACTGGACATTTGGAATAGGAACTCCTTCTACTTCAAGCAATGTGAACCCAACAGTAACTGTAGGAAATGCACCGGGAACTTACGCTGTGCGCTTAGTGGTAGCTGATGCAAAAGGTTGCGCAGATACTTTAAATTCTACATTTAAAATTCAAGAAGGACCACAAGCTAAATTCTTTGTGTACGACTCTACGGTATGTTTAAATAATTGTGTGCAATTAACCAGCACTTCAACTCCGGGCGAAAGCAATATTATTTCACACGCTTGGGATATGAATTCAACAGGAACAATAGATTACACAAACAATAAAGTAAGCTGCCACAAGTATTCAACTGCAGGTAATAAAACTGTGAAATTAACTGTAACAGATGCTAATGGCTGCGTTGATACTGATGTTAGAAATATTCAAATTATCTCAATTCCAACTGCTGATTTCCAATGGCAGCCGGTGTGCAAATCTTCTCCAATGGTATTAACGAATAATTCTACTGCCGGAAGCGCTGCATTGTCTTCTTGCCTATGGATTTTCCATGATGGAAGTTTCAACAATAACTGTAACACAAACAAAGTGTATCATACTCCAGGTGATTATCCGGTAACATTTGTTTCGATTGATGCTTACGGTTGTTCAGATACTATTAGCAAAGTAGTTCATGTTGATGCACCAACACAATTAGTAAACGTTGGCGATACAACTATCTGCAAAGGTGAAATGCTTACTTACAATATAGATGGTGTATTCTCACAAATAAAATGGACTCCTGATACTTACATCAATAATTCAGAAAGTGCTAATGTGGTTATCTATCCTTCAACTTCAATCAAGTATATTGTTGAAGCTAGAAACGGAGCTTGTAAGCCAATATTTGACACTATGCAAGTAGATGTTATTCAACCAATACCACTTGAAGTGAGCGCTGCTCCAGATAAAGTATTGTTAGGTGTAAACACAAACGTTACTGCCGAAGTTGGTGGTGTAATTGATAGCATCGTTTGGTCGCCAAGTGCAGGTTTAGATTGCAACAACTGTTTAAATCCAAAAGCTACACCGGAAGCAACCACAACTTACTATGCTACCATCTATTACAGCATGAACGGTGTTACTTGTACTCAAACAGACTCAACAACAATTACAGTATTTGAAAGCTGTGGCGATAGCCCGATATTTGTACCAAACACATTCACTCCGAATGGCGATGGTTTAAATGACGGATTCACAATTCGCGGTGCAGGGATTTCAAAAATCAAAAATTTCCGCATATTCGACCGTTGGGGGAAAATGGTTTTCTCTACAGAAAATGCTGCAATCAATTCCGGTGCTGCAATGTGGTTCGGAACTGATATGAGTGGAAAAGAATTAAACCCCGGAGTGTTTGTTTATATGTATGAAATTGTATGTTTAAATAATGAAGTGCTTAGCGGAAAAGGAAATATAACTCTAGTAAAATAACCACATAAACCCTCAAAACCATGAATTTAAAACAAACTGTAAACAACTTCGTAAGAAAAGAAAAAAATAAAATCACAAAACTTGTACCTATGAAAACTATCTCTACCAAACTTAAAACCTTAGCAGCAGCTATGCTTGTTGCGGGCGGAATGTACGCACAAGATGTGCATTTCTCCCAATACACTTTAGCCCCAATGTTGCTTAATCCGGCTTTAGCAGGATTAAACCAATGCGACTATCGTGTGGCTGCAAACTTTAGAACGCAATGGACTTCAATAAGCGGTTTAAATACTTATAGCACTGTTGCCGGAAGCGTAGATATGACTGTTGGAAAAATAACCAAGTACAACAGCTTTGCAGGAGTTGGAATAAATTACTTTTACGACCAAGCTGGCGATCTTAAATTCAATACGAACCGTGTTGATTTGAATGCTGCTTATCACTTTATGCTGAACCGTAAAGGAACCATGAGTTTAAGTGCCGGTTTGCAAGGAAGTTTCAACTTCCGCAGCATTGATGCTTCAAAAGCAACTTTCGATTCGCAGTGGGATAACAGCACCGGAACGGTAGATCCAAATGGTGTGAAAGAAACTTTTGGCAGAACTCAAATGATGTTTGGTGATGCAGGCTTCGGCTTGTTCTTTTCTGCGCTTACCAAAAAAGACCATAACTTTTATTTGGGATTTTCACTTGTGCACGTGAACCAACCTAAAATATCTTTCTATCCTAATTCAACTGATGCTTCAAACGTAAACGAAAGGCTTTACATGAAGTTAAGTATTCATGGTGGCGCACAGTTGTATGTTACTAGAAAGTTAGCTGTAGTGCCACATTTCATGGCATTGGTTCAAGGTCCGGCACAGCAGTATAACCTTGGTGCAAATGTAAAAATGAGATTAAGCAATCTACCAAACGACCAAACTGCAATTTACTTCGGTGCGCAATACCGTGGATTGTTTTACAGCAAAGGCGGCCCGGTTGATGCTATTATTCTTTCAACTCGTGCAGATTACAAAGGTTTTACATTCGCTTTTAGTTACGATATAAACGTTTCTAAGTTAATGCCTGCTACACACACAGTTGGCGGTCCGGAATTAACAGTAATGTATCAAGGTTGTTTCCGTAAGAAACCACGTCCTGGACATTGCCCTGCTCTTTAAAAAGATATTTAACCAAAGATTTTCATAACAGGTACAGCACTCCGAAGGTAAAAGGCGGAGTGCTTTTTAAACCTGAAAAAATTAAGCAAGAAACGAACCAAAGATTTTCATAACAGGTACAGCAC
>MKTC01000023.1 GCA_001897535.1 Bacteroidetes bacterium 37-13 | reverse complement strand
TATTCAACCGTTGGGGCGAACTCGTTTTCCAATCTGATGACTTCAACATTGGTTGGGACGGTATGTTCAAAAGCAGCCCGCAACCTGCCGGTGTATATGTTTACACCATGGATGTTACTTTCCAAAATAAAGTGGTGAAACATTACAAAGGAAGTATATCGTTGATTAGGTAAAAACAAAATCAACTTTATAGGGTTATGGAAAAGAATAGCAGTGAAGAAAGTTTAGACTACCGATGGTATTTAGTGCGCAAGCGTGTGAAAGAACAATTTGGACAGCGCCCTGATGTAAATGCAATGTTGTTTTTAATCGGAATGAATGAAGTAGGCATTGTAAAAGACGAGTGGACAAAAGAAGATAAACAAGACTTAATGCACGTAGCAGTTTGCAAGCTACTCAGCCACGATGGCTACTATAAATTTATTGGAAACAATAATGAAGGTTGGCCTCAATATGAGCAAAATATAGGAATGCCCGTATTTGATATTCGTTCGCAAGAAGAACTTTTGAAAGAGAAAATTATAGAATATTTTGAAGCACTTTAGTTTCAACTAAAGTGCTTCAAAATATTTTGTGTTAGATATATTTATTGGTGTGTTACAAAAAAAGTTTTAGTAACTCTACCCTTATCTGTATTAAGAACCGCAGCATATAAACCGCTTTGCCATCCGGCAACATTCAGCTCTAAATTAGAAACTAACTTTTCTGCTTTAGCAATCAATTTTCCATCGGCAGACCAAATTTCAACACTTAGTGGTTTTACATTATTTAGGAAAGCAATGCGCACTACATCAGTTGCAGGATTAGGGTACATTTGAATTGAAGAAACTACACTTGCTTCTGCTATGCCTGTGGTACAATCGGCTTTTAAACTATCCATAAAACTTTTGCCTGCAATAAAGCACAACTGGGCACAGCCGCCATGCGTTAAGTTTCCAAAATCTACTTTAGCCAAATTCGGAGCTCCACCGGCTTGCCATGCATTGTATGCAACTACTGTGTTTTGTGGAGAAACTTGCTCATCGCCATTGCAATAATACAAGCGAATGGGGAACTGCGGCACCCAACCTTTCACCAAACTATTATCTCTTAAAGCTACACGAAAAACGTGATTGCTATCAGAAAAAATTGCATTAACGATAGAATCTTTAAACATCAATTTAGGAACAGGGTTGCAATAATTATTGATAGTGCCAATGCCTTTATTTCCGGCATAAAACATTGGAGGCAAAACCGTATCGTAAGGGCTTTTAAAAATATCTGAAGGTGCATTAAATAAAGGCACTCCAACACTTTGATAACCTAAAGTAAGATATGGCAAATATCCGGGAGTTGGGTATGCAGAATCGCTCTTCATTAATTCATATTGCGCACCTTCTAAATCATAAGAACCACTCATCGGAATAGCGCCTGCAATATGAAATTCACTACTATATTTCTGTTGAATCTCTTTACAAATAGCTGCTGTAACAAAACCGCCTTGTGAATAGCCAAAAAGAAAAACTTGACCATTCAATCCTATTGATTCATCATGCGCAACTTCGCGAGTAGCGCGTAGCATATTTACGCCTGTGTTTGCTTCGTGAAAAGCGTGTTGGTAAGGATGAATTTTCACTTTAGGGTCTTTATCGCCCATGCCTAAAAAATCAGTTAATGCCATTGCAAAACCTGAAGAAGCTAAACCAACGCCAACTTCCCATTGTGCCCCTTTCATAGTGCTTGCAATTTGAGAAATATTTGCTTCTGTGCCATGGCTATAAATTACCAAAGGTAAATCGCAAGCAGGGTTTTGCGGCAACACCACAGCACCAGATGCTTGCACTAATGAATCGGGATGCTTGTAAGGTGTTCTGTATAAAACCTTATAGAAATTCACACCATATTTTGTACCTAACACACTACCCGGAATATTATTTGCCGTAAGCAAAGAATCTACCTGCTGCTTGGTGAACGATTTTACCAATGTGTAAGAAATTACTGTTTGAGACCAACAAAAAGCTGTAGTAAGCAGTGTTAGAGAAAATAGAAGTGAAAGTTTAATTTGTTTCATACAAAAGTTGTTTTGTGTGAAAGTACATTTCGCCAATTATGCTTTACACAACTTTAGAAAAATAAATATATTTTAACAACTATAGAACTATAAATACCATTGCTCTAAAATAAAAAAGCGACTGGTTTCCCAATCGCTTTTATGTATTTTTGTTTGAAGTTCTTATTCTGCAACAACTTCAAATGCTACAGTTACTTTGTTGTTTTTACCAATTGTAACTTCTGCTGTATAGTTGCCGGTAGTTTTTACTTCACCTTCTACAATTGTAATTTTTCTTCTATCCACTTCTACTTTTGCAGTTTCTCGAATAGCTTCAGCTACGTGGTAAGCAGTAACCGAACCGAAAATTTTATCGGTTGACCCAACTTTAGTTGCAATTTTTAGAACGCTGCTTTGCAAGCGTGATGTAATTTCGTGAATTTGCTCTAAAAGCTTTGCTTCTTTTTTCTCTTTTACTTTTAAGCGGTTATTTAGTTCGCGAACGTTAGAATCGTTTTTTACAACAGCATAACCTTGTGGTATAAGATAGTTTAAAGCATAGCCATTCTTTACACTCACCATATCATCGGCATAGCCAAGTTTTTCAACGTCTTTAAGCAATATGATTTCCATTTGTTTAATTGTTTAGTTTGGTGAATAATTTATTTCATTAAATCTGCTACGAAAGGCATTAAAGCTAAATGGCGAGCGCGTTTAATTGCTGTTGCCACTTTGCGTTGATACTTCAATGAGTTACCGGAAATTCTGCGCGGAACAATTTTTCCTTGTTCGTTTACAAATTTCAAAAGATACTCAGGATCCTTGTAGTCAATATATTTAATTCCGCTCTTTTTAAAACGGCAATATTTCTTTTTGTAAGCACCAATTTTATTGGCGGTTAAAAACTTAATTTGTTCATTACCTATTGCCATGTTTTATGCCTCCTGTTTTTCGTTAGTAACTGGTTTTTCGTTCTTTCTTCCGATTAAGCCGGCACGTTTGTCTTGGTTATATTTTACTGCGTATTTATCTAAACGCACAGTTAAATAACGCATCACGTTTTCATCGCGTCTAAACGCAATTTCTAAAGTGTTGATGGCGGTTGCCGGTGCTTTAAATTCCACCCAATGATAAATTCCGGTGGTTTTTTTCTTAATCGGGTAACGCATATTGCGTAAGCCCCAGTGGTCTTCAGCCACTATCTCAGCGCCAGCGGACTTTAGCAAATCAATATATGCTTTGATTGCTTTTTTGGTGTCGTCTTCAGACAACACAGGCGTGAGAATAAACGTTGTTTCGTACTGATTCAGCATGTTTCTCTGCTTTTATTGTTAAAAAATGGAGTGCGAAGATACTGCTTTACTTTATATATGCAACTCCTTATTTAAAAAAAGCATGTCGGTTCTGAATACAAACTTTAAAACTTTTACGTTATTCGCAGCGAATGAATTACAAAAAACTTCTTTCCATACTTTCAGTTTCGATATTTATAGCAAGTGCTATTTTGTTTACTTCCGGTTGTAAAAAGGATACTTTTTCTACCAAAGGCGCACTTTCGTTTTCTACTGATACACTTTCTTTCGATACGGTTTTTACAACGCTGCCTTCTACCACGCAGTTTTTTAAAATTTTCAACAAAGAAAAACAACCGATAAAAATTTCGAGCATTCGATTGGCGCAACTTCAAAGCGATGCCACTTTTAGATTGAATGTTGATGGCGTTTCGGGTACTAATTTTCAAGATATAGAAATTTTAGCGAACGACAGCATTTATGTTTTTGTTGAAACTACGGTTAAGAATCCTTTAAACCCTAATAATCCTTTCGTAATTAACGATGAAGTGCAATTTGTTACCAATGGAACTACACAAAAAGTAGTGTTGGAAGTTTGGGGACAAGACGCTTATTATCACAAAGGTGAAATTTACCGCTTTGGCGATAACATTACATGGAAAAATGATAAGCCACACATTATTTTGCAAGGCAGTTTTCCCGGTGTTGGCGTAGATTCCGGTGCGGTTTTAAATATTGAAAGTGGTTCAAGAATTTTTACCGGAAACAATGCAGGACTTTGGGTTTATGGCACCTTAAATGCCACTGCAAATTCCTGGGCAGATTCCATAGTGTTTAGGGGTTTGCGTTTAGAAAGTTATTACAAAGATAAGCCCGCGCAATGGTGGGGAATTATTTATGGAAGAAACAGAGCAAACGTAATCACCAAGCTAAATTTACAGCGCGTGGTAGTGAATGAAAGTTTCTTTGGCGTGGCAGATGAATTTATTTTTAATGCTTCTTTTCAGCAACAAGTTTTACCACTTAATTTAGCAAATTACACAACCGCCACAGCACCTGAATTAAACTTAAAACAATGTATAATTAAGAATGCACAAAACACTGCGCTATTTGCATTAAATGCTAAAGTTATTGCAGAAAATTGCTTACTACATACCACCGGGAGCAACGTAACCGCATTAGCTTTAGGCGGAAACTACAACCTTACGCATTGCACAATTTTTAATACCGGAGGGAAATATTTAGAGCACAAACAAGAAGCCCTTTTAGTTGCCGACAAAATTGCAAACGAAGGAACTTTATACAATGCTAATTTAACTGCAAACTTTGTAAACACGGTGGTTTATGGCTCATTAGAAAATGAATTTCGATTTGCTGATGACAATGACAAAATTCGTTTTGAGAATTGCTTAATAAAAATTCAACAGGATACTGCAAATAAATACTCAAGCAAATTCACAAATTGCAAATTCAACGAAGACCCTAAATTTAAAAATGCCGGAGATGGAAATTTTACACCTTCCGATAGTTTAAATTCACCGCTAATTGATGCAGGGAAAACAACATCAATTACACTCGATATTTTTGATAAACCGCGCAACACACCTGATATTGGTGCTGTGGAAGGAAATTAGTTTCATTAAAAATCCAGATTGCCATAAAAAAAAGAAGGAGATAACTTTTCAGCTTATCTCCTTCATTTCGTTCGTTCTGCTCAATAGTTTCAGTTCAAAATAAAACTGAGCTAATGATTACTTTTTTTGAGTAATGCTTATCCATAGGCAGAGAATTTTCGATGAAGGTAAAAGAAAATACTACAGAACTTAAAATTATTTAACAATAATATTTAACCAATAAGGCACTTGAGCAGATACATATAAATTATTATTTATACACAACATGCTTTTATACAAATAGAATTTAAATAAAGCCCACGTTAAAATAAAACCTATAAAATACAACTAAATTTCACCTATATAGGCAAAAATTAACAATCAATAAAAAACCACATACCCAAATTGGGCTTTCAAGAAAATTTTGAGTTCCTAAATTATTATTGAATAAAGGCTAAAGAAAGGAAGTGGAGCATATCGGAGTCGAACCGATTACCTCTACGCTGCCAGCGTAGCGCTCTAGCCAAATGAGCTAATGCCCCGTTTTAAAAGCGGTGCAATAATAGTTTTTTTTATTATTGCAATAAATAAAACTAAATGGAAAATCAACAACCTACCGAAAACCAAATCAATATTGAACTATCAGAAGAAGTAGCTGAAGGAATATACTCTAATCTTGCAATAATTTCGCACTCAAACAGCGAATTTATAGTGGATTTTATTCGCTTAGTTCCCAATGTGCCGAAAGCAAAAGTAAAATCGCGTATTATACTTTCTCCGCAACACGCAAAGCGTTTAATTCGTGCCCTTTCCGATAATATAGAAAAATATGAATCTCAATTTGGCACGATACAAGAAGACGATACTGCACCACCATTTCCAATGGGATTTGGTCCGGTAGCTCAAGCATAGTTTTATACGAAAATGATTTTTAAAATAGGCGAAAATTTTGCCGTATAATACTCCCGATAGCTATCGGGATGATAGCCGTTTAGAACAATTTTATTGGTCTATTACGGATATCCTTTTGGTATTAGAACTAAATCCAACATACTTTCTTGTTGTATTTTTAGTACATCAAGTGTTTACCATATTATACATTTCTAGTTCTATCTTATTTCTCTGTTTATAGTTGAAACTATCTAAACACCAATACGTATATTAAAATCTATCGATAAAAATATTTTTATATAATTTTGGCATTACTTTTGTAGTAAAACAGAACAAATAAAAAACTCTACGTATGACTAAACAACTACTCACAATCGCAGTATTGGTTTTTGCATTCTCTTTTTCTTACGCCCAAAGCGGCAGAGTAGGTATAGGCACAAGCAATCCTGAACAGAAATTAGACGTTGCCGGAAGCGCAAAAGCCAACGATAAAGTAATTGGCACACGCGGCTTTGTAGCAGGTAGTGTAACGGCAGATACAGCAAAAGCAATATTCAGTACAGATATTACTAATAAGGGTTTTTATATACCGCGTTTAACTACTGTACAGAAAAACAGCTTAGGATTAACTCTAAACGCTACCAACAAAGGTTTATTGGTGTTTGACACCGATGCAAACCGCACCGATTTTTGGGACGGCACAGCATGGAAAGCCGTAGGCGATGGAGCAGGCGGCCCACCAACAGGCACAGCTGGTGGCGATTTAACGGGAACTTATCCAAACCCAACTATTACGAATAGCGCTGTTACAAGTAATAAAATATTAGATGGAACAATTACTTCAGCAGATTTAGCCACACCGGCAGTAAACGCAGCTAATCAAATATTTAATACTTTGCCGGTAGGAAATGGTGGCACAGGCGTAAATACTATTACAGGCGCAGTAATTGGCAATGGTAGTTCACCTATGAGTGGAGTAGCTGCAAGTAGTGGCAATCAAGTATTAAGAAGAAACAATGCCAACACAGCTTACGAATTTGCACAAGTACAATACAGCGATGTGGCAGGAACTCCAAGTGCATTACCACCAAGCGGGAATGCAGGTGGCGATTTAACGGGAACTTATCCAAACCCGACTATTACGAATAGCGCTGTTACAAGCAATAAAATATTAGATGGAACAATAGTTGATGCAGATATCAGCAGTATAGCAGCTATTAGCCGCAGTAAAATAGCTACAGGCAGTGCTAATCAAATAGTAATAAATGATGGCTCTGGAAATTTAAGTTCAACAGCAAGTGTGCCTGTAAGCAATCTGCCTAATTTAGCCGGAGATGTAACGGGCGCTATCAATAATACTCAAGTAGTGGATGATAGCCACAACCATACTGAATTAGAAGCCAAACCACAATATTCATGGAATGCATCTACTAACCCAAGAGACTTTCCTCAAGCAATAGCTGCTTCATTTGTTAGTGCTGGACAAGGTTGGCCGGAATACGGCTCAGTAGTAAGTATAGGCACCTACCCGAACGATGGCGGCACACTACAGCTTTACGCTCCTTATGGCAGCGCCTATGGGGGGAACGCTTTACGCTATCGTCTCGGATTATACAACAATGCAGGTTGGACAGGTTGGAAAACCATTTGGGATGATACAAACGATGGCGCAGGCTCAGGTATGGATGCCGATATGCTAGACGGTTTTCATGCCAGTGATTTCGCGCTCTCTTCTAACGTTTCAGGAACGCAAAATTATGTTTCTAAATTCACTTCATCCTCCACCATCGGCAATAGTCAGATTTATGATAATGGAACAAGTGTAGGTATTGGAGAAACCTCACCTAACGCTCCGCTTACAATAAAAGCTGCTTCTACAAACGACCAAGCCCTATATCAATCTTGGAGATATAGTGCAAACAGCGACAACTATATTTTAAAATTAAAACAAACTGTTTCTTCAGGTGTAGTGCGCTATACTTATGATATGGTAAATAATGGAACTGCTTACAATGATGTACTAACTTTTGATAGAGGCAATATAGGTATTGGCGCAACTTCTCCAAGTTTCAAATTAGATGTAAATGGAGATATTGCTAACCGAGGCAAACTCTACCAATATACTTCTTCCGGGCAGGGATCAGGAGCACACGGAATTAGCTGGTATTCCCCAAGTTATGTAACTTGGTTTGATTACATGTCGCCTGCGGGAGGAACAAATGCGCCAAACGGCACAGCGGCACCACAAGATGCTGCATCAGGTGTAACATCATGGGCACGAAGATTTAATACCGAAGATAACGTTGGCTATGGGTGGATTTTCGAATCCGGACCGAATAATTCAACAACACCTACTGCAAAGTTTTCTATTAGTGCAAACAATGGAAACTTCCATGCTACAGGAAATGGATATATTGATGGCACAGTAAGAATTAGTGGTGGCAGCCCTGCAGCAGGATATGTACTTACCGCATCTGATGTTAATGGAAATGCTACATGGAAAGATCCTGCAAACCCTTGGGAAAGCATGGGTAGTGATATTAGACAAGCATGCAACAACGGTTCTGCCGATGTAAACTACGAGTGGGGTGTTACTTACAATAACACCGGAACTATTCTAAGAGTAACTTGTAATCGCTGGAATGTTGGCTTCCGTGTTTGCTCTTATCCACCTTACCCAACAGGAGATTCTCAACCATTTGCATGGGGTGGTGTTTGTTGGATTTGGGGCACAAGTTCTTCATGGGATGATGCTTGTAGCATAGCATACCATAGCTACTACATTCAAAACCCAAGTAATGGTGTTTATGGAATGAATACCGGAAATGGTTGTGATGCCATGCCAACTGTATTCAGAAGAAAACTATAAATCTACTTACTATGGAAAGAATATTCAACTATATAAATAATATTTTAAGTAGGATAAAAGTTACTTCTGTGCATAGGGTAGATTTTAGTGGATTGTTTAAAATCATTACCCTTGCCATTGTTTTCTACATTCTTGCTGCACCAAAATCAGAAGTATCGGCAGAAAATCCTTCAAAAATTGCACATTTATCTGTGAATGAATCAAGATATGCACATCCATGGATATACATGGGTACAGATATAACACAAGTATGTTCAGCAACTTTAGAATATAAAGACTATGAATGGGGTGTAGTTTTTAATAATAGCGGCCCCATATTAAGAGTTACTTGCAACACTTGGAATGTAGGATATAGAGTTTGCACTGTTCCAGGTTACCCAACTGGAGATGCAAATCCATTCACATGGGGAGGAACATGTTGGATATGGGGAACAAATTCAACATGGGATGATAATTCATGTCCTAGCGGCTACCAAAGCTACTACATGCAAAATAATGGAACAGGCGCATTTCAGATGGTAGGAGGTAATGGTTGTTCTCCTCCTGATGTTTACAGAAGAAAATTATAATCTACTTGGCTATTGTTTTTTATTTTTCGCTTAAATCCATTCTTATCTCTTGAATAATTCTCTCTTGAAGTTCTGCTTCTATTCTGCTCTTATCTTTGCATACCAATTTGCAGTAGCAGGAGTAGAAATAAAAGGTCAAATAATTTCACTGAAAGGAGATATTCCTAAACAAATATTTATTGCAAGTTTTAATCATCAATCGCACATAGATACAATACCCGTAAATATTTATGGCGGCTTTTCCTATCGCTCTAAAGAAACAGTTCCAGCGTATTATCAATTAGTTTCTGGCACAACAAGTTTCTCTTTTTTTGCACTACCGCAAGCCGAACCAATTCGCATAATGCTCCAAACAAATGGAGGGCAAATTGTATCTTCCGCTACAGAAGATTATCGCGAAAATGATGCCTTTGAAAAACTAAGTAAAATTTTGGTAAACTACGATGTGTTTATTGCACAAGCTATTCAAAACAAAGAACCAGATTCTATTTTTAAAGCCATCTTTAGCGACTACAGTAAAACTTTAAACAGTTTTAAACTTGCCGAAAAAGGAACATTTGCGGGAGATTCATTGGTTAATTTACGATTGTTTCCAATTTTATCTATTGACAACAAAAAGGAAGTATATCCTCAATTTCTCTTTAACTTTTTTTATTCAGTAAACTTTAAAAACGAAAATCTACTTGCCACAACAATTTATAGCAACATGGTAGATTTTTTTGTAAAAGCACTTTGTGATAATGTGTCTGTAAAACAACAGGAAGAGTTAATTTCAAACTTAATGCAACGTGCAAAAGTTTCAAAAATTCTATACAATTATACTGCCGAAAAAATATACGTCAGTGCAGTATCAGGTGAAAAAGAAGAAATGACAACTGCATTTACGCAATGGTTAAATACAGAAGAGGAAGCCTCTTCCTTATCCGTTTTACGTGCAAAAACCAAACAGCTATCTGCCTCAATGCCAGGTAAATCTTTTATGGATATTCCACTAAAAAATTCAAGTATATATCAATCACTATCACAAGTTGTTGTTAAAAATAAATTTACGCTACTTGCATTTTGGGAAAGCGATTGCCACCACTGCCGCAGTGTGATGCCGGTAGTAAAAATGGTTTATGATACTTTTAATCTAAAAGGTTTTGATGTAGTTGCTGTGTCATTAGATCAAGATACAGTTGCATGGAAAAACTACTTATCTCAACTTCAACCCAAGTGGAGTAATATAAACATTCCTAATCCTACTAGTCCAATAGTAAATCACTATTTTATATTTCAACTTCCAACTTTAATATTGATTGATAACAAAGGAATAATTGTGAAACGGCTTTCTTCAATAGCAACAATTGGAGACTTTTTAGATAAAGTATTAAAGTAAAAATGGCGCTTTGTTTTGCTAACTGTATAATCTAAAATACATTACGTGTATGCCATTTACTACATTAAGGCTACTTTAAACTTTATATACAAATAATGAAACTAAACCAGAATAAGGCTTTTGCTTAAACTCTTAACTTTGGCACTTTCTTTGCTATAATAACTTTAATACTATCACTATTAATTATGCTAAAACATTTACTTTTAATTACCGCAATATCTTCAATTACATTTTCTTACGCCCAAAGCGGCAGAGTAGGTATAGGCACAAGCAATCCTGAACAGAAATTAGACGTTGCCGGAAGCGCAAAAGCCAACGATAAAGTAATTGGCACACGAGGCTTTGTGGCAGGAAGCGTAACTACCGATACGGCAACCGCAGTATTTTCAACAGACATAAAAGACAAAGGTTTTTACATACCACGCTTAACCACATCTGAAAAAACAACATTAGGGAATAGCTTAAACTCTGGCAATAAAGGCTTATTAGTATTTGATACGGACTTAAACAGAACCGATTTCTGGAACGGTACAGCATGGAAAGCAGTAGGCGATGGAGTAGCAAGTCCAATAACTGCTGATAATGGGTTGAATATAAATACCGGCAGTAATGTGCGCTTAGGCGGAAGCCTAATTGCAAGTACAGAAGTAGATGTAAGCAATAACACTTTAAAGTTCACTAATACAGGAGGAGCAAGCGGCACAGGTATAGGAATTTCTACAACTGCAAGTGGTGCAACACCCGATGCTAATACTTTAGTAACCATCAATCCCAACAACAATACTTTTAGAAATGGTATTGGCATAAATATGAGCGGTATGACCAGCAAAGGAAACGGTATAAATATTGGTAGCGGAAGCTCAAATGCAAGAGGCTTTTTTTACAGTAATACTTCAGGAAGCAATGGTGTATTTTGGGGAATCGGCTCAGAACTATCCACTACAAATATTGTTTCGGGCTATAACGCATATAGAAACGGAAGCGGCTTAAGTTATGGTTTATTTGGTATCACGGGAACAAACTCCGCATACACAAACAATGCAAACACTTGGGCATTATTTTCACAAGGGCGTGCCGTAATTTCAGGAGAAAGCTCTCCAACTTCTACACTCGGTACAGATTTAGAAGTTAGAAATACAACTTCCGGTTCAAATCCTGTAACTGTTTCATTAAGGCAAACTACACAAAATCAAAATATAGGCGATGTTTTAGCCAATATCAATATAGGCGATAACAACAGCAATAATCCTCAAGCACAAATAAAAACACTGCGCGAAGCGGCTTCTTCAAGCACCTCAGATGTGCCAACTGCTATTACTTTTTCTACTACAAAAGATGGAACTAATACACTTACTGAACGCATGCGCATTTCAAATGATGGGAGTGTGAAAGTTGCTAACCTAAGCAATGGAGTTGTGAAGGCTACAAGCGCAAATGGAACACTAAGCAGCGGACAAGTAAACTTAGCATCGGAAGTAACAGGAACTTTGCCTGTGGGCAATTTACCAAACTTAGCAGGAGATGTAACAGGAGCCTTAAATAGCAATACCATTGCCACCAATGCAGTTACAACATCAAAAATTGCAAACAATGCGGTAACAATAGCAAAACTACCTACTGGAGCAACAAACACTACTTTTTTACGCGGGGACGGAACTTGGGTAACGCCTATTGATAACAATACAACTTACACAGCAAGCAATGGGTTAAATATAAACTCAAACGATGTTCGCTTGGGAGGCACGTTAAGTACAAATACAGATGTAGCATTAAATAGTAAAAACATTTCTTTCTCAGGAAGCGGTAATATTGGAATTGGGAACAATTCACCTTATTACAAATTACATGTTACTCGTGATGCAGGGCAAAGTTCGGTAAGCGAATTTTATATGGGAGATGGAACACAATCCCTTCATTTTAATTCTAACTTAGGTCCAGGGCACTATAATCCGCTTGTAAGTGCTGGAGATCATGGTATGATATTTTCAAACGGCACTCAAAATAGTGGCAATTTAGTAATTGGACCGTGGAGCAACACAGCTGCAGGCATTAAAGTTATGGCAGATGGCAGAGTTGGTATTGGAACAGGAAGCCCTGCAGGGAAACTACAAGTGATGGGTTCTTCTATGGTTTATAGCACAAAAACAGATGCTATTGAACCTAATTATGCAACCGGAGACCAAACTGTGCTACTTGGACTTTATACAGCCGGCTCCTCGGTAAAATTTGAATTTTATGCCACAGGCGGCTGGGCAGAAAAAGGTGCAGAATTTAATGTGGCAGGAGAATGGAATAACCAGCCTTCAATTACTGTAATTTCAGACCCGAGCAGACTTATTGGAGGGCGATTAAAATTATACTTTAAACCAAATGGTTCTCCTTCTTATGGCTCATTTTGGTTAGCAGCAACTTGGGAAAATGTTTCACCTAGCAAATCATCTGCAAATGCTTTAAGATTTCGTGTTACCTCTGCTGCCGATTTTGATGTTTCTAATACAACTTCATTTTCAGGATATACACAATTGAATCGCAATGAAGAAAATGGACCAATTGGTTCTATTATGGCTTGGCATAAAAACTTACCAGGCGTTCCGGGGCTTCCTTCAAACTGGGTAGAATGTAATGGGCAAACATTAAGTGATGCAGCAAGTCCTCTAAACGGGCAAGTAATTCCAAACTTAAATGGCAATAACTATTTTTTAAGAGGAAATACTGCTTCCGGATCTATTGGTGGAGCGGCATCGCATACACATGGAATAAATATTCAACAAGTTGGCTGGGATGCTGCACCAGATGCGAGCCATTATACTGATGGCACAATAATTTCTACAGCCGCTGCAAGTAACTTACCACCTTATATGGATATAGTTTGGATTATGCGGGTAAAATAAATTATACCCATTCTCCGCGCTGCTCAACATATTCATTAGGACTAATTGAAAATATATTTAGAACCAAGACATACAATAATCAATAAATTGTTATTGAATAATACCTTCTCTAATTCTCTCTCTGTAACAAATTTAAAAACTGTACCGAATATATAGTTGTACCAAAATAATTATAAGTTAGCCCGATGTGATAGTCGTTTAGGGGACAATGTAATTGGACTATTACGAATATCCAATCTGCATTATCTCAATTCTATATATATTGGCATTTTAATTACTCCAAAACATAATGGCAGGCAAAAAATTACAGCACTTTAAGAATATTGATGCACTTCGCTTTTTTGCCTTTTTAAAGGTGTACTTGCATCATCTGCCTATTGCTTGCAGTACTTGGTGGCTTAGCCAAATAAAATCTGGAGGAGGACTTGGCGTATTGCTATTTTTTGTATTGAGCGGGTTTTTAATTACCTGGATTTTAACGAAAGAAAAGCTTATACATCACAAGATTAACGCATTGAATTTTATTATTAGGAGAATCTTAAGAATTTGGCCCGTTTACTATTTGGTATTAGCCTTTATATTTTTTACACCCTATCATATTTTACAGCATTTAGGTTTAGTATTCGGAGGGTATCACCCCAACGCATTGTATTCAATTTCTTTTATGGAGAATTACCGGATGTTACAAATGGATACACTACCTGGAATTAGTCCATTAACTGTTTTTTGGTCTCTCTGCATTGAAGAACATTTTTATATTTTCTGGTTGCTATCTTTTAGTTTACTACCCAAAAAAATTCTCCCATATTTTCTCTTTTCATGCTTTCCATTAGCTATTTTTTTTAGGTGGATTGAACCATCTATTTGGCAGAATCAGAATATTTTTACCAATGATTTATTTACTAACCTTGATTTGTTTGCAGCAGGTGGATTGCTTGGCTATTACACTGCTGCGAAGCCTGATAACATAAACTATTTCTTTAATAAAACACCTAACAAAGCACAATGGGCTTATATTGCAATAGTTTTATTATTAGTTTTTTTTCATGCTAATATTTTACCAGAAAGCGCTTTCGGTAAATTAAATATTTTAAAAAATACTGTTTTTGCAATTACTTTTTCCGGGCTAATTGCTGTTTTAATTTCAAAAAATTCAGTAGTTAGTTTCTCTAATAATGGCGTTCTTTCCTTCTTAGGAGAACTTAGTTACGGCATGTATGTATATCATCTAATATTCATTCTCTTGGCACTTAAATTATGCGAAGAACAGAACCTTAATCTTAACAGTTTCACTACTAAAATTCTGTTTATTATATCAACCTTTTCCCTAACGGTACTTCTTAGTTATTTGAGTAAAACTTTTTTTGAAAATAATTTTTTGAAACTTAAAAAGTTTTTCCAATAGCTATCTCCAAATGTGCCAATACAAGATAGAACCAAGAAATAAGTAATACAAGTTAATTCGCTAACTATCTAATTTTTCTCAACTTCAAATTTACTCATTCTCGCATTTTCACATCAACTCATCAATACCAACAAACTCAAAGCCTAATGCTTTGTATTTACTAACAAACGAAGGTAAAACAGCAAGTGTTTTTGCGCCCCAATCGTGCAATAGAATAATATCTCCGGCTTTAGTTTTTTCAAGTCGGGAAAGAAGTTTTTGCTCATCATTTATTACTGTATCGTAAGAGCGGATACTCCAACCTATTGATTGTAATTTTAGCTCCGTTACAGCCTTTGCAATATTTGGATTTGTAACACCAAATGGTGGGCGAAACCACAACACATTTCTTCCGGTTACACGTTCTATCGCTTCGTTTCCTTTTGCAATATCGTTCATAATTTTTTCCTTACTAAACAGTGGAAAAGCATTTGTGTGTGAGTAACTATGGCTTCCAACCAAATGCCCATCTTCAACTATTCTGCGTACAACATTTTCGTTTCCCCGAATATTTTTCCCGATTAAAAAGAATGTAGCTTTTACATCTTCCGCTTTCAACAAATCTAATAAGTGCAATGTTTTTTCAGTTATCGGTCCATCATCAAATGTGAGAGCAATTTTCTTTTCTTGCTTAGTGCTTTTATTAAACGAAACAAGGAAATAATTAAGCTGAATAAAATAACTGCCAACTGCAATGGCAACTAAATATAAAAGTGCGGGGACAAAAAGAAACCAAAACGGGATAAGTTTTAAGAAAAACAAAACTACCAAAAGCAAAAAAGCTATCAGTAATATTCGTTTCACAAAACTATGTTTCAACATTTCTCAAAAATGAAAAAAGAATGATAGCTCTTATATTTATTGTGCAACAAAATCACATTCGATTCGCGCTCTGCATTTTTTAAAACTAACGTACTTGGAATTTGTTGTTGCTTGAATATTTGCGCAATTGCATAAATTGCAAAACTCACGGCTGTCATGTGTTCGCCACACAAATGCTTATATGCAAGCTGTGTAGCATCTTCAAAAAGGTTTTTGTTTATAGTATTAAATACAGCATCATTGCTTTTGTCGCCATTCATGCCGTTCATCACCACATCAACATCTGCATTTCTTAAATTATTTTTAGCTAAAAATTCTTGCAGTAGTATTTCAATATTTTCATTGTTATGCGCTGTTTTAAAAGCTTTCAACTTACAATAAGTAGTAGTATTTTGCTCATGCGCCATTAAAAAATAAGCTGCACCTTCGCCCACAATTACACCATCGTTATTTTGCGAAAACATTGCCAAATTACTGCAAGGCTCTGCCTGCAAATCGTTTGTTTGCATCAGCGAAGCATAGTTAAACTCTCCTATTTCTTCGTAAGTGCCCACCAACACATTTTGCTTACCTTCTTTCAATAAAAATTGAGCATCGTAAAGCGCACTTTCCAAACTAAACCACTTTTGCGAAAAAGTATTATTGTGCCCGTGGCAAGCTGTGAGCAAAGCGATATTTGAACTTACTGTATTGTGTGTAGATTGTATAAAAGAAGTTGGGCTTACTACGCCTTCATTCGTAGAAATAAAATCGCGCAAAAACCGCTGGGATAACTCTAACAGTCCATAACCCGTTCCGGTAGAAATAGCATCAGGAGTTTTTATGCCTGCATCGTTTAGTGCTATTAAACCGGCAGCAGTGCCATACTTCACTATACGGCTCATTCTGCGCAGAGCAGTAACATCAAAAAACTTTGAATAATCGGTATCTACACAATAAATTCTGTTAGTATTATATTCCTTTATTTCTTCTAAAAACACTTGGTTATTAAAAGTAGGTTGCGGAGAAATACATCCAATGCCATTTATATACATTTCTACTTCTTGTATTTTGAAAAAATAAGCGAAGAGCAATTTCCACCAAAGCCAAACGAATTACTCATTACATGATTTAATTCCACATCTTTCACAAGTTCTGTAACGGGCTTAAAATTCAGTTCTTTCATTTGAGTTGCAAACCTAAGATTTGGAAAAATTAAACCATGCTCCATTCCTAACAAACTATAAACTGCTTCTACACTTCCACTCGCGCCCAACGTGTGTCCCGTAAAGCTTTTAGTTGAACTTGCAGGCGGCACTTTAGAAAATATTCTTTGTATGGCTGTGCCTTCGCTCACATCATTATTTCCCGTTCCTGTGCCGTGCAAATTGATGTATGAAATATCTTCTTTTTGTAAGCCACTTTTTGCAAGCGCTTGTGTCATTGCCAAATAGTTTCCTTTACCTTCAGGCGAAGAAGCTGTTTGGTGAAAAGCATCGTTGGCATTGGCATAACCACTCACAAAAAATTTCTTTTCTTTATTTTGCTCTTGCATCACACGCTCCGAAGCCAAAACGATGTAAGCCGCACCTTCGCCCAAGTTTAAGCCGTTTCTATTTTCATCAAAAGGAGTGCAAGGTTTTTTATCCAATATCATTAGCGCATTAAAACCGTTTAGCGTAAAGCGCGAAAGCGAGTCTGCACCTCCGGCTACAACTACATCAAGCACTCCGGCTTCTATTAAACGAATAGCATACATAATGCTGTTTGCGGAAGAAGAACAAGCTGTGCTAATGGTTGTTACAAAGCCATTTATTTGCAAAGCCTCAGCTGCAATTTCCGTAATGGTGCCGCAATCGTGCTGAAGTACTCCGGTGAGTTGCGCTCCGGTTTTATCGATAAGAAATTCTTTGTAGCGCTGCTCGGTATTGTCCATTCCGCCAACGGTATTAGCTGAAATAAAGCCAACTCTGTATTTACTGAAATTTATCCCGGAATTTTCCATCGCTTCTTTTGCGGCAATGGTGCTAAGCAAAGATGTGCGCGGGCTTCCGAACTTCACTCCTGCCATTTCTGCTAATTCGCTATTAGTAAATTTTACTTCTGCAACAGGTAAAGTTTCGGAGTAAGCAGATTGCAAATACTCCATTTTTCCTATGCCTGATTTTGAATGAAGCAGCGAATGGAAATTTTCTTCCACATTTTTACCTATGGAAGTAATTACTCCTTTTCCGGCAATATACACGCCCATGAAATTTGTTTAGGCTGCTTTGTGAGAAGAAATATATTCTGCCATACTCCTAACTGTTTGGAATACTTTCGGACCTTCAGTTGGGTCGGCTAATTTTATACCGTATTTTTGCTGCAATAAAACTATCAATTCCAATGCATCAATAGAATCTAAGCCTAAACCTTCGCCAAACAGCGGTTGGTCTGTGCCAATTTCTTCGGCTTTTAAATGTTGTAAATTAAGCTGCTCAACAATTTGTGTTTTTAAAGTTGCAATTAGTTCTTCCATGATTTATCTAATAGTTTTTGTATGTTTTCTGTCGAATGAATAATTCCATTTTCGCTTTTCCGCACCAAATAAAAAAAAGCCTCTGTACTTTCTCCATAAAAATTTGCCCAACCACTTATACAAATGCTTACGCGTTTCTCTTCAAAAAGCGATTGTACATATTTTGTTTGAAATTCCGGATTAAACTCCTCAAAAATAAAAGTTGCCGTTTCTCCTTTTAAACCGTGGCGAATGCTTAATTCTCCTGCTGCAATATTGGGTAATGTGTACACAAAGAGTGCCGGACTTGGAATACTTTCAGTAGATTGAAAGTACTTTTCATCTGTATCTAAACAACCATCGGCTGTAGAAAAAATAAGCCCTTTTTCAAATGCCGAAATAACTTCTTCCGCAGCATCTTGTTCAAACAATTTATCACAAGTTACAAAAGCGAGTTTCGATAAATTATCCATCTTAAAAAATTTAGGATAATTCAGTTTCATTACTTCGTAATAGGTTGAAAAGAATGTTTCCATTGCACTTTCGAGCAATACATTTCCATTCACTTTTAAAGTGCCGTTTTTAAAAGATGCAAAGCTTGAGATTCTTACATTATTCATTTAACGGTGCAAATATAGCCGTTGCAACAACTTAATTTTGCCAACAGGTAAGATTGTTTACTATTTTGTTGAATTAGTAACTTTTGGTAGCGTTCACAAAAATCAATTACAACTTCTGTGCTTGAATTGAAATATCAAAATACTTATCCGGCTTGGTTACCGGCTGATATGTTTTAATAGCTATCTTTTTCGGATAATAAATACCGCAAAGCGTGTTGCTTACTCTGTAAATTGAATTTCGTTTTTCTGCCGGAGCGCCATCTAAAATTCCAGCAATCACATCGGCACGCATGTCTTCGTAATTGTTGCCACAATCGTGCCAAACTATTATTGAATTTTCATCTTTTAAAAGTTTAAAAACACTTGCCGTATCCGCTTTCACACCTTGGTAAGTGTGATCTCCATCAACAAAAATCAAATCAAATTTTTGGTTCAGCGAAGAAAAATCGAAGGTTTGAGAATTGTGCCCAATACGTTTTAAATTCGGAAAATCTTTTAGAAAAAAACCATCCATTTCAATGATACGCTCGCTAAATCCCATGTCACGCATTTCTTGTTTCGATAAACTGATAGCAACAGCACTTTCGCACTCCGGAACCACGTTTACCAAGCTTTCACCACGCCAGCTTCCAATTTCCAAATAATTGCAATGCATAATTGACTTGGCTAATTCTTTCAAAAAAACTAAATCGTTTGGGTGCGAAGTTCCATCTAAAAAACTATAGCGCGTAATGCTTGAATTTAGCGCTGGTAACAGTTCCAACAAATCCACAACAGGCAATCCATTTTCAAAGCCGTACTGCTTCACCACCGATTTTGCTTTTTGAATTTCAGAAAATGCCATTAGCGATTTAATAAACTCAGATGTGTTATTCAAAACCGCAGGAATAAAATTCAGGATTGCTTCTTTTTTTCTACTCATAAATTTTCAATGGAAACTAATGCCAGCAAACATAAAAAAAGAATAACAAGAAAATGATGCGTCTAATTAGCTGAACGGAATACATAAAAGTGTGGGCATAAAATGCTGCTAAAGCGCTTAAAACATAGAACTTTGAATACTAAATACAGAACAGTTTTCGTTTAGAAACAAAATAATTACTATGCTATTACAAATTGCTTACGACAGCACTGCACAAGTTGCAAACGCCACTGCAAGCCAAGATTCCCTTAGCTTACTGAGCCTGATAATGAAAGGCGGCTGGATAATGGTACCGATTTTGGCGCTGAGTGTGGTTGCCGTTTTCTTAATTATTGAACGGTTTATTGTGATTAAACAAGCATCGAATGTTGACCCAAACTTTATGCGAAACATTAAAGAATTTCTCTTGGCAGGGAAAATGGATTCTGCATTAGCGATGTGCAAAAGTACAAATACGCCAATCGCAAGGTTGCTCGAAAAAGGTTTAAAACGCTTGGGTAAACCAATTAAAGAAATTGAAAGTGCGGTTGAAAACACAGGCAAATTAGAAATCTATAAACTGGAGCGGAACTTAGGCTACATCGGCATTATAGCTGCGATTGCACCAATGTTTGGTTTCGTGGGAACCATTTCGGGTGTTATCAAAATTTTCTACAACATCTCTTTAGCAGATAATATTTCAATAGGAATTATTGCCGGTGGTTTGTACGAAAAAATGATTACCACCGCAGCTGGTTTAATTGTTGGAATTATCGCTCACATCGGTTTCCACTTTTTAAATACGATGATTGACAGAGTGAGTTTTCAATTAGAAACTACCGCAGTAGATTTTATTGATATTTTGCAAGAACCTGCAAAGTAAACTCTATTAAAAACGAAGTAAACACAATTGAGTTATGCGTTTAAGAAAAAGCAGATTACATTCAGAAGTGCGAACAGATTCGCTCAGCGACATCATGTTTTTCTTGATGCTGTTTTTCCTTATTGTATCTACAATGGTAAGCCCATCGGTAATTAAATTGGTGCTGCCGAAAGCCGAAGCAGGGCAATCGGTAAGCAAGCAAAATATTACCATTTCGGTTGATGCACAAAAAAATTATTTCATCAACGATAAGCCAACTTCGCCCGAAACGGTTGAAACAGATTTAAGCGGAATAGTGAAAGATATTAGCGATGCAACAGTGGTAATTCGCGCAGATAATACTTTGCCGGTGCAAGTAGTGGTAGATTTAATTTCAATAGGAAACAGATTAAAAGTAAAAATGGTTTTGGCAACTAAAAATTCTTAGTTGTGGAATTTATATTTGGAAAATATCTTTAAAACATGCTATCAGCAACATTTGAAAATGAAAACAAAAACTTTGAGCAACGGAAGAAAATAACTTCTGTATTGTTCACTGTTTTAGTGCATGGCTTGCTGCTGCTTGTTTTATATTTCAGCACACTTTCGCTTCCCAATCCACCATACCAAGAAAACGAAGGCGGAATGAGCGTAAACTACGGCACATCTGATGTTGGCACAGGCAATGAACAAGCCTTTACTTACACACCTGTGGAAACGCCACCACAAACAGCGCCAAACGAAGCAACACCGCAAGCTGCACCTGAAGTAGAAGATATTGCAACACAAGATATTGAAGACGCTCCGGTGATTGCAAAAACAGAAAAAGCAAAACAACCTACCGTAACCAAACCTGTAGAAACACCAACAAAACCAACCAAGCCAACAACCAACACCGCTCCTCCTACTCCACCGCAACCTAAAGCCGATGAAAATGCGCTGTTTAAACCCGGTGCTTATGGCAAACCAAATAACAGCACTGGCGATGGAACAGGTGGAGGAAAAGGCGACCAAGGCGAATTGGGTGGCGACCCAAATTCAAAAAGTTACGAAGGCAGCGGAAAAGGTTATGGGACAGGAAATGGCGATGGCATTGGAGATGGAAATGTACGCCTTTCAGGAAGGCAACTGCGCTTTAAGCCACAAGTAAATGATCGCTCTCAGGCAACCGGAAAAGTAGTAATTCAAATTAAGGTAGATAGAACCGGAAAAGTAGTTGAAGCGCGATATACGCAAGCCGGCTCCACTACTGCCGATGAAGGTTTAATTCGCACTTCTATTGAAGCAGCTTACAAATATCGCTTCGATGAAAATCTTAATGCCGCAGAAGTACAAAACGGTGCAATTAGTTTTATTTACAAAGTACATTAGCACTTTCTATTTTCGATTTTTTAAAATTCAGTTTTAAAACATGAACATATTTTATTGTGCAGAAGCAGCAGTATCAAATGTTTGCGCATTAGATGAAACTGAAGCACATCATGCTGTTTCAGTAATGCGCTTAAAAGTTGGTGATTCAATTTTTATTTTTGATGGAAAAGGGAAACTGTTTTCTGCCAATATTCTTTCAGCACATAAAAAAGAAGTTACTATAAAAATTGATGCAGAAAAAACAGAAAAAAAACTGCCTTACCATTTACACATTGCCATTGCTGCAACTAAGCAAATGGAACGCTTAGAATGGTTTACAGAGAAAGCAGTTGAACTAGGCGTGAGTAAAATTACACCAATAATTTGCGCCAGAAGCGAGCGCAAAGAATTAAAAACCGATAGGCTAAAAAAGGCGGCAATGGCTGCTTGCAAACAAGCTAAGCAATTTGAATTACCGGAAATTGAAGAAGCAGTTTCGCTCAATAAATTTCTACAATCGAACTTGCCTGAACATAAATTTATTACTTGGTGCGAAATGCCTGAAACTAAAATTGAACTATCAAATTTCACACATCAAAATTCTGTTTTCTTAATTGGACCCGAAGGTGATTTTACCGCTACGGAAGTTACTGCTGCAAAGCAAGTAGGCTTTAAAGAATGTAGCTTAGGAAATTCAATTTTAAGAACTGAAACTGCCGGAATTTTTGTGGCTGCGCTAAAACGGGAATAAACGCAAACTTACAATCTACCATTTGCTTTCTTCCTATTCTATTTCCAATAGTCTAATAAGTTTTTGATTGCTGTTTGAACAACTGAGGTGCTTTTACGCCCAAAATAAGTTGCCCATTTTTATTGAGTAAAAAACCAATTTCTATTTCAACTATTGCTTCTTCTTCACTACCATACAAAACAACTGTTCGTGTTACTTTAAATTTAGGATAACTCTTCTTTATATACAGTTCATCAAACGCATCGTAACCTGCCAACTCTTCAATCCCATTTTTTCTAAATTGATATTGCTTCCCTTCAACATCAATCACAATCTTATTTGACAAATCAACTAAAACTAAATCAGGAATATTGACAATCTGCGATTTATCTCCTGCTTTATATTTTTCACGGTCTTTGTATTTCGCAAGTGGAATAGGTTCGCCTTTCAACGGAATGAAATATCCTTTTTCGCTTCCTGCGTGATTTTCAAAAATGGAATAACCTTGTGTAAAATTCTCAACAACCAAATGAATAAAAATTGTTCCCAATTTTTCTCCTTCAGTTTCATACCTCCAATAATCATTTGTAAAAGTTGTAGATGGTATCGATAATTTCTCAAGAGAGATATTTAGTCTATTTGCAAGTTGAATGAATTTGTTCTTTATCCCTACACTTTGCTGAGTTGGCAATTGATGTTTAGTAACTACAATTTTATCTTTCCAACCTAATTTTCTCAAAGTTTGAGCGATAATAGTTGTCATTCCAATATTGGGGTCGTGTGCTAATCTTCCACCATTTAGTAACTTTGCAGTTATCTCAATCCTGTCTTTCTTTTTAATTATTTCAACCGACTGTCCATTCCTCGTTGGGTTCATTTTTTCTTTTAGTTCAATAAACTCTTCTATTGAATTAAAAGCATTAAACCGCTTATCGTCAAGTCCTTTCTTTCCAAGAATTGTTACGCCTAATGATTTGAGCATTTTTGTTCCAAAAATATATGTATCAGTAGGATTCTTCTTTTGCTCAACTTGCAAATTGTACAACATTATCTTGGGTACATTAGGGTAATAGTTTTGAACAAAAACAAATTTTGAACAACGCTGATAAACACCACTATTTCTGCTTTCCTTATCATCTGTTTTAGTTTCTTCTATTGCATAAATTGGTGTATCATTTATTGAAGGTTCTTTTTCTTGATAAAAAATTAGATGATCAACAAGACTTGAACTTCCTGAAATTGTCTTAATAAAAACCTTACCAACTTTGTTGCAACGAAAACCTATTACTTCATAAGTAAATGTGAATTTAGTGTTTTCTAAAATCGGTAAAACTTGAATACTTCCAACAAAAGCCGCAAAGCCATAATCTTTGGCGAACTTTTGAAATATTGTTGCCAAAACCTCTTTTTTCAGACGTTCTTCCGTCATAAACCAAAGGTTATTAGAGCATTATTGGGGCGTTTCCCTTCGGGTCGGGCTATTGCTACAATCTTTTTCGCCTTGCGGGACAAAAAAGGATTTTCGCTACTATCCCTAACGCACAAAGAAAAGTCATTTCAATAACTCAACAATTTTTTCTATCGTAATTTCTTCATTTTCGTACTTTTTGAAAAGGCAAATTTCACCATTTTTACAACTGCAATTCTGATTAGTCTAACAATTTACTTCAATTTTATCAATTTATTGAAATTCATTTTCTCTAAAACACAAACTTACAACTTACCGTTTGCTCTCTTCCAATCTACTTCGGCAACTAAATAATCTCGTAGCGCTGTAAAATATAGTATTTCTGCATCTTTTAAAACATTTTCGGCATCAATTACTTCTTGATAAATTGCATACGCATTTTCATAGCGAACTTTCACATCGTTCAGAATTTCCTCTGCCAAATTGATGTTCTGCTGCTGGAATTTTACGTTGCGTGCAGCATTGGCTAAATTAAGTGCCGTAGCTTGTAATTGATAGTTTACTGATTGCTCAATATCCAAAAGATTATTGGCATTTTTCTTTAAGTTTAATTTTTGCTGTTGCGCTATTGCAGCTTTTTGCAATCCATCAAAAATTGGCATGGTTAATCTCAAGCCTAAATACGAAACCTGATTCCATTTCACTGCAAAAACATTCGCATCATTTGAAAAACCTTGTCCGCCAACATAACCAAAAAACGAAACGCTTGGCGCATACTGCATATTGGTTTTTCGCAACTGCCATTTGTTTAAAATCGCTTGCTGCATCTCGCTCTTGTACTCAATTCTATTTGCAAAAATAGTTTGTGCTTCAGCTAATTCAATAAGTGTATCGGGGTTAAAATTTAATGGTAAACTTTCCGCAACTTCAACTTGTTCTTTTATAGAAAAACCAATTTGCTGACACAAAAAAAGTTTTGATTGGCTAAGCGCATCTTGCGATAATTGCTGCTGATATTGCGCTTGCTTTAAATTTAAAAGCGCACGATTTACATCAGTTTTTGTAGCATTTTTATTATCGAATTTCACTTGAGTGCTTTCAAGTATTTTCTTGTTCCGCTCTACGGTTTTATTCGCTTTTTCAACTTGCTGAATATTGAGTTGCGCATTGTAATATGCTTTTGTAACATTTACCTTTAACTCAATGGTAGCTTGCTGAATTTGAAATTCGCTCAGCACTTTTCCTTCTTTAGAATATAAAATATCACCTATTGCTCCGGCATCAACAATTGGTTGGGAAAAATCTAATCCTGCTGTGCTATTATATTTTATACCAAATTTTATATCTTTAAAATCACCTGGTTTCCCGCCAAAAAATTGTGCCGGAATTGGTGTAACTGCTAAGTACAAATTATCTCTATATTCCGCAGAGACATTCACTTTAGGTAAATACTTTGTAATACTTTCAAAATTTTTTGAAGCTGCAATTTGCCTATTTATTTTATTGTTTTGAAAAGCCGGAGAATGTTGTTGAGCGTAATCTATCGCTTGCTGTAAAGTGAAAGATTGTTGTGCTGTAACCTTGAAACAGAAGCCCAAAACACACAAAACAAAAAAGCCGCACCGCATGGAATACATTTTTAAAATTCGAGTGCAATAAAAAACATAGAATTGAGATTTTTAACCCGAAATATTTCTATTGAAATATATTATGAAATTTTTGCCCAAATCGCTCCTTCTGCCATATTTTTTAAATATTCTTGAAGTGGCTTGTTTTCTTGCATTTCCAATGTAGGATCTTCTTCTAAGAGTTTAAAAGCTTGCCTTCGCGCAGCTTCCAACAATGGAGAATCTTGTGGTAATTCAGCAATTTTCAAAGCGATATCACCGCTTTGGCGCGTGCCATCAATTTCACCCGGTCCGCGCAAGCGCAAATCTTCTTCGGCAATAACAAAACCATCGTTGGTTTCACACATCACTCTTAGCCTTTGCTTGGCAGTATAACTTACTTTTTCACCCGTCATTAAAATACAAAACGATTGCTCTGCACCTCTGCCAACTCTGCCGCGCAATTGGTGCAATTGCGACAAGCCAAAACGCTCTGTGTTTTCAATTATCATCACAGAAGCATTCGGCACATTTACGCCAACTTCAATTACAGTTGTAGCAACCATAATATCAGTTTCGCCTTTCACAAAGCGCTGCATTTCGTACTCTTTGGTTGCAGCAGGCATTTTGCCATGCACCACACTTACTGCATAATCCGGCAACGGAAACCAACGCGCAATAGCGTCAAAGCCTTCCATCAAACTTTTCAAATCCAATGCTTCGCTTTCTTCAATTAAAGGATAAACCACATAAATTTGCCGCCCTTTTGCAATCTCATCTTTTAAGAAATTAAACACCGCTGTTCGCGAAGCTTCTGTTCTGTGAACAGTTTTAATTGGCTTTCTGCCGGGTGGCAATTCGTTAATGATACTCACATCTAAATCGCCATAAACTGTCATAGCAAGCGTGCGTGGAATTGGTGTTGCCGTCATCACTAAAACATGTGGTGGCTGTATGTTCTTTTGCCAAAGTTTTGCGCGTTGTGCTACTCCAAATCGATGCTGTTCATCAACAATAGCAATACCTAAATTTTTGAATTGAACGGTATCTTCTAACAAAGCGTGTGTGCCAATTGCTATTTGAAAAGTTCCTTCTTTCAAGTTAGAAAGAATCATTTTTCGCGCAGCAGATTTGGTGCTTCCGGTAAGCAAAACAACGTGAATACCGAGTGGTTTCAAAAGTTGCGAAATACCTTCGTAATGCTGTGTAGCTAAAATTTCAGTTGGAGCCAACAAACATGCTTGAAAACCATTATCTAAAGCCATCAACATTGTAAAAAGCGCCACTATAGTTTTGCCGCTTCCCACATCGCCTTGCAGCAAACGATTCATCTGTTTTCCGCTTAAAGTATCACGTCTAATTTCTTTCAAAACTCGTTCTTGCGCTCCGGTAAGTTTAAATGGCAAATGGTTTCTATAAAAATCATTGAAAAACTTATCGAGGTGCGGAAACACAAAGCCTTTAGAGTTTTCAACGCGAATAGCTTTTTGCTTCACCATTTTTAATTGCAACAAAAAGAGTTCTTCAAATTTTAATCGCTTTTTAGCTGCATAAAGCTCACCTTCACTACTTGGAAAATGAATGTTTCTATACGCCCTAAAACGACTTATCAAATCCTGCGACTGAAGCAGTGAATAAGGCAAAAATTCCGGCAACTCTTTTTCGCTTAATTGCTCACAAAGTTGTTGTGTAATTTTCAGTATTCCCTTAGAATCTAAATACCTTTTTCGCAATGTTTCGGTTGAAGAATAAACCGGCTGCAATCCTTTGCCCTGCTCAGTTTTCACACCAGCAATTACAGGTTCAATTTCAGGGTGCGAAATATTAAAAAAGCCTTTGAATAATTGTGGTTTTCCGAAAACAATATAACTCACATTTGGGTTAATGGTTTTCAAAATCCAATCTACACTTTGAAACCAAACTAAATCTATCGTTCCGGTTTCATCAGTAAATTTTGCCGCAAGTCTTTTCGCCCGATTAGTACCAATTACTTTTAGTTGATGAATTCTTCCACTCAACTGAATGTATTGTGTTTGCTCATTTATATCAGCAATTTTATTCACCACAGAGCGGTCAATATATCGAAACGGAAAGAACTCCAGCAGATCTTTGCAAGTGTGAATATCCAAGTATTTGCGTAGCAATTCTCCGCGCTGTGGACCAACACCTTTTAAGTATTCAATTGGCGAAGAAAGAAGACTGTTATTCATGGCAATTACTCGTAGCGCAAAGCTTCTACAGGGTCTAAATTAGATGCTTTTATTGCCGGATACAAACCTGCGCTAAGCCCAACTAAGAAAGTAAAAACTATTCCTGCTAAAACCCAAACCCAAGGAAAAACAAAACCACTTTTAGTGATTAAACTTACCACATTGCCCAACAATACACCAATAACAATTCCAACAATTCCGCCTATTTGGCAAATCACAATTGCTTCGGTAAGAAACTGGATTCTAATAATTCTTTTTGTTGCCCCAATCGCTTTGCTGATACCAATTTCGCGCGTGCGCTCGTTCACACTCACGAGCATAATATTCATTAACCCAATTCCTGCACTTAGCAGTGTGAGTATTCCAATAACAATTGTGGCATACTTCACCGACTTCAATTGGTCTAAAATTTTATTGGCAAGTCGCTCGCTTTTTCCAATATCAAAATCGTTTTCATCTGCCACATTCAACTTTCGAATATTGCGCATCACACCTATTGCTTCATCAATGGCAAGGTCTAATTCTTTCGCAGTTGCGGTCATCACATTCACAATAAAATTGGCATCTTGCGAAGGAAAAAATCTACGTGCAGTAGGATAAGGCAAAAGCACTTGGTTATCAGAACCGCCTTGGCTTGAGCCTTTTGAAGCCTGAATGCCAATAATGCGAACCTTGTTACTTCCAATACTAATAAATTCGCCAATCACATTCTCTCCGGGTTGAAAAGTTTTTGCAATTACATCTTTACCAACAATAGCAACTAACTGCCCGTTTTCAACTTCTGATTTTGTGAAATTTCTGCCTTTACCAACACCCAATCCACTTACTTTTAGATAGTTTTCATCTACGCCAAAAATACGCACATTCGGATTTGTTTTATATGATTCGTGTTTAATAACCACATTGCTTTGCGCCATCCACGAAAGTGAAATTATTGCCGGATATTTATAGTTCTTTACAAACAAACTTGCTTGTTGCGGTGTAATAAAAGGGTTTTCTGCCTTTTCGCGTTTTCCTCCTTTTCCATGCCCGCCCTCTCGCTTAATAAATCCTTCGTTTCTAATACCGAAAGTGTTGCTGCCCATTTGCTTAAAATTTTGAATCATGCTTTCTTTAATGCCTTCGGTGGCAGTGAGAATGCCGATTAGCGCCATTATCCCAAACGAAATAATGAGTAAAGTGAGCACTGTTCTAAGCAAATTGCTTTGAATAGAACGAAGCGCTAAGCGGATATTTTCAAGTAAATTCAAAAGAACAGTTTTATTGAAGAAGTAAAATTATATCAATTAAAAACGGAGATGCTTTACGGTGGTTCCGTTATTTACTAACTGCATTAAAGAATCTATTCCAATGCGCAAATGTTCATCTACATAATTATGCGTAACTCCACTATCGCTGGCATCTGTTTTCACACCTTCGGGAATCATTGGTTGGTCGCTTACTAACAGCAGCGCTCCGGCAGGAATTTCATTCTTAAAAGCAGTAATAAAAATAGTTGCTGTTTCCATATCAATTGCCATTACGCGAATTTCGCGCAAATACTCTTTAAAATCTTCGTCCCACTCCCACACTCTGCGGTTTGTGGTGTAAACTGTACCTGTCCAATAATCTTTTGCGTGGTCGCGAATGGTTGTAGAAATTGCTTTTTGCAGCGCAAATGCGGGAAGTGCAGGAACTTCTTCAGGCAAATAATCGCTGCTTGTTCCTTCTCCGCGAATAGCTGCAATTGGAAGTATTAAATCGCCAATTTCATTCTTCCGTTTTAACCCGCCACATTTCCCTAAAAACAAAACCGCTTTGGGCATAATAGCAGTTAGCAAATCCATTACTGTAGCAGCATTTGGGCTGCCCATGCCAAAATTTATTATTGTGATTCCATCAGCGGTTGCACATTGCATCGGGCGATCTTCGCCAATTACTTTCACATTGTGCCATGCTGCAAATTTCTTTACGTAATTATTAAAATTGGTAAGCAAAATATACTCGCCAAATTCTTTCAACTCCATGCCAGTGTAGCGCGGCAGCCAGTTATTTACAATTTCTTCTTTTGTTTTCATCACTTTTCTTTTTCAAATATAACACGATTGCCAAATTTATTACACGAAACAAACTTCTCGTACATAATACGGATAAAATTTGCTTAATCTTGCCTTTAGCTTTAGGCTAAAACAAGTCCAAAATTATTAAACAAAAATATTTAGAAAATGAAATTCGGAACAAAAGCGATACATGCGGGTTTAGAGCCAGACCCAAGCACCGGTGCGGTGATGACTCCAATTTTTCAAACTTCAACTTATGTGCAAGAAAGCCCCGGAAAAAATAAAGGTTACGAATATGCGCGTGGAAAAAATCCTACGCGTATGGCACTCCAAAATAATATCGCAGCATTAGAAAATGGGAAGCATTGCTTATGTTTTAGCAGTGGAATGGGCGCTATTGATGCAGTTGCAAAACTACTTCGCCCGGGTGATGAAGTAATTACGGGCAACGATTTATATGGCGGCACCTACCGAATTTTTGAGAGAGTGTATTCGCAATACGGCATTAAATTTCATTACATAGATTTAAACAAGCCGGAAAATGTGTTGCCTTACATCAATGCCAACACAAAGCTTTTTTGGGTAGAAACACCAACTAACCCTACCATGCAAATTGTGGATATTGAAGCTTGTGCAGCCATAAGTAAAAAGCACAACTTAACCTTTGTGGTGGACAATACTTTTGCTTCACCATATTTGCAAAACCCACTCGATTTAGGCGCAGATATTGTAATGCACTCAGTAACAAAATATCTTGGTGGGCACAGCGATGTGGTGATGGGTGCTTTAATTACCAATAGCGATGATTTGCAACAGAAGTTGGCGTTTATACACAATTCGTGCGGTGCAGTTCCGGGTCCAATGGATTCATTTTTAGTATTGCGCGGCATAAAAACTTTGCATTTGCGCATGGAGCGCCATTGTGCAAACGGTAAGCAAATAGCTGCCTTTTTAAGTTCACATCCGCGAATAGAAAAGGTGTATTATCCAGGTTTAGAAAATCACCCAAACCACGATATTGCCAAGAAACAAATGCGCGATTTTGGCGGCATGATTTCTGTAACCATTAAAAACGCTACTTTAGAAGATACTTTTAAAATTGCATCTTCATTTCATGTTTTTTCTTTGGCAGAATCTTTGGGTGGCGTAGAAAGTTTGGTGAACCATCCGGTTACCATGACACATGCTTCTGTACCAAAATCCGAGCGCGAAAAAGTAGGCGTAACCGACAACCTGCTTCGTTTTAGTGTTGGTGTTGAAGACATTGAAGATTTGATTGCCGATTTAAAGCAAGCACTCGAAAAATAATTTCTTCTTCTCCTTTTTTGAAGATTTACTTTTTCCTGAAAAATATTTACTTTTGAACAAAGCATAAAAAACTATGCCTACACAAAAGTCAAAATATTTTAACTGCTCAGTCTGTATTTTTATATTACTTTCTCAAAAGGGAAAAATGATATCAACTGCATCATTTTTCCTTTATACTTTTTTATTAAAAGTGCTTCTCTCCTACTCCACTAAGACAATCGCTTTCTTTTACTTTCTAATAAACCAACATAAATTCTCCGCACAAACTTCTCTTTTCACACAGTAAACAATTACCATGAAAAAATTGTACACACTCATTTTCCTTTTAGTAAGTACTTTTGTGTTTGCAAAAGATGTAGATGTAAATTATGCCATGCGCGTAGCAAAGCATTTTTACATGCAAAACAGCACTGCTTCCGAGGCAGTTACACTCAAGCTTGTTTATGAATGTAGAACACCTAAAAATGTGGGCGCTGCAATAGATGATAAACCTATTTATTACGTATTTGATGTAAATGGACTAAACAGCTTTGTGATGGTTTCGGCAGAAGATTTGGTAACGCCAATTTTAGGCTACAGTACCGAAAGCTATTTTCCTATAAATAATGTAAACCAAGAAGCACAAAAATGGTTTGAAAATTACAAAGCTCAAATTATTTATGTAAAGGAAAATGTTCATTCAACTACAGAAGAAATTACTGCAAAATGGAAAAATTATTATGAAAACATTCCTGTAATTCAATCTGCAGGAAGAGGCATACAAGCAGTAAATCCCCTTTGCCAAACCAAATGGAATCAAGCACCAAATGAGAATGGAGCTTGCCCTTACAGCAATCTATACAACGAACGCTGTGTAACAGGCTGCGTAGCTACAGCAATGGCTCAAATTATGAAGTTTTGGAACTACCCAACACAAGGCGTTGGAAGCCACTCTTACAACGACCAAAATTTTGGAACACAAGCCGCCAACTTTGGTGCAACTACTTATAACTGGGCAGGAATGGGAAATACATTAAGCAGTCCTAATAGTGATGTAGCCACCTTAATGTATCATTGCGGTGTAGCCGTAGAAATGAGTTATGGCGTTGGGGCAACCGGAGGTAGCAGCGCCTTTGTAGTAGCAAGTCTTTCACCCGGACAAGCATGTGCCGAATATGCTTACAAAACTTACTTTGGCTACGACCCAAATTCACTGCAAGGTGTTTCGCGCGATAATTATACTGATGCAAATTGGATAAGTTTACTAAAAGGTGAATTAGATGCCGGAAGACCAATTCAATATGCCGGTTTTGGGCAAGGTGGCGGACACACTTGGGTTTGCGATGGCTATGACCAAAATAATTTCTTTCACCAAAACTGGGGCTGGGGTGGCAATAGCGATGGCTTCTTTTCAGTAAATAATTTAGACCCAACATCTTTGGGAGCAGGTGGCGGTACAGGAGGTTTTAACAGCAGACAGCAAGCTGTAATTGGCATTAAGCCTGCCAATGGCGGTGGCGGAGGAGGAGGCACTATCAACCAAGGTGGAATTGCATTATACGCAGCAACCACAGTAAGTGCCAACCCTGTACAGTCTGGTAGCAGTTTTTCTGTTTATGCAGATATTGCTAACTCAGGATCTACTAATTTTACCGGAAACTTTGCTGCGGCAATCTTTGACCACAACGGTGTATTTGTAAGAATAATTCAGGAATATACAAACCAAACTGCACAAGCGGGTTATCACTACCAAGTAAGTTTTACCGATAATAATTTAGACGTAATACCCGGAACTTACTATTTAGGTATTTACTATAAAAACAGCACTTTTGATTACTCACTCATCAACCAAAACACTTTTAATAATCCTGTAACATTTACCGTTACCGGACCTGCCAACAATATTCAAATGGCAGGAAACACTACCTTAAATCCTACTGCTTTCACCAAAGGGCAAGCAGCAAGTGTGCAAGCACAAATTGGCAATGCAGGTTCAGGAAATTGGACAGGTTGGATTTCCGCAGACCTTTACAAATTAGATGGCACTTGGGTAGCTACTTTTGATGAAGTGCAAGGCTCTATGAATGCACAAACTGCATACAATGTTACTTTTAACAACAGCAATTTATCAGTTGATCCAGGTTCTTATTTGCTTGCTTTCTTTTCTACCACAAACCAGCAAAATTACACTTTGGTGTATTCGCAATCTTTTCCAAATCCGGTAGATGTGAATGTGATAACTCCGGGGCTTCAACCAGACCAATACGAAGCAAACAATTCTGAAGGAGCTAGCTACGGCTTTAACCCAAGCTTTAATGGTAATACGGCAAGTGTGCAAACAACAGGTTCCAACATGCACATCGGTAGCGACTACGATTATTACACCATTAACCTTCCAAGTGGTACGAATTACGCAATTACTGCACGTGTTCACGATAGCAACAACAGCGGTAATGGACAAGCTTACAGCAACGATGTACAATTTAGCTACAAGGTAAATGGAGGAAGTTGGAGTGGTACTTACGATGATGTTATGGGCAGCCAAATTGGTGTTCAAGGTGGAGGAACAGTAACCTTCTTTGTTGCTGATTATTTTCAAGGAACTGTCGGAAGCTATTTGCTCGATTTACAAATTTCGCGTGGCGCAAATGTTGGTATCAACGAAGTTTCTAAAGATGAAATTAGCGTGTATCCAAATCCTGCAAGCAACAAATTATTTGTGAACACAACTCAAAATGATGGCGACTATACTTTAAAAATTTTCAATACTACAGGAGCACAAGTTTTTGAAAAAAATAGCGCTTTCAACAGCAATAAAATTGAAGTTGATATTTCTACTTTAGCTCAAGGAATTTACAACTTACAGTTACAAGGGAAATCAGGAATTTCAAATACTAAATTCACTGTAAAGTAATGAATAACACAATTGGAATCTTAATGGTTATGTTATTACAGTTTGTTTACGGCTGCAAAGCGAAGCAATCCAATGCAGCGCAAGCGGCCATAAAAGAGCAAGCTGTGGTTTACAAAACCAAAGCAGATTATTCCAAGTTGGTGCCGGTGCTACTTTCTGCCGATAAAAAAGAGATTGTAGGTTATCCTGCGCCAAAAGATGTTTTTAGAAATGGTGTTTTGGCTTTGCCAACAGCACTTGCAAAAGGTTATTTTTTAGATAACCGCGGCATTACTCCAAACTCTGCTTTTCTAAATATTACTTACGATGAATATGCTAAACTTACTGCTGTGCCTACATTACAGGAACTTTACAATAAGATAACAGACAAAAATCCTTTTGAAGAAATTTACAATCTTGGCGATAGAAGCCGCTTTAAAAACGAAGTGAAAGATTTGAATAAAATAATTGAAAAAGGAGATTTAAAAAAATTCACTCGAGTAAAATAAATACACTAAAAAATTAAAAAACGGCTACCAAAAAAGTAGCCGTTTTTCATTTACAGAAAAAAGATATTGATACTAAATTTTAGAAAAAACTAATGAACTGCAATTGCCGCCAAAACCAAATGAATTAGACATTACATGGTTAATTTCAGCTTTACGATACTTCAAAACCGGAATGAGTTGAGTTGTTTCAATCGGAGTGTCAAAATGCAGAGCAGGATATACTTCTTGATGTAAAATATTCAACAAACAAAAGGTAGCTTCAATAGCACCGGCAGCCCCTAAAGTGTGTCCAATATTAGATTTTGTAGAAGCAAACGGTGGCACATTGCCAAAAACTCTAAGCATAGCGCGACTTTCAGCCTCATCATTATTTTCAGTTCCTGTGCCGTGTGTATTCACAAAACTTACTTGCTCAGCATTTATTTTAGCAACCTTTAATGCTTTTGTCATTGCTAAATATGGCCCTTCGCCTTCATCAGAAAGTGATGACGGATGAAAAGCGTCATTGGTATTTGCATAACCCGAAACCTCAGCATAAACTTTTTTATGGCGACAATTTTCTTCTTTCTCCAACACTAAAAATGCAGCGCCTTCACCCAAGTTTAATCCTTTTCGCGCTACATCAAACGGCCGACAAATTTCATTCGATAAAATATTTAAAGAGTTAAATCCATTGATGGTGAACTTTGCCAAGCTATCCACACCGCCTACAATCACTCTTTCTGCCAAACCATGTTGCAATAATCTCGCACCATACATAATTGCATTTGCCGATGAAGAACAAGCAGTGTTAAACGTGTTTGTAATGCCTTTTATGCCAAACTTTTTTTGAATAAAAAGCGCCACAGAACCTAAGTCGTACGAGTTCAAATACTCAGAACCTACTTCGCTAAAATTTGCATCTTGATACAAGAAATCTGAGGCGCACATTCCGCCTACAGTAGTGCCATTTATAAAAGCCGTTCTCGCATTTTCTAAATCGTTTGCATTGAGTTGCGCATCTGCAACTGCTTGCTTAAAAGCATCTAATGCGAGCAAGGTTGTTCTGGTAACACCTCTATCTGAAATAGAATGTTTTTGGCGTAGATCTTCATTGCTCACTTTCACTTCGCCAAAAGGAAGCAAGCTCGCATACTTTGATTGTGTAAACGCTAATGAATTTAGAGCACAAACACCATTTTTAAGCGCTTCTCTATTTTCATTTATAGAGAATCCTAAAGGAGAAATAATACCAATTCCTGTTACTAAAACTTTGCTCATTTTTGCACATTTTCTGCGCGGTGGGTTTCTATAAAATTGGCTATCGTATTCACATCTACCAATATTTTTCTACCCACTTTGGGGTCTTCAATTTTTATACCGTATTCACGCTCTAGCATTACCACCAATTCAATAGAATCAATAGAATCTAAGCCAAGTCCTGTGCCGAACAATGGCATATCATCTCCAATTTCATCTGGGGAAATTGAAAGGTAATTCAGATACTTAATAATTTTTTCTTTTAGGTCGTGTTTTAATTCTTCTGTTGTCATAATATTCGGTTATACAAAATTTTCTTTTTTCAGTTTCGTCCACGAAACTATTTGCATTGCAATAATGAATAAAAGAAGTGGAAAAATACTCATTATCATATTTTTTACGCTACCATTTTGCAAAAAAAACACATAATAAGATTCTATACACCAATGCAATGGCGATATTTTCATTAGCAATTTTAATGTTTCGGGCATGGCGAATGCAGGAACAATTACTCCGCCAATAGCGGCTAAAATCACCACCGAAACGGCTCCAAAGCCAATTGCTTGCTCCATTGTTTTAGAAAAAACGCCAACTAATAAACCATAGCTTACCGCACTCCAGCCACAAAAAAATGTAACGAGTACTAAGCCGGTTTTATTTGTAGGAAAATTTAAAGCAGGCAAACCGATATGCGGAAAAACATAATAGCCGATAGAAAAAATCACAAGCGCTTGCAGCATAGTAACCAACACAAATGTAATTTGCTTGGCAAGCAGTAATATCGCATAATTTGTAGGTAGCGTTTTTAAGCGAATAAAACTTCCACTCACTTTTTCTTTCACAATGTTGGTACTAAGTGTAACCACAATAAAAAACATAGCAAAAATTGTCCATGCCGGAACATTGTGCTGCGAAGTATTTGGTATGGCACGGCTACCATCTTTTGCTACAGGAAACTGTTCTATCTGCGATTTTGAAGCAAGAATTTTTTGTTCCAAACTATCGGGCAATTTCTTGTTGCTAAGCTGTTTGTAAAGTGCTTGAAGCACTTGCTTATTTTCGGTAAATTGTTGTGTGCTTTGCAATGCACCAATCACTGATAAACGAAAACTTTCTTCCATCACCGGATTGTAAACCATTTCAAGTGCAGGAACTTGCTTAATGGTAGAAACTTTAGTTTCACTTTCTTCACTTGCCATACCTAATGCTTGTAGTGCTTCACTTGTAATTTTTGAAGCTTTTGCGCTAATATTTTCCGAAAAACCTTTTGGAATTACCACTGCAACCATGGCATCTTTTTCATACATCACTTTTGAAACATCAGCTCTGTTTACTACTGTATCGTTTTGGAATATTTCAAACATTCCAATTTGCTTTAGTCCTTCAATAAATTGAAGGCTCACCGCTTGCCCATCATTGTTCACTAAAAACATAGGCACTTTATTTTCATTTACCAGCTTAAACGAACTATTTTGAATACTCGAAATCACCACCACCAAAAGTATTGGCATGGCAAACATCACTGCCAGTCCTGCTTTATCGCGAAACAGGATTTTACAATCTTTCAAAATGGCGGCAATCAATTTCTGCATCAGCTATCTCTAAAATTTCTTCCGGTGAGTGATAAAAACAATGTTTCTAAATTTTCTTTGCCGCTTGCTTTTAAGAGTTCCTGCACTGTTCCTTCGGCAATAATTTTTGCCTCGTCAATTAAAGCAATTCGGGTGCAAAGCTGTTCGGCTTCGCTAAGCAAATGCGAAGTATAAACCAATGTTGTGCCAGCATTGTTTAGCGTGCGCAAAAAACTTAAAATTGCATGGCGCGATTGTACATCAACTGCCGAGGTTGGTTCATCTAAAAAAAGAATTTCAGGTTCATGAATTACGCCAACAGCAAGGTTTAATCGGCTTTTCATTCCTCCAGAAAATTTTAAAACCAATTTATTTCTACTTTCCCACAAGCCCATTTTTTCTAAAAAATGCTTAGCGCGAGTTTCAATATCTCTCTGCTTCACACCGCTCCAAGCTCCAAAAAAATTCAGGTTTTCCATTGCCGTTAGTTCGGGATATAATGAATGAGCCTGCGGCACTAATCCAAATTTCATTTTAGCTAAAATTGGCTGCTGCACAATGCTTTCGCCTGAAATTAAAATATTTCCCTGCTTGGGAAGTAGCACGCCTGTGAGCAAATTCATGAGCGTAGTTTTGCCTGCACCATTTGGTCCCAACAAGCCAAATCTTTCACCTTTGCTTATGCTTAAACTGAACTGCTTAAAAAATAATTCTGCATCGGCTTCATAGCCAAACGAAAGATTTTTTACTTCAATAGCTGTCGGTTGCTCTAAGTTCATTTGAGTGTGCGAAAGTATTGAAATAACAGAATTTATTAAGCATTAAAAAAATCTTCTTTTATGAAGGAATATTTAAAATTTGCAGCATGAAAAAACAAAGCCTTGTTTATTTATTATTTGCTGCATTTACTATTGTAAATCTTAGTTCGTGCAAAATTTCGCAACCTGAATTTAGGCGTGTAGAAAACTATAAAATAAACCGCGATGGTGCCAATTTTGCAATTGGAGCCGATCTGGTTTGCTATAATCCAAACCGAATAAAATTTAAGATACAAAACCTAAACGCCAATATATTTTTGAACAACCAAAAGGTTGCCACACTTGGAAAAGAAACAGATTTAAAAGTGAATGGAAGAAGTGAATATTCTTTGCCAATTACCATTTCGCTAACAGGGCAAGAACTAATGAAAAACACCTTTGGCAATCTCGGAAATTTATTCAAATCTGATGGTATGAACTTACTCATCAACGGCAATGTAAAGTTTAAAGCTTGTTTAGTTTTAAAAAAAGAGTTCCCGTTTCGCTACGAGAAAAAATTGGATTTGAACATGCTGAAATAGCACATTTCAAATTGTACAAAATCACTTCTTGATACAATAAAAATTGTTAGCTTTGAAAGCAATAAAGTTAGTTTTATGAACTATCGTTTTCTAAAATTTCTTTCACCTCTACTTAGTGTTGTTGCCATTTTTGTATCACTTTTAGCCGGTGGTGCTTGGACATATTTTTCTGTTTTTTATGCTTTTTTTTTAATCCCATTTATGGAATTATTTATGAATGGAACTGAAGAAAACATGAACAAGCAAGAAGAGGAACTTGCCAAAAAAGATATTGGTTACGACATTGTAATTTGGCTTATTGTGCCTGTTCAACTAGCTATTATGGCGCTATTTTTCTACCAAATTTCGCAACCAAATTTACTTTGGTACGAAACGTTAGGAATGATTTTATCGTTTGGACTTTCGTGCGGTGTTTTTGGCATAAATGTAGCGCATGAGTTAGGCCACAGAAATACAAAACATGAGCAAGTAATGGCTAAAATACTTTTATGGACAACGCAATACATGCACTTTTTTATTGAACATAATCGTGGGCATCACAAAAATGTGAGCACCGATAACGACCCTGCATCTTCGCGCTATGGCGAAACGCTCTATGCGTTTTATTTTAGAACAATTACAGGAAGTTGGCTCTCTGCTTGGCATTTAGAAAGAGAACGCCTTGCAAAAAGCAATACTTCTTTTTGGAGTCTCAAAAACGAAATGCTGGTCTATCAAATTATTCAAGTCAGCACTTTGGTAATTATTGGCGTAGCTTTTGGTTTAAAAATACTGCTGCTATACATGGCAGCCGCTTTAACCGGAGCTTTAATGCTTGAAACCGTTAATTACATTGAACATTACGGCTTGCGCAGAAAAAAAGTTGATGATGCATATTACGAAAAAGTAATGCCTATTCACTCTTGGAATTCTAATCACCCCATCGGGCGTTTAATGCTTTTTGAACTCACACGCCACAGCGACCATCACTACATGCCATCGCGCAAATACCAAATTCTGCGCCACTTCGACCAAAGCCCGCAAATGCCCACTGGCTATCCGGGAATGATGGTTTTAGCAACCATTCCGCCACTTTGGTTTAAGGTAATGCACAAGCAAATAGAAAAATATAAAGCCACTCAGCTCGGAGAAGCTTTAGCCTAATTTCATACCTTTCGTTTGCATGATTAAAATCACAACTTCATTGGAGTAAATGTTTTACATTTGGCAGAAATAAAAACCAAGCCATGCGTAAAGTATTTAACGATGAAAAACTGAATGAAGAATTTATTAAAAATGGATATGTGCGCGTTCCTTTTATTTCTCCCGAAGAAGCTGCCGAACTAAAGCAAAAATTTTTCGATACCTTACCAAATAGTGGAGGGCAAATTACCACCGAAGAAACAGGCGTAGAAAACAGCCGTTTAGTTACTTACGATTTCACCTTTATTGATAAAAATCCTGAGTACAAGCGTGAAGTTTTCAATATCATCACAAAGCGTTTCAAGCCACATGTAGAAAGGCTTTTGGCAGATTACCGCCCTGTAATTGCCAACTATATTCGCAAGCAGCCAACCACTGGCGAAGTGCCTTTGCACGAAAATTGGGCTTTTGCCGATGAGCGCAAATGCTTCACTGTTTCTATTTGGTGTCCGCTGGTAGATTCTACTGTAGAAAATGGAACACTGCAAGTTGTACCCGGCAGCCACAAAAGGTTTGGCGAAATTCGCGGGCCAATGATTCCTTGGGAATTAGATAATATTAAACACGAAATCATCAACAATCATTTAGTGCCACTTGAAACTAAAGCCGGAGATTGTGTAATTTTAGATGATAGCATTGTGCATTATTCAGCAGTAAATAATTCGGGAGGTTTGCGCTTAGCCATTCAGCTAATTTGCATTCCGGCAGAAATGCCTTCAATACATTACTACATGGATCCTTCTAAAAGCATGACAGAAGTTCAAGTATTAGAAGTTGATGTGGATTTTTACATGCAATTTAATCCTTGGAAAAATCCGGGAAATGTGAAGTGCATAAAAACAATTCCTTACAGACATCATTTTATTGGCGAAGCTGAATTTATCGAACGTTTAAAGAAGCCACGATTTGATGAACAAACGGAAGAAAAAAAAGGTTTTTTTGATAAACTGAAAGAAGCATTTGCTTAAACATTATGCTATTTAAAAGTGAAAAGCTACAACAGCAGTTCAACTTGAATGGCTATGTTGTAATTCCGTTTTTATCAGAAACGCAAGTTCAGGATTTACGAAATTTTTTCTTTGAAAAACATCCGCAAATTCCTGATGGTTTTTACAGCAGTAGTTTTAATGCCGATGAAGCACACAAAAAGAGTGTAAACGAAAAAATTGAAAGTGTATTTAGTGAGCAAGTAAACGCCCACTTCAACCAAATAAAAAAGTTAGGTAGTTGCTTTTTAAACAAGCAACCCGGCAAGCAAAGCGAAATGCCAATACACCAAGATTGGACGGTGGTGAGCGAACCTGAATTTGATAGCGTTACCATTTGGATTCCGCTACAAGATGTGAATGAAAAAAATGGGGCAATACAAGTAATTGACGGCAGCCACCGCTTTTCAACCGAACTCCGCGCTCCAACCTTAGAAGCACCTTTTAAAAATGTGCAAACCGAAATGCGGCAAGATTTAAAACTACTGAACATGAGAGCCGGTGAAGCATTTATTTTTTCCCAAGCTTTATTGCACGCTTCTCCGCCAAATTTAAGTACCGAACCGCGCATTGCAGTTACCTATGGCTTAATTGATGAAAAAGCACAACTTCTTTTTTACCATAAAAACGAAGAAGGAAAATTAGAGCAATATTTTGTTGATGAAAACTTCTTCCAGCAATACAATACACAAATTGGGCAACGCCCTAAAATAGGCAGCTTGCAAAAAACATTTTTTTTCGAGCAACACTTTATTTCACCACAAGAATACAGGCAAGCACAATTAGATTTTAAACTAAAAAAAGCAGCAACTATGTATAAAATGATTCCGATTTTTAAAGATGAAGCGCGCCAGCAATTCTTTGAGCGCGAAGGCTACGCCACTTTTCCACTTTTAAATGCCGGAGAAATAGAAGCGCTAAAACAACTACACGCTTCGCTTCCTCTAAAAGATGAAAAAAATGTCGGCTTCCACGTGAGTATGGATAATAGCGACAAAGAAATGTGCCGCAATATTCGTGAAACCATTTGGGGCATTGCAGTACCGCGCTTAGCAGAACATCTAAAAGATTTTAAACCTTTTGTGGCAAGCTTTGTAATGAAAGAAGTGACCCCCCGTGGTGTGGTTCCGGCTCACCAAGATTGGAGTTTTGTTGATAGAGAAGAGGAAGGTTATTCTTCCATCACTTGTTGGATTGCATTGGTTGATACCAATATTGATAATGGGGGAATGGGCGTAATTCGCGGCAGCCATAAATTTATGCAAAACCATCGTCCTTCGCCATCACCGCAATGCCCTGTGCCGCTTAGCGAACACATGTTTAGCATTTTCCCATACTTGCATACCATTGATGTAAAAGCCGGTGAAGTTTTAATGTTTGATAATAGAACTTTTCACGCATCACCGCCAAACACCTCAGATAGTTTACGATTAGCTGTAGGTGTTGGCGTTACACAAGCAGGAGCAAATTTGGTACATTATTACATGAAACCCGATGGTGAATTTAAAACCATGCTGCGCTATAATGTGGACGAAGAATTTTATCTGAAATATGAAAATGCCACACTCTCTAAAATGTACGATGCCGGAAAATTGATTGAAGGCTACGGAGAACCAACTGAAGTTCCTTATGAATTTACAAAGTACACTACCGATGAAATGATTGAGATTATTAAAGCAGCCGGGAATGTTTACAACACGCCAATGACCGAAAAATTAGCAAAACTTTTTGGCTATAGCGACAACAAAACACCAAAAGAAGAAGTGATAGTTGAACAAGTAGTAGAAGAAAAAGAAGCACAGCAAGAAGAATGGAAATGGATAGATAATCGCACTTTTTTTGAAAAATATACTCCCGTAAATATTGTTCGGGAGATTAAGAAAAAGCTAACAGGAGTTTAATGCTTAGCTCAATAAAAAAAAGAAATCATAAATTATTTGCTATATTGAAATCCATAAATGTATTTTCGCATTGTTAAACATATTATCATTAAAAAGAAAAACATCTAAACATGAAAAAAAGAATCACAGCCATACTTATGGCAAGCGGTTTTTTAGCACTCACTTTAGTGAGCTGCGGTGAAAAATTCACTCCGCTTTCTGAAGAGCAAATCAACGCACAAGTTGATTCAGCATTTAACTCAGTTGCAGAAGCAAAGAAAGCAGAATTAAAAGCTGCTTGCGAAACTGAAATGGCAGCAAAAGTAGCCGCAAAAGTATCTGAATTACAAAGCGCAGCCGCACCTGCAGTACAATAATTATTCAAACTAATTAAAAAAGAAGAAACACAATGAAAAAAATATTCATGGTATTCGCTATAAGTGCTTCTGCTGCTTTAGCGCTAAACAGTTGCAACAATGCTGAAGAAGTTGCAAAACAAACACAAGAACAAAACGCAAAAATACAAAGCCTACTCGATGAAAAAGTTGCAGCTTTAGAAGCTGAAGTAGCTGCTGAATGTGATTCAGAAGCCGCAACTTTAGCACAAGCTCAGTTCGACTCATTAGTTGCCGTAGCTGCGAAAACAGGTAAAAAAGTTGCTCCGGTTGCTAAGAAACCAGCAGTAAAGCAAGATCCTAAGAAAGAAGCTCCTAAACCAGCAACAGTTGGTAATGGAAAACCAAGCATGAACGGAGGAACTTCTGGTAGTGGGACAGTTGGAAGTGGAAAGCCAAGCATGGACGGTGGAAACTCTCCAGGTGGAAACACAGTTGGAAGCGGAAAACCTAAAATGTAATTCCTTTCAATTCAAAAAAAATAGCGAAGGCTGCTCTTAATTGAGTAGCCTTTTTAGTTTTAAGAACAAAGCAAGTTGCCTCAACTTCATTTTATTATCCTACTTTTGCTTGGCAAACATCATATTACCATAAACTAAAAAAGCTGCCCTTTCGAGCAGCTTTTCTTTATTTATAAACTTTAGACTATAAACGAGTTCCTACATAAGTGCAAGTGTTTGCAGTACCTGTAGCTGGAGTAACTGTATAAGTGAAAGTAAGTGTTTTACCATCACCGCTAATGCTACCAGAGCCGCTTAATTTAGAACCTACTGAACCTACTGATTGTTCAGCAACTGTAAGTGAAGAACCATCAACTTTTCCGGTAACTGTGAAGTTTTGGTTGTATGCGTTGTTAATTACAATTGATAATAAATCTGAAGAAGCTCCAGTTACAGTTACAGTATAATTATCATTTCCTATTGTGCAAGTTTCAGGTCCTTTAAATTGACCAATAAATTTTTCTCTAATTAAAGTTTTACAATCTGTTCCTTCGTAGCCTTCATCACAAGTTTTAGTACAAGAACTTACTACGAAAAGTGTAGCTACGGTAGCTACCATCAAAAATGGTCTGAAAAGTTTTTTCATTGTTTAAATTTATTTGTTTGTTAGTAATGACTGCAAATGTATGCCATTGGTTTAAACTTCAAAATTTTTTTAATTGAAAGATATTTTATACAATCTATTGCAAAATCCAATATTGCATTTAATTTTACTTTCACATTCATTAACTTAAACTTCCAATTATGAAAAAATTATTATTCGGCTTTGGTGCATTAGCAATTTTCTTCACACTCGAATCTTGTTCAAAATGCGGACAATGTGTTGTTACACAATCTCAAGGAACATTAACACAAAAAAGTACAGGCGATGTATCTTGTGGTAACGACAACAACGAAAGCGGTTCTTATTACAAAGCAGCCCAAAAACAATGCGAACAGTATCCAACAAGATACAAAGAACAAAATCCCGGCTCTACTATTACAGTTACTACCGAATGGGTGAATGTAAAATAGTAAGCAACTGGATTAAAAAAACTAAAGCCGCTAATCGTAGCGGCTTTTTTTATGTGTTAGATACTGTGAGGAACTTTTATATGTTGCAGCATATCGGCAACTGTTTTATCTAAATTAAATTTAGGTTGCCAGTTCCAGTCCTTTTGGGCATAAGTATCATCAATGCTTTGTGGCCAACTTTCTGCAATTTGTTGGCGAAAATCGGGCTCGTATATTGTTTTAAATTCAGGTAAATGTTTTTGTATTTCTGCAACAATATCTTTCGGGGCAAAACTAAAGCCTGCTAAATTATAGGAAGTGCGCACGCTTAAACTTTCAGTTGGCGCTTCCATTAATTGCAATGTAGCATTCACCGCATCGGGCATATACATCATTGGCAACACGGTATCTTCTTTCAAGAAACATTTGTAAGTATTGCCTGCCACAGCATCATAAAAAATTTCTACTGCATAATCGGTAGTTCCGCCACCGGCTTGGGTTTTGTAACTTATTAAACCCGGATAGCGCACACTACGCACATCTAAGCCTTTATTTTTAAAATACCATTGGCACCACTGCTCTCCTGCTTGTTTGGTAATTCCATACACAGTATTTGGCTCAATGGCTGTGTATTGTGGTGTATTGATATTTGGAGTAGAATTTCCAAAAACAGCAATTGATGATGGAAAAAATACTCTTTTCACTTTTAGGTTTGTGCAAACTTCCAATACATTGCGCAAGCCATTGGTATTGATATTCCAAGCCAAATCTGGCTTCTGCTCGCCTGTGGCAGAGAGTATGGCGGCTAAATGATATACCTGCGTTACATTTTCGCTCCGTATTAAATTAGCTAACTCTTGGGGTTGCAACACATCTAATTTTCTAAATTCTGTATCGCCCAAAGCGGGAACTGCTTCCTTTAAATCGGTTGCTATCACACGCTTATGAATTTTGCGTAGTGCTTCTGCCAACTCGGTGCCTAATTGTCCGCAAGCACCGGTAATTAAAATTGTTTCGTTTGTCATTTTGCTTTTCAAATTTAACTACACAATTTCACATTTGAGCGTCCACTTCAAAGTGAAAATTGGGTTGAAAAGTACTTATTGTTTCAATCTTGGATCCATGGCATCGGTTAAACCTTCGCCCAATAAATTAAAAATAGTTACTGTAATAAAAATTGCCAAGCCCGGAAAAACAGCTAACCACCAGGCAGCAGAGTTTTCGCGTGCCGTACTTAATAGTTTTCCCCAAGTAATAACTTCTGCCTGCACACCAATTCCTAAAAAGGAAAGTGAACTTTCTACCAAAATTGCTCCTGCCACACCAAAAGCTATGGCAATTAGCACGGGCGTGAGTGCATTTGGAATGGCGTGTTTTAAAATTATTCTCCATTCGCTAAAGCCTAATGCTTGTGCAGCTTCAATATACTCTAAACTGCGAATACGCAACAGTTCTGCACGTATATAGCTTGCAATGCCTGTCCAGCCGGTTAAACCTATTATTACCATGATAAGCATAATTGAAGGTTTCTTCACGATGGCAGTTATTGAAAGTATTAAAAGCAAAGTTGGAATTGAAATAACCACTTCAATAGCGCGTGAAATAATAATATCTATTGGCACCGTAATTTTTCCACCTAAATACTTTATATTTTTTAATGGTTTAGCCAATACATTTGGAATAATCATAATTAAGAAGAACAATAAAATTGACCATAGAAACTGCAATGTAAAACTGCCGAAACTATCAGCCAGCGCTTGTTCCATAGCATAACTGCGAACACTGAAAGCGTAGAACCAAGCGAAGAAAATAAAGACAATGTTTAAGAAGAGTTGCACTCTGGTGATTTGCAATCTATTATCTCCAAAATAACCGGCAATTGAACCTAAGAGAATACCGATAATCGTTGCAATAGACATACTCACCACACCAACCAACATGGCAATTCGCGTGCCGTGAATCAATCCTGAAAGCACATCGCGACCAATTTGGTCAGTTCCGAGTTGATGTCGCCAACGCCACGATTTCACATCTTGTTCGCCTGTTGGGCTTGCATAATCGCCATTTTCAATATCAATAGTAGTTGGCGAATATGGCACCGGAGGGAATATTGCAAAATCATATTCCATGCTCATCCAATCATTATTTCTAAACTCCTTTTGCCATGCGCCTAAACCCCAATCTACCATGTATTGGCGAAAAATTGGGAAATAAGTATTCCCGTTCATCTTGCACACCAAAGGTTTTTCATTTGCTAAAAAGTCAGCCATTAAGCCAATAAACAAAAGTACATACAACACCCGCATGGAGAGCATTGCCAACTTGTTTTTCCTAAACTGGCGTTTAACGATATTCCAATAACTTTCGCCTGATTTATCAGCCATTTATATTCTTATTTCTTTTTAGTAAATGAAATTCTTGGGTCAATTACACCATATAAAATATCGCTGAGCAAATTGCCAATCATGGTAAGAATGGCAGAGAACATCAGCAAGGTAAACAACACAGGGAAGTTACGCGCCACCACACTTTCAAAGCTTATGCGACCCATGCCAGGAATAGTGAAAATGTATTCAATAATTACCGAGCCGCTTATCATAGCAGGAAGAAAACTTGCAAACATGGTGATAATAGGAATTAAAGAATTGCGGAAAGCGTGTTTCCAATAAACTTTGTTTGGATCCAAACCTTTGGCGAATGCTGTGCGGATATAATCTTGGCGCAATACGGTGAGCATACCACCGCGCATTTGGCGCGAGATATAAGCAAAAGAGCCATAAACCATACAGAAAATCGGCAAAATAAAGTGATAACTTCTATCTGTAAATTGCTCCCAAAATGTAAAGTTGTCGCCTACTTTTCCTACACCGTGCGTAGGGAAAATATCCATCCAATCGGCATAATAATCGCTGGTGAAGAAAGTAATAAGCAAGGTTGCTATCCAGAATGTTGGCAATGAATACAGCACAAAATTGATTGCAGTTACAACTCTATCGTAAGTGCTGTCTTTTTTTACTGCCAACGAAACGCCCATTGGAATTGACACTGCGTAAGCAATAAAAAACGCAATCAGATTCAGCAATAAAGTCCATTTTAAAGCATCGCCTAAAATTGAAACCACAGGTCTTCCATCTAAATATGAATTACCAAAATCACCTCTAAAAAATCCTTTTGAAACCTTTGTCGGGTCTGTGTTTTCACCAAACCAAGGCACATCGCCAAATAACCATCTGTGATATTGGTTATTCTTTCCGTACCAGTAAAATGCAGGAATAAATTTTGCAGTTTTATTGGCTTTACTTTTCATTAGTGAATAATTGCTTTCCACCTCATTCACCAATGGAATTACATCTGCTAAACTATTGTATTTAGAAACCTGGCCTGTTGCCGAATCTAAAACACTAATTTCTGAAACTGCTGCTTTTTTAATATTGCTTAAAGTGAAAGTAATATCTCTGTCATCATAACTTCTGTACAAACTATTGCAACCTTCGCGAATAGCTCTGGATCGCTCAAAAATTGTTGTGTCTATATTATCGGGTTTGCGGTCGTAAAGTGCCAATTCCAACTTTTTGGCTGAATAGAAATAGTTGCTTATTTCATTCCAATTGCCGTATTGTTCAATCAGCTTTTCTAAGTTTTCGCGTTGGTCTTTTTTGAAAATTTTATACAGCGTATCAGGATAAGAACTTGAAGTTACGCTGAAATAAAAAGCAGGAAGATTTCTGCCCAACTTTTGACTTAAATCCAAATAAGCTTTTTCAGTAGCAATTTTTTCGCTTGATTGGCCGCTGTTGCCTCCGCCCAAGCCGCCTTGCAGCTTAAGTTCCACAGGATCGCCCGGTGCCATTTGACTTAATAAAAAAGTAAACAGCGATATGATGAAAAAAGTAGGGATAAAATAAAATATCCTTTTGAGTATATATTGTAGCATATCTAATTGAACGGGCAATTATACAAAGTAAAAATTAAACCAAGATGTTTATTTAAAGCGTAAAACTCCATGTTGCACCTTCTTTCCCATCTTTAATTTGAATACCATTTTCAAGTAATTCGTTTCTAATTTTATCGGCAGTAACAAAATCCTTCTTCGCTTTAGCTTCTGCTCTAATTTCTAAAATCGTTTTCATCACACCGTCTAAGTTTTTGTTTTCTTGCAGTTCTTCTTTTAACCCAAACACATCAAAAATAATTTCATTAAAGAGCTTCACTAGCAATTGTTTATCTTCTTCGGTAATTGTTTCTTTACCATCGTTTACAGTGTTTATTATTCGCACACCATCAAACAAATGCGCTAAAGCCACAGGCGTGTTCAGGTCGTCATTTAGCGCTTCGTAAACACTATTTTTTAATGCTGAAATATTGGAAGAAGTACTTGCTCCTGTTTTTAAACTTGGAAGAATTTTAACTGCCGCCATTAAACGTACAAAAGCTTTTTCTGCTGCCTGCAATGCTTCATTACTAAAATCTAAGGTGCTGCGATAGTGCGCTTGCAACATAAAAAAGCGAACGCTCATTGGCGAATAGCCTTTCTCCAACAACTTATGGTTTCCTGAAAAAAGTTCAGCCGGCAAGAAAGAATTGCCAAGGCTTTTACTCATTTTTTGTCCATTTACCGTAAGCATATTGGTGTGAACCCAGTAGCGAGCCGGAGACTTGCCGCAGCAAGCAACATTCTGCGCAATTTCGTTGGTATGGTGTGTGGGAACTAAATCCATTCCGCCACCGTGAATATCAAATTCTTCACCTAAATATTTAGAACTCATGGCGCTACATTCCAAATGCCAACCCGGAAAAATCCTTCCCCAAGGCGAACTCCATTGCATGATGTGCGTTGGTTTTGCCTTAATTAAAAGCGCAAAATCAAGTTTGCCTTTTTTAGCTTCTTGTCCGTCTAATTCACGAGTGTTATTGTATAAATCTTCTAAGTTTCTGCCACTCAGTTTTCCGTAAGGAAATTGCTTTGCTAATTTTTCTACATTAAAATAAATTGCATCATCGGTTTCATAAGCATAGCCGTTTTGCAGAATTTTTTCAGTCATTTCAATCTGCTCCATAATGTGCCCAGTAGCAGTTGGCTCAATACTTGGCGGCAGGTTATTAAACTGGTCTAAAACCTTATGAAAATCAATGGTGTAGCGCTGCACAATTTCCATTGGCTCTAATTGTTCCAAGCGTGCTTTTTTTGCAATTTTATCTTCGCCTTCATCAGCATCGCTCTCCAAATGCCCGGCATCGGTAATATTTCGCACATAGCGAACTTTATAGCCTAAATGCAAAAGGTAGCGAAACAAAATATCGAACGAAACAAAAGTGCGGCAGTTGCCTAAATGCACCGAATTGTAAACTGTGGGACCGCAAACGTACATTCCCACCAAAGGTGGATTTAGCGGTTTGAAATCTTCCTTTTCTCTCGAAAATGTATTGTAAAGTTTAAGCGCTGTCATTGAAGCAGCGAAAATAAAAATGTGCAGCTATAAAAGCTACACATTCAAAAAAATATGTTTCTAAAAAGTTAATTAAAGATAGATGCCGCAGCCTCTCTCGATTTCAAACGGTCGCTGTTTGAAAGTTCAATGTTTCCTAACTGACCGTAAAGCAAGCTTCTTTCCATATACAATTCGCTTCTTTTGTTTTGTGGAGAAAGGTCAATCATTGCCGAAATACTTTCTACTGCTTTCTCGGGCTGGTTGGTTTGAATGTATAACTCATACAACTTTACATAAATAAGCAGGTTATTTTTCTTGTAAGGCAATGCTTTATTCAAGTCTGAAATTGCATCTTCGTAGTGCTTGATGCTTGCGTTTACTAAGCCTTTGTAGTAGTAAGTGTCGCCATCGCCACCAGTTGCACTTAAATAGCGATTGAAAGCTTTTAGAGCATGCTCATAAACTCCGGCACGGTAGTATACTACTCCTAAATAGTATTGAATATTCTTGAAGTTATCCTTTGCAATTTTCACATCTTCAAAATCGCCTTTGGCTGCATCCATATCGCCATTATTAAAGAGCATAATACCTCTTTCGTACATGGCTTCGGTGGTTGGTTTAAGCCTAATGGCGCGCGAAAAATCGGCAATAGCATCATCGGTTAATTCCATTTGCTTATTTGCCAAAGCGCGCATATAAAAATATTTATAGCGGTCTTGTGTTTCAGAAATTGCCATGTTGAAATATTTGAGTGCTTCTTCGTAGCGCCCGTTTGAAAATTCAACTTCGCCTTTGTGAAATGCTTCCTCGTGCTTGCCTTCTGGGGCTGCGAAGCCATTCCAACCTATAAAAAGAATTGCTGCTGTAAAAAATATTTTGCGCATAACCACATTCGTTTTATGTAGTTAATACGATAGTTTCTCACAAAAGTTTCATTATTCTTTCATGAATATCTTTTACTTGTTGCGCTAAAGAAATAAGGTCGGTGTTTTCAATAATAAAATCTGCCAATTTCAGTTTCTCCGAATCGGGCATTTGTGCGTTAATTCTACTTTTAACTTGCTGCTCTGAGCTGCCATCGCGCAACATTACACGCTTTATTCTATCTTCTTCGGGAGCAGTTACTACTATAAGTTTATCTAAAAGTTTGTAGCTGCCGGTTTCTATCAGCAGTGCTGCTTCGCGAAGTGAATACGCAAAGTTTTTCCGTTCCAAAATGCTATTCCACGATTCGCTATCGGCTGCAACTACCGGATGCACCAATGAGTTTAGAAGTTCTAATTTTTTCTCCTCACTAAAGACTACTGATGATAAATAAAGTCGGTTCAATGAGCCATCTTCTAAATAAGATTCGGCACCAAAATTTTGGATAATTGAATGACGCAGTTGCTTATCATCAACCATCAATTCTTTTGCGCGGTTATCGGCATAATAAACCGGCACGCCTAATTTTTCAAATAATTTACAAGCGGTGGTTTTGCCACTGCCAATTCCTCCGGTAATGCCTACTCGAAGCATAAATTAGTCTTTCTTTTCTGCCGGTGTTGTGGCCTGGTTCAAAGGCTTTGAAAGTTCCATAGAAATGGCACTTTTCTCCAATTTCAACTTTACGTTGTTATCAACTTCTACCCAAAATGCGTTATCGTCTATACGAACAATTTTACCGTGAATGCCGCCTGTGGTAACAACTTTATCACCTTTTTGAATTTGCTCAATATAGCTTTTTTGCTCTTTCGCCTTTTTAGTTTGTGGGCGAATAAAAAAGAAGTAGATAACGATAAACAATCCACCGTAAATAACTAAGATAATTGGGTCGAAACCAGCGCCTCCTGCTTGAAGTAATTGCATAATTTTAATTTGAGAATTTTATATTACTGATAATTTTTAAAGACAATTTTTATTCGCTTTTATCGGTTTTTATATAACCATTTAAGTAAAGCAATTCGTTGCGTTTGCCTGTGTTCATAGTTAATGTAACCGTTTTTTGTTGCACACCTTCTTTTCCGGCAGAATTAAAAGTAACTTTTACTTCGCCTGTTTTTCCTGGAGGAATTGGCTCTTTTGGATATTCCGGTACTGTGCAGCCGCAACTTCCAAATGCGTTTGTGATAAACAAGTTTTTGTCGCCCACGTTTTTCAGCACAAAAGTGTGTTCTACTTTATCGCCTTGCTTAATTGTGTCGAATGCAAATTGCGTTTCTACAAATTCCACCTTGGTAGAATCTTTAATCATTTCTGTGGTTAATCCTCCGTTGCGCAATTTTTCATCACCTTTTCTTCTGCAAGATTCGGTTGCCAAAAGAACTACTAATAGTGCAACAGCTAATGTTACTTTTTTCATTCCTAAAATATTTTCTAAAGTCCTAATACTTTATCTGTTTTAAAAAAAATCGAAATGCGAAAGTAGAATTTTAAAGTATTGCATTTCTTAAAATTACTCAACCAATCCCCTTCCCTGTTTTTTAATTAAACCTTCATCCATTAGCTGATTTTTAGCTTTATCTAATACGCCATTCACAAAGTCTTTACTCTTTGGAGTGCTGTAAAACTTAGAAATATCAATGTATTCGTTTATGGTAACTTTTACAGGAATAGTTGGCATATAAAGCAATTCGCACATAGCGAGTTTAAGTATAAGCAAATCCATCACGGCTACTCTTTCTAACTCCCAGTTTTTAAGAAATGGACGAACTACTTCTGTAATTTCTTCGTTGTGTTGGTATGTTTTGCGCAAAAGTTCCAATGCAAAAGGATGTTCTTTTTCCCAATAACTAATGGCATCAGAAAAAGGTGCAGTACCGCTTTTCACAAAACCTTCAACGTATTTTTGCAATACCATCCAAAGTGTGCCGCTATCATCGTCCATGTTTACAAAGGTTTCTTCTAAATGCTTATCTAAGGTTTTATTTTTAGTAAGCACTTGTTTTATGATGTATGCCAAAATATCAACATCTGCTTCAATTGTAGTTTCTTCTAACTTAAAGTATTCTTTGTAGCGTTGTTTTTCGGTTACTTCGATATATAACTGGCGAATGATATCCGCATCAATATATTGGCTTACTTTTTCTTGCTTAAAATATAGTTGCAAGGTTTCGTCTGCGCGCAAAGCTTCTACAACTTTATTACGGGCTAAAATAGTATTGAGTGCTAAATCCTCTTGTGTTTTTAAAAACTTGGCAAGCCTTCTGTTTTTATCTTCCAACACATAAAGGCACACTTCTATAATATATTGAATCATGGTGAGATACAACATATTACTTCTGTGAAGGTTATTTTTCAACTGTCCTTCTAAAAATTTCAAACTCTCTTCATCGTGCAGTTCGCGCACGTAAAGTGTTTGCATTACTTTAATTCTGAGGTTTCTTCTTCCTAACATTTACTACTTCTTTTTAGCTTTTGTATCTTCAATTCGTTTAAGTGCAATTTTTTCTGCTGCGCTGTGTGTAGAAATTTTTTCTGTCTCGCTCAGTTTAAAAATATTGAGTGTTTGCTCATAAATAGCATCTACCTTTTCCATTGCCTTATCGCGGTTGTAGCCAATTATTTCTTGATAGCAATTGATTACGCCACCGGCATTTATCAAGAAATCCGGAGCATAAACAATGCCCTTTTTAAATAAACTATCACCATCAACTTTTTCATTTGCCAATTGATTATTGGCAGAGCCGGCTACAATAGCACATTTCAATTGTGGAATTGTGTTTTCATTTAGCGTTGCGCCTAAAGCACAAGGTGCGTAAATATCAGCATCAAAAGAGTAAACTTCATTTATGCCAATTTCGGTTGCATTCAAATTTTCAACTGCACGTTTCACAAGCGACTTATTCAAATCGGCAACAAATAATTTTGCACCTTCTTTTGCCAGCATTTCCGATAAGTAATAGCCAACGTGTCCAACACCTTGAATAACCACTTTTCTACCGTTCAAATCTTCGTTTCCATAAGCTTTCTTAGCTGAGGCTTTTATACCTAAATAAACGCCATGAGCCGTAAATGGTGATGGATCGCCCGCACCGCCTTGCTCAACAGGTTTGCCACTCACGTGTTTGGTAACTTCCATCATATATGAAACCTCTTTGGTAGAAGTTCCCACATCTTCTGCTGCAATATATCTTCCGCCTAAACTTTCTACATACTCAGCAAATTTGCGCCAAAACTTTTCGGTTCGTTGTGCAGGATTGTTGTTGATGATAACTGATTTTCCGCCACCTAAATTGATACCGCTGATAGAAGACTTAAATGTCATTCCTCGGCTTAGCCTAATTACATCTAATAACGCAGAATCAATATCGGTATAATTCCAAATGCGGCAGCCGCCCAAAGATGGGCCTAAAACTGTATTGTGAATACCGATAAAACCTTTTAATCCGGTTTCTTCATCGTTGAAATAAACAATTTGCTCGTGTTGCAGATTTTCTGCCATTGCCAATAAACTTTGTGTTGAATTTGGCTTTACTTCCGTTGTTGAAAAAGAACTCATAAATATCCGTATTTATACGAGGCGCGAAAGTAGAGTAATTAACGAATTGCCCAAGTTTAAAAATGGTAATAAAAATCCTTCGGCTTATTTTGTAAAATTCAAGAAGATTCAAAAAGCAATTTGATAATACTTCACAATAAAACCGAGTTGCATAAAAATTGCATTGGAGATGTAGTTTCAAATTTTTACTTTAGCCAACCTCTATTTCACATAGTCTTTGATTTTACACTACTGAATTTCACTTTATGATAGTTATATTATTGTTGTTTTTCTTTGGTTACAAAATACACCAATTAGCTGTTGCTAAAGGACTATCGCCCAATAAATGGGTATGGAAATTTGTTGGCAGCTACTTTATGGTGAGCATGATGTTTGTAATAGTATTGATGTTTGCTTTGGGGAAAGACACATTCACCGACCCGGAAAAATTAAAAGCAGTGCTGCCATATTTACCGCTTTCATTAGTTATTGAAAGTGGCTTGTTCCTTATTTTCCGCTACCGTTTGTTAGACTACCCTGATGTGGAATATTATGATGATGATGCTCCAACACAAAACGATAAAGATAACGACCCTCCAAAGAAAGATTTATCCTACTTCAGATAGATAAAAATATTCGTTTAGAATATAAAGGTTGTGTTATTGCACCACGTGCAAATGCTTAACCATTCTCTGTGTTTTATTGCCATTGCCTACCATTAAAGAAACTTCTGCATTACCGGTATCGCGAAAAATATAGCCTACATATTCTTCATAAGCTACGCTATCATTGGGGAAAGCCCAAAAGTATTCTTTGGCATTATCTGAGCAAATAGCATTAAAGTAAACCATTTTATTTACCGGAATACTATCTTCCTTTTCACTTACAATAAAACATGGGAATGGTGTTTTGCCGCATGAAGCAGCAAAGAATAAGAATGCAACAAATAGAACCGAAGTTGCTTTCATGAATACAGAATTACTGTGCTTTGCGCGGTGCAGTTACTTTTTTAGCTCCCGGTGCCGGCTTAGTAGAAGCTTTAGTTGTTTTTTCAACCTTTGGTTTAGCTTCTTTTTTAGGTTTCGCAGCCGTTTTTTTAGCTTGCTTTTCTTCTGCTTTCGCTTCTGCTATTTTTTCTATTGCTTCTATAGTTCCCTCCTCTTTAATCAGCTCTTCAACCAATTTTTGTCCATTAAGTATATCGTACCATTTGAGCAATTTTTTCATATCGCTCACATATACTTTTTCTTTATCGTAATCAGGAATTACTTTCTCTACATAAGCTTTCACAGCCGCATCATCTTTAGCAACCGGTGGATTATTCGCTTCTTGCTTTTTCATTTCTGCAAGCACTGTTTTCAAAGTTACGCCATCACCTGTTGTGTACATTGTTACATTATCAAGCGTTGTAAAAAGGTGCTTTCTTCCTGAAACAAAAGTAGTTTTATCATCAACCAACGAAGTAACCACTAACCCGTCATTTCTTTTTCCTACCACTTTGTACAAACCCGGAAGACCTGTAATTGCTACGATTTCTGCTAATGTCATTTGCTATTATTTTAATAAATTGGAGTGCGAAGTTACAAATTTGCCTGAATGAAAAAAGTGTAGCCGAATTAAAGCGTTGAAAACTGAAAGCCTTTTTCGCTAAAATGTGCCAAAACCTTTGGCAATGCTGCTTTTAAGCGAGGAAATGCCTTTGTGGTATCGTGAAAAACAATAATTGAACCTGATTGAGCATATTGAATTACGTTTTCGACTACATCGTTTGAATTTAAACTTTCATCGTAATCGCAACTTAAAACACTCCACAAAACAATTTCATATTCTCCCGAAACTTTTTGAATTTGCGAAGGAGAAATTTTGCCATAAGGCGGACGAAAAAAATTCACTTTTTTATTAGGAAAAACCTTTTGCAGCGCTTCATTGCAGTCTTCAATTTCTTGTAAATAAATTTCAGTAGAAACCTTCCAACCTTTAATGTGGTTCATGGTATGATTAGCTAAAGTGTGCCCATGCGCTGCCACTTTCGCACAAATTTCAGGATGCTCCAACACATTTTTTCCAATACAAAAAAAGGTAGCTTTTGCATTATAATTCTCTAATTCTTGCAATACAAAATCTGTAATTTCAGGCGTTGGGCCATCATCAAAAGTTAAGTAAATAGAATTGCTGTTACTTTTTTTCCAAGTAACATTAGGAAACAAAAACCGCATCCACACAGGAGGTTTTACTAAAGTTTTAAACAATTTCATTCCGGCAATTCTATAAATTGAACCAACAAAAGTGGAACATAACATTAAATTCGCAACCCATTTTAATAAGTTATGAGTGAAAGAAAAATAAGAGTGCGTTTTGCACCAAGCCCAACAGGTCCTATGCACATTGGAGGAATGCGTACGGCATTGTTTAATTATTTATTAGCAAAACAAAGTGGAGGCGACTTTATTTTAAGAATAGAAGATACCGACCAAAACCGTTTTGTGCCGGGTGCAGAAAATTTTATTATAGAATCTTTAAAATGGTGCGGCATTGAACCAAACGAAGGTTTAGGATTTGGAGATGGTGAATTTGCGCCATACAGACAAAGCGAGCGCAAAACTTTGTACAAAGAATTCTCCGATAAACTATTGGCTTCGGGCGATGCGTATTACGCTTTCGATACTCCGGAAGAATTAGAACTCATGCGCACCAATATGCAAGCACAAGGAGTGCCGAACCCAGCATATAATGCGGTTTCCAGACAATATATGAAAAACTCAACTTCGCTGAGCGAAGATGAAGTGAAAGCACGATTAGCAAACGGTGAACCTTTTGTGGTTCGCTTTAAAATGCCACGCAACGAAGAGGTGAAATTTAATGATGAAGTACGCGGATGGGTTACTTTTAATACTTCGCAATTAGACGATAAAGTGCTTTACAAAAGTGATGGAATGCCAACCTACCATTTAGCAAATGTAGCCGATGATTACATGATGAAAATCACACACGTAATTAGGGGCGAAGAGTGGCTGAGTTCTGCACCACTACACGTTTTGCTTTATCGCGCTTTAGGATTGGAAAGTGCAATGCCTAAATTTGCACACCTATCGCTTATTTTGAAACCAGACGGAAATGGAAAACTGAGCAAACGCGATGGCGACCGATTAGGATTTCCTTCTTTTCCATTAAGTTGGCAAGATCCGGAAACCGGAAATATATCTGAAGGCTATCGCGAAAAAGGTTTTTTCCCCGAAGCGGTGATGAACTTTTTAGCACTCTTAGGTTGGAATCCAGGCACTAACCAAGAAATACTTTCTAAAGAAGAATTGATAGCGCAATTCAGCATTGAAAAAGTACACAAAGCCGGTGCACGCTTCGATTACGAAAAAGCAAAATGGTTCAACCATCAATACTTAAAAGCTAAAAGCAATGCAGAACTCGCCAATGCTATTCGCCCTTTGGCAAAAGAAAAAGGATACGATGTTAATAGCGAATACTTAGAAACTTTTTGTGGATTGATGAAAGAGCGTGCTACTTTCTTAACCGATTTATTAGAAATGGGCTACTACTTTTTTATAGAAATTAAAGAATACGATATTGCTGGAGTAAAGAAAAAATGGAGTAGCGACAAAAAAGAACTTATGCATGGTTTAGTGGCGCATCTCCAAAATTTGAGTAATTTTTCTACTCAAGAAATTGAGGCAAGTGCCAAAGCATTTATTGCCGAAAAACAAGTAAAAATTGGTGAAGTGATGCCACTCTTAAGAATAGCATTGGCAGGAACCATGCAAGGACCTCCGGTGTTTGATATGATGCAACTTTTAGGTAAAGAAAAATCGTTGGCACGCATTTCAAAAGCGGCAGATTTATTCGATACTTTTTAAAATAAAATTACTTTAATCAAGATACTTTTTGTATGAATATTATTTTGTTTGAAACCACATTGCAGCATAAAAATTTTCTACCATTTACATTCACAAAACCGGTAGCGGATTTGCGCATTGGCATACTCACTATTCGCCAAAAATGGGAAAAGCATTTTCAGCAAACAGTATCTGTGCTCACACAAGAGTACCTTCAAAAAGTTTTTCCTGCCTACTATGCTTCGCCTAATTTATTTGTGAATGCTGCTTTATTGCCCAATGCTAAATTATTAGAAGCATTGAAAACATTACCTAACGAAAATGTACTTATACAAGGCACTGAAATTTTAGCGTTTAAAACACAAAACAACTCTCAATTTACTACTGATAATATTTTAAATTTTGCTCAAAAACTTCTGGTTACAGAGCTTGATTTTACAGCAACTTTAGTAAACCAACGTTGGGATATTTTCAAACTAAATACACAAGCAATAGATGCAGATTTTAGTTTACTTACTGCCGGAAGAGAAAGTGCAAAACTAAGCTCAACCAACACTGTAATTGGCAGTAGCGAAAAAATATTTATTGAAGAAGGTGCTGTTGTGGAAGCATCTATTTTAAATACAAAATCAGGTTCAATTTATATTGGAAAAGATGCTGAAATAATGGAAGGCAGCATGATTCGTGCACCGTTTGCACTTGGTGAACATGCCGTAATTAAAATGGGTGCAAAAATTTATGGTGCTACAACTATTGGACCGCACTGCAAAGTTGGAGGCGAAGTAAACAACAGTGTTTTTTCTGCTTACAGCAACAAGGCTCACGATGGATTTATCGGCAATAGTGTAATTGGCGAATGGTGCAACTTGGGCGCAGATACCAATAACAGTAATTTAAAAAATAACTATGCGGAAGTTGATGTTTGGAGTTATGCTGATGATAAAAACATAAAAACAGGACTTCAATTTTGTGGTTTAATGATGGGCGACCACAGTAAAAGTGGCATTAACACTATGTTCAATACAGGAACTACTGTTGGTGTTTGTGCCAATATTTTCGGTAGCGATTTTCCTCCAAAATTTATTCCATCATTTACTTGGGGCGGAGCGCAATGGCTAAGAACATTCACTTTTGAGAAAAGCTTGGAAGCAATACAAAAAATGATGGAGCGCAGAAACTTATCGCTATCAGAAAATGAAATTGAAGTACTGAAACATGTATTTGCACACGATGCAAAATGGAGAAAATAAAATGAAACAAATATTACTTCTTGCTATCTTGTTTTTTTTCGTTCCTAATATTTTTGGGCAATATGCACCCAAAGTTGGCGAAGCGGGCAGCACCGCTATTTCTAAAGATAGCAGTATATTTTTAAACTGGGCAAACCAATGCAAAATAGTGCGTGGCTTACAAAATATTACTGATACTACTTTGGGTTACGCAAGCGTTGGCGATTCACTTTCTGCCATAGGCAAAGCAGGCGAAAATGGTGTGGTAAGTTTGGGCGATGGTGGCTTTGCAATATGTACTTTTCCTCAACCAATTACGAATGGTAGTGGATACGATTTTGCGGTATTTGAAAATAGTTTTGATGATAGCTTTTTAGAACTTGCTTTTGTAGAAGTAAGTAGCGATGGTATCAATTTTTTTCGTTTCCCGGCTCATTCCCTAATTGATACTTTAATACAAACCGCAAGTTTTGGATTAACAGATGCTACAAAAATAAACAATCTTGCAGGGAAATATCGCGGAGGGTATGGTACACCTTTCGATTTAGAAGAATTGGCAGGGACTCCGGATTTGGATATTCAAAATATTACACACGTAAAAGTGATTGATGTGGTTGGAAGCATAGAAAATAAATTTGCAACCAGAGATGCTTTTGGCAATAAAGTAAACGACCCATTTCCTACTCCATTCCCAAGTGGCGGTTTCGATTTAGATGCTATTGGCGTAATCAATCAACTATCCACAACTTCAATTTTAGAAATAGCTGATTTTAGTTTAGTATTTCCTAATCCGGTGATGAAAGGCAAGCAAGTATTTGTAAATAAAACAGATTCTGAAAAACTAAATTTATACAACTTACAAGGAAAAGAAATTTCAAATAGCACTACATCTGCAATTGAAATTCCTGAAAGCCTAAATTCGGGTATTTATGTTTTGTTTATTCAAACTAAGGAACACTCTTCAACATATAAAATAGTTGTTGAGTAAAGTGCAAAAATCAATCTACCATTTTATCTAACAAATCGCCATATAGCTTCATAATTCCTTGACGATACGGAGTCATTTGCTCCGTAAAATCTTTGGGTAGTTTTTTTCCTTCTTTATAGCGAATAACTTGCTTAATCATTTTGAAATAACCGGTATATTCTTGCACCATTGCATCCTTTTCTTTTAGTGCTAAGAATTTAAAATTTCGTTTAAGCGTAGTTTTTGCCGTAGCTAAATCGCCACTCATCACAAAAAACGCATTATGCACCATTCGCAGTAAAATATCTCCCAATAAACTTATTTCTGTTCTGCGGAATTTCAATGCTTCTTCTAAATAATAAAATGCTTTATCGAACATAGATTGGTTCATGTAAAGAATGGCATAAGTACGATAGATGTCAAAATCTAAAGTGCCTGGCTTTTCATTATTGAGAAGATGCAGTAAATTTTCATTCATCATTTTTTCTGCTTCCTTATACTTCCCATTGATGATGGCAACGATTGCATACATAGTTGGGTGATATGGATTTAAAGACAATTCCGCAGCAAAAAGACTAAATGCTTCATCGTAAATTTTCATCGCTTCACCAAAATAACTTCCGTGGCAATAAGCCTTTGCAAGTTTTGTAATAGCATACACTTTGTACGTAACATCTATACCGCCTTGAGCTTTATCGTAATGCTCCATCGCATATTTGAGGGCGTTCACTAAAGCATTAAAATCGCTTGTATAATAATCGTAGTAATTTGCCTCTGCCAGTTTTGTATGAAAATTTGCTTTGTAATATTGCTTAGTGCCAATTTCTGTTTTTAATCTTTTTAATTCCAAGTGATACTTTTCTGAAAAAGTATTCATATTTCCTTGCACCGCTTCTATAAAAACTTGAGTTGCTAAAACCATTGCTGCTATCTCTAATTCATCTTCTTCACTTCTATCTTTTTTATGCTTTAAATAAAGGTTTTTGTACTTAAGTAACATTTCCATATCAAATACATTTGCCGGCATTCTTCGCAGAAACTGAAATGTGCGATAATAGAAAGTGGTTATTTCGTTACTATCCTTTGTTTTTAAAATTCTACGCTCCCATATTTTAATTTCATGCTTGAGTAAATCGGGCATGTCTTTAGCTAGAATAAGAGAAAGTATATCGTTGTAAGTTCCATTAGGTGTTAATGCAGAAAGGCATTTATCTAAAAGAACTGAATTTATTTTATCAAAATAACTTTTGGTAAGGTTGAATTTATTTTGAATTTCAGTATCGTCAAAATCTGTATTTGTGCGCTGTTTAATTGTTTCTAACAGTACTTCGTATTCATTTCCCTTTAAATCTAAAAGCTTTAATTTATATCGTTCTTGCTCTGTACATCGACACAAAAAAGCACGTAAGAATGTCATAGCCTTTCAATTAAATTACCAATCTTTTAATAACGCATAATTCTCAATTCGGAGCAAATGCAAAAAGGTATTTTCAAAATAATCAATGCCTCTTTTTTTATTTGACTCTTGTGCTTTTTCAGCCATTCTAAACTGAAATTTATAGCCTGCTCCGGCATAAAAACTCCCTGCTAAATTCATTGGAAAACGCTCATCTTCGGCTGCTGCTTTGTAAAGCCAATTAACTACATCATAACCTAAATAAGCATATTTTGCAGGTACTGAATAATACTGCTCTTTATAAATTGCAATAAAATCTTTTGCTTTAGTACTTGATGCTGTATCTTCAAAAAACTGCTCTGTGAAACGTGCATTTAATTTGTTTAAATAATCTAAACGAAGCACTTCCGAATTTAACCAAGTTGGCATTCCATATATTACCACATCAGGCTTGGAAGCAAAGAGTTGGCGGATAATTGTTTGTGCATTTGCTTCTCCAAAAATACAAGCTACTGCTACATTCCGTTGTGAAGGGATTAAGAAATCGGCAGGAGTTTTTTTATTTCCGTTTGTGCCTAAACTTGAAATGTTTACTAAAGTAGATTTGAAATGCGTTTTACCCGGTCCGTCAAAATTTTTCAATAAAGAATCTAAGCGCTTTGCTGCACTTAAATCGCTGCTTGCATTCGTTGTGTAAATAATAATTGGTTCTGAATTAAACGAATCTGCCAACGAGCGCATTATATTATCAATATGCGCATCAATTGTTGGGGCAATTTTTACATGGTAAGGGTTATCGCTCGTAATAGATTTTGAGGGCGAAAAAGGTTGAACATTTACTATTTTATTTTGCTTGCAAAACTCTGCTACTTTTTTTGCGCCTTCGTGTGTGGCAGGTCCAATTATTACATCTGCATTCACAATATCTTTTTCTTTCAGCAATTCATCTACTACCGAGTCGCTTGCCCAAGTATCAAAAAAATTCACTTTTAATTTCAAGCTATTTCCACCTTCAGCTTCTACTTTTTTTAATGCCATCAATACGCCATCGTAAAAATCTAACGCTGTTTTAGCTTCATTAGAAACAAGTTTTAAACTATGCAAATTATCTTTTGAAGCTACTGCCGCCTTCACAGTTTCTAAAGTGCTTGTGGCGCTGAATGGCAATAAAATAGAAACATTTAAAACACCTGTGCGCTCTTTCTCTTCAATAACTTTTTCATTGCTTGTTTGCTGCAAGGCCTCTTTTAATGAAACGCCTCTCCTTTCAAAACTATTTCTAGGTGGTAGCTGTTGCATTTCTACCACTCTCGCATTTTGGGCTTGTGCTTGAGTTACCAAAGCTACCAAAAACAAAGCGTACCATAAATTCTTCATTCCCCTTAAATAATTTTTATGGCAGCAAGTTTAATTTATTATTTGTGAGAAATAGTGAAAGCGCGTAAAAATCTGTTACTCTTCGCTCATTCTGTTGTATGCGCGAATAAACAATGCGCCTAAGTTTTTATGTGGTGGAATATAGTCTAAAAATCGCTCGTAAGCTTGTTTATTTCCTTTTACATTGTTTTCTAAATCTTGCCAAGCAGTATGCCAATCTACATCTTTAAAATTACGAATATCTTCCGCAATAATTTTAATAAGCGGATTGTTTACATACATCGTTCCAATTTGTTTTGAAGCCACTACACTCACATTGGGACTGCGTTCAAAAATTCCTTTCAAGCTGGTGTAACCGCCACAACTTCCCAGAATAAATACTGCTGTGTTGTTGTGGATTTTTTCAATTGTTTTGTAGGCGTAATAGCTGTGTCCGCGGTGCACAACCACATCTGGTTCTTGTTTCAAGCTATCCAATAACTTTTCAATTTGTGGCTGCCCAGTGTATTCACTCTTGGGTTTATTGGCATAAATAGTAACCAAAGCGCCACTCTTAGAAAATATTTTCACATAATGCTGATAGTCTGCAATCTGCCAGTTGGGATCTTTAAAGGTTGCTAAAAATGTTTTAAAAGATGCGTCTCCATCTTCATCATCGTAAAAATATATTTGCCAAATATTGTGTTTGTTTCTTCTAAAAAGGCTTTCAAAATTCACTTTATCTAAAGGTGGAAGTTGATACTTAGTTGCAATTGAAGCAAACCATTTATCTTTTAAAACGCCATCTCCTGTAAATAAATTAGAGAGCAAACCATAAATTATTTTCCCACGTTTATTATTTTGAGATTCAACTCTCAAATACTCACTTTTTATGGTATTGCGCAACAAGGTTAAAAGCGTAGAATCTGTGATACTTCCAAAGGCATCGGCAACCTCAACTGCTTGCTCAATATCATTTTCATCTTGCTCTAAATTACTTGCAAATTTCACCATGAGCGCTTGTTGTTCTTCAGGTTTCATAGTGGCTAAAAACTTATCGAGTTTGCCGTAGCTTGCTGCCATTTTAATGAAAGTTCGAAAACGGTTTTCGCCCATTTGTTGTATAAAAGTGAAGCCATCGGTTGAGTCTAACTTTGCCAAAAAGCGATTAAAACAACCATTAAAAGTTGAAGTAAAAATTTCTTCTTCGCTATACACAATTAAAGTGTAGAGTTCCGGTGCATCAAAAGAATCAACATTTGCAAAGCGAATATTATCTGCTTCGTTATGCAAATCGTTTACCACGCGCACATATTTGAGTGCATTTGTTACTAACTCCGATTCTAAAGAATTTTCCGCAAGCGGCTCTTTCTTTTTGCGAATATTGAGCATGGTTTTTAAATACGCATAATGCTCTTTTCCTATTTCGTGCGCTTCATCAATAGTAAGTTTATTGTTGTGTATATCATCTAACAAAACGTAAGCATTTGTGCTTCTTCCATACTTTTTATTTATGGAAAGAATGGTTTGAATAACAGGGTTTGTACTCTGCTTCAATAACTTAAAAATCGGGTGGCTGTCTAAAAAATATTTCTTAGCAAATACAGGTGCAGCAATTACCGCTTCTTCTAAAATTGGAAGTGCATAATCTTTATCGTCAAACAAATATTCATAAACCAATACTTGCGTTGGATATCTTTTCACCGCGATTGAAAGAAAAGTTTTCATATCGCTGCTGTTCTTAAAAAAGCCTGCAACTTGAATGGATAGTGGAATGTTTTCTAGTAAAAAGTTTTTCAGTTCATTATGCCGAACAGCATTTAAGCCTGCTAACACATGCAGTATTCTTTTATCAATATCATCTACTCGATAATAATTTGACTTGTTTACGTTTCTCAATTCCACAAAAAGGTTATCGTAAAAAGTGATTTTATCTAAGTCTGGTATGTAATTATTATCTACAACTTTTTGTATGTAATCAATCGCATCAAAATAAACAAATCCTGCTTGCTTATCTGTTACCGTATCGCCTGTATTGATGTAGTGATCTAACTTTCCGTCTAACTTATCAATTCTGTCTTGTTCGGTATCAATTAAATTAGGTCTTTTATCTGTAGAATCACTTAAACCAACAGCAAATGTTGCCGAATAGCACAGCAGTATGAATAAAATTGAAAGGAGTTTGCTTTTTGCCGTTTTCATCTATACACCTAAAAGTGAAAAATAAGCTCTACTAAATAGTGATTTTAAATTTTGATGAGGAGGAACATAATCAGCAAAATGTGGATTAGAGCCAATCTTCTGGCGCATCTGCTCCCAAAAATCTTTCCAAACAATATTTCTTCCCGTTCTTATCAATTCATTCAAACTTAATAGAATTGGGTCATTCACCGTTTTAGTTCCAATTTGTTTTGTAGCAATAATATGAGCATCAGGCGCATTATCAATAGCATTAGAAAGCTTGTAGAAACCACCACACGAACCAACTAAAAGTAATTTTACACGCTCATCTACATTTTGCAAAGTAGATGCTGTATGAAAGCTGTGTCCTCTATGAATAACGACTATCGGATACAAATTATTTGCTTTAAAATATTCAGCAATAGCATCTTGTCCATTCGATTCATATTCCGGTTTATTTGCGTAAATTTCTACTTTGTTTCCTTCCACACTTCGCACAATTACGTAGCTTCCTTTATCTTCTGTTTGCCAAGTTGGTAGCACTTTAAAAGTATTCAAAAAGTTTACGAAAGATTCCCGTCCGTCCACATCGTTGTAGAAATACATTTGCTCAATACAATCTTGATTTTCTTCCATCAAATTTTTGTTTGGAAGCAAAGAAACAGCAGGCAATTTAATTTGCTTTGAAAGCATATTGAACCAACTGTTTTCAACTACTGCATGTCCATCAACTAAACTTGCTAAAACACTGTAAAGTGCTAAAACAATATTATTTGAATCTTGCTCTGCACGCAAGTATTCAGCTTTTATTCTTGAATGAATTATCGTAAGTAAATCCCTATCTTTAATACTGTTGAGTGTTTCAGCAATTTCTGCTCCATCATTATTATTTTCATCTTTTGTAAGGTGAACAAATTTTACAAAAAGAGAATCTCGCTGCGGCTCGTTTAAGCCGGTAAGAATTTCACTTAGCTTATTATACGAAGCACACATTGAAATAAATGTACGGAAATGACTATCATTTATATCTTGTAGTAACTGCACAAAATTTTCGCTTTGCATTTTAGTTTTTAAGCGAGAAAACAACCCATTAAACGAACCGGTAACTACTTCTTCTCTACCAAACACCATTAAAAAATAGATTTCTTCTTGAGTAAAATTCTCTACTATCCTAAATGGCTCCGGCTCATTAAGCGCAATATTGTCATTTATCTCACGCAAAAATCTAAGGCTAAAATCCGTTAATCCGTACTCCACACTGTAGCGTCCGATGTAATCTTTTTGTTTAGCAATTTGTACCAATTCTTTAAACATACATTGTGGTGAATTACAAATATTATCAGCCTGCGATGGTGTGAGTTTGTGCTTTAAAATAGCATCAGTTAAAATATATGCTTTGCTCGGATAACTCACTTGCGAAGGCATTTTCATTATCTTCTTAATAATAGAATCAGTGCTGGTTTCCAACAACAAAAAAATTGGGTGAGAAGAGCTATACAAATAACGTTTTAAAGAAGTAGGCGAAGCCTTTCCTGCTGCCTCTAAAATCTTTACTGCAAAGAATTTAGACTTGTAAGTATCGAAGCGTTTAAAAATTTCATCAGGTGCTTGTTTAGCCGCATAAATTAGTAACTCTTCCGCGTAATTTTCATTTATAAATTTAGGAATCTCTTTGAGTGAACTAGCTAAATCTTTCTTCAACAATAGCAAGTTTTTTTCGCGTTCCGAAAGCCTAAGCGAAACAGGAACTACAGTAGTTTCTTCAATATCAACTTCTGCTTCTAAAGTTGAAACAGTATCTGCTTTAACAGGAATAGAAACAACTTCTACCGATTCAACTTCTTTAGTAACTGCTTGTGGCACAGGATCTTTATCAGGCGTAGTTTTAGGCGTTCTTTCTATAGATACAGAAAGTCCTGCTTCAGGAAGTCTTGATTTAAAAAGCGCTTGAATATCTGCTGAATCTGCAATTGAAAAATCAGGCTCTAAACTTGGCAATATAGGCTGCGACATCAATTGATACATATAGTTAAGCGATTTGCCATCTATCATTTGCAGTACTACATCTAATCGTTCATTTTTTTCAATATAGGCTAAAAACTGCTTTAGCTTATTTGGTTGAATAGAAGCAATAAAATTATTGTTGAAAGGAGAGTATATTATCCTCTTAATTGCGCCTAGAATATTGGTAAGTCCTTGTAAACTCAATTCTTTATGCCCATACAACATCACGCTAAAAATTTCTTCACTGCTATACGCCTTAAAATATTCTGCAACAGCGTATCCGGTTTGGTTCTGTGAAATATCATTAGCTTTTCGCACCTGTTCAATTGAAAAATTTTCAAGCACTTGATAAACTGAATGTTTACCAAAAGCATCAGGTTGCTTCATGTTCTTTATCAATGTTTTAAACAACAGCAAATTATTATCTCCAATAGAATCTGCAGCATCCATACTAAACTCATTCTTTAACACATTGTAAGCAAGCAAATATGCTTTTGAACGCAAGCCATAAGTTCTATAAACACTTAACAAATACTTGGAAACAGGCGATTTGCTACGCACAATATTGTAGCTCACTTCATTATCAGAAGTCAAATATTTTTTTGCCAAATCAGGTGCCGCAATCACTATGCTATCAATCACTTGCATGGCAAAATTGCGCTTGCCAAATTGCCAAGCGTTGCGAAGAACTTCATCGGGATTTTCGCGTGCATAATCCACAATAAATTGCTCACAAATTTTATCATCAGGAATAAGCGAAGCATAGCCAAGCGTAAACTTTCTATACAAACGAATATTTTGTTCCAACACGTTTTTGTTATCCCATTCGGCTAATAATATAAAATACTTAAAACCATCATTCAACTTACCATTTGCCATTTCTGCATCGGTGGCATTGTCGTAAATTATATTTATGAATCTGAGTAAAGTATTAGTGTAAATCACCTTTTTATCAGGGGTAAAATTATCGTTCTTCGCAAACGAAAATGCAGCATCTGCCAATGGAAAAAACTGCTTATCTATTTTGGGAAACTCTCCTGCAATTTTAGTTTTAATAGCGTTGTAGCTCTTCTCAACAGCAGCAATCCTAGTATTGTATTCACGAAGCAAAGTAGAATCCATTGCAGATTGCGCAACAGCATTATGCACAAAAGCAATAGCCAATAAACACACCAACAATAATTTTTGTTTCTTAAACACAGGTACTAATAACTCTTTTGGACGGTTATATTTTTATACGACAAAAAAAGAATTAGGTTTGTTAAAGTTATTCACGTTACTCGCGCATGTATCGCATAAAGTCTATTTTTATTATCACTTGCATGGTTTTTATGCTTTTTTCGTGTAAAGAAAAAGCCGAAAGAGCCAAAGTTTACCACGATGCCATAGTGAAGGCAACCGCTATTGTTACTGATAGTGTAATTGATTATGCTGATGTAATTCACAGTGGCAATCGCACAAATAGTTTGGTGGTAACCGAAAATTATCTTTCACTTATTTTAAGAACAATGGATAGTGTAAATGCCAAAAATAATTTTGAAGGCGATTCTGCACTCCGAGTTTCTTCGCTTGGTTTACTTGGTTTTTACAAAGATTATATCCGGCAAAATTTCATTCCTTATTTTTCAACTTTATCAGCAGATTCGTTGAATGAAAATGAACTTCTAATTGCAGATTCTCTTCATAGAAAAATGATGGACGATGAAGTGCAGTATTGGAATAATTTCAACAATGCCGAAAAAGACTTTAGTAATACTTACGATTTAATGTCTTTAGAAGAATGAGTAACCTTGAAAACAAAGTAGTTTGGCTCACAGGAGCTTCATCTGGCATTGGCGAAGCATTGGCTTTGGCATTAGCAAAACAGCAAGTAAAACTGGTAATTTCTGCAAGGCGAGTTCAGGAACTCGAACGAGTAAAAAAAGCACTAAACTTAAGTGATGACAAATGTTTTATTCAACCATTAGATTTAGAAAAAATTGAAACATTTGAACAAGCAACAAAAAATATAATTGCCAAATTCGGCAGCATTGATATACTTGTGAATAATGCCGGTTTAAGCCAGCGCTCGTTAGCAAAAGATACTTCAATAGAAGTTGATAAACGGTTAATGAATGTAAACTATATCGGCACAGTAGCTTTGAGCAAATGCGTTTTACCTTATATGCTACAATCTAAAACAGGACTTTTTGTAACCATCACCAGTGCCGTAGGCAAAATTCCATCGCCTTGGCGCAGCAGCTATGCCGCATCAAAACACGCACTTCACGGTTTTTTCGATTCACTTAGAGCCGAATGCTACGATGAAGGCATAAGAGTACTTTTAGTTTGTCCGGGATTTATTTCCACAAATGTTTCAGTAAATGCACTAACCGGAAATGGAATGCCACTTGGCAAAATGGACGATGCCACACAAAAAGGTTTATCGCCACAGCAGTGTGCCGAAGGTATTATTCAAGCCATTAAAAGTGGAAAAGAAGAAGTGGTAATTGGCGGATTAAAAGAGAAATTTGGCATTTGGATGAAGCGCCATTTTCCTTCCATTTTTTCAATCATGATACGAAAAATGAAAGTTCGATAATTTACTTTCTTCAAATTTTAGTTTATTCTAAATAGCCTTTTATATTCCAACTTTAAACAAAAAATAGAAGTAAATCAATTCAATATGACAAGAGAAGAATGGCTTAAAACAGCCGCAGTAATTGCAACAGGTGCAGCACTTCCAAAAGGTGTTTTAGCACAATTTTTAGCTGCTTCCGATGAAATAAAAAGGAGTGATTTCGGCAAAGATTTTGTGTGGGGCACAGCCACAGCTTCTTATCAAATTGAAGGTGCATGGAACGAAGACGGCAAAGGTGAATCTATATGGGATAATTTCACCCACCGCAAAGGTGGAAGAAAAATAAAAACACGCGAAAATGGCGACACTGCTTGCGATTTTTACCATCGCTACGAAGGTGATATTGAGATGATGCGCAAAATGAATATTCCGGCTTCGCGATTTTCAATTTCATGGAGCAGAATTTTACCCGATGGAACTGGGCGCGTGAACCAAAAAGGGATTGATTTTTACAAACGTGTAATTGAAAAATGCCACAAAGAAGGAATTGAGCCTTGGGTTACTTGCTACCACTGGGATTTGCCACAAGCATTGCAAAACAAAGGCGGCTGGACAAACCGCGATATTTTAGGTTGGTTTGAAGAATATGTTTCCCTCTGTGCAAAAAGTTTTGGCGACAGTGTAAAAAAATGGATGGTATTTAATGAACCAATGGCATTTGTAGGAGGCGGCTATCTAATTGGGCTTCACGCTCCTGGCATATTTGGATTTAAGTCATTTTACAAAGCAACACATCACGTAACCATGAGCCATGCTGTTGGAGGAAAAGTACTTAAAAACTTAGTAAAAGATGGCGATATTGGCACAACATATTCTTGCAGTCCAATAGATTCTGTATCTCATAACGCATTAGATATGAGAGCTGCAAAACAGGCAGATGCATTTTTAAACCGAATGTATATTGAACCAGTTTTAGGCATGGGCTACCCTACAAAAGATTTACCTGCATTGCGCCATGTAGAAAAATATATGAAAGCCGATGACGAAAAAAATATTGTATTTGATTTTGATTTTATCGGCATACAAAATTACACTCGAACTGTGGCTCAATATTTAGGAATAGTACCGATCCTAAACGCTATAAATGTGCCACCAAAAAAATTAGGACAAGTAACCGAAATGAATTGGGAAGTTTATCCTGAAGGTATTTACCGAGTGCTTAAACAATTTGCAGATTACAAACAAATTAAGCGCTTGTATGTAACCGAAAATGGTGCGGCTTTTCCTGATGTTTTAGAAAACAATACCGTGAACGATACGCAACGCACTCAGTTTTTAAAAGACTACTTAAAGAATGTTTTAAAAGCTAAAAACGAAGGTGTAAATGTTGAAGGCTATTTCGTATGGAGTTTTATGGATAACTTTGAATGGGCAGAAGGTTACAAACCAAGATTTGGACTTGTTTACAACGATTTCAAAACTCAACAACGCACTATAAAAAACAGTGGGAAATGGTACAGTAATTTCTTGGCAGAAAAATAGAATTTAATTAACAGCTAATACACTATTTTACAACTATTTTATGTTCCATAAAAAAAACTCACTTATGCAATATTTCAATCTTTTACTTTTAGCATTTTGCTTAGTTGCAAGTAACCATATTTATAGCCAATCGCAACGCAGCAAAGTAGTTGAAGGTTCATTTATTAAAGATGTAGATGCTACAACTTTTAAAGAATTAGCCGAAAAAGGAAAAGGTATAATTTTAGATGTGCGAACACCTGAAGAAGTAGCAGCAGGCCACATTGAAAATGCCAGTGTAATCAATCTTTACGACCCTGACTTTGCCAAGAAAATAAACCTCATGCAAAAGGATAAAGAGATTTATGTTTACTGCAAATCAGGCGGCAGAAGTGGTGAAGCTGCTAAAATTTTAAACAGCAATGGCTTTGCGAAAGTTTACAATTTAAAAGGCGGAATTATGGCTTGGGAAAACAGCAATTTCCCACTTACAAAAGCTACAACTAAAGCAGATAATAAAATACAAACCGTTACACTAAATGATTTCAAAAAAATGATTGAATCACCTAAACCTGTTTTGGTAGATTTCCATACAGTTTGGTGCGCACCTTGCCGCAAAATGGCTCCAGTGGTAGATGAAATTGAAAAAGAATTTGCCAATAAAGCAGTGGTGAAAAGGATTGATATGGATAAAAGCAAAGAAGTAGGCAAAGAATATGAAATTACAGGTGTTCCCGTGTTTATCATCTTTATGAATGGCGAAGTAAAATGGAAACACAACGGCTTAATTTCTAAAGATGAATTAGTTGAAAAACTAAAAGAGTATTTAAACTAAAATATAAAAGCAAAATACTACCAGCGCTTTCCAAATTGGAAAGAAATATAAGCCCCAAATTTATAAAAACGATTCTGGTCGTTAATTAAAAGCGGCAGAGGTTTGTAGAAAATATCAGCCATCACTCCGGCTTCAATTTCTTTTACAAATTCATCGCGTGTACCAAAGTCAAAATTCAAGCCTAACTTGCCGTGAACGCCAGGCACAGGCTCTATTTTAGTAAATCCTTTTCCAATTGGAGATGCTTCGTTTATAGACTGTTTATCTAAAAATTTATCGCGATTAGCTTCTGAATATCGCTCGCTTCGTATCTCATAAGCTCCGCCAATACCATCAGGCTGGTACTTTAAATCTAAATAATATGGAACCATCAAGCCTAACGAAAATCCACCCATTGCCATAAATGACAATCGAACACCATTTCTTCGTGCTTTCTCAGCAATCATTCTGCGCACACCATAATTTATTCTTATGGTATGAAACTTATTTTGCAAGCCATAGAAATAATCGGTACCGGAATCTTTTCCAATTGGCACAGACTTTATTTTCTTCAGTTTGTAATCCATAAAATATTGGTATTCCAACTGAATAATCCGGGTTTTAAAAATGTTCTTAATGAAGCCATATTCTAAAAACAAACTAAAGCCATTTGTTTGTAAGCGCCCGCCACCACTCATTTCGCGTGTATAAACGTACTCATCGTTGGGATTGTAAATTCTTTCCTTTTGCTGTGCAACAACAGCTAAGGAAATAACCAACAAAAAGGAAGTAAGAAGTTGCTTCATTCAACTGTAAGAATAAAAAAAAGAAGTTGTTTTGTATAAGTCGTGAGAATAATACTTCTAAATATTATTTAAACTATTGATTTGGGAGATATGCAAAACATTGTGTAACCTTCATAAAGTATCTGTTACTGCTTTTATCTTTTTCAAACATCGCACCACAGCCCAAGCTATTTAACTGCTTATCCAATATGTTTTTTTTATGCCCCGATGAAGCAAAGAAAGACTTCACAATAGCTCTTGCTAAATCTTTATAGGAAACTGCATTATTCTGAAATCCATAATTATGAATATTTTCAGCAATTTTCATGCTATTCACACCACATATTTCCATACGATTATTTGGCATTTTTAGTGCTGAATTTCTATTGTTTATATGATCATAAAAGCCTCGCTTTACCATTTCATTCGTGTGTATTACAGCCGCATTTCGCAATCTTACATCAAACTTCAGCGGAGAAAGATTAGCGCGTTCTCGAACTTCTTGTGTAGCGGCAAACAAACACCAATTCATTAAATGAATATCGAAATCTTGCACATCAACTAACTGCTTGGCTTCCTTTACGCTGTCGAAATTTTTCGCATCGTTATATGCTTGTTCTTTAAAATAAGAATTAGCATTGAAGCCTTTTACTTCATTCAAATATTCTTGTACATTAAAAGTACCGGCTATCATTAAGATGAAAAGAAAAAACATAAATCAATAAACGTTTCTAAACTGAAAATATTGAATTTACGATTATGAAAAACTAATCGCTTGGCGCGAAGCTTTAACAGCCGGAATGAGTGCAGCAAAAGTGCTGATGACTGCCACCGTAATTAAACTCAGCAAAATATCACCCGAAACAATTTTAACCGGATAAGCATCAACCACAAATGATGCTCCACCTTGAGCCAATTTAATAAAACCGTATTGCTGTTGCAAAATACAAACCAACAAGCCGAGTAATACACCAATGCAACCTCCCAGCAATCCAGCAAATGTGCCTTCTAACAAAAATACATTTCGTACTTGTGCAGATGTAGCTCCCATTGCTTTAAGAATAGAAATATCGCGTTGTTTTTCTATGCCAAGCATTGCCAATGAACCCAAAATATTAAATGAAATAATAAGTAAAATAAAAGTGAGAATAGCATAAACTGCCCAACGTTCTATTTTTACTACGCGATACAAAGTTGCATTCACTTCATCGCGCGTTTTCACAGTATAATCACTTCCTAATTGCTCCTGAATTTGCACTTTAAATTTTTCAGGATTAGTGTTGCGTTTCATTTTTACTTCGTAAGCAGAAACAGCAGTTTCATCACCAATTAAATCACGCGCAGTTTGTAAGGAAACAAAAATATATTTTGAATCAAACTCTTGCTGCACGCTAAAAATACCCGAAACAAAAACGTAGATAGAATTGAACGCATCTTCCGGTAAAAAAACAGTTGCAGAAGTATTTTTAGGCACACTAATTTTAAGTGGCTCTAAACTATTTTGCAAACTCACATTTAATGCTGTATTAAGGTTTGCGCCAAGCACAGCGTATTCTTGTGTGCCTTCGTGCGTTAAAAAAATTCCATTGCGGATATGATTCTTAATACTATTTGTTTGCAAATAATTATTATCCACGCCTTTTATGGTGGCAATCGTTGCTCTATCAGCATATTCCAAATAGGCATTCTCTTCTAACACAGTTGCAACTTTTGCAACCTTCGCATCAGTAGCAATTTTTTTTACTACCAAAGAGTCATATTCAATAAATTTTCCGTGAGCGGGCGAAATAATTATTTCAGGATAAAAAGCCTGATGCAAATCTTTTATTAACCCTTCAAAACCATTGAAAACACTGAGCACAACGATGAGAGCGAATGCGCCAACGCCCATTCCCAACATGCTGATGTAACTGATAATATTGATGACATTTACACGCTTTTTAGAAAAAAGATAACGCCATGCAATTTTAAACTCAATCACAAGATGAAAGTATTAAAAAAACTTTGAAATGGCTTCATAAACCTCATGTTTCGCAAATGGTTGCCCTTGCACTTTTGTAAATGAGTTTACATGAAGCAAAAATTCTGCTTTGAGCAAATGCGCCAACTGCCCTGTATTTATTTCTGCAACAAGTACATGCTCAAAACTATTTAGCAACTCCAAAGTGTTTTTCGGAAACGGATTCAAATAACGAATGTGCGCATGAGAAACATCTTTACCTTCGCTTATTGCTTGCTTCACCGCAGCACGAATTGAGCCATAAGTTCCTCCCCAGCCTAACACTAAAACTTTGCCTTTTTTATTTCCCAATTCAACTTCTAATTCAGGAATATAATTGGCAATCATTTTTACCTTTTTGGCACGGTTGCGAACCATTGTTTCGTGGTTTTGCGGGTCGTAAGAAATATTTCCGGTAAGGTCTTCTTTTTCCAATCCGCCAATGCGATGCTCTAAACCTTTAGTGCCGGGCAGTGCAATATTTCTTGCTAATTTTTCATCGCGCTTATACGGCAGAAATGTTTCATCATTCAACTCCGTTACGTATTCAACTTTTATTTCCTGCAATTCTTTTTCAGTAGGAAATTTCCAAGGTTCTGAACTATTCGCAACATAACCATCAGTTAAAAGTATTACCGGAGTAGTATGTTGAAGTGCTATTTTGCAGGCTTCAAAACTTGCCTCGAAACAGTCTGCCGGAGACTTTGCTGCGATAATCGGCAAAGGCGCTTCTCCGTGTCTTCCATACATTGCAAAAAGCAAATCTGCTTGCTCTGTTTTTGTGGGCATTCCCGTACTTGGCCCTGCGCGCTGCACATCAATTACTACCAAAGGCAGTTCGAGCGAAACAGCTAACGAAATGCTTTCACCTTTTAAAGCTAAACCCGGACCTGAAGTTCCTGTTACGCCTAAGCTGCCACCAAACGAAGCGCCAATAGTTGCAGCCACAGCCGCAATTTCATCTTCTGCTTGGAAAGTAACTACGCCAAAGTTTTTATGCTTTGCTAATTCATGTAAAATTTCTGATGCCGGAGTGATGGGATAAGTTCCATAAAAAAGTGACAATTTGCTCTTTACTGAAGCCGCTATTAAACCTAATGCTGTGGCGTGATTTCCAATAATATTTCTATACGTTCCAGACTCTCTTTTTGCGGGAGCAACTTCTACTTTATGCGCAACCGTTTCAACGGTTTCTCCGAAATTAAATCCAGCTTTTAAAACTTGAATGTTGGCATCGCGCAGCTCCGGTTTTTTGGTGAATGCTCTAGTAATTTCATCAATAGTGCTTTGTAAACTCCTTCCAAAAATCCAATATACATAGCCCAACACAAACATGTTTTTGCAACGGCTCACACTTTTACCGTCTAAGCCGCTATCTACCAAGGTTTCTTTTGTAAGTTTAGTTACATCAATTTTTTGCAGTTGGTATTTAGAAAGCGTATCATTTTCGATAGGATTTTGATCTGGTGCATAGCCCGCAAGTTTCAAATTTTTCGATTCGAAACCAGCAGTATCTACAATAATTAAACCGCCCTTTTTAAGCTGCTTTAAATTCGTTTTTAAAGCCGCAGCATTCATGGCTACCAACACATCGCAGTTATCGCCCGGGCTATCCACTTCTACACTTCCAAAATGCAGTTGAAAACCCGAAACGCCCGGCAAAGTTCCTTGTGGTGCACGAATTTCGGCAGGGAAATCCGGAAAGGTAGCAATATCATTTCCAAAAAGTGCAGCGTTTGTGGTAAAGTTAGTGCCGGTTAGCTGCATGCCATCACCGCTATCTCCGGCAAATTTTATGACTATTGATTTTATTTTTTCAGCCATGATAATTTAAGCAATAATATTTTGTAAAAGCCAAGTTGCTTTATTCTTTTTTCAAATCTTTAAGCACTTGCTCCATGTGAAATACATAATCTAAAGTTTCATCTATATAAAACTCAAATTCAGGAATTTTGCGCAACTGATGGCGGAGTTTTCCTCCCAACTTTCCTCTAAATTCAGCAGTGAGTTCTCTAAATCTCTTAAGCGTTTCTTCCTTATCTTCAACATTAAAAATGCTCAAGTAAAATCGTGCAATAGAAAGGTCTGATGTAACTTTTACGTTTGTTACACTTATTAAACCTTTGCCAAAAAGAACTTTGTAATCTTTATTTAATAAAGAAGAAAATTCTTCCTTCATTAACATTCCTATTTTTTGTTGTCGCCTGCTATCCATTGGTATTCTTTTTATGAAAGTGCTAATGTAATGTTTGGCAATTACAGCGCCTAAGAATTAAGAAAGATTGTTGGTTCGCTTTCGCCTAACAAACATAAAATAGAATTGCTTGTTTTTGAGCGAGTCGCAAACTGTTATTCAAGAAATTACAAAAAGATAATTTTCAAAATATCAAGCAAAGTAGAAATTACAATATACTCCTGCATCACTTTCTACACATAGCTAATATCAAAAACTTTTTGAAGCTGCTTTTCGTTTATTGATTTAGGAATTGACTTCACAATGAAATTTCTAAACCAAATAGCAAAGTCATTTTCATAGTGTGCAATTTTGCCAATTTGCCAACTTGTGTTTACTACAAAGTGTGCCTTTTTTATTCGGAGTTTTTCATACTTGGCAAAAACATCTTCTGTGCTTTTCGCTTCTTGAAACAATTTACCGAGTGTGTACGCATCTTCTATTGCTTGGCAAGCACCTTGCCCCATGTTGGGAGTTGTTGCGTGCGCTGCATCACCCAGTAAACAGACCTTTCCTTTTTGCCACTGTGTTATTGGTTGCAAATCAAATATTTCACTATAAAAAATTTTATCTTCCGGAGTTCGTGAAATAATATGTAAAACATCTTCATGAAATTCTTGAAATAACTCTCCAAGGCTTGCTTTCCGCATCAGCGATTCATTGATAACTGCATACCAATAAATTTTCTTCTCGCTAATCTTCACAAACCCGAAACGTTTGCCTTTTCCCCATGCTTCAATAGCAACTTGATTGTAGTTCGTAGGCAATTCAATTTCACAAACACCACGCCAACATCTCTGTGTAGAATCTCTTAAAGTGCCAGTATTGAAAACTTTATTTCTCACCAAAGATTTTATGCCATCAGCAGCTATCACAACATCGCTTTGCACAGAAGTTCCATAATCGAATATTAGTTTCAACGTGTTTCCGCTTTCTATATTTAATAGCCTTTTTGAAAGTTGAATATTTTGAAACCCAATTTCTTCAGCCAAAATTTTCTGCAAATCAGCACGATGAATGGCAACATTGTAAACACCAAATTGCTGTTCAAATTTCTCAAGTTCCGATTCTGAAATTGTAGTGAGTTTTGCATCTGTAATTCTAATTTTTGAAACTTTGCAGCCTGCATTTTCAATTTTACCGCGCACACCCAATTTATCAAAAACTTGCATGGCATTGCTTGCTAAAAGAATACCGGCTCCAACCGGTTTTATTTCGGGAGCGCTTTCATAAATCAATGGTTGAAGCCCAGCTTGCTTTAATGCCAAAGCGGCTGTGAGTCCGCCTATTCCCGCTCCTATTATTGTAAATCTATCTTCAGTTTGCATACCTAATTTTTAGCCATTTTGCAAAACGCAAAGCTAATTTAGGAGCAGATAAATATTCTAATAATTTAAAACGCAACTTTTAAATTATTCCCAAAATATTCCTCCAAAAAACAGTTAGAAAAAGTAGCGGACTACTTTGGAGCCATCATTAGAGCAGGCGTTTTCACAGGAACAGATTTTTCTTGTTCAGGGCTAAGAACAGTTCCTTTTATGGAAATAACTTTTACTGCTTCGCTGGCGTTTGAAGTAATAGAAATAGCTTTAGTGAACGGACCAACGCGGCCTTGAGTATTGTAAGTTGCTGTTACAGAAGATTCTTTGCCGGGCAATACCGGTTCTTTTGGCCAACTTGGTGTAGTGCAACCACAACTTGCTTTCACATTTGCAAGTACCAATGGCTCTTTACCAATATTTTTAAACTTAAATTCGTGTGTTACTTGCGGACCTTCGGGAATTTCGCCAAAGTCAAAAATTTCCTCTTGAAATTTAAACACCGGAGCATTTGGATTTGCTTTGGTTTCCACTTTTTTTTCTTGTGCTTGAGACACAAGTGAAGTAGCTAAAAATAAAGTAAGTGCAAGTAAAACTTTGTTCATTTCCTTTAGAATTTTAAGCGAAGATATAGCAGGAAGTAGTATTGCTCAAATCCCTTAACATCATTTAAAATGACAATAAAATGACAAACTGCATTTACTACATTAAATTACTATAAAGTGCAACGATATTTTGCACTATAAAAAAGTTTCGATTGGTTTGCACAACTGTTTATGGAGTTACAAACTATTAAAAACCGTTTCGGAATAATTGGAAATGCACCTGCACTCAACCATGCAATAAGTATTGCAGAGCGCGTGGCATCTACCAATCTCACTGTACTCATTACAGGTGAAAGCGGTGTGGGAAAAGAAGTTTTTTCACAAATTATTCACCAGTTAGGAAGTCGAAAACATAATCCGTTTATTGCTGTAAACTGCGGTGCAATACCCGAAGGCACAATAGATTCAGAATTGTTTGGGCACGAAAAAGGCTCGTTTACAGGAGCCAGCGACCAACGCAAAGGCTACTTTGAAACTGTTGCTGGAGGAACTATTTTTTTAGATGAAGTTGGAGAATTGCCACATGGAACACAAGCACGTTTATTGCGCGTGTTAGAAACCGGAGAGTTTATCCGCGTAGGTTCCAGCAAGGTAATAAAAACCGATGTGCGAGTAGTAGCTGCAACCAATGTAAATTTACAACATGCAGTAAGTGCAGGCCGCTTTCGCGAAGATTTATATTACCGCTTAAGCACTGTGCCTATTTTTATTCCACCGCTTCGCGAAAGAGGTGATGACATTGGTTTATTATTTAGAAAGTTCTGTATAGATTTTGCTGAAAGGCATAGAATAACACCTATTCGATTAATGCCGGAAGCACAACAACTTATTTTAAAATATACTTGGCCGGGCAATGTGCGCCAGCTTAAAAATGTAGCAGAACAAGTGAGCATTTTAGCCACAGAAAGAGATATTTCAGCAGCTCAACTCATTTCTATTGTTCCTGATATTGCAGAAAATAAATTGCCTGTAGTGTTATCAAATTCAGGTGGATTTGAAAATAATTCCGGCAACGGTTTCACTGAGCGTGAAATTTTGTACAAACTTATTTTTGACTTAAAAAAAGATTTAAACGATTTAAAACATTTTGTTTTCGATATTGCCAAAGGTGGCGTTTCTTCTAATTCTTTCGAAGAAAGAAGTATTCCTGAGCCTGTAGCTTTTCAAAGAAATATAAATCCGCAGCCGGTAATTATTTCACCCGAAAATCATCAAGTAATTATTAGCGAGAAGCCTACTGTTTTCCATGAACATGAAACAGTAGAAGAAAACCTATCGCTGGTAGATAAAGAACTCGAATTGATTGTAAAAGCGCTAAAAAAACATCGTAACAAACGTAGAGATGCGGCTGCGGATTTAGGTATTTCGGAAAGAACTTTGTACCGAAAAATTAAGGAATATAATTTAGACGAATAGCACTTAAAAACTATTCAAAAAAGCGCCAAGCCACACCCATCTTAAAAGCTAAATCTGCTGCCGGATAATTTGGCGCAGTGTAATATCCTTTTGGCCCAAAAGCAGAACTAATATTCGCAACTTTTGCAGTAACTCTAAACCATTTCACTTTTAAATTTAAGAACCAATCCAGTACCGGATAAAAAGTTAGTTGGTTAGAATTTTGTAAAACCCACTGCCCTGTTAAAGGAAAATATTCATTACCAAAAAACGGGCTATTGTAGCGCAAATCAAAACCTGTACTAAACCATAATTTCTTCTTAAAGATTCTCATTTCATAATACATGCTATGGCGTGTAACCCACATTGGCAAACGAATTGAGTTGCTATTTACCACCGGTTGAAACCATACATCATTATCTAAATGAAAACCTTTGATACCAAATTTATTGCCAATATGCAACACTAAAATATTGGCATCGGCATTATCAACCGAAGGCGAAGCAATAGATTTAAAATAGAACCAATTCTTTACATAATTATACTTCGCATCGGCAAAAACAGAAATTATCTTATGCTGAAAGCCATAGCTGCCGCCAAAGGAAAGTACGTTTTTTTTTGGGAAATTATTTAACCACAATTCGCTTCGGCTACTGTAATGCTGCCAAATAAATGGTGCTTCGGTGAGGTGATAATTTACTACCGCTTCTACCCTACCAAACTTCCCGAAATTATAGCCTACACTTCCATCAACCAATAAATCATTTTGGTTATAGCCAAACATATAATATTCCACTGCCGCTTTATAGAGAATCTTCGACTTTGCAAGTGGGTTATTTTGCACTGCGCCTTTCACATAAAAATTGCCAAACCAATTCTTTCCCGACATTTCTTTTATAGAATAAATATCGTAATGCAGCGAAGCCGAAGCCCTGAAGTTTGTTTGTTTTATTACGGTATCATTTTTAGCAAACTGCCCCGTAAACTCCATGAATGCCGCATTCGAGAAATGAGTAATATTCAAATCGTATCGAATAGAATCTTTGCCTGCCCAAAATGAACCGTAATAAGCAGAATCAGGTGCAAGGTCTAAATATTTAAAGCGCTGCATTCCTGTGCCAATTTCATAACCAATTTTAAAAGTTGGTACTTTTATCTTTAATGTTGCTGTATCTTTCTTTATATTTTGATACTTGCCGAAATGATAAGCACCACGTGCCATCCAGCGCACTTCGGTGTAATCATTTTTTGCATTCTGCGATTTTACCGGCACTAATTCTTTAGTAAAAAATGTACTGTTCTTTGCAAACACATCTACATCATCAACACCGCCATTTTCTTTTACCTTAGCAAGGTTTAGCAATAGAATTGTTTGTATGGAATAATTCCGTTTGGGTGGTTCATAAAAACCGTAAAGCGTGAAACCATTCACGTTTGTACTTTGATTCACATAAGTGCCGCGACTGTTGTAGCGTGTAAAATCTACACCAAATTGAAACTGTTGCTTCAATTGCCCCGCAAATTTCCCTTTAAAATACTGCTCTACCTTTTGCCCTACAATATATTCTATATGCGAAAACGGACGCATTACATGATATATTCGAGTGCTATCGAACGTATAGCGATATGCTTCAAACTGATTAAAGCCAACATTAAAACCTCTAAACCGAAAAGGAGAAAACACTAATGGATAAGCCGCACTTCCGGTGTTGCCAATATTCAAATATTCGCTGCCGCTGCGCTGCATGGCATTGAACTCTTCTAAATTTATGATACTGGAATCTATGCCGTAGCGAATATCAGGCTCGGAATAATGTGTCCAAGTATCATTAATGGAGCGCCATTTAGATTTTGTAATTGAATCTGTTTGTGAAATTGCAAATTGTGAAAACAAAAAAAGTAAGGCAAAAAGAAAACCATTCTGCAAGTATTTAAAATACTTGATAGCACTAATTTTTTCTCCAAAAAAATGTGTTACTAAACTCAAATCTTTTTCAGCAATTCAACAATAATTTTTCGCATACTTGGCTCGGCAGCCTTAGCTTTTTCAAGCACAAATTCGTGGCTCACATCATCTGCTTTTTCTGGTGGATAGCCCATATCGCTAATTACCGAAATGGCAAAAACTTCCATGCCGCCATGTTTGGCAACCACTACTTCCGGTGTGGTGCTCATGCCTACGGCATCGCCTCCAATTAGAAAATACATTTTGTATTCAGCAGGTGTTTCAAATGTGGGGCCTTGCACGCCAACATAAACTCCGGTATGGCATTTAATATCGTTTTCCAATGCAATGTCTAATGCCATTCTTATCATTTCGCGATTGTAAGGTTCGCTCATATTGGGAAAACGCGGACCTAAAGAATTTTCATTTCTGCCACGCAAAGGGTGCTCCGGTTGCAAATAAATATGATCGCGAATAATCATTAAATCTCCTACCTCAAAATTTTCATTCATTCCACCGGAAGCATTGGAAACAAACAAATGCGACACGCCCAAGGCTTTCATTACGCGAACAGGAAAAACAACTTCTTGCATCGAATAGCCTTCGTAATAATGAAATCTGCCGCTCATGGCAATTACATTTTTACCTCCCAATTCTCCAAAAATTAAAGCTCCGGAATGACCTTGAACTGTTGATACCGGAAAGTTTGGAATTTCTTCATAAGGCAATTGCAAATGCACATCAATTTCTTGTGATAAGTTGCCTAAACCTGAACCCAAAATGATGCCGCAGCTATAGTTCTGTTCTATTCTTTTTTTAATAAACGAAGCAGTAGCTTCTATCTTTTCTAACATGTTTTCCATCAAGAATTTTTTTCGGTAGTTGCTTGAATAAAGGTGCGAATATTATTTGAAAATTCTTGTGCCGCATTAAAAAGAAAATGATGCCTAACGGGCTGTATAAATAATTGAAATTTATTTTGAACAAACCATTCTTTAAATTCTATCAAGCGCACAGCATCTTTTTCGGTAGTAACAATAATAGTATCGGGAGGTAGATTGATTTTCATTTCGTGTAGTTGCTCCAAATTGTATTTACTGAAACTGTGGTGGTCTGCAAAGTTCATTTCAAAAACTGTTTTGCCAAATTTCTCGAAAAAAGTTTGTAGCGGTTTAGCATTTGCAATGCCTGTGAGCAACAAAACATTGCTATACTTTTCAGGAAGCGGTTGATTGTTTAATTCATTCAATTGCCCATACTCAAAAGCAGTAAAATAAAGCTGCTGATACGGAAAGGGGTTTATTTCATTTCTAATTTTATCGGCTTCTTGTTGCGAAAGATTTTCAGGACATTTGGTTACTAAAATTATATCGGCACGGTGATAATTTTTTTTGTCTTCGCGCAGCCAACCCAATGGAAAAATAGAATCGCGCGTAAATAAATTTTCGTATTCGGTGGTGAGCAACATTAACCCCGGCTTTATGGCGCGATGCTGAAAAACATCATCTAATATTATCGCTTCTGTTTCCGGAAATTCGCCTAACAGCATTGGCACACCAACCACTCTATCTTCGCTCAAGCAAACCGGAACTTGCGGAAATTTCCACTTAAAAAGCAATGGTTCGTCACCGCTTTGTTTATAGTTTGAAGTAGTTTCTACCACTTGAAAACCTCGAGATTTTCTTCCGTAGCCGCGGCTTAAAACTGCCATTTTAAATTCATGTGAAAAATTTTCAAGCAGCCATTCCACCAAAGGCGATTTGCCGGTTCCGCCCATGTTCAAATTTCCAATTCCGATTAAAGGCAATTGAAAAGTTACGCGCTTTATTACTTTTTTATCGAAAAAATAGTTGCGCAATTCGGTGATGCACCAAAACACAAAAGCAGGAAGCGCTAACAATATTTTTTTCAACTGTTTAGAAAAATTAGTACGTAAATAAAAATAGAATTACCATTAAGTGAAGCGAAGGCTTATTTTCGCCCGCAATTTTAAAGATATATTATTACAGCGCCATAAAAACTATGGCATTTAAAAATTAAAATAAATAATGAGCCAACTAAGTGAACAAGAAATAGTAAGAAGAGAAAAGCTAAAAGAATTTGAACGTTTAGGAATTGAAGCCTATCCTGCTGCTTTATACGAAGTAAATGCTACTTCAAAACAAATTCTCAGCACTTTTAAAGGCGAAGAAGGTGAAGCGGAATGGCACGTTTCTATTGCAGGCAGAATAATGGCAATTCGCTTGATGGGAAAAGCAGCATTTGCAGTTTTAGAAGACCAACACGGCAGAATTCAACTTTATGTTTCTAAAAATGATTTACAACGCGGTGAAGACTCTACACTTTGGGACGAAGTATTTAAAAAACTATTAGATATTGGAGATTTTATTGGCATAAAAGGCAAGGTTTTTAAAACCAAAACCGGTGAAACTTCTATTCACGTTCATGAATTTACTTTCCTTTCAAAATCGCTGAAACCGCTGCCAATAGTGAAAGAAAAAGATGGTGAAATTTACGATTCTTTCAGCGACCCGGAATTGCGCTATCGCCAGCGATATGTGGATTTAATTGTGAACCAAGGTGTGCGCGATACGTTTTTAAAACGCACACAAATAATTAAAACCATCCGTGATTATCTGAACGAACATGGCGGAATAGAAGTTGATACGCCAGTTTTACAAAACATTCCGGGAGGAGCAGCCGCTCGGCCATTTATTACACATCACAATGCTTTAGATACTGAATTTTATTTGCGTATTGCCAACGAACTTTATTTAAAAAGATTGATTGTAGGCGGCTTTGAATTTGTGTATGAATTTAGCCGAAACTTTAGAAATGAAGGAATGGACAGAACCCACAATCCTGAATTTACCGTACTTGAATTTTATGTGGCTTACAAAGATTATTTTTGGATGATGGATTTTACAGAGCAGTTGTTTGAAAAAATTGCACTGAAACTTCACGGCACCACCGATGTGCCTGTTGGCGATAATATTGTGAGTTTTAAAGCACCATTTAAACGCATAGGAATTATTGATGCTATTACCGAAGCTACCGGAGTAGATATTAGCGCAATGAACGAAGACCAACTGCGCGAGCTCTGCAAAAAGCACCGCTTGGAAGTTGATGCCACCATGGGAAAAGGGAAATTGATAGATGAACTCTTCAGCGAGCTATGTGAAAAGAAGTTTGTGCAACCAACTTTTATTATAGATTATCCGGTTGAAATGAGTCCACTCACAAAAAAACACCGCAGCAAACCGGGTTTGGTAGAGCGTTTTGAGCTGATGATAAACGGAAAAGAAATTGCCAATGCTTATAGCGAATTAAACGACCCAATTGACCAACGCGCCCGTTTTGAAGAGCAAGCAAAGCTTATGGAACGCGGTGATGATGAAGCCATGTTTATTGACCAAGATTTTCTTCGCGCTTTAGAATATGGAATGCCGCCAACCTCCGGAATTGGCATCGGAATAGACCGTTTGTGTATGTTGCTTACCAACCAAGCAAGCATTCAAGAAGTGCTTTTGTTCCCACAAATGAAGCCTGAAAAACAAGCTTAATTGTTTCTTCGCACCAAAACATATCACAAACAAAAAAAGTAGTAAGTCCGCTCTTCGACATGTTCCGCAGGGCATGTCGAAGAACAGATAAAAGCAGATTTGCAACCTGCAGTATTCCCGCTAAATTTGCTAAATGGCATTTGCTTATACAGTTAAAGACCAATTCGGTTTATACTTTGTAACTTTTACTGTTCATCAGTGGGCAGATGTTTTTACAAGACGCGACTATTCAGACATTATCATAGATAGTTTGAAGTTTTGTCAAAAAGAAAAAGGATTGAACATATACGCTTATGTGATTATGAGCAATCACATTCATCTTATTATTCAAAGCAGACAAACGCCATTGAGTGACATTATCAGAGATTTAAAAAAATTTACCGCTACCAAAATTGTAAACGCCATTAGAGAAAATCCAAGAGAAAGCAGAAGAAAGTGGTTGCTGTGGTTGTTTAAAAAAGAAGAGAAAGTTTGGTTTTGGGAAGAAGGTTATCATGGCGAAGAAATATTTTCAAAAGCGTTTTTTGACACTAAATTGAAATATATTCATCAAAACCCTGTAAGGGCAGGGATAGTGGAAAAGGAAGAAGAATACTTGTTAAGCAGTTGTTGTGATTATTATGGCAACAGAAAAGGATTGTTGGAATTAGCAGAGTATTGAGTTTTCAGGATTAAAAAATCCTGCTTATCTGTGCCCCCCGCTCTTTGAGGTATTAGCGTGGCGCATTTGGAAGAGTAGATAAACGGGATTTAAAACCCCTCCATATCTGCTGTTCGAGATGCCTTTCAGAACATCTCGAACAGCAAGTTGTTTTTGCTGTCTAAGTTGATATGTGTCGGGATTTAGGAAAATGGTATCGCCTTCAATGTCGTCAGCCAACACTATATAGTTTTCATCTTCGTTTTGGTCAATTATACGAATAGAGCCGCTTTTAAAATCCTTGTTTTGGTCAAAGATGTTTCGTGTGTTTTCGTTAAATAGTATTTCAATCGCCTTTTCTTCCCTTTTATTTTTCGGAAGTTCAGGAATGTATCTTGTTTCCTTTGTTATCTTTTTTTCTCCATTTACTATCGTTTCAGTTTCGGCAATGTGTTTTTTGACTTTGATGAACAAAGTTTCTTTTTCAAGAAATTTTATTGCGTTAGAGATGAAGTCGGTATATCGCCTAATGTCATAGTCAGCATTCAGCAAAACTTTGCTATCAACTCCTGTATTTAGATGATATAAGTTCATTTCTTGTTTGTCTTGTTGTCAATTATTTTGATTGTCGCTGTGTCGTTTGGGTGTCGCTTTACAATTCTGACTAACGTTTTGCAGCTTGGCGAAGGCGGGGCTTTCGGAGCCCTAAACTGTCAAGCAACCACAAATGTTTATTAAATGTTCTAATGTTCATTTTACCTATGTCTGCCCCGCTTTTGGCAAGGTGCTGTTAGCAGTAGTGTTTTTCCTTTGTTTTCTATATTCCGCAATTGTCAGTGTGCTAATAACTATGAAATATAACGAATACCAAATTCCAATTGAAAAAGGAAATTGTCTTTGAAGAATAAACATAATTAAAAGTGTTATTAAAAAACAGAGCGAAGAAATAAATACTTTTTGCTTTGTTGGTTTTGCTTTCAGTCCGAAGCGATAATAAATGAACATAGTTGTCAACGTAGGACAAGCCAATAAAACAATGGCTGTAAAAATCAGAAGCGGTAAAATGTCCGGTGCTATCATGATATTTACTAGTCCATTTTAGATGTTGTCAACAAAAGCCAAAGCCAAAACAAAGACCAAAGCAATCCAAGTCCATTAATGATAAGCAGTCCAACGCTGTAATTAAACTTTGTCTTGAAAGTCAGATCAGCCGATATAAGTAGTAGGTTTATTGAAAGTGAAATTGGTAATATTAAAAGTCCATACCCAAATGCTCCACCAGTTGATTTTATTGTCACGAAACTAAATGGCAAAAAGTAAATATTTGTCAAGATTACAAGTGTCGATATTGTCCAATTTGCTGTTTTCAATTTCGTAATTGTCTGTTTGTTGTGGGGCGTCCTAACATTCTGACTAACGGTTCTCAGCTATACGCAGGCAGGGATTTTAACCACTGCACTTCCTACGAAGAACTGAATTTTAAATTTAGCACTTGCCTGTCCTACGAAGCACCAAACCCCTGCTTGCGTATAGGTGATGTTACCACACGTACTTCTTGCTATTCTGTCCATTGTCGTTTTCGTTTTTCTCTGTACCAAATAGCAAGTCCGAGTAGGATTGTCAAAAGTATTAAACTTGGTTCGCTCATTCGTTGAGTATCTTCACCAAGGTCTAATGACTTGTTGCCTGCCAAAGCTTGTTCTTGTTTCTTTTTCAGCATTGCTTTTTGAGCTTCGTTCTCTACTACCAAATATGATGTTACTGGTGTCATTACTTTAGAAATGAAGCTGTATCTTACCATATTCAACCATTCTTTGTCTGAAATTTCAGGACGCAAGATTTGCGAAGTCCATTGCCCCTGCATTGTCAAAGCAGATTGCCAATTTTTTTCTTTAATTTCTGATTCAGAAACTTCAAAAATATCCTTTTTAAAAATGATGCTTGGTTGATTATTGTTTGCTAAATAGGCAACTGAATTGTCCGATAATTTGTGTTCCAAAACTGTTTCACAAAACATACACTCTCTATGTATTTCAGGAAGTTCTTTTATAGGATTTTCCGATAAAGAATGTTCTCTTAAATTACCATTCTTGTCAAGATTGAAAAACAAGTCGCTTTCAGGAAAAGTAAACTTGAGGTCTGTAAAATCTTTGTCTAAAATAGCATTTTGTATACTGTCAGTTACGACCACAATAACAGGATATGTTTTCGATTTATCTTGGTAGGCATTAAACAAGGTTGTTCTTATTGCTCTGTCCAAGTAAAAACCACCTTCAAAAGTTTGATTTTTATATTGCTCTTTCCAATCGTTATCAAGGGTTGTGGTGTTTACATAGCTGTTTACGAAACTGATTTTTCCGTTTTCTGAAAGTGGTTGGTTGGCATCTAAAACCTGTTCAATTCTTTTGATAAAATCGGTTAAATTACTATTTTGGTCTTTAGAAGCGTCAACCAAAAAATGAAAATATGGTCTACGTTTAACCGAATTCAATTTTTGTTTTTGTTGGGAAAAAACGTAAGCGATATTTTCAGTTTCAATGTCTTCGTAGATTGTTTCTTCAATATTTCCTAATTCAATTACATTATTGTCAATGTTTAGCTTTACTGGCTCTTTATGTAAGAATTCTATTCCTGTTTTTCTTACTTCATCTTTTGCGAACGGAAACACTCTGAAAGCAACTTTATTACCTGTCAAATAATATAGAATTCCTGGGTCTCGATTTTCATTTCGGATTTGTGAAAATATCCACATTGCCGATTTTTTCTCGGCTAAAATACCCGGCTCTTTTATGTCTCCAACATATAGATAATAATCGCTAATCCAACAACCTTCGGGCAAATCAATCGTAGTAGAATATTCTGAAAACCAAGTATTTCCGCTTTTGTTGGTTATTTCCAAGTCAACCCAACTTTTCCAAGCATTTTGAGTTTTGTCGTAAGTGCTGTTTGTGGAAATATTACTTATTTGAACATTGTCGTTTTGGATATTTTCAGGTCGTAACCCAAAAGAAGTATTACCAAAAAATATTTTTTCAATGGTGTTTATTTTTGAATCAGACAAAGTGAGATTGTCCATTACCAACCAATTAAAATACGATGACAAATAGGGAATTCCATTGCCAAATATTCCCCCTCTGCTATCTCTGCGGTCTTTATGGCTTTTTATAACATTGAGCGTTTTTTGAAGCGAAACTTTATCAATATCATATTGCCTTGAGTAGTCAGGACTGTATAAATAAGATAGTGTTTCATTTAAAGCGCTTTTGTCTTTCTGGTAAGATACTGTGATAAATGCTGGAATTACCCAAAAACCCAATAACGAAATTCCGATGATGAGTTTCTTTGGAAACAGAGTTTTTAGATGTGTGAAATCCTTTGAAAGCTCGTTGATGTGAATAACGAAAAGCAGTAAAGGTGTTAGCATTAAAAATCCTGTCCCGATTGCAATAATTGCAATTACTGATAAAGGTAAAAAAGGGAGAAACACTAAAAAAAAATAGAATGTGTATGCAAATGTTATACTTCTTCCGATGAATACAAGTAGTCGGTATATTTTGTTTTCAAGGTTGGGTAAGCAAACCATTATACCATTAACAACGGCAAGAATATAAAACCAAGCATTATTAAAATCTCCAAAAATTCCTGATTCACTTGGTCCAAAATTATTAAACAGGTGTCCGTTGTTTACTGATAATCCTACTAATGGAAGCACTATAACAATTGGAATTTTCCATACTAATTGGTATTTCTGCCAAGTTTCCGCTTTTTTGGTCGCAAGTATAAAAACGCCCCTTATTAAGAAAAAGAGAAAAACTAAAGTAGCAGTAATTACAAGAATCAGCATTGCGTGAACGCTAAAATTCCTGTCAAATGGTTGCCATAAAGGAAGAATGATTTGAGTAAATAAGTAACCGGCAATCGGAATTCCAATTGCAATTAAAAAGTTTACCCAAGCCTTGTGTTCTTTGTTTTCAGGTGTAAAATGAGAAACCAAAACGAATAATGAATAGGCGAGTGTCGGCATTAGAAATGTCCCAACATATAAAAATATGTTGCCCGAAACCATCCATTGAGGGATAGAAAAAGGAATGATTCTATCTAAACGGTATCCATAGAGATAAATGAAAGGGATGTAACAAAGTAGGGCTATTAAACCAAACCATACAGAAACATTCTTTTTCTTTAAAGTCAAATAAACCGCATATGCAAAATTCAGTAATCCAAGAACTCCTAATGAAAGACCAAAAGATTTCCAAAGTTGGATTCTGCTTTCATCCAATAAAGTTTTAATGATATTGAACTGACCAAAGAAAAGAAAAAACAGCACGACCAACGGTAGCGTGTTAATGACAAAAAGCCATTTCGGATTAAGAAAATTTCGCATTGTATCGTTTATGGATTATTAATTTTTCTATTAGTACATAAGCCAAAATAAGGAATGTCAGGTTAGTAGTTATGCCAATAGCTTCGTGTATAATATATTGTTGGTTCAGAAAAATGCTTTTTGTCTGAGTCTGCACAAGGATTGAAGCAAAAATTCGCGATGTATTTACAAATATGGTCAGCAGATAAGCTCCAATTAAAGCAGTCGGAATAGTCAGGATTTTACTTAAAGTCCTGTCAAAGTGCTTTACGGTCAAATAAGTAAATAGTAGGAAACTTAAAATCCAAAAGTTGAAACCCGAACAAGATTTGTCAATAATGATGTTTAGATGCTCGTGGAAATATCCGCTGTCTGAAAGATAAACAGAATGCGAACCTGTCAAAAGTCCAACGAGTTTGTCGGTCGGTTTGAGAAGAAAGGTCAAGTCGTTATTGTCAGCAAGTGTAAAGCCAAATTTCAGCAAGATGAAAAGTCCTACTGCTATCAAATAATATGGTATGTTCTTTTTTGTCTGCACTGTCTTTTTAGTATGTGTGGTAACGGTTTGGCGCTTGGCGCAGTGGCGGATTTCGGAGCACAAAATTTTCAATAATCCACAAAAGTTGATGCGAGGCAGAATGTTCAATTAACCACGTCAACCGCCATTGAGCCAAACGCCTGTTATAGCCAGTGGTTCTTTCAGTCGTCATTGTCCGTCCAGTTTTATTATTTTTCCTTTTTCCTCTATTGCGTTGTTGTCGTCTTCATAATCTTCTTCGTCTTCTGATGGATAAAAGTCCATCCAAACTTGAACTAAATAGTCGTGAAAACCCCAACCAATCCCGCTCGTGTCGTCAACAACTTTTACCACTCGGCCTTCAAATTTGTCAAGAAGGTTTTCTTTGCTCATTAAAGTCAAGCTGTCAACAAAAGTTGTTGCCAGACTTTTATAATAACTTTCATTGACGTCTCCATAGTCATTTGTGAATTTTACTCCTGTCTCAACGTAAAATAACATCAAGTCAGCAAGTAAGTCTGTCGATGTCCCAAGTTTTTTAAAGTCGCTAATTGCTTGTTTTCCGTCCTTAAGTTTGTAGTTGTAACCACGTTTAGGGTAAAACGCTTCAAACACTTTGTCACGATACTTTTCAAAAAGTTCTCTCTCGTCTGGATTTACATAAAAGTCAAAAAACTCTTTTACTGATTTGTTCTTTTTATACAAATCGGCAACAAGGTCAATTAGTTTGTCCTTGTCCAGTTTTTTTAGTTCTTTTTTTATGTCGGTCAGTCCCATATTTTATTTGTTGTTACGGTCGTCCTACCATTGGCTATAACGTTTTGCAGCTTGGCGAAGTGGCGGAAATCGAAGCACAAATGTTCAGTTTTCTACAAAAGTTCAATCGAAGAACTGCCGTTACATTTAGCACTAAATCCGCCATTTTGCAAAACCGATGTGCCTGTTGCACGATTCAAAAGTAAAATAAAAATTAGAATACAAAAAATGTCATAACTATTTGATTGTTAGTTAATTATGTCTATTTTTGCACTATGCAGGGACATAAAAAATTCAATCCGCAACTCTTTTACGAACTCAGCTTAGACGGCTTGGTTCCTCAAGACAATTTCTACCGCAAAGTAAATCGCGAATTAGAGTTTGGGTTTTTATATTCCGAAACCAAAAAATACTATGGTACAGAAGGTCAGCAGAGCATTGATCCGGTAGTTTTCTTTAAGATATTATTAGTTGGCTATTTGAACAATATCAACAGCGACAGAGCTTTGCTTCGCTATTGCAGCAATTGCTTGGATGTTCGTTTGTTTTTAGGTTACGACTTGAATGAAGAGTTGCCTTGGCATTCCACCATATCAAGAACAAGGCAACTTTTGGGCGAAGAAGTATTTCTTGCTCTGTTTCGTAAAATACTTTCAAAATGTGTAGAAAAAGGGATGGTACGCGGCAAACGCCAAGCAGTGGACAGCGCCTACATTAAAGCTAATGCCAGTATGGATAGTTTGGTAGAAAAGGAAGTATTGGAAGATGCCTCCGCCTTTGTAAACGAACTGGAAGAAAACAGTGAGTTTAAGGTAACAACAGAAAGGAAAAAGTTGGTAG
>MKTC01000022.1 GCA_001897535.1 Bacteroidetes bacterium 37-13 | reverse complement strand
AAACTTTGAACAATATCTCTTGATTGCCAAAAGCTATAAGCCCACACCATTAAGAAAACAGCAATACCAATCACTGCCATCCATTTCACAAACTTTGTAATTTGTAATTGCAAGGGCGAAATTTCTTCTTTAATGTTTTGGATGGACTGACCGATCTTTCCGAGTTTTGTTTTCGCACCGATATTTTCCACTTCAAACACTGCCAAGCCGGAAACTACCAAAGTGCCACTGTAAACCTTATTGTCGTCTGTTTCTGGATTTTTAAAAACCGAAAAACTTTCTCCGGTAAGTGATGCTTCATTCACCGAAAAATCGTTGCTGTGTACAATTTTCCCATCGGCATTAACCATTTTTCCTTCCTCAATAATGCACAAATCACCCACTGCAATTTCGTGCGTAGGTATTTGTATTGCGTTAGAATTTCTAATCACCGTACTGAGTGGTTCATTCAGTTTTTCTAATGCTTCCAACGCTTTTTTACTGCGATTATCCTGGTAAAAAGAAATTCCGGAAACGGCAATGATAGCCCCAAGCATAAACAGTGCTTCGGAATAATTGCCAACAATCACATAGATAATAGTTACGGCTATCAGCAATAACAACATGGGTTCTTTTAGAATGTCAAATAGCAGAATGTACCATGAATTTTTATGATTTGCTTTTATTGAGTTATAGCCATATAGCTTTTGGGAAGTAAGTACTTCATCATTATTAAGTCCTTTCAAATGGTTGGGGAAATTATACTTCATGACTTAGAATTAATATCGAACGCTATTGAATTTCGCTTTTAATCTTTTTTACCCAAGCCTCAATTTCTTGTTTATCACTATCAGAAAGCTTTGCATTGCTATGAATGATCGTATAAGATTTCAATGGCATTTCGTTGTCTTTGATGGTTTCAATTACCTCATCTAATTTATGCAATTTCTTTTTGGTGGAATAAGCGTTGAACTCATCAAAATTCAACTCTTCTTTTCCTTCGTTTATATGGTCTGCCAACCACCAATTAATAGGTTGAATTTTATTGTACCAAGGATAATTGGTGTTATTGGAATGACAATCGTAACAACTTGTTTTTAAAATGTTTTGAATATTTTCAGGCACATCATAATGCTGTGTAATAGCGTTTTCAGATACCTGAATGCTTTTGTTTTCTTTGGTTTTAAAGAATTGGATAGCTACCAAAAGAACGATTACCATAATCGTAGCTTTTTTTAAAATTGACTTTTTCATTATTTTGAATTTTTAAGATGAATTACTTGAATATTTATTGCTTATTCTTCTCCCTTATTTTTCATCGCCATCAATAGGGTATAGGCTCCTTGTTGAACGATTTTGCTGTTTTTCAAATTATCGGCATTGAGGATTTCCGTAAAACCGTCTCCGCTGCTTCCCACTTCTACCGCTATCATTTCAAAGTTGGCAGTATCTTTTTGTTTAAAAACGAAATGCTTCCCTTCAAAAGAAACGATACATTCATCGGGCAGTGCTAAATTTTGTGTTTCAGGAATTTCGATTTCCGCATTCATATACATTCCCGGAATTAAACGAGCATCATAGTTGTCAAAATGGGCGTGCACCTCAACAGCTCTGTCTTCTGATATGTTTTTACCAATAAGAATAATTTTTCCGGAATACTTTTTATCGGGTTGGTTATTGGTGTAACTCACCACCGGCATTCCGATTTGAATTTTATCCCAATCTTTTTCAAAAACTTTCAAATTCAAATGAATATCTCTTGGATCTACCAATTCAAATAACACATCTGAGGGACTCACATACTTACCAATATTGACCATTACTTTGGTTACATATCCATCAAAAGGGGCGTAAATATTAGATGTTCGCTTGATATTATTGACGCTTATCTGATTGGGATTGATATGAATGAGTTGTAGTTTTTGTTCCAACGCAGCCAGTGAAGCTTCCAAAATCCGATAATCTGCCTGTGCTTGTTGGAAAACTTTATCACTGCTTGCTTTGCTCTGATTAAGCTCTTTTTGGCGGTTGTATTCTTCTCTTGCATTTTGCAATTGTGCTTTTGTGGTCAGATAATCTTGCTGTAACTGGATATATTGATTGTCTTCTAATGTGACCAATATTTCGCCTTTTCTAAAATGCATCCCGGGCAATAGTTTGGTGGATTGTACCCTGCCTCCTAAAGCACTGCTGACAGAAACTAAATTTTGTGGTGGCACATCTATGGTGCCATTCAGTTTCAGCGTGTGATGGATATTTTTTTCTTGCAACTCCGTGGTACTTAATTGAAAATTTTGAAGTTGCTCTTTGGTCAATGAAATGAGATTTTCATTGACTGAATTGGGCTGTTTTTCTTGTTCTTGTTGGCTGTTTTTACACCCAAAAACAACTAAACTCAATAGAACGATAATTATATTTTTCATTGTTATTTTATTTTGAAATGAGATAAAGAATAGTGATGACTGTTTGATTTAACTGGGCTACAGCCTGATAATAGTTGGTTTGAATTTGTGCCGCCTGATTATTCAAAAGCACCCAATCCAAATAGTTGATTTCTCCATTGGCAAATTGCTCTTTTGCCGTTTTGAAAATCTGTTCCGCTTGTGGCAGTTGCTTGTTTTGAAAATTCTCAACAATGGATTTTTGGGTTTGATAGGCATTCAAAGCCGACCGATATTCCGTTTCTAACTGTGCCTTTTTGACCTGTTGCTCGTTTTCGTAAAATGCAATTTTTTGTTGTTCGGCTTTTATGTTGGCTTTTTGTCCGCTTGCAAAAATGGGAATGCCAATGCCAATGGCAACCACATTATAACGGTGTGCGTCAATATCTCTAAAACTTTGGTTGTAATAAGAAAGCGATAAATCGGGCAGAAGTTTCGATTTTTCCAATCGTACCTGAAGTTTTGATTGTTCTATTTCTTGATTTGACAGTTGAATTATAGGATGATTTTCAATAAAAATTTCATTGGTCAATAGCCCCAAATCAATGATAAAATCAGCTGCCATCGGGTTGTATTTAATATCTGAATGTAACAACCATTGCAACTGAATTTTCGCCAGGTCAATTTCACTTTCCAACCATTTTAATTGATTGGAAATATTCTCAAATTGAATTTCGGCAGTCGTTTTTTCCAAGATATTTCCAGCCCCTTTTTCAAACCGCAATTTGCTTTTTTCTAAAAATTCCGCATAGAGCGTATCGGTTCTGCTAAGAATAGTCTTCTGTTCATTTAACAATAAAATCTGATAAAAAACCTGTGTAACCAATTTTCTTGTTTCTATTTTGGAAAGCTTTGTCTGAGTAATTGCTTTTTGCCATTCCTGTTCCAATACTTTTTTTTGATTGCTGTAAACCGTAGGAAAATTGATATTTTGTGTAAGCCCAAATTTATTATCAAATGTAGCCGTGTTAATTTGACCTAATTCTGTTGTGAGATTGGTTTGCGGAATATTGAGATAAGATGCTTTCTTCTTATCCTGATAGCTTTCTAACAGCTCATTGCTTTTGATGGAAAGATTGTTTTTATCTGCCATTTCCAAAGCCTGCTCTAATGAAATATTTTGTGCAAAAAGTGGAATTTGGAACAACAAAACAATGAGCGTTGCAATTGATTTTTTAGACATTTTAATTTTCTTGAAATTGATTTTTTCAAACTGAATAAATAGGGTAGGCAAAACGAACAGCGTTAGGAAAGTAGCAATCAACAATCCGCCAATCACCACCGTTGCCAAAGGTTTTTGCACTTCGGCTCCAGCACCTTTACTCAATGCCATTGGTAAAAAACCTAATGATGCCACAAAGGCGGTCATCAATACCGGTCGTAATCTGGTTTTTGTGCCGTTTAGAACTACTTTTTCTAAATCTTGTTCTCCTGATTTTTTAAGGCGATTAAATTCTGCTATCAACACAATTCCATTTAAAACTGCAACGCCAAACAAAGCAATAAATCCAATGCCGGCACTGATGCTGAAAGGCATTCCTCGCAGTGCCAGCAGAAAAATACCACCAATGGCAGAAAGCGGAATAGCAGTATAAATCAATAAACTTTCTTTAATGGAATGGAACGCAAAAAACAACAATATGAAAATCAAAGCCAAGGATACCGGTACGGCAATCATTAAGCGGTCTTTTGCTTGATTTAAATTTTCAAAAGCTCCTCCATAAGTGATGTAATACCCAGGTGAAAATTGTAGTTGCTGTTCTGCTTTTTTACTCAATTCATTCACGATGCTTTGTACATCTCTACCCCGCACATTAAAACCGATGACAATTCTTCGTTTGGCATCTTCTCTCTGTATTTGAGCCGGACCGGTGATGATGTCCACCTCCGCTACTTGATACAAAGGTATTTGAGTGCCTTTGGGCGTTGGTACAAGCAGATTGCGAATGTCATTCAGGTTTTCTCTTTGTTTTTCGTCCAACCGAACGACCAAATCAAACCGTTTTTCCCCTTCATAAACCTTACCTGAACTTTGTCCTGCAAAAGCAGTGTTCACCACTTTATTGACCTCTTTAATATTCAGTCCAAACTGTGCCATTTCGGCTCGGTTGTACTTGACTACCACCTGCGACATTCCGGTTACAGGTTCTATGTACAAATCCTCTGCACCTTTTACGGTTTTGATGATAGTGCCTAATTGTGTGGCGTAGTGTGCGAGACTATCCAAGTCTTCTCCGAAAATCTTACAAACCACATCTTGTCTTGCACCGGTCATTAATTCATTAAAACGCATTTGCACCGGATACTGAAAACCTGTGCTGATGCCGGGTACAGCCTCCAAAGATTTACCCATCTTTTCTGCCAGTTCGGGAAATGATTTAGCGGAAGTCCATTCTTTTTTGTTTTTTAAAATCACCATCATATCGCTGGCTTCCATCGGCATAGGGTCGGTAGGCACTTCTCCGCTTCCGATTTTTGTAACTACTTTTTCCACTTCCGGATATTCTGATTTCAAAATATGAGCGGCTTTTTGAGTATATTCAATGGTGGTGTTTAAATTACTTCCGGTTAAAACTCTGGTGTCCACTGCAAAATCACCTTCTTCCAATGAGGGAATAAATTCACCGCCCAATCTGGAAAGGATAAATACTGCAACTACAAAAAGTACAGCTACAGAAGCAATGACTGTTTTAGGAAAATGAATTACCTTTTTCAATAACCTTTGATGTGCGTTGGCAACTTTATCCATCACTCTGTCCGACAGATTGGGCTTGTGTTTCAGTTTTTTACTCAATACCAAGGCACTCATCATTGGGATATAAGTGAGCGAAAGAATAAAAGCCCCAATCAACGCAAAAGAAACTGTTTGCGCCATCGGTTTAAACATTTTACCCTCGATACCTTGTAAACTGAAAATAGGCAAGTAAACAATCAAAATAATTATTTGACCGAATACAGCACTATTCACCATTTTAGATGCTGAACTTTGAACTTCTTTGTTCATTTCCGATTGACTGATTTTGGGCAAGATTTCATATTTTTTACCGTGATGCAACTGATGCAAAACGGCTTCGACAATAATCACTGCACCATCTACAATCAAACCGAAATCCAAAGCTCCCAAGCTCATCAAATTGCCGCTCACGCCAAAAACATTCATCATAATGATGGCAAAGAGCATAGAAAGAGGAATAACAGATGCTACCAACAATCCGGCTCTTAAATTGCCTAAGAACAGCACCAAAACAAAAATGACTATCAATGCACCTTCTGCCAAATTGGTTTCGATGGTATGGATGGCATTGTTGACCATTTTGGTTCTATCTAAAAACGGCTCAATGACAACACCTTCCGGCAATGTTTTTTCGATGAGTGCAATTCTTTCTTTTACATTTTTAATGACATCATTACTATTCGCACCTTTCAGCATCATCACCACTGCCCCGGCTACTTCGCCCTCATCGTTATAGGTCATTGCTCCAAAACGAGTAGCATAACCGATATTCAATGTAGCTACATCTTTCAGCAAAACAGGAATCCCATCTGAAGTAGATTTTACGGCTATGTTTTCAATGTCTTCTTTGTTTCCAATTAAGCCCTCACTTCGGATAAATAAAACAGTCGGCCCTTTTTCAATATAAGCACCTCCTGTGTTTTGGTTGTTGTTTTCCAAAGCCTGAAAAATATCATTGATAGTGAGATTAAAGGATTGTAACTTTTGAGCATTCACCGCTATTTCATACTGCTTTAGTTTGCCGCCAAAACTGCTGACTTCCGCCACTCCTTTTACCCCCAATAATTGTCTTCTTACAATCCAATCCTGAATCGTGCGTAGTTCAGTCACATCATATTTATTTTCAAAACCCGGTTTTGCACGAACCACATACTGATAAATTTCACCCAATCCGGTAGAAATGGGCCCCAATTCGGGCGTTCCGACACCATCAGGAATTTCATCTTTTACGGATTGCAGTCTTTCGCTTACTTGTTGTCTTGCCCAATACACATCTATATTATCGTCAAAAACAATGGTAACTAAGGACAAGCCAAAGCGGGAAAAGCTCCTGATTTCGTGAATACCGGCAATATTGCTGCTTGCTTGTTCGATGGGAAAAGTAACCAATCGTTCAATGTCGGTAGCCCCCAAAGCCGGAGCCACGGTGATGACTTGAACCTGATTATTGGTAATATCGGGAACGGCATCAATCGGCAGCTTGGTGGTTTCATACACACCAAAGATGATAAGGGCAGCCGTAAACAGCCCTATGATGAGTTTATTCCTTACGGAAAACTCAATGATTTTATTAAGCATACTTTTGGATTAATCATTAAATTAAATTTTGAAACTTGCCCGAAATTCAGGCGCAACAATAGAAAGGCATATTAGCCTCCTTCAATAAAAAATGATTAACCCAAGCGGGGTGGTTGCCAGATTTGACTGAGATAGTTATTGATAAAATTCCCTTCCTGATAAAGAGGAATTGCAGATTGAATACTTTCAATAAAAGCTGTACTAACTACATTAAAAGTTGGAATAGGTACTACAAGCGATGTTGAATGAGCTGTGAGTGTTTTTAAAGGAAGATTATCGTGATGGTGATGCGGAATATCGGGATGAGAGCTTGGATTGGTATAGTGTTCTTTTAAAAAATTAATGAAAGAAATATCGCCTTGCAAGTCCTCATGCTCCAAATAATGTTGTATCAATGCCGGCAATTTTATCACCTCTCCAAACATGGTGTTTGCAGAAAGAAAGGTGAATAAAAAGAATATGGCAATGGTACGCTTCATGGATACAAAATTACAATTTTCAATTAAAATAATGATGATATTGCTGATATGAATGTTGTAGTTGCAAAACAATTTCATTTGCTTTTGAAGCATCTGCTTCATCTTCTAATGCTTTCACAATTTCAAGATGTGGGTGCAGCCATTTATGTAGTTCATCGTGGCTTTTTCCGTCCATTGTGCAGCTTTTTATGAGCTGGCTGTTTTGGTCTTTTACCTGTTGAGCTAATGTTTTATAATCTGTCTGATTATTCTGGATATAAGAATTTACCAATTCTTCGCCTTTCATCACAAATGGCTTCATTTCTTCATTCACCAACCATTTCTCCCCATTGTTGAGTTCAATAGCTTCAGAACTTTCATCGTGTTGATGTTCTTCGTGGTTTTCTGTTGCCTGCTTTTCCGTTGATTTTTCGGTGGTATTATTACAACTCCACAAAAACAAAATGCTAATTCCTAAAACAAAAACTTTCTTCATATTTCTAATTTTTAATTCGTAATTTTTAATTTTTTTCAATCATTTTCAATATTCCATCTAAGACCGTTTTCCCGTCCTTGACAAGATTTGATTTATGTCCTGATAATTTCCATTTCAGCACGGTCATTCTCATTCCTCCAATAATTATGGTGGTCAAGGTAGAAGCTCCAATCAATTTATTGTATTGACCTTTTTCTTGCCCTTGTTTGATGTTTTTAGAAACATAATCTTGCATCATATCCATAATTTCAGCTACTTTATTACTCAAACTTTCATCAAAATGGAAAATGCTTTCTGCAAAAATAACACTCACTATTGCCGGTTTGTTTGTAAAAGTTTGTAGCTGGGAATTAAAAATTGCTCTTAATTCATCAGCACTTGTATCAGTCGGTTTAAATGAAATAGACTGAATACGATTTTTCATTTCTTTTTTAAAATATTCCAGCAAGCTCAATAAAATTTCATTTTTGCTTTTGAAATGTCTGTACAATGCAGGCTCGGACAAACCTATATCCTCTGCCAATGTTTTGATGGTCAAATTCTGAATACCATATTTTGAAATACGGTTGGTAGCCGCTTCCATTATTTCTATTTGTCTGTCTGTAAATTCTTGCATACTTGTCTAATTTATTTTTATGTTAGTTAGTATTCACTCGCAAAAATAGAAACTAATTTTTTATTGGGCAAATAAAATTCAAAAAAAGTTTTAATTTACTGTTTACTCAATCTTGTGAGATGGGAATAAAATTACTCACTTTGGCTAATTTTTCTTTCAGAGGTGTTCGTGAATCGCTTCGCTTATTTGAATTAAAAAAAGTGTGGTGGAAAAAATAAAAAATACAGAAGGGTAGGCAATGAGTGTAGGCTTACTCGTTGTATAATTGTCAAAATGGTTTGCTTTCTGTTTAAGTTTTGGTCGTCTGTTCAATGTTCGGAGTGTCGTCCTACCATTGGCTATACGTTTTGCGGTTTTGCGTAGTGGGGGCTTTTCAGCACTAAAGTTCATACGAAGCACACTGTTCAAATTTAGCACAAATGTCCAATAGAAATCCATCACCCGCCATATTGCCAAACCGATGTCCCTGTTGCACAACTAAGATACTGTGGAAAACTTCAAGAGACAAACGCCCTTACCAAAGCTGTGTTTTGGTATTAATGGTATGCAAGGACGCAAACGCTTTGAGCCGCAACTATTTTACGATACGAGTTTAGAAAAATTAGTGCCGGAAGATAACTTTTAGCGCAGCCTACAGCAACAGCTCGATCTTCATTTTCTCTATAAAGCCACGGCAAAATATTATGGAGTCGAAGTACCGGAAAGCATTGATCCGGTAGTTTTCTTTAAGATATTATTAGTTGGCTATTTGAACAATATCAACAGCGACAGAGCTTTGCTTCGCTATTGCAGCAACTGCTTAGATGTGCGATTGTTTTTAGGTTACGACTTGAATGAAGAGTTGCCTTGGCATTCCACCATATCAAGAACAAGACAGCTATTGGGCGAAGAAGTATTTCTGGAATTG
>MKTC01000021.1 GCA_001897535.1 Bacteroidetes bacterium 37-13 | reverse complement strand
GCATTTAGCTTTATACAAGTGCTGTTTGCTTTAGTAAAGGCAGTATCTTGTATAGTGGTAGTAACATCATTACCATTAAATGGATATATATCGCTGAGGGAATCTAAGCTAAGAAAATAGCTGTTCGAATCACTTAGCCCAATCCTAAAATGTATGTATTCATAATCTTGCAATTTAGGCGTAAGTATAGCAGCGTATTGGTGCCAGCCCGTATCTATTTGCCCACTTTCCCAAAGTTTTTCAATGCGGGAGCAACTATCGGCATTTCCCCATATAACTAAAGTTTTTTTAGCTACCTTACCTCCTTCATAAAATAGATTTGCTGCCCATAATGTCATACTATACTTCACGCCAACTCGAATGTAACAAGATAACCGAGTAGAAATAGACCCCCGCCATGTTGTCATGTTACGTTCAGCAAGGGTTGCATATGTGTTTCCTTGCTTTGGGAAATTCGGATATACATCATCATTATCTAAACCAGTATTGTATAGCCCTACATAGCCTTCGCAAAGATAAAAACCTGATATTGGACAATAAGAAGATGTAAGCATAGAATCTACCGATCCTCCGCCAGAGGCTCCACAAGGAACACCCTCCAACTCAGCGTTAGAAATTATTATCTGCGCTATTGCTTGTTGATAAAAAGCAATAGCACAGATGATTATCTGCGCTATTGCTTTTATCATTTCAAAAATATTTTACCGTTATATTTATTACCAGAAATTAAGCATTTAGCAATGGTTGAAACGAGAAGAAATGAAAATTGACGGGTAGGATTTACCCCCCCAATCATTAACATTTTTTAATGATTGTAGTTTGTTTTTCATAACACAGGTTTTTAGAGCAGCCCGCTTGGGCATGCGGTGAGTAAATGGTTTGGTGAAGATATAACATAATTTTTCTAAAAACAAAAGGAAATTTGTTAAACCCAAATTACGCAATAAAAATTTAAACGAGATGAAATAATACAAAATAAGCTGCAAAAATGCGATAAAAAAGCATAATGAATTATGGTTTTGGGCAGTTAAAGCAGATATAAAGTAGTACTTATCGTAGCAAAGAATCTATTGCATAATATGGATTAAATAAGAGCAGAACTTTACCCTATAGTGTTTCTACTTGCAAGGCAACTTTTTATATGTTCCAACCACAAAAGAAACTTTACCTTTTGGGTGAAGCACCAAAAAGATGTCCACTTCTAAAACTTAAAATTTAGCGCAAAATTAAACGTTCGCGGTTGGTTTGGTCGTGCAGGGCGCAACTGGTAAAAACGATTGAGTACATTCCGCGCAATAAAATTAAATGAAACATGTTTGTTTAAATCGAAGCCCAAACGCAGGTCCCAAATAAAATCGCCTTTGTATAAATGCTTTTGTCTGTAATCGCCCAAACCCGGTATGGCAATTTCAAAAATAGCATCTACATTATCCATATAGCTGTAATATTGGAGCGAAGTTCCAAAGCGGTAATGCTTAAAAAACAAAATATCAATATCGGCTTTAAAAACGTGACGATTTCGGTATTTCAGCATTATCATTCTGTTCATAGAATCGGGATGATAGAAAGTTCCGAAAGCGCGATCTAAAGTAAATCCAATATCCTTTTTAGCTCCATCGGCATCTAAGCTCAACGGGTAAACATAGGTATAGCCAAGTTGCGCAGTCATATCCACATTTCTACCAATTTTTCCTTCGCCTACAATAGCAAATTCCCAACCAAAAATTCTTGCTCTGGTAACATTTTGCGATTGGAAAGTTGCCACCATTGTATATTTTCCATCTGATCCTTTTTCAACACCAATTTCTGTGTTTTGAAATTCTATCATCTGCGAAAATTCATTCCAAAAAACTACGGCATCTGCATAGCCGCGCCAGTTAGAAATATTGAAGCTTCGCTTGTAGCCTAATTCAAAAGTGTAGCCATTTTCCGGCAAGATATTTTGGTTTTCCCTCACTCTTAATTGCCCCATATCATAGTTCACAAAACGCTCGGCAATACTTGGAAAACGGTATGCTGTTCCAAATGACGCTCTAAGATAATTGTACTTTCTAATTTGATAGTTTAAGCCAATTCTAAAAACAGGTAAAGTTATTTTTACTGTGTCGCCATTCTTTTTTATGTTTTGGAATTGCAGCATCGCCAAGCCTGTTTTCTTATCTAAATTAAAATACTCCAAACGAATACCGGCATTCACACTCAAGCCTTTGTAATTCACATCTCCGGTTACATAAATTCCGCCATAGTTTCCTTGGTGATTTCCTAATGTTCCATCTAAATTGGAATAGTGTAAATTATTTAACCCAACTATAATTTTGGCGAAAGAACCAAAGTCGTGGCGGAACTGATAATCAATCATTCCAAATTGTGCTTTGGGTCCCAACGAGGAATTCAGGTTATTGAAATAGTACCAACGCCCCATAATGCGGTGCTGGTTTTGCTTTTTATCAATATAAGTTAGCGAAGGGTCAAGAAACGCATAAAAATATCGTTCTTCAATTGATACACCATCTGACGAAACATAAGGCGTTTTTATATCTTTCCACCAAAATTGAAAGCCATTGTGGCGATACATAATGGTGCTGTTTAAGCTCAAGCTGAGCCTTCCGTTCAGTTGTTTTGGTGTGTATTTTAGTTTTGTTGTAAAGCGAGTTCTATTCTCGTATTCTCTATCTAAATGCGATTGTTGATTATGCAGGTTTCCGCTAATCACAAAATCAATTTGCCCAAAGCGGTGTTTATGCAAAAAAGAAACGCCCGTTTGTTGTGGCTTTTGGAAATAGGTTAAATTCTTCCTGTTATTCCACCATGCAAATTCCGGTTTGTTTTGCCATTCCTTTTTCAACACTCGGTTGCTCACATCGTATTGTTCGGTATAAAGTTGAATTCGGGTTTCGGGCGTATCGGTTGGGTAAGCTGTGCGCAAGTGAATAACGCCATTTAGCGCGGCTGCACCATATTGCACGGTTGAAGCTCCTTTAATAATTTCCATTTGGCTCATGTTTTCCATTGGTGCCATTTCCCAACGAATTTCGCCACGATCGGGAGTCATCAAAGGCATATCATCAATAACTAAAAGAACTCGGCTGCCGCTACCGTAAGCATAACCGCTACCACCTCTTATGGAAATAGAACCGTCCATCACAGTAATGCCGGGTGTTCTGCTCACCGCCTGCAAAGCGTTGGTAATATTATTAGTTTCAACAAAGCGCGGCTTTAAAACGTCCATTGTTACCGTTTCTTTTTGAATCTTTTTTCCGTACTTACTTGTACTCACCACCACCGTGTTTAATTCTACATCGGTTGAGCCAAGATTTTTATTGAGAGTCTTTTGCTCACCATCTTTCAAATTCAATTTTACTGTATCGTTTGCATAGCCGATATAAGTAAAAATTAAGTTTGTTTTTCCTGCCGGAATGGTGAGTTCATAAGCGCCTGCAACACTTGTGGTTGTAGCATTTGTGGGCGAAGTATAAACCGAAACTCCTACTAACAACTCTTTGGTGGAAGCATCGCGCACAATGCCTTTTACGGTAGCCGTTTGGGCAAATAAACAAGTTGAAACAATAGAAAATATAAGGGCGTAGTAGTATTTCTTCAAAGGCATAATTATGTAATATGAAAGCGCAAACCTATTGAAAAGCCTTTGTGATACAAATGCTTTTTCCACATTAACAATTTACGTTTTGTAGAAAACTGAGATTTTACAATATAAAGACCTCTTATATTTTTAATAATTCCTTCATTAAATTTACATTAAAGTATTTTTTTGATTTTTATTCTACTATTTTAAAACCCTTTCTCAAAGTAACAGCAATATCGTTTATATAAAAAATACCTTTGAGCCAAGAAATAAATTTAAAGTTTTACCACTATGGATTTACACGATTTAAGAAAAAACTATATTAAAAACCATTTGAGCGAAGGCGATGTGAACGAAAACCCCACCGAGCAATTTGTTGCTTGGTTTAAAGAAGCCCAACAAAGTGCTATAAAAGAGCCTAATGCCATGACTTTGGCAACTGCCACAGCAAACGGAAAGCCTTCTGCCAGAATAGTTTTGCTAAAAGAAGTTGATGAAAAAGGGTTTGTATTTTTCACAAATTATTTAAGCAGGAAAGGGAGTGAAATTACTGCTAATCCACAAGCTGCATTACTGTTTTTTTGGGATGTTTTGGAAAGACAAATTAGAGTAGAAGGAACACTAAAAAAAATTGCCGAAAGCGAATCGGAAAACTATTTTAATTCCCGCCCTTTAGAGAGCCGAATTGGTGCAATAATTTCTAAACAAAGTTGTGTAGTAAAATCGAGAGAAGAATTAGAACTTGCATTTAATAAAGCTAAAGAAAGTAGTGAAATAAAACGTCCGCAAAATTGGGGTGGATATTTACTTGTGCCTGCTTATTTTGAATTTTGGCAAGGTGGGGCAAACCGAATTCACGACAGAATAACATATACCAAACATCAAGAAAATTGGTTGATACAAAGGCTTGCTCCATAAATAAAAATACCTTAAAAGTGTTACTACATAAGGCTTACAGCCTCTAAATATCAACAAAAAATAATGTAGCAGGAAATAGTGTTGTTTTTCAACTATTTGATAATCAATATGTTACTAAACACAAAAAACGATTTCTCAATAAAACGTAGAGTTATCAACATCTTTGGTTCATAAAGGACTTGCAAACCTTGCTGCGCCTTGCTTCATTTGGCTTCACAACAGTATTTATTTACCAAAATTAAAATCTTAAAAAAATGAACAAAGGAGATTTAATCGACAAAATCGCGGCAGCAGCCGGAGTTACAAAAGCACAAGCTGGTGAAGCTTTAGATGCAGTATTATCAGGTATCGAAGGTTCTTTGAAAAAAGGCGACCGCGTTACTTTAGTTGGTTTCGGAACTTTCTCTACCAGCAAACGTGCTGCTCGTAAAGGCCGTAACCCACGCACTGGAAAAGAAATTAAAATCAAGGCTAAAACAGTTGTACGTTTCAAAGCCGGAAAACAACTAAGCGATAAAGTAAATAAATAATCGCTTGCTTGTTTGCTTTTAAAAACGCCTCTGCTAAATGTGGGGGCGTTTTTGTTTTAGTATTGTTTGCTAAAATTTATGCGACACCACTAACACACATTTTTCAAATGCGTGGCATTGTGCAATCTCTTCATCAATCAACCCTTTTGCATCCGGCAATTCAAAAAAATTCACCTTGCGTTCTTGTAATGCACCATTCACAAAAAAAGTTTCGTAAACAGATTTTAATTGCTCAACTGCGGTTTCGCTTCTGCGTTTTAATGCGCGCATCGCTTTAGTTTCTAACTGTGTAATTCCCGCAAGTGTTTTTTGCTTTTCTGCTCGCACACTCGAACTTAATGTTGAATCAATGGCAGCAAGCTTTTCTTCTACTGAACTATATAAACTTTCAATTTCACCAACGGTTTGTGAAAGCGAAATTTCATCGCCAAAATTTTCCGTTAAATAGTTTTTTACAAACTCATCTTGTTGAGTAAAAACAGATTCAATTTTAAGATTCAATTTTTCTATTTTCCTTGAAATACTTTGTGGCAAAACCACCACAGGTGTTCTGTGAACAATCATTGGAAAAGGAATATTGAAATATTCAAACAATGGTTTTTGCTCCAACCAATAGCTACTTTCTGCGCCACCACCCACAAACGCCACATTAGGCAAAATACTTTCTTGCAACAGCGTGCGATAAAAAACATTTCCACTAAACTTTTTAGGGTTGGCAGCAATTTCATTTTTCATTTCTTCGGTTGAAAATTTCATGTCGGTATTTAATACCGCAAACTCATTCTCGCTTTGCTTTACAATTCTTTCTCTAAAATTTCCTCCTAAATAAAAAAAGTTTATAGGCCTTATTGCTGCTTGCACTTTATAGTTTTGCTCTAAATAATTTACAGTAGGCTGCAACACTTTTTCGGCTCTGGAGTTTAAAATTTCATCTTCAATAATTGGTGCAAAATGTTGCTTTAATTTAGCATCATCTTGGTTTAAAACAACTAAGCCATAATTGCTAAACAATTCTTGTACAACATAAGCTGTAAACTCTCCAAAGTTCTTTGTGTTTTCTAATGCTTCACTGAATAGCGAATGAATTTCTAAATCTGGCTTTGCAATTTTAAAATCACTCAAAATTTGCTTAAAACCTTCGTCTAACAAAAATCGTCCTACCGCTCCGGTTTGCAAAGTTTGCCAACTTACATTACTGCCCGAAAGTGTTGCGTTACAAAGTTCTTCCACATCGTGGTCTTCGCTTCCAATCCAAAATACAGGAACAAAATTATAGGTATTGAAAGTTGCAGAAAGTTGTTTTGCAAGCGCAATAGTTGAACAAATTTTATGGAAATAATATGCCGGATGAAGCAGTAATGTTGGCTGATGTGCACAAGTAATTGTAAACGTATTTTCTTGCTTTAGCAGTTCAATATTTTCTAAAGTTTTTACTGTGGTTTTTCTTCTCTTTGCTTGCTGCAAAAGTGCGTTTGATAAGTACAATCTATCGAGCTTTTGTGTTTGCTTTTTCTCAATTATTTGGGGTATAAAATTTTCTTCAAAAGGTGCAGAAAAGAGTTGCTTAACGCTGTTAGGCGAAAACAAATAATCGCGCATGAGGGGAGAAAGTAAATTTATTTTCTCCAACGAAATTTTTTCTACTGTAAAAGCCATAAAGCAAACCTATAAATTGTATTAGCCATTTCAATAATTTTGTAAAAGTTTGGCATTGAAATCGGCTTGGCTAAATTTGAACTTAGATTGTGCATTAAATTTTAGAAGTGCATCGGCAACAATGAAAGTATTTATTCAACCAAACTCCAATTACTATTCTATTACGCGCTATGTGCTAAAGCTGATAGAGAAAAATGTAAACCAGCAATTTCAATTTGTTGATGCGGCTGAACATGGCGATATAATTTGGGATACCGAACATCCAAAATCTGAGCCGATTGCAATTAAATTTTATGATGAAATAAAAGAGAAAAGTTTAGACAAAAATCACTTTGCTTCAAACACAACAATCACAACAAACGATTTAAAGAAAGATTCCATTGCTACCATTTTTTTTATGGTGAATTGTATGCAAGAATTTAATCCTTCTGCACAACAATTAGACTCCTTTGGACGCTTTAAATTTGAAGCTTCTTATCAATCACGTTTAAAAAACATCGAACAAAATCTTGTTCAAAAAGAAATTGATACGCTGTGCTTAAAATGGAATATTACTCCGAGTAAAAAGAAAAGTACTTTCTTTATTTCACACGATATTGATACCATTTACGGCTCATTTTTACAAGATGGATTTTGGGCTTTGAAGAATATGAAAATCGGTGTTGTTCTAAGCTTAATTTTGTGGGAATTTACCAATAAGCAACACTGGAAAAACATAGACCAGATAATTAAACTAAATAGCGAAAAGGATATTCTATCTACTTTTTTTTGGATTGTAAACAAAGGAAAAGGACTGCAAGAAATAAAGAATGCCGACTACGATATAAACCAGGAACGCCACTTGCTGAAAATGGTAGATGACTCAAAATTCGTAAACGGATTGCACAAATCTTGCTCCACCATGAGCATTGATGAAGAACTAAAAAAAGGAAACATCAACAGCACTTTTAACCGCTATCATTTTCTAAAATTTTTATCGCACAGCGATTGGAAAAAAGTTTCAGACTCCGCACTCACATTCGATTGTAGCTTAGGTTTTGCAGAGCATTACGGCTTTAGAAATTCTTATGGAAAAGCATTTCAACCTTTTGATGTTTTAAATAATAAACCTTTTGATTTTGTTGAAGCACCGCTACATTTTATGGACGGAACTTTTCATAAATACATGAAAATAGCAAGGAATGAAACCGCAAAAAACATCATCAATTTTTACGAAAATAATTCCGTGAATTGTGATTTTTCTTTATTGTGGCACAATACTTATTTCACAAATTACAAGTACCATTCTTTTTTAGATGAGTACAAAAAAATATTAGCTTTTATTTATGAAAATAAAATTGAGTGTGTTATGCCCAACCAACTCATAAACGAAAATAAAATAGCATGGTAAAATATAGATTGGCAAACGAAAATGATTATGAAAACATCAACAATTTTCATAACCGCGTGTATCAAGAAAATCGCAGTATGGAGCAATTTTTATGGGAGTTTCACAACGGAGCTTTTGGCAAATCTATTTATGTAATTGCCGAAGATGGCAACAAAGTAGTTGGTACAAACTGCGTGATTCCAATCGTTGTTACCAATGCAAATAACGATAAAATACTAACCGGAAAAAGTGAAGACACTTTAGTTGATCCAGATTACAGAGGTCAAGGTATTTTTAACCACATCTACGATTTTTTATTTGAACAATGTAAGCAAGCCGGAGTGCAAACAATTTGGGGATATACTTCAGCTAAGAAATCATTTGAAAAAGTTGGATTTTCTGTCCCTTTCGATCATCAGCAAGGGCTAATTGTAAATCATGTTTTGGAGAGTTATCAATTCCTTTCTTCGCTAAACAACAAGAATAAACTCAAAGAGAAATTTCAGATTTTAGGGCTTTGCTTATTTTCAAAACTAAAACACTTATTTGGTTCGCTTTCCAATATAAAAACAGCTTACACACTTGTTGAAAATCAAGCAATAACCGACCAAGTAGAAAGCCTTTTGCGAAATAGCAATGTGAATGACAATGAGTTATTTTACATTCTTCAAAACAAAGAATTTCAGCAATGGAGAATTTACGACAATCCTAATTATTACAAGGTTCACACTTATGGTGCTTATGACAAAAGTAACAAACTCGTTGCGCTAATTGTGCTCAATTCTCACGCAAATAAAGTAGCATATATTGTTCAAAGCACTTTTGATAATTCATTAACGGAAGAAGAAAAAGTACAGATTTTAAAACACGCAATTAGCCGTGTGTTTTCTTTAGGAATTAGCATAATAAGAAGTTGGCTTTTCGACACTAATGAGCAGAGTAAACGCGAAGCAGAAATTTATGCTAAAGCAAATTTTGTAGTTCTGAATAAAGGCATTGGTTTTGTTTGGAAAAAGTTAGACAACAACAACCTAAATCCAAACAAGTTTGTTTTATCAAGAATTTCTACACAAGGAGTAATATAGGTTTCGGCTTATTATCTACAATTAGCACTCAGCAGATAAATGCTCTGGCATAGTGAAAAAATCAGGTTGTAAAAACTCCTCTTTTAGGTCTTTCATGGTGTAGCATTTCATGTTATTTGCTTTGAAATATTCCAGCATTTTGATGTAGAATTTTTCGTAACCTGCATAAGTAAGTTCACTAAAAAAATTGTTGTGCCAGTTAATTGTGAATATACAATCGTTTGTATTTTCTTTCATCCAGTGCTCTACTTGACTAAAAGAAAATTCCGGTGTTTGCCGTAAATTAAAAAACGTTCTATCCATTATGTTTAAAGGCACTTCTATAAAATTTAGCACGCGATTTTCTTCTATATCAAATGGCATAAATGGCAAGCCATAACTGTTTCTAAATCCAAACTTATCTGAAAATCCAAGCGAGGTATCAATCTTAATTTCTGCTTCTTCAATTCGCTTAAAATCGTTCACCTTAAATTTTAAAAAATGATAGCGGTTTGCATCCGGCTTTTCAGTAAACCATTTTAATTCTTCATCAAAAGAAGTGTTGCCTATTGCTTTATGCAAATTGTTTGTTCCTCCGCTTCTGGCAATAATTTGCAGTTGCTTTTGAATATCCAAACTATCAAATCTGTAATCGCTGTTTTGCTTGTCTTTCTTCACTAACCAAAAGAAGTTTGAAGTAAAGTCAAATCTTTTTTCGATAGCTACAATTTTGTGCATATTAAGCCAATCGGGCGTGCCGACATAATGATTGAACAATAACTTCGGAATTGCTGCCCATCTTCTGTTTTTAAGTGCAAACATTCCATCTTCGTTTTTAGATTTATACACGAAATCTATATCGTGCGTAAGTAAAAATCCCGATGGTCTTTTCTTATTTTTTAAGTACTTTAACTCGTTTACTGTTTCGCAAAACTCATCAATTAAAAGTTGCACAAAATTTTGCTTAATTCCAAATTTTGCTTGTGCGGCATTAGCAGAAATATATCTTTCGTGTTGGTCGTGCTCCGTTGCAAAATACTCCTGCACACAGTTTACATAGTAAAAAATAGTGCTTAAATAATCGGTTGAAGTGCTATTGGGCAATACTATTCTTCCACTACTATTCAAATGAAATTTAGAATCTGTTTTCTTTTCTTTTAAATGTTGAAAAAACTTTTCCGATAAATAGATGGTGTTTTCTAATCCAATGCCCACGCTTATATTGCAGCCATTTCTTTCTGTTACATAAACAAATTTTTCTGCTTTATTAAACGCTATAAGTTGAAGCGTGTAATAAACAATGGCTTTATTTGGAATATCATTTGAAAGAAAAATTTTCATTTGCAGTTGTAAAATTATCTTGCGCGAAATATTACTTTGTAAATTTACAACATTAAAATAAAATGTGTGGCATAGCCGGATTTATTGATAGCAAAAACACGAAGGAAAATGCGTTGAAGAATATTCAGTTGATGCTAAAAGCTATTCAACATCGCGGACCCGACAACTCTTCGGTTTGGCAAAGTGAAAATGTTACGCTTGGGCACAATCGCCTTTCTATAATTGATTTGCACGAAACTGCCAATCAACCATTTGAATATTTAGATGTTGTGATTGTGTTTAACGGAGAAGTTTACAATTACTTAGAGCTTAGAAATGAACTGCAAAAAAAAGGCTGGCAGTTTAGAACCAATGGCGATACAGAAGTAATTTGTGCAGCATACAAAGAGTGGGGAGAGCAATGTGTAACGCACTTTGTAGGCATGTGGGCATTTGCCTTGTGGGATAAAACAACTTCAAAACTTTTTTGTTCCAGAGACCGTTTCGGCATTAAGCCATTTTACTATTACAATACTGCTTCAGGTTTCTATTTTGCTTCGGAATACAAAGCGTTTAAAGCCCTCGATTTTTTTAATTCCGAAATAAATAACGAGCAGATAAAAAGATTGATTGCTATAAATATTGTTTGCTATAAAAGTGAAACTTTCTACAAGCATTTGCATCAATTATTACCGGCACACAATCTTGTTCTTTCTAACGGAAAAGTTTCTATTTATTCTTATTGGGATGTAAACCTAAACCAGCGCAACACAACTACTTTTGAGGAAAAGAAAGCTACATTTCAACAGCTATTTTCCGATTCCATAAAACTCCATTCGCGCAGCGATGTAAAAAATGGAATTTGCCTGAGTGGCGGATTAGACAGTTCCGCTATTGCGTCTGCATATTCAACCGTTTTTCCCGAGTCAGAAATTCAATCGTTCTCTATCTTTTTTGAAGGAGCAGGAAAAGTAGATGAGCGACCGTTTATTCGCGAGGTAGTGAAAAAATATCCCAACATAAAACCGTATTATCTATCCCCTTCGCACAACGATGTAAAAGACACTTTTGAGCGCGCTGCATTTAGTGCCGATGCTCCAATGATTGAATCTTCATTTATTAGCCAAAATCTTTTAATGAAACTTGCTGCTTCACAAGGTGTAAAAGTAGTGCTCGATGGGCAAGGAAGCGATGAATATTTAGGCGGTTACTTACATTCATTCTACAGAATAATTGGTAGTAAAATTAAGTCCGGCAGCTTGTTTAGCGCTATTTCACTATTGCAAAACCTTGCACAGCGCGAACAATTTTCAACTAAAAAGAATTTGAATTTCTTCTTGAAATCTTTTGTTGCTGCATTTAAAAACGAAGAAGAAATATACCGGTTAGAATCACTGAAAACAAAAGCAATAACAGGCACAGTAAATATTGAGTTAGAAACAAAAACCGGCAACAAGTTCAACAACTTTCTTTATCACTTAATATTCACTACTACGTTGCAAACAATTTTGCACAACGAAGACCGCAACTCTATGGCTTATTCTATCGAGAGTAGAGTTCCGTTTTTAGATCATCGCTTAGTTGAGTTTGCTTTTTCGTTACAAACAGAAGATAGGATTAGCCCACAGGCAGAAACGAAATATCTTTTGCGTGAAGGTTTAAAAGATATTTTACCTACGGCTGTTTACGAACGAAAAGATAAAAAAGGTTTTGTAACTGCTGGCGAAGCTGAATGGCTGAATGGCCCGCTCCGTTTTTTATTAGAAGATAATTTTGATGCTTTAGAAATTTTAAATTCCGCCAATGCAAAGCATTTGATAGATGAATACAAAAGTGGAAATTATTCCAATTCTAAATTGGTTTGGAAGTTAGCAAACATCAATTACTGGCTGAAAAATTTAGCTTAGTATTATTCTAACCAAAGTGCCAAAGCTACGGCATCAGCAAAATGTTTTCCTTTGTTGGTGAGTGTAATAATTTCTTTATCGAAAGAATAAAACTCAGCATTTACAGCTTGAAGTTTTTCTACCAAACTTATTCTAAATTTTTGAACAAGAGAATTGTTCAAATCTAAACCCAGTGCAGTTCTTAGCGAAGTCATAATATATTCATTCGCATGTTGAATAGGCGTAAGATTTTCACTTTCATTACTTAGCAAGCCATTCTTTAAGTTTGAAATATAAGCTCGTAAATTTGGCTTATTCCAACTGCGCTCTAACTCTTTAAATGAATGTGCCGAAGGGCCCAAACCAAGATAGCTTTTGCCTAACCAATAATTTGTATTGTGAACAGCTTTCTTGCCTGGTTTGGCGTAGTTTGAAATTTCGTAGTGTTCAAAATTATTTTCTGCTGCAAAATTCATCAATATATCAAATTGCGCAGTAGCTTTTTCTTCATCAATCGGCAGCGATTTTTGTTTCTTAATTTTCTGCGCAAGTGAAGTTCCATCTTCTACCGTGAGTGCATAACTTGAAAAATGTGGCACCTGCAAATTCTTCACTATTTCCAAATTTTTTAGCCACTGTGAATCTTGAAGTGTTGGTGTGCCATAAATTAAATCTATGGTGAGCAGTTCAAAACCAAAATCTTGTGTTCGTTTAATTGAGCTAAGTGCTTCCTGCGCAGAGTGCGCACGGTTCATGTAGCGCAAATCTTCTTCCGAAAAAGATTGCACGCCAATACTAAAACGATTAAAACCAAATTCTCTCAATGCAGAAAGTTCTTTCAACTTTCGTTCGGTTAAATCATCAGGATTTGCTTCTATGGTAAACTCAGAAATGTTACAAGAAAAGTTTTTGAAAATAGATTCTGAAATTCTTAGCAGATCGTTTGCGCCAAGCCGAGTTGGCGTGCCTCCTCCAAAGTAAATTGTTTCTATTTCTTCACCACTAAAAAAATGCTTCTGCAATTCAATTTCGCGCAGTAGCGCTTCTACAAAATCGCCCTTTAGTTTTGGCGAAGTGGTAAAATAAAAATTGCAATAACTACAGGCTTGCTTACAAAAAGGAATGTGAATATAAATGCCTGCCATGCTACAAAATTAAAAAGTAGTTTGTTTCAATCTCTTAATTTTATCATATTTTCGATTTGAAGTGAAAGCGCTGTTTTTAGCTTGTTGTGTATTCGTTTCGCAAATTATATTTGCGCAAAGTAGCATAAAACTAAACACCACATTTACTGATACAAACGCAGGCTTTAATTCCACTAATTTCAAAATTTCTTCTTCTGTAAAAGATAGTGCTGAAGCTTTCAACAACACAAAAAAGTTACTCAATAAAATTCAATCAGCAGGTTTTGCTGCTGCTTCGTTAGATACATTTTACTGCGATAGCAACAACTGCTTTGCACAATTTTTTATTGGTGAAAAGCTTAATGGTTTCCAGCTTAAAAACTCAAATATTGAAAATACTTTTTTGAGTGGCACAAAACAAAAACTAAACCGAAAGAAAAGTGTTTTAACTCCAAAAGAAATCAATATTGTACAGCAAAAGATTCTCACTAATGCAGAAAACAAAGGCTATCCATTTGCAGAAGTTTTTTTAGATAGCTTTAAAATAAATCCTGCTTCTGCAAACATCAATATAGAAAAGCACGAACTCTTTTTATTCGACACTTTATCTATACCACAAAAGGTAAAAGTGAAGAAGAAATTTCTAAGTGCTTACTTGGGAATTAAACGCAACAAGCCGTATGACGAAAGCAAAATAAAATCAATTGAACAACGACTGAATGCCTTACCGTTTATAGAGATTACACACCCACACACAGTTTGGTTCGATAAAGAAAAGGCAAAAGTTGAATTAAACATTAAGGATAAAAAGGCAAGTGTTTTTAATGCCTTTCTCGGAATACTTCCGGGTGGTGCGGGACAAAAAGTTTTAATAACCGGAGAGGCAAAAATAAATCTTTATGGCATGCTTGGTTTTGGTGAGCAGCTAAACTTAGAATGGAACAAAACCATGCCTAAAACGCAAGTACTTAAAACAATGATTGCCGTGCCATATTTATTTGGCTTGCCCTTAGGCGTTGATGTTCGTTTTGAGCTTTTTAAGCGCGACACTGCTTGGTTAGATTTAGACGGAAACTATGGAGTGTGCTACCAATTTTCGGGCATGAATTATTTAAAAGCATCGCTGAAACAAAAGAACACGATTGTGCTTAAAGTGGATACTACTTTCATAAAACAAAATCAAACATTGCCGAATGCGCTAGATATAAAGAGCAATGAGTTTGCGCTCGAATACTATTTTATGAATTTGAATTATCGCTTCAATCCAACTACCGGATGGCAACTAACAGCAGGCGGCTCAGTGGGCGCAAAATCTGTGAAGCGAAATTCGCTTATCAATAATTTAATGGATGAAAAACGCGGAGAAACTTTTTCCTATTTATATGATAGTATCGGCAAACAAAATTTTCAATTTTCGTTATGGCTTTCGCTCGATAAATTTTGGAAAATTCATAAGCGCATGACCATACTCACTTCGCTTAAAGCAAAGTACTTTTATAGTGCATTGGTTTTTGAAAATGAAAAATACAGAATCGGTGGAATGAATACGCTACGCGGCTTTACAGAAGAATCAATCATTACGCCATACTATGGAATTGCTAACTTAGAGTATAGATACTTACTCTCAAAAAATGCTTTCTTCTTTACTTTCTTTAATGTAGGTGTTGTGCAACAAGCAGCGAGTAATAAAATAGATTTTCCATTTGGATTTGGTGCAGGCGTTTCTTTAGAAACTAAGATTGGCGTTTTTGGAATCACATACGCGCTCGGGCAAAAGCACAATGAGAAAGTAAGTTTTAAAAACAGCAAAATACATTTTGGTTATACCAATTATTTTTGATGAATATTTGCAGCAGATAACTTTTAGTGAAAACAATCCTTACTTCTTTTCTTACTATTCTATTTTCGTTTCAACTTCTTGCACAGCTTGATAGCACAAGCATTTCAGCCGATTCAACTTTTAGCGAACCGGATTCACTGCAAATTGTAATGCGAGATTCATTGAATAAAATTTTAGTACAAGAGAAAATAAAAAATGATTCTGCATCACTTGTTGCACACACAAATTTTGCAGATAATATTTTTAGTTGGGCAAGAAAAAATTCGCCTTCACTTTTTAATATTCAACAGAAGCGAATAACAGAAAATAACCTTGGAATGTTTGCAATAATTATGTTGCTATTACTTTTGCTTACATACCTAAGATTGGCGTACAGCAACGACTTCGATGAGTTGATATATTCTATTTCAAGTAGTAATAGAGCGATGCAAATTTATAGAACACAAACAGATTCTTTTTCAGTTGCATCATTTTTACTCACTGCAAATTTTGTTCTATGCAGCGTGTTCTTTATTCAATTTTCAGCGCAATATTTTTTTCCATCTCATGCATCACAAGCATCAATTACAACTGTTCTACTTGTTATTTTATTCACATCATTTTTGTTCTTGAAGTCATTTTTATTCAACCTTCTTTCATTCACTTTTCCTCTTAAAGAAATATTATCTCTTTACAAATTTCATTTCTACAAAACCTTGCAAGTATTAGGAATTACAATGCTTCCGGTTGTGTTGTTTATGTTTGCAGGCAACAAAAAATATTTTGTTTTCGCCTTTGGTATTGCTTGCATACTTTTGTTGATAGGTGTTGTAATGCTTATTATTAGAGGGTTATCAACATCTATAAAATTTACTGCAAGTAACATCAAATACTTTTTTATCTATGTTTGTATTAGTGAAGCGGCAATGGTGCTACTTCTAATTAAATTGTTAACCAAAATTGTTTCCTAGTTATGGCAACAAAACCAACAGCAAAAAAAGCAGCGCCTAAAAAAGCAGCTGCAAAAAAAGCAGCGCCTAAAAAGGCAGCAGCTAAAAAAGCAGCTCCTGCTAAAAAAGCGGTAGCTAAAAAAGCAGCTCCTGCTAAAAAGGCGGTAGCTAAAAAAGCGGCTCCTGCTAAAAAGGCGGTAGCTAAAAAAGCGGCTCCTGCTAAAAAAGCGGTAGCTAAAAAAGCAGCTCCTGCTAAAAAAGCAGCTCCTGCTAAAAAAGCGGTAGCTAAAAAAGCAGCTCCTGCTAAAAAGGCTGAAAAAAAAAGCGCCTGAGCAACCAGGTAAAATCTGACAGCAGCAGCGCTTTGCTAAAGGGAAAGACAGCTGTAAAGCAGACTTCAACAAGCGCTGCTGCTTCTTCTAAAAAGACTCCAAAACCACCTCAACCTGCAAAAGAAGAAAAACCTGTAAAGGTTCAGAACAAACCTATCATTCCTCAAAAGGTAGGAGAAAGAAACTACGAAGATTTTCTTTCTAAAACTCCAAAAACAAAACTCAAAAATATACTCATTTCTCAACCGCAACCCGAAGGTTTAAAATCGCCATATTTTGACCTTGCTGAGCGCTATAAAGTAAACATAGACTTTCAACCATTTATACAAGTTGAAGGTGTGCCGGGAAGAGAATTTCGCAAGCAAAGAATTACTTTAAACGACTTTAACGGCATCATATTTACAAGCAGAAATGCTATTGATCATTTCTTTAGAATTTGTGAAGAATTGAGAGTGAAAATGAGCCAAGAAACCAAGTTCTTTTGCACCTCCGAAGCTATTGCTTTGTACCTGCAAAAATATACTCAATACCGCAAACGCAAAGTGTTTTACGGTGAGTCACAAAACAACAATAAAGAGTTGCGCAATTTGCTTTTTAAACATAAAGACACTACTGATTTTTTATATATCTGCGCAGAATCCAGAAAAGATGAAATTCCTTCTTTTATGAAAGCCAATGGCTTTGCTTATGCAGAAGGAGTGATGTATAAAACAGTGGCGGTAAACCTAAAGCAGTTTAATATTGAAAAGTTTGATATGGTATTGTTTTTTAGCCCATCGGGAGTAGCTTCTTTGCAACAAAACTTTCCAAAGTTTAAAAGCTACAAAATTAAATGGGGCGTGTATGGTACTACCACGGCAGATGCAATTATTGATGCCGGATTAGAACTGCAACTTATGGCACCATTAAAAAGCCAACCAAGCATTGTTGTAGCATTAGAAAACTACTTAAAAGAAACTTCAAAATAGCAGCAAAGCTATTGTGATAAAAAATAGAAAAAGTTGCCACTAAAACGGCAACTTTTCTTTTTTAAACTATTTTCGGCACATGCAACTTAGCCAACAAACAAATAACATAAGCCATCTTGAACTCTTGGCAAAACAAGCAGTTGAAGGCTTTATTATTGGTTTACACAAATCTCCTTTTCATGGCTTCTCTGTTGAGTTTGCAGAGCATCGTTTGTACAATCCCGGTGAGCCAACTAAAAATATTGATTGGAAAGTTTTTGCACGAACCGAAAAAATGTTTGTGAAGCGCTATGAAGAAGAAACCAATTTGCGCTGCCAAATTATTATTGATGCTTCTTCATCTATGAACCTCGTGAGCGATGGAGAAAAAAAGCAATCCAAGTTATACTTTTCGGTAGTAGCTGCAGCAAGTATTATCAACCTTTTGCAGCGGCAGCGTGATGCAGCAGGCTTGAGTATTTTTAGCGATAATGTGATAATAAACACCACTGCTCGTGCCGGATTGCAACATCGGCAAATGCTATTTGCTCATTTGGAAAGTTTACTGCAAAATCAACCGGAAAAACAAAAAACAAATGCTGCAAAATGCTTGCATCAAATTGCTGAAAGCATTCACAAAAGAAGTATGGTAATTATCTTCAGCGACATGTTTGACGGTGAAAATGAGGACGATTTATTTAGTGCTTTGCAACATTTAAAATATAACAAACACGAAGTGATTTTATTTCATGTTGCAGACAAACAAAAAGAACTTGATTTCAATTTTGAAAACAGACCGTACAAGTTTGTGGACTTAGAAAGTGGTGAAGATTTAAAACTTCAACCGAGTGAGGTGAAAGCATTTTACTTAAACCACATCAATAATTTTTACACCCAACTAAAATTAAAATGTGGGCAATATAAAATTGAATTTGTAGAGGCAGATACCAATAGCAGTTACGAGAAAATACTGCAAACATTTTTGCTCAAGCGCACTAAAATGATGTAGTAAAATCCTTTTACTGCTTCACTATAATTTGCTGACCGATTTTTAATCCGCTATCAGATAAGTTATTCCATATTTTTAATTGCTGCACGGTAGTGCTAAATTGGCGTGCAATGCTGTATAGTGTTTCCTTTGGTTGAACTTCATAATACAAAACAGCTTTTTCATTATTGCTGTCTGATGCAAGTTTGTCGGTAGGCGGAAAGTAATTCTTTGATGTAATGGCATCATAAATTCTATCGTTTGTAGCAACCAAAGCATTTGTTTTTTCTGCCTGCTCAGCTTTCAATTCTTTTTCAGCATTATTCTTTTTAGTTTCTTTCAAATATGCTTCATAATCTATTGTTCGCGGTGCTGTGCTATGTTTTTGCTGTAAATAAACTACTTCTCCTGCAAGCGGCTGGTCGTTCATTTTCATACGGTTCTTTTCGTAGAGCTTATGAATTTTCATACCGTGTTGTTGAGCAATTTGCCACATATTTTCGCCAGTTTTCACCGTATGCAATTCTGTGTCGCCAACTTTTTTCTTATGTGCAAAATACACTCTATCGCCTGCACTAAACCAATCGCCTTCTTCCATTTCGTTGTACGAAAGCAAATCATCTAAACTAATTTTGTATTTATCTGCAATTTGTTCAGGCTTTGTTCTTACATCAACAATAATGCAAGCAACTCCGTTAAACGAGCCTTTTTCTTGAAACTCCAATACTTCTGTTTTTACTTGTGTGTTTGCAGTTGCTTGGTTTGTAGCAGGTGTAGTTTGTTGCTTTTGGGCAACAAAATTTTTCAAGTCATCATAATCGTGCAAGTTATAATTTTCAATTAGCTTAATTAAAATTTCAGGATACTTTGGGTTGGTGGCATAACCCGCAGCTTTAAGTCCATAAGCCCAACTCTTGTAATCGGTTCTATCTAAAGTAAAAAGATTGGCATAACGCGGCCTTGAAGTAAGAAAATCTGAATGGTCGCGATAAGATTCTTCAGCCGATTTGTAAATTCTAAAACATTCATCTTTAGCATCATCATCGTAAGTGTAACCGGCACCAGTCCACTCTTTGTGGCATTTAATTCCGAAGTGATTATTTGCATCAGTTGCCAAAACCGATTTTCCCATATTCGACTCGTGAATACCTTGCGCCAAAGTGATACTTGCAGGAATGCCTGCACGCAGCATTTCTTCTTGAGAAATTTCTTTGAACTTTTCAATATACTTCAACACATCTGGAGAAAGTGGCGCTCCTTGTGCATTTGCAAAACACGGTAGCAACCCAAATACCAAACTCCAAAGCCAACTATATTTTGTCTTACTCATAGCCTACACTTTTTCTTAATGTACAAAAATAGCCTAAGCCACTATTAAGTAAACGAAACATACACACCAAAAGTTGTGAAAAGCAACTGTTTTGCTTAATAATTTGGTCAATATTAAAATGGAAATTAGAGTGTATTCAGCTTTTCAGGAACAAGCACTTTTAAGCACTGCGGCTCAATTTCCATTACCAAATCGTCATGAAAAATAAAGTGGTCGCCATCGAATTGATACACGCGCTTTGGGTCGCCTTTTATTTCAATTTTTTTCGCTCTAAAAGTTTCTGCTTCTTTAATTAAATCGGCACGTTTTAGCGCAAGGCAAAAAAAGATATAGAGTAACTTCCAAAGTGGAAATTTGTTTATCACAATCACATCGAGCAAGCCATCTTTTAAACTTGTGAAAGGAAACGGACCGAAATTATATCCGTATTGGTTGGCATTAAATGCAGTAAACAAATAGAAGTCGCGTTCTATTTCCACTTCATCTATTTTTACTTTTGCATGAAATGGAATGAAGTAAAAAAACAATTCCGAAATAATTGCCCACACATACGATAAAAATCCTCGAATAGCGTGATGCTTAAATCTTCGCGCCACCGAAGAATCTAAACCGAAACCGGCACAGCTAAAAAAGTAACCTTTGTTGGTACTCACTGCATCTATCATTATAGGTTTAGAATTGTTCAGCACATCAATAGCCCCTTGTGCGTTGCGTGCCGGAATGGAAAGATGCGAAGCCAAACCATTTCCGGAACCAAAAGGAATTATTCCCAATGCAGTTTGAGTATTTACCAAACTCTGAGCAATTTCATTTATAGAACCATCTCCGCCAACAGCACAAACAACCTCATAGCCATCTTCTACAGCTTCTTTTGCAATTTCGGTGGCGTGTCCGGCATATTGCGTGTAGCGAATGGTGAAATCGTATTGCACATAATCCAAAAACCGCGCAATTTGCTCAGGAATACCTTCTTTGCGTGCCACTCCCGAAATTGGGTTGATAATGAACATTATCCTTTTGCGGGTAATTTCTTTCATGAGGCAAATTTAATCTTTCGTAAATTTTTTTCAGAAAAGTGCTTCTGTTTAGCTTTTACCCGAAATTATTCAGCATTTTTTTGCTACAATATTTGGCAATAAGTATTGTATAATTAAGTTTGCGTTTAATTAGATTAAGTCTAAATAAAAAAGATGGCAAGCGGAATGTATTCTTTAGAGCAAATTTCTACCGAGCAAAATTTTGCATTAGCAACTTTATGTAAACAAAAAGACTGTTTGCAGCAGTGGCTTAAATATTTGAATGTAAAAAGCATTCACATGCCCGAAGAAGTTGCTAAATACAAAAAGCGGATTGCCGATATAAACAATGCAATAAAGATATTAGAAAATGAGTTTGAAGCTCAGCCTTCGTCCGATTCTGAAAATAATTTGCGCAGAAGCAGGAAAATAAAAACTACGCCTGACACTAAAAACGATACTAAAATAAGCTCTTCCACTAAATCTTTCACAAGTGCAAAAGTAGCAGCATTAGCAAGCTAAATTTCTATATGGCACGTATTGGCAAATTGCTTTACAATTAAATGACAATCAATAAACATTCAATAAAACAAACAATAATTTACATGAAAAAATCTCTTCGTCCTCTTGCGCTTTTAATGCTTATAGCAATCGGTTTTAGTTCTTGTAAAAAAGATGAAACCAAAAAGAATTATACCGTGCCAACCACTTACACTTTCGATAGTGTATATTTCACATCGTCAAGTTTACGCTTGGAAATGATGGACGAACTAATTTCTGAAACTAAAAAGGCAAATACTTTAGGTACAGTTGTAACGGCACAAAGGTTGAATGATTTATTCACCAATACCAATTCACCGTTTAGTGATGCGGCATTAAACACTTCCGGCTTACAACTAAAAAACCAAGTTATTTCAAGCCAACAATCAGTTATAGAATCGCTATTTGCCGCTTTAGAAACCACATCGCAAGCAAACCAAGCAGGTGGACAAGGTGTAGCCGGAGTGGTAGGAACCGGTTCGGCAGCACGTTTGCTCGATGCTAACGGAATTGAGTATAAAGAAAGTATAGAAAAAGGGCTGTTTGGCGCGTTGCTCAACTACCAAATTTGCGAAGTACTTTTATCGCCAACAAACATTGGTGCTTCTGTAAACAAAAAAACACGCCAGCAAAGTTGGGATGCCGCTTTTGGCTATTATGGTGTTCCTGTAGATTTCCCTACGAACAAAACCGATTTAATGTTTATTGGAAAATATGGCAGCCAACGCGATACAACTTTACTGCTTGGCATTAACAGCACTATTATGAATGCTTTCTTGAAAGGCAGAGCAGCAATTGACAATGATGACAACGATGAAGTGAGCAAGCAAGCCGCTATTGTGAAAGAATCAGTAGAAAAAGTATTGGCAGCAACCGCTGTGAATTACCTCACACTTGCCAATGCCAACTTTGGAAACGATGTAACGCGCTGCCGCACACTTTCTGAATTTAGAGGTTTACTTACAGCGCTTTCTTACAGTAGTACCAAAAAAATTACCAATACTCAAATTGCAGATATTTCAACCACTATCGGCAATAGCAACTGGACAATTACGCAAGCAAATATTCTTTCTGCAAGAACTGCCTTAGCCGCTGTTTATGGTATAAATCCATAATTGCTTTTCGTAGCTTTGCTGCCAACTATTTTTAATAAGGTTTTGATGTGTTTGGCGCTTGTTCTTGAACACATTAAGTTTGAAAAAAATTATGCTATGGTTTTAAAATATTTTCTTTCTCGCTTACCAATATTGGCAGTTGTGCTTTTGTTTTTACAAACAAGCGCCTGCAAAGAAAAAAAGAGCGATTACGATAGAAAACCACTACTCGAAAATTTAGGAAACAATGTAATTGTGCCTGCATATAAACAAGCACAAACAAAATCGCTCGCATTAAAAGTTGCAATTGCAGATTTTACCGCAGCGCCCGATGTGCCTAAGTTGCAAGCAACAAAAACAGCTTTTAAAGAAGCATACATCGCTTGGCAAGCAGTTGAAAATTTCGATTTCGGAAAAGCTACGGGATTAACGCTTACGCTCAATAATTTTCCGGCAGATACCGTACGTATTTTATCTAACCTATCTTCCGGTTCCTACGACCTTAACCAAGCCGGAAATTTAAGAGCGAAAGGTTTCCCTGCTTTAGATTTTATATTGTTTTCTGTAAGTGATGAAAATATGTTTGTGAATACTGTAGGCAATTTTCACACCAAGCAATATTTGAATGATGTAGCAGCAGATATTTCAAACAATATCACTGCCGTGTATGATGATTGGAACGCTGGCTACCTAAATACTTTTACGGCTGCCACAAACTTAGATTTGGGTGGCTCTGTGAGTATTCTTTGCAATAGTTGGGCACAATACACCGAACGCAGCCGTAGAGAGCGCGTAGGCAATTCGCTTGGCTATGTTGGGTTAATTGCCACAGGAAACATAGACACAAAAATGCTTGAAGCGTTTTATTCTAATTATTCTAAAGAACTATTGATTGCAAATTTACAAGCAGGAAAAAATATCTTCACAGGTGGCGCTGGCATTGGCTTTGACGATTATCCGCAAGTGAAAGAAGCAAGTTTTCAAGGTGTGCCATTAAACGAAGAAATTGCCAACCAATACGATAAATGTATAGCTGCTGCCAATCAAATTTCAACCGATTTTAAAACTGCTTTAACAAGCGATAAACCTAAAATGGAATCGCTGTTTTTAGAGTTGAAAAAGCTAACTGTTTTAGTAAAAGTAGATTTAGCTTCTGCTGTTGGTGTTACCATAAGCTATGCCGATAACGATGGAGATTGAAACACTTAATAATAGTTTTTCTATTCGCCTTCTTTCTCTTTTTAAAAGGCTGAATGCAGTGGTATTTTACCGCATTGCATTTGGTGTAATGATGGCGCTTTCCATCATTCGTTTTTGGCTAAACGGTTGGATAGAAAAAATATACATCACACCATCTTTTCATTTTTCATACTACGGTTTTGAATGGGTGAGAGCTTTGGGCGAAACAGGCATGTATGCACTTTACATTGCTATGTTTTTGAGCGCTATTTTTATAGCACTCGGGTTTTTATATCGCTTTTCGAGCATTGTGTTCTTTGCTACTTTTACATACGTAGAACTAATTGAAAAAAGCATTTATCTCAACCATTATTACTTTATCAGCATTATTGCTCTTTTGCTTTGCTTTATTCCTGCACACAAACAATTTTCGCTCGATGTAAAATTTGGAATTACAAAGCCATTAGAAATTTTTCCGCGTTGGATGAGCCTGGCTTTGCAACTGCAAATGGCAACTGTTTATTTTTTTGCGGGCATAGCCAAAATAAATTACGATTGGCTATTTAATGCTATGCCGCTTAAACTTTGGCTGCCCACAAAAACCAATTTGCCTTTCGTTGGTGCATGGCTCAGCGAAACTTGGCTTGCCTATCTTTTTAGTTGGTGCGGCATGTTGTTCGATACGCTAATTCCTTTCTTTCTCTTCTGGCGAAAAACAAAATACTTGGCTTACGCAGTAGTAGTAATTTTTCACGCACTCACCGCCATTCTTTTTCCGCCAATCGGTATGTTTCCTTTTATTATGATGGTTTGCGCTATTGTGTTTATTATTCCAATTCAGCAAGAAAAAAACCAAGCAAACACATTTTCTCTGCGTAAATTTTTAGGCTTTGCTCCATCAATATTTGGAAGAGTTGGCATTGCACTTTTTGTGCTTCATTTTAGTTTTCAATTTCTATTTCCATTCAGATATTTAATGTATCCGAAAGATTTATTTTGGCACGAGCAAGGTTTTCGATTTTCGTGGCGAGTGATGCTAATGGAAAAAGCAGGTATGGCAACATTTCATGTAAAAGAAAAAAATAGCAATAGAATTGTTGCCATTCGCAATAGCGATTATCTTACGCAACAGCAAGAAAAACAAATGTGTACACAGCCCGATATGATTTTGCAATTTGCACATCACTTAGCTTGGATTTATCAAAAATTAGGCTGGGAAAATCCTGAAATTTATGTAGAAAATTATGTAACACTAAATGGCGAAGGAAGCCGATTGCTAATTAACCCAAGCGTGAATTTAGCAGCCGAGCAAGACGGATTTTCAAACAAAAAATGGATATTGCCTTACAATATCGAACAGCAAAAATTAGTAGGTGCGTTGTGAGAAATTTCTATCTGTTGTTTGCTTTTTTTTCTTTCTTTTTTGCAAGGCAAATAGTTGCTCAAACTTTTTCTATTTCAGGAAATATTGTTGATGAAAAAGGCAATGCTGTGCAACATGCAAAAGTAAAATTAGAATACACACCACACGAAACACAAACTGACTCTTTAGGAAATTTCAACCTTAAAAACATTGCAAAAGGCAGATATGAATTAGAAATAAAAGCTTTAGGAATTGAGAAAAAAGAATTTTGGATAAAGCTAAACCGTGATACCATTTTCACCAATATAAAAGTAAAATCACAAGAACATGAACTGCACGAAGTAATTGTAGAAGATAGAGGTTCCACCTTTGGAATTTCGCGCTTAAAATCTATTGAAGGTGTTGCCATAAACGAAGGCAAAAAAAATGAATTGGTACTGATGAAAGATTTGATTGCTAACAAAGCAGTGAATGTTTCGCGTCAAATATTTGCAAAAGTTCCAGGCATAAATATTTGGGAAAGCGATGCCGCAGGTTTGCAATTAGGGATTGCTGCACGCGGCTTAGATCCAAACAGAACTTCAAATTTTAATATGCGCCAAAATGGCTACGATATGAGTGCCGATGCCTTGGGTTATCCCGATGCGTATTATGTGCCACCTGCTGAAGGCGTTGATAGAATTGAAATTATTCGCGGTGCGGCTTCGCTGCAATACGGGCCACAATTTGGTGGCATGTTGAATTATGTTTTACAATCTGCACCAACCGACCAAAAATTTGAGTGGACATCTTTTACCACTGCCGGACGTTTTAAATTGGTAAACACTTTCAACAGCATTGGAGGTACAGTAAAATGTTTTAATTACTATGGCTATTACAACTACAAACAAGGCGAAAGCTGGCGACCAAATGGCAATTTCAACGCGCATAATGCTTTTGTTTCTTTAGGTTATCAATGCTCCGAAAAGTTGAGCCTTCGTTTAGAATATACTTTATCAAAATACGATAGTAAGCAGCCGGGAGGTTTAACCGATGAACAGTTTGAAAATAATGCCCGCCAAAGCTTGCGCACTCGAAATTGGTTTTCTACCGATTGGAATATTTTAGCCCTATCGCTAAACTACAAACACAACATTCACCATCAATTTAATTTTAGAGCATGGGGATTTTTGGGTGGAAGAAATGCCTTAGGATTTTTAGGAACTACCAACCGCCAAGACGATATAACACAGCCGCGCGATTTAATAAAAGACAAGTACAAAAACTTCGGTTCCGAAGCGCGTTATTTATGGAAATACTATCTCGGAAAATATTTATCGGGTTGGTTGATTGGTGCTCGTTTTTATATCGGCAACACACAAAAACAACAAGGTTTAGGAAGCAGTAACAGCGATGCAGATTATCGCTTTCTTCACCCTGATTCTTTAGAAGGTTCCGATTTTCATTTCCCGGGAATGAATGTGGCTTTATTTACAGAGCATGTTTTTAATATTAAGAACAAGATAAAAATTACACCCGGCATTCGATTTGAGCATATTCGCACACAATCAGATGGTTATTATCGGCAATCTTTTTTTAATCAAATAGATACTGCTATAAAACCCGAAAAGCGCGATATGCAAAGAAGCTTTGTGCTATTAGGTTTGGGCGTTTCGTATAATGTTTGGAGAAATTCTGAACTGTATGCAAATATTTCGCAAAACTACAGAGGCATCACGTTTACCGATATGCGCGTAATTCGCACGAGCCAGTTGGTTGATCCAAATTTAAAAGATGAAAAAGGGTTTAATGCAGACTTGGGTTATCGCGGAGATTTTAAAAGTTGGTTACATTGGGACGTGAGTGCTTTCTGGCTGCAATACAACAATAGAATCGGGCAAATTCAGCAAGTGGATTCGGCATATAATATTTATCGCTTCACCACAAATGTGGGAAGTTCGCAAAGCACCGGAGCAGAAATTTTTGTAGAAGCTGATGTGCTGAAAGCCGCTGTGGTTCATCACGATGCCGGGCATTTGAATTTATATATTTCTTATGGTTTTATTCATTCTGCATATGTGAAATCGCAGTATAAAAATGTAATTGGAAATTCGCTTGAGTTTGCGCCAAAACATACCGTTCGATTTGGCGTACAATATCGCTTTAGAGATTTTGCCACCGGCATTCAAGGGCAATATGTTTCGGAGCAATTTACCGATGCTACCAATGCGCGATTTACGGCAACGGGTGTAAATGGAATTATTCCTGCGTATTACACTTTCGATTGGAATGCAAAATATACTTTCCGCTGCGTGCAGTTAATTGCAGGTATAAACAATTTTACAAACCATATTTATTTTACGCGAAGAGCCGTGAGTTATCCGGGACCGGGAATTATTCCTTCGGAGCCACTTACTTTCTTTGTAACAGTTGGAATTAAGCTAAACGAGAATGCCAAGAAATTAAAATGGCGAACTTTCTAAGCAAGCAATATTGCTTTCAACTGCTCATAATCTGCATCTATTTTTCCAGCTACTTTTTGTTTTGAAGCAAGTGCAGAAAGCGCCTGTGGAATTTCTATTTTCTCGCTCAAAGCTTCTTCAACCACATCAATAAATTTTGCAGGATGTGCCGTTTCTAAAAATATTCCTGTGGTGTTTTTTTCTTCTTTTAAATATGCCGCTAAAGCCAAGTAACCAACTGCTCCGTGCGGGTCGGCAATATAATTAAATCGCGTATATAAATTGCGTATTGCGGCTTTTGTTTCTTTATCAGAAAAATAGAAGCCGTTAATGCTTGCTTTCATTTGCTCCCAACTGTTTTCAAACAAAACCTTCATTCGTGCAAAGTTGCTCGGATTGCCAACATCCATTGCGTTTGAAATGGTTTGAACAGATGCTTTTGGTTCATAATTTCCATTGAGTAAGTATTGCGGAACAATATTATTTGCATTTGTTGCCGCAATAAATTTAGAAATCGGCAAGCCCATTTTTTGTGCAATAATTCCTGCGGTGATATTTCCAAAATTTCCACTCGGAACACTAATGGCAATAGCTTGTTTTTTGTTCTGTTTCCATGCCTGCGCAACTGCCCAAAAATAGTAAAACGACTGCGGAATTAACCTTGCCAAATTGATAGAATTTGCAGAAGCCAACTTTAGTTTTTGTTGTAAAGAAACATCTGCAAAAGCTTGTTTCACTAAGCGTTGGCAATCGTCAAAAGTTCCGTTTACTTCTATGGCAGAAATATTTTTACCGAGTGTGGTAAGTTGTTTTTCCTGCAATGCGCTCACTTTCCCCGAAGGGTATAAAATGGTTACAGAAATTCCTTCTACATTAAAAAAAGCATTAGCCACTGCGCCTCCGGTATCGCCAGAGGTGGCAACTAAAATTTTAATTTTTTCAGAACTGTTTTTGTTCAACACCGAAAACAATCGTGCCATAAAACGCGCACCCACATCTTTAAAAGCTAAGGTTGGTCCGTGAAAAAGTTCTAACGAATAAATGTTCTCTGTAACATTCACCAATGGAATTGGAAAATTTAATGCTTCAGAAACTATATTTTGAATGTCTGTTTTACTCACATCTTCACTTAGAAATTTTTCGGCAACAGCAATGCCAATTTCTTGCAAAGAGAGTTGTGGCAACTGCTCAAAAAACGAATCCAGAAGCGTTGGAATATATTCAGGCATAAACAAGCCTTCGCTGCCTTGAATGCCGGTTAGCACCGCTTCGGTAAGGTTTACTTTTTTTTCCGGTTTATGAATGTTGTAAAATTTCATGCGGGGTGAAATAAAGCGATAAATTGAAGAAGTTTTTTAAAAATAGTACATACGCTTATATCTCACCGTTAATTGAAAAGAATAATTTTAGCCCAATAGGCAAAAGTTCTAAGTTTATAGTGAAATTCTGAACAAAAAGCGGACAAAAAACATTAGTCATTTAAGCTATATTTTTGAAATAGTTTTGGCTGTTTTGTTGAACCGGCTAATTTATTTCAATAGTTTTCTTTTATCCACGTCCTATAATATGCTCATTTGCTGAATAGCTATTTTATTGAGTTTTATCAATCGCTTTGTTTGTGGTATCTTTTACGTTGATTTTTGCCATGCCGTTTTATTTCTATAATTCTTGTATTAATGGTTTTGCTTTATCTATAAATTCATTTGTAAGTTGCTTAAAACTGGAATTTTGTTTAAACTAAATTATTCTTCCACTCAAAGATAGGAACTCCACTCGGACTCTTTGCTCAAATTTTACAAATATTTTCCGTTTAAAATCTATTGCTATTTTAAGTAAGCAAAGCTATACTTAGAATACACGTTACAACATACTATAGTTAGTAAAAAAAATGATATTTAGTTCAATTGCTCTTGCTCAAAATATTTCATTACAACTGCTGCTTTTGCATTGCCAACCAATGTTGCAATTTCTTGCAGTGTTGCTTTTTTAAGTTGTGCTACCGAACCAAAATGCGAGAGCAATAAATTGGTTGTTTTTTCCCCAATTCCTTTTATGCCTTCGAGTTCAGTAACGGTGAAATTTTTGCTGCGTTTATCGCGGTGATGTGTAATTCCGAAACGGTGTGCCTCATCTCTCATGCGCTGGATAAGTTTTAGGCTCTCACTTTTCTTGTTGATGTGGAGCGGAATAGAATCTTCGGGGAAATAAATTTCTTCTAAGTTCTTGGCAATGCCCACTATCGGAATTTTTCCATATAAACCTAATTTTTCCAAACTAATAATGGCGCTGCTCAACTGTCCTTTTCCGCCATCAACAATAATAAGTTGCGGCAGCGTTTGCTCTTCTTCTATCATGCGTTTATAGCGTCTGTAAATCACCTCTTCCATAGTGGCAAAATCGTTGGGACCCACTACTGTTTTTACATTAAAAATGCGGTAATCTTTTTTACTTGGTTTGGCATCTTTAAAAACCACACACGCGCTCACGGCATTTGTTCCCATAATATTTGAATTGTCGAAACACTCGATGTGGCGCGGTAGTTCTTTCAATTTTAAATCATCTTTTAAAGTGCGCATAATCCTAAACGAAGGATTTTTTTCTTCGGAAGTCATTAGGCTTTTCACTTTGTCTTCTTTGGCATAAAGCGCATTTCGGGTAGCTAAATCGAGTAGTTTCTTTTTATCACCTGCCTGCGGAATTACGAGCGTGTGCGCAAAAGGAATTTCAACCTCAAACGGTAAAATTATTTCCGGATTTTCGGCTTGCATTTCGCTTTCTTCTCCAAAGCTAATTTCTACTATGGCGCGTTGTAAAATTTCTTCCGGAGCTTCGTCTAATTGCTTTTTCACTTCCAATGTTTTGGCACGCACAATAGTGCCATTGCCAATTTTTAAAAAGCTCACAAAGGCAAAGTTTTTTGCTTCGCTATAGCCATACACATCAATATTATGTAGGCGCGGATTCACAATCGTACTCTTGCTTTGCCAAGCATCTAGTGCTTCTATTTTTTCCTTAAAAGTATTTGCGGTTTCAAAATCTAATTGCTCTGCGAACTCGTTCATTTTGCGCTTTAAAAATCGCATTACAGAACCGAAATCGCTTTTGAGCAAGTTTTTTATTTCGGTAATATTTTCGTTGTATTCTTCTTCTGTAATATAGCCAACACAAGGAGCTAAGCATCTTTTCATGTGATATTCCAAACACACTTTAAATTTTCCGGCTTGTATGTTTTTGCGTGTAAGCGAAAGTGTGCAAGTTCTAATTGGAAACAACATGCTCAGCAAATTCAGCACTTCGCGCACACTGTTTACCGATGTAAACGGGCCGATGTATTGGCTGCCATCTTTAATTACATTTCGAGTTAAAAAAACACGCGGAAATGGTTCGTTTTTAATGACTATATACGGATAAGTTTTATCGTCTTTCAGGTTAATGTTATAGCGCGGCTGGTATTGTTTAATGAGCGAATTTTCGAGCAGAAAAGCGTCTTGTTCGGTGCTCACAATGGTAAATTCAATTTTAGCAATGCTGCGCACCATAACTAAAATACGGTAACTCAAATCGCCATTGTTGAAATAGCTTGAAACGCGCTTGCGCAAGTTCTTTGCTTTACCGATATAGAGTATTTCGTTGTTATCGTTAAAGTAGCGATACACTCCGGGCTCATTCGGAATAGATTGTTGGTATTGTTCTCTAAATTCTTCGGCAGTCACTTTTATTCTTAAATTATTGACGCTATGGTTACACCTTCTTCACATGCTTTTCGGCATGGTAGCTGCTGCGCACCATCGGACCGCTTTCCACAAAAGTGAAACCCATTGCCAAACCGGCATCTCTTAACTCGTTGAACTCTGCAATTTTTACATAGCGTTTTACGGGTAAATGCTGTTTAGTCGGTTGCAGATATTGCCCAAGTGTAAGCACATCTACTTCTGCTTTTCTTAAATCTTGCATTGCTTCCAACACTTCTTCGTTTGTTTCGCCCAAGCCAAGCATAATACCGCTTTTAGTTCGGTCTATGCCACCATCTTTCAGGCGTTTTAGCACATCTAAACTTCTATCGAAACGCGCTTGTACACGCACCTGCCTGCTCAATCTCCGCACGGTTTCTATATTGTGGCTTACCACTTCGGGTTTTTCGTTTATTATGCGTTGAAGGTTTTCTTGCTTTCCTTGAAAATCGGGAATAAGCGTTTCCATCGTTACACCTTCGCAAACCTTGCGGATAGCGCGAATGGTGGCTGCCCAAATAATGCTTCCGCCATCTATTAAATCATCTCTATCAACAGATGTCATCACTACGTGGCTCAAGCCCATTTTTTTAACTGACTCGGCTACGCGCATCGGCTCGGCAATATCTACTTGCAGCGGGTTTCCTGTTTTTACATTACAAAAACCACAACTGCGCGTACAAATATTTCCCAATATCATAATGGTTGCTGTGCCGCGCCCCCAACATTCGTTTCGGTTGGGGCAGTTGCCGCTTTCGCAAATCGTGTGCAGTTTGTTTTCCTTAATGTTCTTTTTTACTTCAGAATATTCTTCGCCCGAAGGAATTTGTATTTTGAGCCAATCGGGTTTGCGTATCATTGATATATCTTCACTCATAATTATTCAACAAAAATTAAAGTACGAAGATAAGCCGTAAAGTTGAAACGCTCCCAATTTTAACCCTACTTTGGAGTAATGAAAAACCTAAAACTTTGTGTTAGGTAATTTGCTTTGGAAAATTTGGGCTTTAAAAAAATGTGTTGAATTTGGCTAAAGCATTTGAAAATAGCATCTTCGCCCGCTGCAAATTTTATTTTAGCATTCAGTTCAAGAAAAACTTGTGCCGTTATGATAGTAAAAAATGCAGCATGCAACTTATTCGTGTGCAATAAAAAAAGCCTTTTTCGGTTTACATAAATTGCACTTTTGTGTAGTTGCTATTTTTAATTTTTGAAATAAAAAATTGTAGTTGAGAATTATTTTTTTGTTGCTGTTTAGTTCAGCACTTTTAATACAGGCGCAAGTTTCTTCACCTTATTCAAGGCTTGGGTTAGGTTATATCCGCACCAACGGATTTTCTGCCAATAGAGGTTTTGCCGAATTGAGTGGCGGCTATGCCAGCACTGCAAATATCAATTTCAACAACCCGGCATCGTACAGCGCCCTTAGTTTTGTTACGTTTGAACTAGGCGCAAACATGGATTTTGTTTCCATTGCAGCACGCGATTCTACTTACAATGCACACAATGGTTCTTTTAGCCACGTTGCTGTGGGCGTTCCTTTAAAACGCGGCACTTGGGGCATGAGTTTTGGCTTGCTGCCTTATTCAAACATGAATTATACTTTTCGTCAGTTTGGTTACGATTCTGCCTTTGGCGGCTTTCAAAATATCTATCGCGGAGCAGGTTCGCTGTATCAAGTTTATGTGGGCACGGGCGCACAGTTTAAAGGTTTTTCGTTTGGCGTAAATGCCGGTTATCTTTTTGGAAAATTAGATTATTCGCGCTTTGTGCTTTTTCCTGATTCGGTTGGCGCGTTTAACTCCAGAAATGCTGCTACTTATCGTGTAAACGGTTTTGTGTATAATGTAGGTTTGCAATATCGCATAGCCATAAAAAAGAAAACAAAAGAAAACAACCTGCGCCACGACATCTTGTTTACCGTTGGCGTGTTTGGCAACAGCCAAGTTCCCGTAACTGCAAAAGTTACCCGTTTTTGGGATAGATTTTTTTACGATGAAACCGGAAATCCAATTGCCGTTGATACCGTAACAGCTATCACTAATGGAAAATCTACTATTACTTTACCGTACCAACTTGGTGGTGGTTTTACCTTTGGTAATGAAGCCCATTGGTTGATTGGTGCCGATTTTCGCTATGCCAACTGGAGCAGCTTTACAAGCGATTTTAATTCTGAAAAATTAAACGATAGCTGGCGTGTGGCGCTTGGTTTGCAATACACTCCAAATATTGAAAGCCGAAAAATGGGCGGTAAAATCCAATTAAAAGTTGGTGGCTACTACGGGCAAAGCGAAGCCGTTTATGCAGGTCAAAAACTTAACGAAGCCGGAGGCACCGTTGGTTTTGGTATTCCCGTTTCGCGAAAAGCCATTGCGCGCATCAATATTTCGGGCGATTTTGGCAAAAGAGGATTCGATAGCAAGTTGGTACTTTCTGAAACCTACTACAAACTCAATATAGGCTTTGTGCTTAACGATACTTGGTTTATTAAGCGCAAGTTCGATTAGTGTTTCTTTAAAAAGTTTCTGCTCCAAAACCTCTACCTTATTATTACAGATTAAATAATAATTATTTAATATTCTATTTCTGTAGATTATAGACCGTTTGTTTTAGTTTTGTGGCTTCGCAGCTTGAATAATCGTTTTTAAAATAGATAGAATTATGGTAAAATTTACTTTACACACCGCAGTAGTAGTAATGCTACTTGTTTTTGCAAGCCTTTGCAGTTGGGGGCAGGGAACTGAAAGTTTTACAAATATCCCCACGGGGTCTTCGGGTTCTTACTCAAATAGAAGTTGGACTGGCGACAACGGAGCAACTTGGGGCTCTACCGATGCCAGAACAGACCAAACAATTACAGGCAAAGCAATATGCATTAGAAATGGGGCTTTAACCTTTGGGCTTACTACTGCTCAACAATCTGCCGGTATAGGAGATTTAACTATAAATGCAAAAGCACCTTTTGGCAACCCTCCAGATATTGGTACTTTAGAGCTTGTTGTAAATGGCACTTCCATATCTACGAAAACAACAACTGGTTCAACAATAAGTTCTGTAGTTTCTTATACATGGAGCGGAATAAATGTTGCAAGTCTTACTTCAATCGTTATCAATCAAACTACTTCAGGCAAAAGAATTGCAATAGATGATGTGGTGTGGACTGCATATTCGGGTGGAGCCTCTCCTTCTCTTACTGTAAGTACACTTGATAACCAATTTGGCAATGTGTGCATTGGTGCTACTGCGGGGCCACAGCAATTTACGGTTTCGGGCAGCAATTTAGACGGCTCTGCGGTGAGTGTGGGCACTCTCAGCAGCTTTACCTATTCGCTTACTTCCGGAGGTACTTATACCTCTACGCTTGGTTTGCCATATACCGCACCAACACTTGGCAGCACAACCGTTTATGTAAAATTTACTCCTGCTGCGGCTACTTCATATACCGGCAATATTACTGTATCGGGAGGTGGTGCATCGGCTACCAATTGTGCGGTAACATCTGCCACAGGTATTAACAGTACGGTTGCTGTAACTACAGTTACAGTAAGTAGCGTAAATACCACTTCTGCCAATTCGGGAGGTAACAGCGTAAGCACTACTTGCGGTGCTACTATCACAGCCAAAGGCGTGGTGTGGGGCACGGCTGCCAACCCAACAGTGCCTTCTGTTAATTCTACTAATGATGGAAGCGGAACAGCAAATTATACCAGCAGCGTAACAGGGCTTACTGCCAATACCGTTTACCACTACCGCGCATATATTACCAACAGCAGTAGCGTAACAGGCTATGGCAACGATTTAACCTTTACCACAATCTCTCTGCCACCAACATCGCCTGCGGCAAGTTCTCCTACAGCAAATGGCTTTACGGCAAGTTGGAGTGCGCCAACAGGGCAGGGAGCAGCAAGTTACACTTACACCGTAGAGGTTTATGCTAACAGTGCTTTTACCGGTGCTCCGGTAACAACCGTAAGCAGTATTGCTTCTACTTCTACCATCATAACGGGTTTAAGCCCTTCTACTACTTACTATTACCGTGTGCGCGTGGCAAATGCCGGAGGCAACAGCAGTTATGCCGGCTACACCACAGGCATTACTACACTTGCCGGTCCACTTTGGAGTAATGATATTACGGGAACGAGTATCACAGCCAGCCCATACACCACCGGAGATTCCAAAGATGCCAATATCTCCGTTTCCGGTATCAGCCGCGGCTCGGGAGTATCTGCAGCCGGAGCTAACAATCGCTATAACGCCAACGGTTGGGACGCTAACACTTTATATGCCAATGATTATTTTGAATTTACCTTAACGCCAAACAGCGGCTACAAAATAGATTTTACCAATTTTGTTTATAACGGGCAAGCTTCAGGTTCTGGACCAACAAGTTTTGCTTTTCGCTCCAGTGCAGATGGCTATACTGCTAATATTGGCAGCCCAACAGCAACGGGCACAACCATCAGCTTATCGGGAGCAGCATACCAAACCATTACCGCAGCCATTACCTTCCGCTTTTATGGTTGGAATGCAAGTGGAGGATCTGGCACATTCAGCATCAACGATTTTGAGTTTAACGGAACAGTTTCGCCTTTTGCCTGTGCAGCGCCAACTACCCAAGCATCTGCCATAACCTTCTCTAATGTGCTTACAAGCAGCATGGATATTGGCTGGACTAATGGCGATGGCAGCAACAGAGTGGTGTATATCAATAGCACCAATAGCTTTACAGCACCAACTGATGGCGGAACTTTATCTTCAGCCAACACAACTTGGGCAAACAGTGGCCAACAATTGGTTTACAACAGCAATGGCTCAAGTGTTTCAGTTACCGGGCTTTCTGCAAGCACCACCTACTATTTCCGTGTGTACGAATACAATTGCACCGGTTCTAGTTCTAAATTTATTACTTCAACCGCTACTAATAATCCTAATTCACAAGCAACCACTGCTCCTACTTCAACCGCAAGTGTAATACAAGCGGTAAGCGGCTCAGAAGCAACTACCATTTCTTCTTTAGAAAATGGAACAATTACAAACAACACTCAGGGCGCACAGGTTTGGCAGTTTAAACTTTTTGATGGCAATGGCTCTGCTGATGATGGCGATGCTTTGCCTACCATCTACAAACAATGGACTATTCGCGCAGCAGCAGGAAACACTGTTCCAAACTGGACAACAGTAGTTGATAACGTTAAGTTTTTTGACGGAAGCTCCTCTACACCAATCAGCGGTTCGTTTATAGTAGGAAATTCTACAATTTCGTTTACACCTACAAGTGGCTTGTCTGTGGCAGATGGTGCAGGAAGTTTTAAACAAATAAGCATGCGCCTTAGCATTGATAATCCAATGGCGGCAGGTTCTGATGGCAAGCGCTTAGTGTTTAAATTAGAAGATGCAGATGTAACCGTTGATAACAGTACTGTAAGTTCACAATTAGGGTCTTTTGCTCCAACCAGCAGCAGCAGCAAAAATGAAATTGATGTTATCGCAACCTTGCAATTTATCAATGCTCCGGCTTCAGTACCCGTAGGCAGTAACTTTACAATAACCGTAAGCGCCATTGATGCCAATGGAAACATAGACCAAAACCAAACTCCGGCAATTACTTTGGCAAAATCGAGCGGAGCAGGTACTTTAACGGGCGGTGCTACACATAACTTAGTGGCAGGCACTTACACTTTTAGCGGTTTAAGCTACAACCAAGTGGGAACTTTCCAAATAAGTGCCAGTGGTGGTGGTTTTTCTGCTGTTTATGCAACTATAAACAGCACCAACGACCCTTATCAACTTTTTGATGATTTTAACCGAGCCAATAATAATACGGTGGGTATTCCAAGCAGTGGCGGCTCAACTGCATGGACAGAAACAGAAACCGGAGACGGTTCGCGTTTGCGAATTGATAATGGAACTTTAGTGCTTTCTAATTGTAATGTTTCTCCTGCTTCAGGTGGAAATGGTGTGGAGCAAGCCCAGTTTAATGGTACAGGAAAATATGCTACCACTTTTGCCAATGCAAGCGGAGAGTTGGTTTGGTTGTTTAATATGAAAAGTACACGGAATACTCCTTCGGGTTTTAGTAATTCGACTAATACTTATGGCGGTGCAGTAGTTTTAGGCAGTAGCAAAAGTGATTTTGGCGATGCTGCCGCTAATGGATATGCGGTAATTATCGGAAATCAGGGAACACCAGACCCTGTTAAGCTGATTCACTTTACTAATGGTTTAAACGACAACTCTCATATTTCCGATATTGTTGCTTCAAACTATACAGGCGAAACAGGCTATTTAAGTGTGAAAGTGGTTTTTAACCCTTGCAACAGCCAGTGGTCGCTTTATGTAAGAAACGATGGAAGCAGTTTTGCTGCACCAAATGTAGGAAGTTTGGGCAGCGCATTTACTGCTACCAATTCTACTTATACCGCAAGCAGCCTGCCTTACTTTGGTGCATTATGGCAACACAACAATTCTTGCTCAGAAACTTTAACCATTGATAATTTGTATATTCCGAATGCTGCGGCATTAAGTGGAACTGCAAAATTATGGACCGGCAACATAGACAACGATTGGAGCAAAACAGGAAACTGGTGTAAAGGCAGTGTGCCAACTTCTACCGATGATGCTACTATACCAAATGTTACCAACAGCCCGGTAATTGGCGGTAGTGCAGCAGTAAAAGACATTTCGCTTGCCGGTGGAGCTACTCTTACCGTAGCTAACGGAGGCTCTCTCACACTTAACGGTACTTTTGCAAACAGTGGTGCCGTTACCATACAAGATGGCGGCAACTTCTTGCAAGGCAATAGCAGCAGCTATGGTGGCAGCGGTACATTTACCGTAGAAAAAAGCATTACCAACATTGCCAATGGCTATCGCGATGTTAGTTCTCCTGTGGCTACTACTGTTGCAGATTTAGCAGATGATTTTACCGTGTTTGGTCAAAATGGTGTAAATTGTTGGTATAGCTACAGCCCTTACCCAAATGTGCAAGTGTATGATGAAGCGGCAAACAATGCGCTTTCTACACCAACCGGAAACTATTTTACAGGCTGGCTTAGCAGAACAGGCAATAGCAATACACTAAGCCCAATGCAGGGTTTTGCAATCCGCACTTATGCAGGCGCACCTTTTACCTTAGACTTTACAGGCACGCCACATAACGACACTCTAAATAGAGCTATCACTAATACACCTTCTGCTTCAACATCGCAAGATGGTTGGAATTTTGTGGGTAATCCTTATCCAAGCAATATTGATTGGGTAACAGCAGCAGCACTCAATTCTTCTTCTATTGATGGTAATTACTATGTGTTTAATACTACCGGAGAATACACCGGCAACTGGGGAACTTGTAATGCTTCTGGCGTGGCTTCCGGTTTAAACGGAATTAGTGCTACGATTGCTTCGGGGCAAGGGTTCTTTGTAAAAACGAGTGCCGGAGGAACTTTCACGCTTAACAATACTGTAAGAACGGCAACTGCTGCCAACTTCTACAAAGCCGGTGTGCAGAGCAACGAAGTAAGATTGCTATTAAGCGGACAAGGCAATAGCGATGAAATAGTAGCTTACACCGATGCTAATGCCTCTCAAAATGAAGACAAAGGTTTAGATGCCGTGAAAATACCTGCGGGCAGTACCGTTTACATGGGTTATGTTTCGCAAGGAAAAGATTACGCTATCAATGTATTAGACGAAATAACCGAAAACACAGAATTGCCTTTGATAATGCGCGTGAGCGAAAACGGTAATTACTCGCTTACTGCAAATGCTTTAAACCTAACTGATTTAACTGCTTATCTAAAAGATAAAACTACCGGAACGCTTACCAATTTAGAAACCGGAAGCATAGTTTTGCAGTTAAACGCAAACGAGAACTACAACAACTATTCTATTGTGTTTGCAGCAAAAGTAGTTTCAGGAATAAATGAAAGTGCAGAAAATGCCGTAAGTATTTATTCAAATAAAAATCAAGTAACTGTTTTAAGAAACAAGAATACGCCTGCAACAATTACTATTTACAACATGATGGGTCAGCAGCTAACTGAAGAAACCACCACGAGCAGAAAGACAACCATTGAGCTTAACGGTAGCCAAGCTTGGTACGCTATTGTGAAGGTAAAAGAAGAGGGCATCAACAAGGTTTCTAAAGTATTTATTTCTAACAAGTAAAGCCAACAAGCACAAAACGAAACAACATGAAAAATATAGCAATAAAAATACTCTTTGCAGCAGTAATTATAGCAAGTGCCACATTAGTAGAAGCCCAACCCGGAGGCGGTGGTGGCGGACAAGGACAAGGCGGACCTCCGCCAGCAGGCGTTCCAATAGATGGCGGTGCAGCACTTTTATTGGCTGCCGCGGGTTTATATGGAGCAAAGCGCTTAAAAGCAACTAAGCAAAAAAACACTTTAGAGAAATAGAGTTTAATTAAATAAGCAGTAGAAATCCTACTGCTTATTTTTACTGCTTTAAAAAATATCTACGCCATTGCATCTACCGAAGACATTACAACACATTCTTGCAGCAAAGTAGCTTTTGGAAATACTTTCGCCCATATTTGATATCCGCCATTCAGGTTCACGGCTTTAAATCCATGGTTGTTTAAGATACGGGTTGCCAAATAGCCACGAAGCCCTACTTGGCAATAAATAACGTAAGTTTTACTTCTATCTAATTGGTGAATATTTGCCCGCAAATCATCTACGCTAATATTAACGGCTTCAGGAATATTTCCGCAAGCAAATTCCTCGGCTGTGCGCACATCTAAAATAGTAGCATTGTTTTCTTCTGCATAAGTTGCTAATTCATCGTAGTTAATCATTTCCAGCTTGCCATTCAGCATATTTTCTGCGGTGTAGCCGGCAATATTTACAATATCTTTTGCCGAATTAAAAGGTGGCGCATAAGTAATTTCAATTTCCTGCAAATCATAAATGCTTAATCCGCCTTTAATGGCGGTAGCAATTACATCAATTCTTTTATCAACTCCTTTTTCGCCAACGGCTTGCGCACCAAATATTTTTCCGGTTTCATCAAAAAGCAATTTTAGTACCATTGTTTTAGCTCCGGGATAATATCCTGCATGGTGGCCGCGCGTTACAACAGCCGTTTTGTATGGTATTTTATTGCGCTTCAAAAATTTTTCGTTTAAGCCCGTAGAAGCAACCGTGAGTTCAAAAAATTTAAGGATAGAAGAACCCAAGCTGCCGGAATATTTATAGCTGTTGCCCATTAAAATATTATCGGCAACAATTCTGCCTTGCCTATTTGCCGGCCACGCCAAAGGAATAAGCACTTTTTTATGATGAATAAAATGCGCCACCTCAACCGCATCGCCTACGGCATAAATATCCGGATGGGTAGTTTGCAAATATTCGTTTACTAAAATGCCTCCGGTAGTGCCAATTTCTAAACCTGCGTTTTTTGCCAATTGGGTATCGGGCTTTACGCCTATTGATAGAATTACAGCATCTGTTTCTACTGAAGTGCCGTTTGTAAAAAACACTTCTATTTTGTTGCCTTTATCTGCAAACTTTTGTACGCCTGTATTCAATAAAAACTTTAAGCCTTTTTCTGCTGCTTTTTGATGAATAAAACTTGCAATTTCAAAATCAACCGGAGCCATCACCTGATTGCCTAATTCTACCAGTTGCACATTCTTGCCGGCTTCAATTAAGTTTTCTGCCACTTCTAAGCCAATAAAACCACCGCCCACAACCACAAAATCATTTGCCTCTTTTGTTTTGGCAACAATTTTATCCATATCGGGAATATTTCGGAGTGTAAATATTTTGTCAGAATTTATTCCTTCAAAAGGCGGGCGGATAGGCTCTGCACCGGGAGAAAGCAATAGTTTATCGTAGCTTTCAGCATAAGTATTACCTGTTTGCAAATTCTTCACCATCACTATTTTTTCTAAAGTATTGATGGATAACACCTCCGAGAAAACACGTGCATCTAAATTATAGCGCTCTTTTAGTTTTTCAGGTGTTTGAAGCAAAAGCGAATTTCTATTACTAATGGTTCCGCTAATATGATATGGCAGGCCGCAATTAGCAAAGCTCACGTAAGGTCCTTTTTCAAAAATGATTACTTCGTTTTCTTCTGATAAGCGCCTAAGCCTTGTTGCTGCGGTTGCGCCTCCGGCAACACCTCCTACTATTACAATTTTCATTATTCTTTATTTTATGGAAGCAATGATACAAGCTAATAAATTACTGTTGCGAAACAGAAGTTACATAACTGCTTTCCCGTTTGCAAAATATACAACACACAATAAATTTTTCGTGCTTTTCGTTAATCGAACAAACCAAACCTTTTGATTATGAAATACGCAACCATCATTGCGATGCTTATTGCTTTTTCGGCAAGAGTAAACGCCACGCACGTTGTAAATGCAATTGCCACCAATTTAATTTCAGCCGAAATTCAAGGTGCAAACGGTGCAGAAATTCCAAATAATTTTCGGGAAAACAACTATTTACCCAAGCTGCAAATGGAATTAGTAAACAATACCAACCAAGAATTGAATTTGGAAATGGAAGAAGGTTTTTTAATGGAGCCCACCGAAAAAGGTTATCAAGTTTTATTGATGACCCAACCACTAATAGTAAAACTAAAACCAAAGAGCAAAGAGAAGCAGTTTATTTACGCCATGTGCGCACAACTTTCTATGAGTTCGCCTTCTTCAAAAATAAAATACAAAGTAGGAAAAAAATCTTCGGGTGCACTTTTTGAACTTGCCCAATATATTGCCAAAAATAGGTGCCAATCCTTTGCTGCTCAAGAAGCAGTTTGGAGTCTTACCGATAATAGCCCAATCCTTTCTATTCACTCAGAAAACTTAAACATACAGAATGGCTTACAGGCTTTTGTTGCCAACTTAAAAGGAGTGAATTTAGAGCAACTAAAAAAGGAAAATGCTTATAATAATTTGGCGCAAATTATGGCTGTTTACAATGGCAAGCAATTTGATAGAAACATTGTTTTTAATACCGACACCGCACACATAATTTCTGTTGGCTATTACAGCCAAAGCGGAGAACTGCTAAAACCTATTATTGAAGATGTTTTGGTTAAAGATGGCGCACACAGCATTCGCTACAATCCGTTTCCACTCTCGCTCACAAACAAAAGATACAGCGTGCGAATGATAAAAGACGGTGAAATTTTTAGAGAATATTATTTTATGCAATAGGTTTAAAATAAAAAGGCCATACGTTGCTGCTCAAACTCGAGCATTTCGTATATTGCTTATACTGCCTTTTTTAGAACCAACAACACAAATGAATTAGTTTTTTGAATTTTGTACAATCCTTTCTACTTTAGTACCACTCACTAAAATCCCCTGCTATGAATGAATGGTTGAAAGGATTTCTCTATTTCTCCAAGTCGCAACTCAGAGCAATTTTGCTCCTTTGCTTTTTAATTGCAGTAGCATTTATTGCACCACGAATTTACTTGCTATTTTTCCCTCCCAAATTTGAATATGATGTTTCGCTGCACGAAGCATTGGCAAAAGCCCTGGCAGACACTACTAAAACCGATAATACTTTTAGCGGAGATTTAGTTCCTTATGCAGATGATAATGAAAAATTTGAAGTGATGAAAACGGTAAAATTATTTGCATTTAACCCAAATGAAATTGGCGAAACAGAATGGCAACAGTTAGGTTTTAGCCGCAGACAGGCAGAAGTAATTGAAGCAATAAAAGCAAAAGGATTTAAGTTCTATTCGGCAAACGATTTAAAAAAAATAAGAGTAATTGGCGATGAAGGTTTTGAGCGATTGAAAAACTATGTAGAAATTCCACCGAGGGTTTACGAAAGTTCACAACCTTTTGAAAAGAAAACAGCCTTTATTTACGAAGCCAAACAACCAATTTTATTAGAAATAAATTCTGCCGATAGCGCTGCCATTGAAGCACTTCCGGGAATTGGCCCATACCTAACTCACAAAATTTTAAACTATAGAAATGCTTTGGGTGGTTTCACTTCTATTGAGCAAGTTGCAGAAACAAGAAAGTTGCCCGATTCTACTTTTCAAAAAATTAAAGACAAGATTTACATAGCAGAAAACAGTTTGCAAAAAATAAATATCAATACCGCTCCGGCAGATTCTTTCATGCGCCATCCATACATTACTTGGCAGCAAGCCAAAAGCATGGTGGCTTTTAGAACTGCCAATGGCAAGTTTAGCCGAATTGAAACAGCACAAAGAGCAGGAATGTTTTCTGATAGTGTTTTTCAAAAACTAAAGCCCTATTTTTCTATTGAAGAATAAAGCGATTTTACGATTGTTCTATACTTTTGTCGCTTTAAAAACACAGCATTTTGTTTCTCAAGTACAATATATTTTCAATCGGTTGGATGCTCACAATTGCGGTGCTATCGTTTTTGCCGGGAGGCGATTTGCCTAAAGTAGAAATTGCGCAAATTGATAAGTTAGTTCACTTTATATTCTATTTCCTCTTGTTTTCTTTCACTTTTTATGGCTGGAAAAAGCAATCGCAGTTTATGCTTTTAAAAACCGCCCCATTGGTTACAATTTGGTTCGCCTGCATACTTTTTGGAGTTGGAATTGAATTAGGGCAAGAATTTTTAACAACCGACCGCCACTTCGAATGGCTTGATGTGTTTTCAAATACTTCAGGTGCTTTTGTTGCCATGTTAGCTTGGAATTTAAGCCTCAAAAAAATTTTTGTGCAATAAGTTTCAATACTATAGTAGAAATAAACATAAAAAATATACCTTCGCGCTCCCTTACATTTAAACCGATGCGGGCGTGGTGAAATTGGTAGACATACTTGACTTAGGATCAAGCGCTTCACGGCATGGGGGTTCGAGTCCCTCCGCCCGCACCAAAAACCGAAAATTCTCGGGTAATAAATAGCAAAATATTATGAACGTTTATCAAGAAAAAGTTAGCGACCTACAATCTAAAATCGTATTAGACATTAAGAAAGAAGACTACGAGCCCAAAATAAAATCAGCATTAAACAAGCTGGTAAAGCAAGTTTCTTTAAAAGGTTTTCGACCGGGAATGGCTCCGCTTAGTTTGGTAAAAAAAATGTATGGCAACAGCGTTTTGTTTGAAGAAGTTCAAAAAATGCTGAACGAAGAAACCAATAAATTTGTTGAGGAAAACAAGCTTGAAATTCTTGCTCAGCCGCTTCCTGCCGAAGGACAAGATGTAAATTGGGACATCAACAATTTAAAAGACATCAACTTTACTTTTGAAATTGCTCATGCACCTTCGTTCGATTTATCTTATTTAGATAAAGCCCCAACTTTTAGCAAGTATAAAATTGCGGTTGAAGATAAAATGGTGGACGAAGAATTGGAGCGTTTACGCAAAAGATATGCTAAGTACGAATATCCTGAATTAGTTGGCGACAACGATATTGTGCAATTTGAATACAAAGAATTGGACGAAGCAGGAAACGTGAAAGAAAACGGCTACCAAACTACTTCTTCAACTTTACTCGAAATTGCAAAGCCGGAGTACAGAAACGCACTTCAAAACCTAAAGAAACAAGAATCTACAACAGTGAATGTTTTAGAAGCTTTCGACCGCGATAAAGAAGGCGTTGCAAAATTTATTTTGAACCTGAAAAATGCTGAAGAATTAGACGCTTTAAATCCGAACTTCCAAGTTACTTTAATCAATATCACGCGCAGCATTCCTGCCGATTTAAACGAAGAGTTTTTCACAAAAGCATTTGGTGCAAACGGGCCAAAAACCGAAGAAGATGCCAGAACTTTTATTAAGAGCGATTTAGAAGCTTATTTTGATGGTAGAACTGATGTGTTTTTAGTAAACGATATTTACAAAGCCATTATGGAAAACATCGAATTTCCACTTCCCGATAGCTTCTTAAAACGCTGGATTACCGTAACCAACGAAAAACCGATTACAAAAGAGCAAATCGAAACAGAATACCCAATGTTTTCTAAGCAACTGCGTTGGGATTTAATCACTTCGCGCATTAGCAAAGAGCAAGGCTACGAGGTGAAAGAAGAAGAACTTTTAGAAAAAGCACGCCAAGAAACTTTACAGCAAATGGCTCAATACGGTTTAAGCGGAATGGGTTACGATTGGATTGAAAGTTTTGTACAGCGTCAAATGAAAGACAAAGAATACGTTCGCAGAGCGCACGAGCAAATATTAAATGATAAAGTGATGGTTTATATGAAATCAAAAGTAAGCCTAACCGATAACCCAATTTCGTTGAACGACTTTAACGAAATGGTACAAAAGGCAAACGAAGCAGTGGCTGCTGAATAGCACAAATTGTTTTGTTTTTCCTTTTAAATATTTAAGAACTTAGCAGAGAAATAAAATGTCTGCACCAATTTCAAAAATAGCGTTTCATACTTTAGGCTGCAAGCTCAATTTTGCAGAAACGGCAGCTATTGCCCAAACGGTAGAAGCTGAAGGCGGCTATGCCAAAACTGAATTTACCGAGCCGGCAGATTTTTATGTAATAAACACTTGCTCCGTAACCGAAAGTGCCGATAAAGAAATGCGCCAAATTGTAAAGCGCGCACTTAAATTAAATGCTTCGGCAAAAGTGATTGTAATCGGCTGTTATGCACAATTGAAACCCAATGAAATAGCAGCAATTCCGGGAGTGAGCATGGTGCTTGGCGCAAAAGAAAAATTTAAACTGCACGAGCACATCAGCGAGTTAGAAAACCAAACTGAAACCATAGTTTCTGCCAGTGAAATAGAAGATGTAAATTTCTTTTCTCCGGCATGGAGCCATGGCGAACGCACACGCACTTTTTTAAAAATACAAGACGGCTGCGATTATTTCTGCTCCTTTTGCACCATTCCTTACGCACGCGGTGCGAGCCGCAGCGCAAGCATTATAGAAACAGTTGCCAACGCACAAAAAGCTGCGGCAGAAGGCGCTCAGGAAATTGTTTTAACCGGTGTAAATATTGGCGACTTCGGCAAAACGCCCGATGGCAATGAGCGCACTGATGAAAACTTCTTTCAGCTTATTCAAGCATTAGACGAAGAAGTGAATGTGCCTCGCTTTCGCATTTCTTCTATTGAGCCAAATTTGTTGAGTGAAGAAATTATTCGCTTTGTGGCAAGCTCAAAAAGGTTTATGCCGCATTTTCATATTCCACTGCAAAGCGGCAGCAACAAAACACTAAAATTTATGCGTAGAAAGTATTTGCGCGAAGTGTATGAAAGCCGTGTGCAAATAATAAAAGAACTAATGCCGCATTGCTGCATTGGTGTTGATGTAATTGTAGGTTTCCCCGGAGAAACTGATGAAGATTTTTTAGAAACCTATAATTTTTTGAACGGCTTAGATGTGAGCTATTTCCACGTATTTACTTATTCTGAAAGAGCAAATACCAAAGCCGAAAAAATGGAAGGCGTAGTGCCAATGGAAGTACGCAAAGAACGCAACAAACGATTGCGCATTCTTAGCGAAAAAAAGCGCATGGCATTTTACCGTAAGTTTGAAGGATCTACTCGCCCCGTTTTGTGGGAATCTGACAACCACGATGGAACCATAAATGGCTTTACAGATAATTATATAAAAGTAGAAACCCGCTACGACTCTAATTTACCTAACACAATTACCGATTTTTATATTCAGCTTAATGAGCATTTAATAAACAATTAAAAACAGATTGTACATTCATAGCCTACGGTTTAAATCGCGGGCTATGGATGCACACGAATATGTTTACAATGGATTTATCCATTTTCCACTATTTTTATTTCTTCTTCCGTCAAGTCGTAAAGTTTGTAAACCAATTGGTCTATTTTCGCTTCAGTTACTTTATTGTTGCCCTTGTTTTCTAATCTCTCTTCCGTTAATGATTTAATTGAATTATGAATTTCAATTGATGGGTTTGGGATTGGTAATGATTGTAAATCGGTCATTAAAATTTGCGGAAATGCTTGTGGATTTGTTACCAACTTGTTTTTAATGAAATAGTCTGCAACTTTTGAGTGTAATACACCAAGAATAAAAAGATTGTGTATTTCATCTTTTAATGACCAACAAGAATAAAGTGTTGATTCTGTTAATGCAGGTTCTATCAGATATGCACAACATAAATAATCTCCTGTTCTTCTAATTAAAATTCTTGGAGAAACTGCGTGTTTGTCTTTAGCCTTAGTTCCACCAATTATAGACAAGGATTCATAATCTGTGTAAAAGCATTTGTCAATGTTCCATTTTGATATACAATTACCTAGTAAAAATTTGTTTGGTAAATTTTCCGCTTGGTTTTCAAATATTTTCGTCTTTCTGTCTGCGACAACCATACCTTTAAATAGTTGGCAAAAATCTGAGAGTCGTGGAGTTTTTGGATTGTCTATTTTTAAAATTAGAGGGTCTTCATTTTTACTATATTCAGCTAAATCTTGATTTTTCTTGAATATTCTTTGTTCTGTTTCCGCACCTTGTTTACTCTTTCCAAAAATGTAAATCACATTCCCTGTATTCGCTTCATCGAATACCATTCCTTCTATTCTTGTGATGTTTAAAACTGCACCTGCATTTTTTAATAAATCAATTGTGTCAGAATAGCTTCTTGTTTCAAATAAGCCTTCTGGAACTATCATTGAGTGGAATGAATTTCTATTGCTTATGATTATGCCTAATTCTATGAATAGATTGAAGATGTTTTTTGAACTTGCATTTTTTACTGCTTGATAATTATTTATGTAATGACTTAGCTCAAGTTTTTCCATATTGTTCTTAGTCATTATGAAATATGGCGGATTTCCAATCACCACATCAAAGCCCACAAAATCGCCATCATCGTTCAGCACTTCGGGAAATTCAAAGCGCCATTCAAAGGAATTTTCAAAAATCTTGTTGGCTTTTATTTTATCAATTTTTTTGTTGAGCTGCTCTATTTCTTCTTCTAATTTCTCTTTTTCTTTTTGGCGCTCTTTCTGTAACTGTTTTTCAGACTTTCCGTATGGCACTTCCGGTTCAAATAAGAAAGTACCTGTAAAACGGTGATAAAGTTCGCTTGCCAGTTTATCCAATCGCTTTTTTATAGGATCGTTCATCCTTATTTCTGTTGAAAAATCTTGCTTTATAGCAAGAATCAACTTTTCCATTTCTCGTTTCTGTTCTTTGTTTTCAGCATTTCGATAAGTGTTCACGGCAATTCGGTAGCTGTCGATCGTCCACTTGCTTTTTTTCAAGGCTTGTTTCAGGTCGGCATCAATGGCAAAACGGCTCACTAAAGAGTTACCGCATTTTATGTTGATGTCAATGTTCGGAAGAGTTTGAAGCTCCCCTCCTTTGTAAGGAGGGGTGTCCGCAGGACGGGGTGGTTGCTTTCCAAAATAACTTTTTACTTCTTCCAACAATCCATCAGGATTATTCCAAACCCATTTATTTTCAAATCTTAAAACCCTTATTCCAAAAGCCTCTAAAAACAAATCTCTTTCATAATCATATTCTGCCTGGGAAACTTCGAAATGTCCTTGCCCATCTAATTCAATGGCTATTCTTTCTGATGGGCAGTAAAAATCTAAGATATAGTTTCCTACACTATGTTGCCTTCTGAATTTTCGACCATTCATTTGTTTGCCTTTCAGCAATGTCCAAAGTTTAGCTTCAGCAGGTGTTAGGTTGTTCCTTAATTCCTTACGGAAAGTTTTTAGGTAAGGTAGATTATTTAATTTAAAACCACCTCCCCCTTCGGGTAGGTTTTTGATTAAACCACCTCCCCCTTCGGGTACTCCTCCTTTTAAAGGAGGAGAGCTTATGTAATAAGCATTTTTCAAAAGCTCAATCCACAAACGCAAACGGCAAATTTTTACCGAATTGGAATTGATGTCCACACCGAAAAGGCAATTTTCAATAATGGTTTGTTTTTCGTGGAAAAGCGTTTCCTGTATGCGTTGACTTTCTTTGTTGCTTGGGTTGTATTCAAAAAGTTCGCCTTCTTCGTCTGTTACAATCAGTTCATCATTTACCACTTCCACCTGATATTCTTTCAGGCGTTTTCCGTCACGGTCTTGCAGAATTTTCAAGTCGTTTTTAACGGCAATCATTTCATTGAGTGCCGAAACCAAAAAGTGTCCTGAACCAACGGCAGGGTCGCAAATTTTAATGCTGTTTACAATTTGGTTGGCTTCTTTTCGGTCTTCAATTTTGTCGTAAAGTTCTTCAAGGGTTGTGCAGTTCCATTTTTTGCTTTCGTTGAATTTCTGCACAACGGCTTTGCGAATGGTTTCACGGCACATATACATGGTGATGAAACCGGGCGTGAAAAACGAACCGTCTTTGTAGCCATTTATTTTCTCGAAAATCAAACCGAGAACCGAAGCGTTAATCAGCGTTTTATTGTCTTCCTGAATTTCTTCTCCGCCTTCTGCTCCAAAGTCGTAAGCATCTAAAAACTCAAACAAATATTGAAGCGTGGAAATGTTGCCTGTGCGTTTTTTGCCCTGTTGGTCTTTCAACACGGTTTGCGAAAAAATCGGAATGGTCTTTTCGTCTTTCAGGTTGCTGATGAACAAAGTAACTTGTTCAATATCGGTCGGCTCAAAAAGTGATGAATTGAGATAAGGTACTTTTTCAAAAGCCTTTTTTACATCTTCGTTTCGCGCGTCATACTTGCGAGCCAATACCTGAAAAAACAAACTGTTTAGGTCGTCATAATTCTTGATTTTTTCAAAATTCAGAAACGAATACGATTTATCGCCTTTATGATAGTTGATGAGTTGAGCTTCCAACAATTTCAGGAATAAAATCCGATTTATCCAAGTGATGGAGAGTTCCAAGGCAACATTAAAAAGTTTTTCATCTTTGGTATTCCCAAACTGGCTGGGTTTTTCCAATCGGTTGAGCTTATCTAAACTGTCCAACTGGATAATGGCATCTTCCAAAATAGTTCCCGTGTTTCGTTCTCCTGCTTTGTTCCGCTCGATGATTTTTTTGCTTCCCTCTTTGGTTTCGTTCAAACCGATGATGTGCAACAATTCGCTGTAAAAGCGTTTGTCAAGATTGTTGCTGTCGTTGGTAAAAGGAAGCTTTAAAAGATGCTCTGGCGAAAGCAATTTGAATAAAGCAATCAGCGAATTATCGTCTGCTTTGTCGGTATTTCGTAACGGTTTTTGAAAGTCCTGAATGTTGAAGTATGTAAATTCAATTTCAGAAGTGATGCTGTCAATAAACGGCTCGGCAATTTCTTTGTAAAAAAAATCTGTTTTGGTGTCTGCTAATCGTCCACCTTCAAAGTCGTTGAATTGCTTTACAAGATTTTTGTTTTGAGCAAAAAGTCTGTCGAATAGGGTAGCGTCAAAAATGAACCATTCGTTAATGTTGGTCGCCACCAAATGTTTTACTTCAAGATTTTTATGTGTAATTCTTTCTCTTAGATAATACAAAACCAATTCCTGAAATGCTTTTACATTCAGTCTTTTGGTCGTAATCATTTCCGTTTTGTTGGTCGGCTTTTTAGCTTCGAGAATTACACCAACTGTCGAGTTTGCATTTTGTCCGTTGTGAATAACAAGGTCGTTTCTACCTTTGGTATTGATGAAATGATTTTGTTTGTAATAAGTATCTTTTAGAAAGTCGGAAATCAGGTTTTTATGAAACTCTTCGCTTTCCGTGTCATTGGTACGGTCGAGTAAAGTAATGAGATTGGTCTTGAAACCTTCAATTTCAGTCCTGTTCGGTTTTACTTTTAAAAAGGCTTTGTTCAGTGCCTTTCTTGGCTTCAATGGTTTTAAAATCATTAGTAATGTGGCTTTTGTTTCTGTGGTTCAAAATAAAGTTTTAGTTTGAAAAGGGAGAGAAAATTGTATAAAATGAAAGAGCCACATCATTTTTCTTGATGCGGCTCTTTCATTTTATGCTTTCTGTATCTACTATTTCAATTTCACTTCGCCTTTGCCAACCAAATATCCACTTTGGTAAACTTCAACTTTGTAAGTTCCTTCTAAATTCAGGTTACTTCCCCAATCAATACTTACTTTTTTGTTTGCTTGTTGGTAGTTGATATCTGCAACGCGGCTATATTGAACTTCATCTCCGCTATCGGCAAGTTTAAATGTACCAGAACCTTGGTCGCGCACTGCAATTGTTTCGCCTTTTGGATTTATTACACGAACATACAAAGGTAAATTACCTTTTTCAGTTACTTTGTTTTCACCTGTTTCAAACGAAATTTTCAACTTGCTTACTTTTTTCAATCTTGAAGTTTCATCTTCTTTTCCGTTGTTCTTAATGTGAATGCCGGTTACGGTAAGATTGTTCAATTTCAACAAAGAACCTAAAACTACTTTTTGAGAAAGGTTTTGTTTTTCAGCAGAAAGTGCCTCCGTTGTTTTCTTTTCATTTTCTAAGTTTTGCCCTAACTGTTGGTTTTCTTGTGTAAGCATTTGATTTGCTTGCGTAAGTTCCGAAACTTTTGCTTGCAGGTCTTTGTTTTCAGCTCTTAGCTTATCAATTAACTCACGCGCTTTTGCAAGTTCGGCATTGGTAATTTTTCCCTTTTTCAACAAGCCCTCCAATTCACCTTTGTATTTTTCTATTTCAGCTTGGCGCTCAGAGATTACGCTATCTAATTCGGCATTTTTACCCTTGTATTGCTCTAATTCTGCCTTGCGCGCTTCTAACTCGGTAAGCACACCTTGGTATTGATTATCTAATTCTTGTTTCGCAACTTCTAAATCTTTTTTCTCGTTGTTGCTGGTGTAAAGAAAATAGCCCAACACGCCATTTACAAGCAATAGCAAAACAATTGCTGCAATGTATATGCCTTTATTGCTTTTTTGATTCTCTTCCATATTCTATATTTGTTTTATGCAAATGTAACGCAAGGTTTTGTATTTTTATTGCAAAAGCTATCCACACATTTAATGTGAAAAAACTTACAGCGTATGCAACAAACAACACTCGAACAACTTTTGGTTATTGATATTGAAACTGTACCTCAAAAAAAGCAGTTTAATGAACTATCTGAAACCATGCAAGAACTATGGACACGCAAGCATTCTTTACTGCGAATAGAGCAAGAAACGCCCGAAGAAAGTTTTGAAAAACGCGCAGGCATTTATGCTGAATTTGGAAAAATAATTTGCATTTCGGTTGGCTATTTCCATAAACAAGAAGGCAAATATTTTTTCAGGTTGAAATCGTTTTTTGGCGATAACGAAAACGAATTGCTACAAGAATTTTCAGCTTTACTAAATAAGAAAAAAAACCTTGCGTTTGCCGGCCACAACATCAAAGAATTTGATATTCCATACTTGTGCCGAAGAATGGTGATAAACAAAATGGCTCTACCTGAAGTATTAAATTTTTCCGGCAAAAAACCTTGGGAAGTAAAAAGTATAGACACGCTGCATTTATGGCGCTTTGGCGACTATAAAAATTATACTTCATTAAAATTGCTTGCAGAAATATTAGGTATTCCATCACCCAAAGAAGATATTGAAGGAAAAGATGTGGCAGGCGTTTATTGGCAACAAAATGATTTAAGGCGAATCATGGAATATTGTCAGCGCGATGTGGTAACGGTGGCTCGTTTACTGCTTCGTTTTAGAAATGAAGCATTTGAACTACAAGACAACGATTTGGTTTTTGTAACAGAATAAATTTTTTTGTAAATTATTTTCTCATTTCTACTTTTGCTGCAACAAAAACAAAATACTGATTATGAAAAGAATGATTTTTATAGTTACGCTAATTGCTGCAACATTTGCTTACCAAAGTTCTTCTGCTCAAGCATTTGAAAAAGGAGGAAAATATATAAATGTAAACTTAGGTGCTGCACAAATGTGGCACATGGGCGGAACCTATTTTGATGGCTGGAATGGCGGCTACTTTGGCTATTCTCCAATAACCGGTCAGCTTGGTTTACAAATGGAATTTGGTGTTCACGAATATGTTGGCGTAGGGTTCACAACCGGTGTGGGATTTGGAGCCGGCTTGGGTAGTTACTACTATAGAGGCTTTTGGGGAAGAACCGGCTATGCTTTTCAACCGGAAGTAAATATCCCTATGGGCGCGTTTGCCAACTTCCACTTTTACCAGTTAATTGCAGACAAAACAGGAAAAGATATTCATGCTGATAAATTGGATATTTACGCAGGTTTAAATGTGGGTACAGGTCCTGCAATTTTATTGCCACGCAATTCAAGTAATACTCATGTATCGGCACTTTTCTTTATCGGACCACAAGTCGGCATTCGTTATTATTTCAACGATAAAGTTTCAATAAACGGAGAACTTGGCTACGGCAAAAGTTTCTTCAATGCAGGTGTTACATTTAAGTTGTAAACAAAAATTTACATGGCAGAATTTACACCACGCGATAGCAAAAGCCGTTGTGCTTGGTGTTTAAAAGATGATTTGTATGTTGCTTATCACGATAACGAATGGGGAAACCCTGTTCGCGATGATAGATTGCTGTTTGAATTCTTGATTTTGGAAAGTTTTCAAGCGGGTTTAAGTTGGCATACCGTTTTAAAAAAACGCGAAAATTTTAGAAAAGCATTTACCGAATTTGATGTAAAAAGCGTTGCAAAATTTAATGCCGAAAAAGTTGAATTGCTCATGCAAAACGAAGGCATTATTCGCAATCGTTTAAAAATTGAAGCCGCAATAAATAATGCCAATCGCTTTATAGAGGTCCAAAAAGAGTTTGGCAGTTTCAGCAATTATATTTGGCAATTTACGGAAGGCAAGCCAATTGTAAATCACCCAAAAATACTTAGCGATATTCCGGCAACTACTCCTATTAGTGATGCTATGAGCAAAGATATGGGAAAGCGTGGTTTTAAATTTCGCGGCAGCACCATTTGCTATGCTTTTATGCAAGCTGTTGGTTTGGTTGATGACCATTTAGAAAGCTGCTGGCGAAAGAAAAAATAACATAGCTTATTTCTAAACCAATACACTTTGCATACTAAAATTGTTTCTTACATTTAGAATATAAAACGATAAAAAATGAAATTGAATAAACCAATTGCCGGTTATCATTTGCTCATGATTCTTTCTGCGGTAGATAACCAGTTTAGTTTTAAAGAAGATAAAGTAATTGCCGAATTTATTTCGCAGCAGTTTCCAATAGAAATAAATTTAGATAACGAAATTTCTTTTTTAGCTGCCTTGCCAAAGAGCGAATACATGGAACATTTCCAAAAGGCAATGGCAGATTTTTACAGCGACAGCACCGAGGCGGAAAGAATGAACCTGATTGACTTTGCCGTGAAACTGGCAAAAGCAACTCAGCCAATTACCAAAGAGGAAAACATCTTTATAGATGAACTCTTTAACGAGTGGACAGAAACCGCTATCTAAAAAACTTTTATGCAACTTACGGAACAACTTTTAACCCAAATAGCTTGGGCTTGGGCAGCATTGGCTGTAATTTTAATTCCTTCACAAGTAATAAACAAAGCTCCTTACGGCAGACACATTTCCACAAAATGGGGCTTTGCTATTCCCAACAAACTCGGTTGGGTGATAATGGAAATAGTGAGTCTTGTTGTTTTGCTTTCTTGTTTCTTTGATGGAGAAAATAAGAAAAGCCCAATGGCAATTTTTCTCGTTTCACTCTGGAGTTTACATTACATCAATCGCAGTTTTATTTATCCTTTTAGAACAAAAACTACGGGCAAAAAAATTCCACTTACCATTGTGCTTTTTGCTATGTTTTTTAATTCGGTAAATGCTTCTTTAAACGGACTTTTTTTAGGTTCTTTTTTACAACAACCTACTTGGGATTCTATCACTATTTTTCGCGTTGGGTTTGGTTTTTCCCTTTTTGCCGCAGGTGCTTTCATCAATATTAAAAGCGATAATATTCTTTTGGCTTTGCGAAAACCCGGAGAAACAGGCTACAAAACTCCCGAAGGTTTTTTGTTTAAATACCTTAGCTGCCCAAACTTGGTAGGCGAAATGGTGGAGTGGATTGGCTTTGCCATAATGGCGTGGAATATTCCGGCTCTCTCTTTTGCGGTATGGACAATTGCCAACCTTGCGCCTCGCGCTATTCACCATCACCAATGGTATAAAAATACTTTTGCCGATTATCCCAAAAACAGAAAAGCGCTTTTGCCGTTTCTTTATTAAGCCTACTTTTGCAATCACATTTGCCAATATGGAAAAACAAAACTTGCCAAAACCAATGGGGCTTTATCCCATGACACGAAAAGTGGGAAACCTGATTTTTGTTTCAGGAATGGGACCGCGCGAAGCCGGCACCGACAACATTCCGGGGTTGCAATTAGATAAGCACGGCAATTATATTTCTTTCGATTTTGAAGCGCAAGTACACAGTGTTTTTAAGAATGTAAAAACCGCATTAGAAGAAGCCGGAAGCAATTGGAATAAAATTGTAGATGTTACCATTTTTCTCGTGAACATGAAACGCGATTTTCATACTTTCAATAAAATTTATGCGCAGTATTTTAGCGAAGCGCAGCCCTGCCGCACCACTGTGGAAGTACAATCTTTGCCTTCTGCCATTGCCATCGAAATAAAAGTAATTGCAGAAGTTTGAAATAAAATCTCCAATCTCGCAAATTGTAAGCAATCCACACAGTGAACAAGCGCAAAATATTCAACGATCCGGTGCATGGTTTTATCACCATTCCGCACGAGTTGATTTTCGATATTATTGAACATCCGTATTTCCAACGCCTACGCAGAATTAAGCAACTTGGGCTAAGCGATTACATTTATCCCGGAGCACTGCACACGCGCTTTCATCATGCTTTGGGTGCTTTTCATTTAATGCGAAAAGCAATTTCTATTCTTAAAATAAAAGGAATCGAAATTACTGCCGAAGAAGAACTCGGAGCTTCTATTGCAATTTTATTGCACGATATTGGGCACGGACCTTTTTCGCACACCTTGGAAAGAACTTTGATTAAAGGCGTAAATCACGAACACATTTCTAAAATATTTCTTCAAAAACTTAACCAAGAATTTGATGGAAAACTTTCGCTTGCAATAAAAATTTTTGAAGGCACTTATACCAAAAAATTCTTACACAGCTTGGTTTCTTCGCAGTTAGATGTAGATAGGTTAGATTACCTAACGCGCGATAGTTTTTTTACCGGAGTAAACGAAGGCATTGTGAGCTACGACCGCATTATTGAAATGATGAACGTGCAAAACGATGAATTGGTAATTGAGCAAAAAGGAATTTATTCGATTGAAAATTTTATTATTTCCCGCAGGTTGATGTATTGGCAAGTGTATTTGCACAAAACTGTTTTGTGTGTGGAGCAAATGCTCATAAAAGCTGTAGAGCGTGCAAAATATTTAATTGAAAATGACATTACATTGCCTTGCTCCGAAGCGCTCGATTTCTTCTTGAAAAATAAAATTACACTGCACGATTTTGAAACTAATTCACAAGCAATTCAACACTTTGCTGATTTAGATGATGTAGATGTTTTTGCGGCTTTAAAAAGTTGGAAAAACACCAGCGATAATGTGCTTTCGCTTCTGTGTAGTTCTATCCTAAATCGCCATTTATTTAAAATTGAAATAACGAAAGAGCCTTTCACAGAAAGTGAAATAACAAAGCTAAAGGAAAAAGCTGCTGCGTATTTCAAATTGCCCCAAGAAGAGGCTAAGTGGTTAATTTTTCAAGATTCTACTTACAACCATGCTTACAATGCCAAACAAGGCACTATAAAAATTATTGACCAGCAAGGTAATGTTCAAAATGCCGAAAATATTTCGCAGCACTTAGAAGCCACTGTTCTAAGCGAAAAAGTGGTGAAATATTTTGTATGTTATCCTAAAGCGTTGTCAACAATTTAAAAATTTGTTCCTGTTCCATTGTAGTTTGCCGGGCGCTGGTCGTCCACCAATTGGCGTTTTACAAAAACCACATCTACGCTCCATTCTTCGCTGCCGGGCGATTCTAAATCACCTTTAAACCACCATGTTCCGCTTTTAGGATACATAGCAAAACGAGTACTTTCTGCTTTTGTACTGCCATCGTTTCCTGTTGGATATGCACCACCAACATAAGCCACCCAATCGGTTGTATTCACGTTGGTGTTTCTATCCGGGTTATCGCAATTGCAATTAAATCTCCTAATTACTATCGGCTTGCTTCCCGCCACAAAAATATCGCCATTTGCTTCTACGCTCATGCGGTTTTGATTATTGGTAATAAGCACCAATGGCGCATTACCTGTTTGCCCCAAATTATTGCTTGTGGGTGCGGTGTTTCCACCAATTAACCATGCTGCTTGAGTTGTGGTAAGCGTGCCGTTTCCATCGGTAATTGCCGCAGTTCCACTTGGGTTAAATACAAAGGCAGTATTAAAACTTCCGGGTGCTGTGGCTCCGGTTGGTCCTGTTACACCTTGCACACCTGCTGCGCCTGGTATTCCCGCTGGCCCTGTATTTCCTTGTATTCCTTGTGCGCCTATCGGTCCTGTATCTCCGGTTGCACCTTGAGCCCCATTTGCTCCGGCAGGTCCGGTTGCGCCTGTTGGTCCTGCACTTAATGGCAATATAACCGTGTTGCCATTCGTAATCGAAAGTTCGTTAGTTAGATTGTTATAGCTTAATGTTTGTGCATCGGTTGGAAATGGAACCCACTTGGTGCCGTCCCAAAAATAAAAGAGGTTGTCTATTGGATCGAAAACCAACAAGCCCTTATCGGCAGCAGCCAAAGATGTTGCCAAAGTAACTCTTTGGGTTTGGTTTAAGCGTGGCGCTAAAAATCCTTTATCTTTTGCCGGAGGATCTAAATCTAAAATCGCATTTGCATTTGGCGCATTTGTACCTATTCCAATATTGTTTTGCGAAAAAGCAGGAAGTGTTATTGCTGAAAAAGCAAGCAAAAATACAGTAAACAAAATGTTCGTTTTTACCATAATTCAAATCTATCTTTTATTCTGAAACTAATACAAGTGTATAGATTTTCTTTTTCACAAATACGTTGGCAGCTTGGTTGAAAATATAGTTGTTACAAATCAAAACTGTGCGTAATGGAATCTTCTAAAGTTCTATTGTAAATATAGCTTTGATAATCTGTTTTTACAATTAAATAACCTGCGTTTTTAGCTCTTTCAAATAAGTCTGCATCAGCAGCAATCGGCAGATTTCTAAAACCACCAAGCGCCATCAGTTTCTCTTTTTTAAAAAAGAAGGTTGCACCAACAATACATTTAGAAATATGTATTTTCTGTTGTGTATTTTTTCTGTCGGGCACATATTGATCGCCAACTATAAAAACACCACCGTGTAGTAAATCTATATTGGAATTCTGCTCTAAAATTTTGGCTCTGCTTGCCAAGTGGTCCGGTTTAAATTCATCATCAGAATCTAAAAAGGTTATCATTCTTCCTTTGGCCAATTTTATAGCATTATTTTTTGCAGTAGGTTCTCCTTGGTTTAGTTGCTTATGGTAGCTTATCTTTTCGCCTAAAAATGGCTGAACAATTTGTTCTGTAGAATCTGTACTGCCATCATCAAGAATAATCACTTCCCAATTTCTATACGTTTGCTTCATTACAGAATTGAGCGCTTGTTTTAAAAGTGCTGCTCGATTATATGTTGCAATAATTATTGAAAATTCAAACTGCATCGTTTCAATATAAAGCAATAAACTGCATCAAAACAAAAAAGCCACTTGATATTCTCAAATGGCCTCTTTTGTCTGTTCGTTTTATACTATTGTAATCTAAATACTACCGGAATAACGTAGCGGCATGGAACAGCTTTACCTTGCTGCTTTCCTGCTTTCCACTTTGGCATTTTTTCTATCACACGCTTAGCTTCTTTATCTAAACCCGGACTAACGCCTTTTTTTACTTCCACGTTGCGAATACTACCATCGTCCCAAACAACGAATGCTACAATTACTTTACCTTGAATATCGTTGTCGCGCTCCATATTCGGATATTGAATATTATCGCGAAGGTATTTGTAAAGCGACTGCTCTCCGCCCGGAAATTCCGGTTGTTGCTCTACAATAGTGAAGATTTCAGGCTCTTTTACAACCGGTGCATCAATTACAACCGGCTCGTTAATTGTTGGTTCTGCATTTGCATCACCTTCTTGAGTTTTGGTTGAAATTTCAGCTTCTTTTATATCTTCAATTTTTACCGGCTCATCTTCTTGCTGGCGCACTTCTTCTTGTTTCTTCACAATCATTTCCACGAAACGAACTGTTGGACGCTGCGGTGGTGGCGGTGGTGGCGGAGGAGGTGGTGGTGGAGCTTTTTCATCTAATGGTGGCGGCTCCGAAAGCGTTACCACGGTTTCAACTACTTGTTCCTCTTGGCTATTCGATTTAAGAAACGACCAATCTACCTGACTTAAGAAAATAAATCCGGTGAAAAATACGACAGCCAATATAAGCCCTGTGCGAGAGTTTTTAGGCTGTACTTTTCTAAGTTGATAGGCACCGTAATCTTTATTTCTATTATCGAAAACGATATCATCAAAACTCCAATTCAAATAATCTTTTGGTGTTGCTTGCATAGCTTTTGTTACGCTTTTATTTTATGATGCACCAATACTTTTTTTTCCATAATTATTGAGCGGCAAAATTTTTCACTACTCCTCCGTTGTCAATAGCTTCAATTTCAATTGGATCCGGAGCTTGGATAGCATATATCTTGGTTCCGGTAATATCCATTTCATCTAAAATATTCACCATGTTATCGTAGCGAGCGCCTTTCAGCATTTTAATGAGTACAATAAAATCGCGCGGCTGCCCGGCTCTTTTATTTCCGGCAGGATAAACACAAGTACCGCTTTTTACCAATTCCTTTTGCTTCTTCAAAATTTCTTTGCGAATACCACCATCTCCTGCAAATGTTGTCTTTTGCAAGCCTGCCACCGATAATCCTTCGTAATACCAAACTTGGTCTAAAGTATCCAACAGAATATTCATTACCTGACAATCGGCAACATCTGTTTGCTCCTCCGGCTGCTCTACCTTTTTAGGCATGTTTAATTCCATTGCCTGAGGTTTGTTGAGTGTGGTGGTAAGCATGAAGAAGGTGATAAGAAGGAAAGCTAAGTCAACCATTGGAGTTAAATCCACACGCGTTGACATTTTCTTACTTCTTACCTTTCCGTCACCCTTGCCACTACTCGAGGTATCTATATCTGCCATAACTTAGCTTCTACTTTTTTAAATGAATTATTCTTCAGTTTTATTACCTCCGGTTGAAAGGTTGGTAATTAAATTAAAGCGATACACTTCTTTTTCTTTTAAAATTGCAATTACACGCTCTACAGTTTGGATATTGGTAAACTTATCACCTTTAATAGCTATCCTCATTTTAGGATTTGCATATCTTGCCGCCATTATCCAGTCGCCTAACTGATTATGTAAAGAATCCACAGGTATGCCGGGCATTTTCTTTTTATAGTCTGTCAGTTGTATTCCGCTCATCGCAATCACTCTTGGTATATCTTCAACCGGACCGCCTACAATTTCCATTACAGCAAATTGCTTCTTTTGGTCTTCGGTTAAATTTTTAATAGCAGGATACTTATCACCATACTTTTCTATCAAATTATTGAGCGCTTCATAGCGCATGGTGCTGGCATTGGTTGTCCAATAAACCTTTCCAATTTTATCAATAGTTATGTATATGGCATCTTCTACTTTTATGGTTGAGCGCGAAGATGGCATGTCTAACGGAACTGTTTGATCCGGATTAAACTTTGCTGTTAAGATAAAGAAAGTAAGTAGCAGGAACGACACGTCACACATGGCGGTCATATCCACTATTGTACTTTTCCTTGGAACTTTAACCTTTGGCATTGCTGAATGCTTTTTAGGTTTAAAAAATTATTTACTCTTTTTTGCGCTAGTTGCAAATGACTGTGCTATAGAAAATCCTATTTCATCAATACCGTAAGTTAATTTATCAATCATTCCGGTGAAGATGTTATAGAAAATGATAGCAAAAGCCGATGTTCCGATACCGATAGCCGTGTTAATCAAGGCTTCAGAGATACCTTCTGCCAATGCGCCAGGGTCTGGAGAACCCGAGGTGGCCATTGCCGCGAAAGCTCTAATCATACCAAGTACCGTTCCCAAAAGCGCAACTAAGGTTGCAACCGAAGCGATAGTTGCTAAGATTGGCAAGTTTTTTTCTAATGAAGGCAATTCTAATGAAGTTGCTTCTTCGATTTCTTTGCTGATAGCTAATAATTTTTTCTCTTCTTCTAATTCTGTATTAGAAGCCATTTCTTCGTATTTGGTTAAACCTGCTAATACAACGTTGGCAACTGAACCTTTTTGTTTGTTGCATTCTGCTTTTGCAGTTGCAATATCGTTAGTAGATAAAAGGTGTTTTACTTTTTGTAGGAACGCTTCCAAAGAACCAGTTCCATTAGCTTTGCGCAAAGTAATAAAACGCTCTATTGCAAAAGTGAATACAACGATTGTCATGGTCATTAAAATAGGTACGATAAAACCTCCTTTGTAAATAATTCCCAAGTAATCTCCTGGTTTTGCTTCGTGGCGAGTTTCGTCCACAAAGTGTTTAACATCGCCAAACACAAAATGGAAAATAAGTTCTGAAACAACAAGTGCAGTAATCATTACTACAGTACCCATAGGAAAACTTCCTGATTTTTGTTTTTGAGCTGTGTTAGCCTGAGCCATAACAGTATTTGTTTTTAGTTACTAAATGAATTTTTTAAATTAGGAGTGCCAAAACTATTTGTTTTTGCGACACTACCAAATTTTTTCAGCAATCAGGCTTTTGGGTTTTGCTTTTGTTTCTTAAAATGTATTGTCGTTTAGTGCTTTGCCAAATTAATTTCAGCATTAAATTTATTCAGACACATTTTTTTAATTTTCATATAAACCAACCTAATTTTCAGCAAGAAAAAAGCAATTGTTTATTCAACTATTAAACTTCAGAGAAATTGAAATTTACTTGAAGAGTCTCTTCTTTACTTAGTCTTTCGTGCTTGTAATTTTATAGCGTAAAAAAAATCTTAAACACACTTCGCACAATTACTATTCTAATAATGTAAATGGTTTTGCAACTTCGCGCCCCAAGCAAAAAGATGGTTTTACTCATAGATAATTATGATTCGTTTACCTACATGCTGCGCGATTACATTTTGCAGTGTGGCGAAACTTGTTTAGTAATTCGCAACGATGAAAAATCTTTGAGTGAAATATCTGAACTGTCATTCAGCAGCATCGTTATTTCTGCAGGGCCCAAAACGCCTGATAATGCCGGAATTACTTTGCCGCTTATTGAAAAGCTTCACACCATAGTTCCAATTTTAGGCATTTGTTTAGGACATCAAGCTCTAGGCTCTTTTTTTGGTATGAAGTTGAAAAGAGCAGCAGCACCAACACACGGAAAAACTTCTTTAATCACAACTAATTCCGAGCATTTTTTATTCAAAAATTTGCCCGAAACTTTTGAAGTGATGCGCTATCATTCGCTTATTTTAGAAGCAGAGAAAACAAGCCCAATGGAAACAATTGCACAAACTCAACAGAATGAAATTATGGCAATTGCACATCCAAAATTTCCGCTTGCAGGCTTGCAGTTTCACCCTGAATCTATTTTAACCGTTCACGGATTGCAGATACTTAAAAACTGGTTTGGGCACATCAAAAGATAATACATCAAGCGGAGTTATTTTTCCGCTTTAGTTGATGTATTTTGCACGTTGATGAAAATGAGATTTTCATTTACTAAAAACTTGGAAGGCGAAGCAAGTTTCATCTTTAATGTTTGCTCTTCGTTGGTACATTCAATTCTTTGGTTTTTACCATTTCCTGTTTGAATAAAAACAGGCATTTTAAAATTTGGAACATCTGTTTGCCAGCGATATTTCAGTTCATATTCTTTGCCTTTCGCTTTCTTTAAAGTGTAAACAAAAGTTGGTATTGCTGCATATCTGAAATACTGATTAAACATAGCGGTGAAATCGTATCCGGTATATTTATTGATGTGTGCCAGCAATTCGTTTGCATCAACATTTTTAATTTTAAAAGTAGTATCGCTAATGTTCTTAATTAAACTCCACCATAAATTATCGTTGCCCAAAACGCTTCTAAAAGTATTTAGAATTAAACTGCCTTTAGAATACATGTCTTTGTCGCCTTCTTGGTTCACGCCATAAGGTCCAATAATTGGTGAGCGATTTCCAACCGTATTTTTCTTTGCGTTAATATAGCGTAAGGCTGTTTTGTAATCGTGCAAACATTCTACATAAATAGATTCGGTATAGGTGCAAAAACTTTCGTGAATCCACATGTCTGCAAGATCTTTGCAGCTCACGCTGTTTCCCCACCACTCATGCCCACTTTCGTGAATAATAATGTAATCAAATAGCACCCCAATTTTCGAAAAATCAATTCCTGCGTAGCCATTTTTATAGCCGTTTCCATAGGCAATGGCACTTTGGTGTTCCATGCCCAAATAAGGAACTTCTATCAACTTGTAACCATCGCGCATAAATGGATATTTGCCCAAATATTTTTCGTAACATTTGAGCATTGGTTTCACTTGCTTAAACTGCTCTTTTGCCTTATCGAGATTATACTTCAGCACATAGTAATTAAGTTTTAATTTTTCGCCATCGCTGTAGGTAAATTCATCTTCAAAATGAGCGTAGTTGCCTAAGTTGAGCGAAACATTGTAGGTGTTTATCGGATAGCTCACAAACCATTTCCATTGCTGTGTTCCATCTTCATTTTTCTCCACGCCTTCATATTGCCCATTGCTCACAGCGGTTAAATTTTGTGGACATGTAATGCTAATGCGCATACTATCCGGCTCATCGCCCAAATAATCTTTGCATGGATACCACAAACTTGCACCAATTCCTTGCACCGAAGTAGCGATAAAAGGTGTTCCTTCTTCATCGTACTTCCAAGTGAAACCACCGTCCCAAGGCGCATTGCGCGCCACTTTCGGGTAGCCGTGAAAATAAACTTCTAAACTTCCTTCGCTTCCGCGAGCTTGTGTTAGTTCTTTTCTTGTGTAAACAAAAACCGCATCACATTCGCGCTTGTACGGAACTACAACGCCTTTGTACTCAATTTTATCAATCACCATATTGCTGAAAAAATCTATCTGCATCACATCAAAAGTTTGCAGCGCTTTGTAGTAAATTTTGTTTACTCCCGAAATGGCTTGTTTTGCAGTGTCTATCGTTACGCTTAAATCGTAGTAAGTAACATCGTAGCATGTTCGCTCATCACGCAAGCTGCCGCGCAAAGTGTCGCAGCGGGTAAAGCCTTTTGCTTGCCTCCCATTGCCAATGGCAAACGATTGAAAACAAAAATTAAAACAAAAAAAAGTTAGCAAAGTTATTTTCAGAAACAAATTCATTCATTTAGCATTTTGTGAGAAGGTAAACGTCTTTAAACACGCTTGTAAAAATCTATTTTGTAACGATTATTTCAAATTCTAACTTAAATATAATAAATGAAGTTTGTAGTTGCTATTGTAATTGTGCTGCTTATTGAATATTACGGATATGTGGCTTTTCGAGGAATATTTTCTAAAACACCTGCGGTGCAAAGAATTGCCATCATTTTTTATATCGTACTCACGCTGCTGTTGTGGATTTATTTTATTTCGTTTAGAACCTTAGGAATCAACGATGTTTCCAGAGAATTGAAAACAGTGATGGCAACGCTTTTTATCAGTTTTAGCGTGGCAAAATTGGTGGCTGCCCTCTTTTTATTTCCTGAAGATATTGTGCGCGTGGTGCGCTGGTTTCTACAAAAATTTCAAGGTCCCAATGCCAGCATGGGAATACAATCCGGCATTTCGCGCAGTGATTTTCTGAATAAATTAGCGCTTATTGCTGCCGCAGTTCCTTTCGGCACTTTAATTTATGGGTCAATAAACAATGCCTACAATTATCGTTTCAGAAAACAAAATATTTCGTTTCCTAATTTGCCGAAATCCTTTGAAGGTTTTACAATTATACAACTCAGCGATATTCATTCCGGTTCGTTTACACGCACACATCCCATAGAAGAAGTAATTGCAAAAATAAATGCTCTAAACCCTGACTTAATACTGTTTACGGGAGACTTGGTAAACAACATTGCCGATGAGATGAAAGACTACAAACAGTTTTTTTCGCGCCTTCGTGCAAAATATGGCGTGATGAGCGTAACGGGAAATCATGATTACGGAGATTATATTCCTTGGAATAGCATTGAAGAAAAACAAGATAACTTTAAGCGCTTGCTAAACACACATAAAGAAATGGGTTGGGATATTTTAATGAACGAGCACAGAATTATTGAAAAAGATGGCGAAAAAATTGCAGTGCTTGGAATAGAAAACTGGGGAGCAAAAATGCACTTTCCAAAATACGGAAAAATGGAATTGGCGTATGCCGGAACTGAAAATATTCCTTTTAAAATTTTATTGAGCCACGACCCTTCGCATTGGGACGTGCAAGTACGCCCCGAATATCCTGACGTTGATTTAATGCTTAGCGGACACACGCACGGTTTCCAATTTGGGATAGAAAATAAATACATAAAATGGAGTCCCTCGCAGTGGGCTTACAAGCAATGGGCGGGGCTTTACCAAGAAGGTGCACAATATCTTTACGTAAACCGAGGATTTGGCTTTTTGGGCTATCCGGGCAGGGTTGGTATTTTACCTGAAATAACGGTTATTAAATTGCAACGAACTTAATGTTTTTGGCTTTGTGAAGTGCGGGTTTAGGAGGCACTACTCTGTCCGCTTAGGGTAAATGTATGAAAGTGCAGTAAATAAGCTAAAAGCGCACATCGAAATTGTTGAAGAGAAGTTCATTATCGGTATATGGTTTAATTGATTTGTCGCTGTTTTGCCAAATAAATACTTCATCATTATGATTTGTTTTTTTATAGCGTCTAAATTTTGCTGAATAATTGAATTCACTCCTGTCAAAACCAAGTTCATATTCAAGTGGATTTATCTTCACAAGTTAGCGTTTTAAAATTATTGCTTCACAGTAGCCTTTTGCCGCGTTTAAAGTTATCTTTTGTGTGGTTGTGCCATCCCAAACTTCGATAGCAGCGGTGTTTGGTGGTATTATGCCTTCATTGTCCGCATAAAGAATTAGATAATTCTGCATGTTAGAAACTGTTACTTTTAGCGATAGCGGGTGTTCGGAAACTTCAAAGCCACGTAGAACCCATTCTCCATTAAGATTTAGTGAAATGATGTCGCCATCGGATCGTTGTGGGTCGCTGGCTTTTATAGTAATATCTGGCGAAGCAATGTTTATTGTTTTAGTGTAGTTAATTTTTCTGCCGTTGATTTCTTCAGGAATTTTTGTGGTTCGCTTGTAGGCAATTTCAAACAAAAAATCGTTTTGATTTGGAGAGGCGATGAAATGAATCATATTGTTTTGGGCAGTCCAGTTCCCTTTTCGGTTGCTTTTGTAATAAAGCACTTCAAATGATTCGGGTAGCAGCCAGGCATAGCTAAGGCTGTTTATTCCATTAGCCTTATCGGTTGCTATTCCAAAATGATTGCCCATATATTTTTTACGGTCAGTGGGTTTGTAAATGAAAGTGTCGTTTTGGATAGTGATTAAATTTGATAAATCATTTTGCTGAATATAGGAGTAGCCTCCAGGAGGGAAATGATAGATGATGGTGCTGTCTTTCTTGTTTTCAGAAATACTATCGGGTGGAGGAAAAACGTAGCTCAGGTTGTTTAGTGGCAACTGAAAGTGATGATTTATTTTTGTAAAGCTGGTTGTCTTGCTTGTACTAAAGCAATCTGCGGTAACTCCATCGGGGTGAAGAAAATAAATTACTTGCTCGTAATCATTTTTTGAAAGTTGGTCAATCTTTTGTTTCAAAACTTTCTCTAAGGTTTGGGTTACCACTTTCATATCTACCATCTGTGCACAAGCATTGCAGGAAAATATACCAATGAGAACTATTAAAAATAGGCGTTTAATGGGTTTGCTTCTCACTGGGCGTAGGCTGTGCCTACGTCTAAACAAGAATAATGCTTTTAGCGTTATCACTCTTAAATTAAGCACTTCTATTCTTTGTTCATTGTTTTAAAAATTATCTTTTGTAGCCACAGCCCACGTCTAGACGAGTTATTAAATTGCAACGAACTTAACTGCAAAATTTACGCATCTAACTCACCGGCAATTACGTTAAGCGAGCTTAATATTAAAATAGCATCGCTTAAATAGCCACCTTTAATCATTTCGGTGTATGCTTGGTAATAAATAAAGCATGGTCTGCGGAAATGTAAGCGGTATGGAACACGACTTCCATCAGAAATTAGATAGAAACCTAATTCGCCATTTCCACCTTCTACAGAATGATATACTTCACCAACCGGAACAGGAATTTCGCCCATCACAATTTTGAAGTGATAAATTAAGGCTTCCATGTTATTGTAAACCCACTCTTTTGGAGGCAAATAGTAATCCGGCACATCAGCATGAATAGCGCCTTCTGGCAAACCTGCTAATGCTTGTTCTATTATTTTTAAACTCTCCCACATTTCGGTGTTGCGCACGCAAAAACGGTCGTAAGTATCACCACTTTGCCCAACCGGAATTTTGAAATCAAAATCTTGGTAACTGCTGTATGGTGTAGCCACGCGCACATCGTAATCTATTCCCGCTGCCCGTAAGTTTGGCCCTGTAAAACCATAGCTCATTGCTTTTTCTGCACTTATTCCGCCTACGTTTATGGTTCTATCCATAAAAATTCTTCCACGAGTAGAAAGGTCTTCAAATTCGCGTAAGCCAATTTTAAATTCCTTGATAAATTTTTTCAACTTGCGAAAACCTACGGCACTCAAATCGCGCTCCAAACCGCCAATACGACCCATGTTTGTGGTTAATCGTGCTCCGCAAAGCTCTTCGTAAATTTCGTATATTTTTTCGCGGTATTGGAACAAATATAAAAACGGAGTAAACGCCCCTGCATCGAAAACTAAAATTGAATTACAAATAATGTGGTCGGCAATGCGCGCCAATTCCATCATAATAACACGCAAATATTGTGCGCGTTTAGGAACTTCAACTCCCAGCAATTTTTCTACCGTGAGCCAATAGCCAAAGTTGTTGATAGGCGATGAACAATAGTTCATTCTATCGGTTAAAACGTTAATTTGGTAGAATGGGCGGTTCTCTGAAATTTTTTCAAATGCGCGGTGGATATAGCCCAAAGTTTGTTCGGCATCTACAATTTTTTCACCATCCATCAACAACACGTTTTGAAAAATTCCGTGTGTTGCCGGGTGTGTGGGTCCTAAGTTTAATATGCTTAGTTCACTGCCGTCTTCTTTTTTTCTTTGACGAATCAGCTCGGCATATTTTTCTTCAATAGTTACCGGTTTGTTCGTTTGGCTCATGTTCTCAAATATTTCTGTTTGCAATTATTGTTTCTGTTTGTGCGCGTTGTTCTTAAAAAAATAAATTTTTAATAAACGCTTAGCCGAGGTTGTTCTCTTCCAAAATAGCGGTCGTCTTTATCAGTTCTGCCTTGGTCTTCTAATGGGAACTCTTTTCTTTGCGGAAAAGAAACCATTTCGTCCATATTCATAATGCGCCTTAAATCCGGATGACCTTTAAAAACAATTCCGTAAAAATCATAGGTTTCTCTTTCTTGCCAATTTGCTTCGTTGAACAATGGTGTTGCGCTTTCTACTTCAGGTTTTTCACCGTTTAAAAATGCTTTAAAGCGAATGCGCACATTAGCAACCCAGTTGTGCATGTGATAAACCGCTGCAAACTGTCTTTCCACTTCGTTATCTGGATAGTGTACTCCGCATAAATCGGTAAGGAAGGTAAACCCCATTTCTTTATCATCGCGAAGCCATTGCATCACTTCAAGCATTTTATCGCGTTGCACTTCAAAAGTGAGCATTCCCCACGGTTCTTCAAAAGCGCTTACTACTTCACCAAATTTTTCGGTGAGTTTTTGTTGTATAGTTTCGTTCGTTAATTGCATTTGCGATTTTCTTTTAGTTTACAACAATGCCATAGCTTGCCAAAAGCGCTTTGTATTCCGGAGAGTTTCTTCTGCGCATTGGCTCGTTTTTTACTAATTCTTGAAGCTTCATTACTCCATCTAAAATTTGCTCCGGTCGCGGTGGGCAGCCCGGCACATATACATCAACCGGAATAACCTTATCAATTCCTTGTAACACAGAATAGGTATCGAAAACGCCTCCGCTGGTGGCACATGCGCCAACAGCAATTACCCAGCGCGGCTCAGCCATTTGTTCATAAACTTGGCGCAACACGGGACCCATTTTTTTAGCTATCGTTCCCATTACCATTAGCATATCTGCCTGGCGAGGAGAAAACGATGGGCGCTCGCTTCCAAAGCGCGCCAAATCGTATGTTGAAGCCATTGTTGCCATAAAAGCAATACCACAACAAGATGTAGCGAAAGGCAATGGCCACAAGCTTTTGCTACGTGCCAAGCCAATTACTTTGTCTAACTGTGTTAGTTGATAACCTTCTCCGTTTATTACCGGTGCTTGAACAATATTACTCATCTCTTTTATTCAATTTTTTGTTGTAGTGAAATCACAAAATTTAATGTATTACCAACCTTGCAATTTCTATAAATTTATTCCCACTCTAAAGCTTTCTTTTTAATGATGTAGTACAAGCCTATCAACAACATGCCCATAAACAAAATCATCTTCAACATGCCGTCCATTCCCATTTCGCGGAAGTTTACTGCCCATGGATAAAGAAAAATAACCTCCACATCGAACAACACAAACAAGATGGCAACCAAAAAATATTTTACTGAAAAAGGCAAACGCGCATTGCCATGTATTTCAATACCGCACTCAAAGTTAGCATCTTTGGTTTTAGAACTGCGGTGTGGTCCGATAAAATGTGAAATTAAAATTGTAGCCCCAACAAAACCCGCAGCAAAAACAAACTGCATTAAAATTGGGACATAACCTACTACTGAATTTTCCATATTAAAACTTAATAAAATCGCTCAAAAATACTTAATCGGCATCAATTATGATACAATATTTACTCTAAAAAAATTTTTTGAGAAAAGTTTTTAAAATTCCTTGTTGCTTTCAGCTTGTTTAAGCCGCTAAATAGTTTACTTTTCTTGTTTTTTCGCCCATTAAAAAGCAATCTTCATCAGCATTTCGCAGTAGCTGTTTTTAAAACTATTCATTCACCTAAAACAAGTTTACAAAAGCAAACATTCAAAAACATAATTCCTACCTTTATGGTGTGAACCATCTTTTGTCTTTTATTGCTTTTATTGAATTTGAAAAACGCTATTCACCCAATACCATTTTGGCATATCGAAACGATATTGAGCAATTTACCGTTTTTTTAGACCAGTTTAAAACTCCACTCGAAGCCGTTTCGCACTTTCATATTCGCAATTGGATGGTTTCTTTAATGAAAGATGGCGACACCGCGCGCAGCGTAAACCGAAAAGTTTCTTCACTAAAATCTTTCTATAAATTTTTACTGCGCAAAGGTGTAATTCAAAACAACCCAACCGCAAAAGTAATTACGCCAAAAGTAGGCAAAAAATTACCTGTATTTGTTGAAGAAAACAGCATGGAAAAATTGCTGAATAAAGTTGAGTTTGCAGATGATATTTTCGGCAAGCGCGACAAACTGATAATAGAACTGCTTTACGCTACCGGCATGAGGCGCAGTGAACTTAGAAACATAAAAGATGCCGATTTAGATTCGTGGAACAGCCAAATAAAAGTGCTTGGCAAAGGCAGCAAAGAACGGCTAATTCCGCTTCACCCAAGCATGGTTCAAAAAATTCAAAAATTTATTGAAGAAAGAAAAATAGAACTGCCGGAATACCAATTTCCTTTCCTCTTTTTCGGTAAAAAATTACAGCCAATTAAAGACCACGAAATTTATACTGTGGTGAAACAAAACTTATCTGCCGTTACCACTTTGGAAAAGAAAAGCCCACACGTTTTGCGACATTCTTTTGCCACACATTTGCTAAACGAAGGCGCAGAAATAAATGCTATTAAAGAAATTTTAGGACACGCCAACCTCGCAGCCACACAAGTTTACACGCACAACACGATTGAAAAACTAAAAAGTGTTCACAAGCAAGCGCACCCACGAGCATAAAGGCAAAAATTAAACTTGGTGCTTTAGTACAAATCCAACGTTTCAAAATAAAATTTTCATTACCATGAAAACATCCTTATTTTCAACCTCAATTATGAAACAGATACTTACCTTGCTGGTGGTGTTTTTTGCATATACTGCCTATTCACAAAATACAGAGGCACTAATTTCTGGATTAAAAAACGGTAGTGCTGCTGCTGTTGCCAAGCATTTTGAAGCAAACATTGAATTAACTTTAGGCAAAAATTCTTCAGCCTACAGCAAGCAACAAGCAGAAGCCGTGTTGCGCAATTATTTCACCAAAAATAGTGTGAAAGGCTTTGAATTAAAACACCAAGGAACTTCTCCCGAAGGTTCAAAATATTTAGTAGGAACTTTGCAAACGGCAAACGGAAATTTCAATACTTATGCGTATGGAAAAGCCGCCAACGGAATGTTTTTAGTTCGCGAGTTACGTATAGAAGAATAGCAAAATTTATGACCGGATTTCAGAATCTTATCCAATTAGCATTAGACGAAGACATTATTGACCCACACGGAATAATTCCGGCTGGCGACCACACTTCGCTGGCTGCAATACCTGGAGCAAAAGAAGGAAAAGCGCACCTTTTGGTGAAAGCCGATGGCGTGCTTGCAGGTGTAGAAGTTGCCAAAGAAGTTTGCCGTTTAGTTGATGAATCGCTCATTTTTGATGGCGTTTTAGAAGATGGCGCAAACATAAAAAGAGGCAATGTGGCTTTTAATATTTATGGCGAAGTAAAATCTATACTTAGAGCCGAAAGAGTATTGCTGAATTTTATGCAGCGAATGAGTGGCATTGCTACACACACCAAAAAATTTACCGATGCAGTAAGCCACACTTCATGCAAAATTTTAGATACTCGCAAAACAACTCCTGCGCTTCGCTATTTTGAAAAATGGGCGGTGCGCATCGGTGGCGGGCACAACCACCGCAATGGATTGTACGATATGATTATGTTGAAGGATAACCACATAGATTTTTGTGGCGGAATTGAAAATGCCATTGATGCCGTTTCGCGCTACCAACAAGCTAAGGGTTTAAACCTAAAAGTAGAAATTGAAGTAAGAAGCTTGGAAGAGGTGAAACAAGTGCTTGCAAAAGAAGGTGTTCACCGAATTATGTTCGATAATTTTTCGGCTAAAGAAGCAGCAGAAGCCGTAAAAATGGTAAATGGTAAATTTGAAACAGAAATAAGCGGAGGCGTTACTTTAGAAACGATAAAACCTTATGCAGAAACAGGGGTAGATTATATTTCGGTTGGTGCAATTACACACTCCAGCATTGCTTTAGATTTAAGTTTAAAGGCATTTTAAAAATACGGTGAGTTGTAAGCCGTGAATTCAGAAACAATTTTATTTTCACTTGTGTGAAAAAAATCGGATTGCTTTCAGATACACATGGCTTTTTAGATAGGCGCGTGTTTGAGTTTTTTAGCGATGTGGACGAAGTTTGGCACGCTGGTGATGTGGGCGGCATTGAACTCTTAGATGAACTGAAAAAATTTAAACCTCTTCGCGCTGTTTATGGAAATATAGATGATATGCGTTTACGCACAGAATATCCTGAAGACAATCGTTTTATGCTTGAAGGTTTTGATGTTTGGATAACACATATTGGCGGCTATCCGGAACACTACAGTTCGCGTGTAAGAAATATTTTACAAGCAAAACCTCCCGATATTTTTGTTTGCGGACATTCGCATATTCTGCGCGTGATGCGCGATGTAAAATATCGCAATATGCTCTGCTTAAATCCGGGTGCTGCGGGTGTTCATGGGTTTCATAAAATAAAAACCATGTTGCGCTTTACACTTGATAATAAAAAAGTAACAAGCATGGAAGCAATTGAGCTGGGCAAGCGTGGCGAAATTTTAGAATAATCACACCGCACTTTTTAGAATTGTTTCAACTACTGAAGGGTCAATTAGTGTAGAAATATCGCCCAAATTAGAAGTGTCGCCTTCGGCAATTTTCCGCAAAATTCTGCGCATAATTTTTCCACTTCGTGTTTTAGGCAAACCAGGCACAATCTGTATTTTATCAGGTCGTGCAAAAGCACCTATTCTTTCGTTCACGGTGTGTTTAATTTCCTTTACTAAAGTTTCAGTATCTGTTACATCGCTATTGCAAATTACAAAAGCGTATAAACCTTGCCCTTTAATATCGTGCGGGAAACCCACCACCGCGCTTTCTACCACCAAATCGTTGCTATTGATGGCTTCTTCCACTTCGCCTGTGCCGATGCGGTGTCCACTCACGTTTATCACATCATCTACTCTTCCGGTAATTCTGTAGTATCCGTTTTCATCGCGCTTAGCACCATCTCCAGAGAAATACAAATTCGGATAAGTAGAAAAATAAGTTTGCTTGTAACGCTCGTGGTTTCCGTAAAGTGTACGTGCCATTCCGGGCCAAGGGAATTTCATACATAAGCGGCCTTCGGCAGGATTGCCAACCACTTCTTTTCCATTTTCATCAACTAAAATTGGTTGAACGCCCGGCAATGGAAGTGTGGCAAATGCAGGCTTTAAAGGTGTAACGGTTGCTATGGGAGAAATTAAAATTCCACCTGTTTCAGTTTGCCACCAAGTGTCCACAATGGGGCAATTTTTCTTTCCGGCATTTTCAAAATACCAATGCCACGCTTCTTCGTTTATAGGTTCGCCCACGCTTCCTAAAACACGCAGTGAACTAAGGTTTTTAGCCTTAAAAATATCTGTGCCAAACATTTCTAAAGTACGAATAGCAGTTGGTGCGGTGTATAAAATATTTACCTTATGCTTATCTACAATATCCCAAAACCTTCCGTGGTCGGGATAAGTTGGAACACCTTCAAACATAAGTGTGGTGCCGCCATTTAGGAGTGGCCCGTAAATAGTGTAGCTGTGTCCTGTAATCCAACCAATATCGGCAGTACAGAAAAAAACTTCGCCATCGCGGTAATTAAAAACTTGCTTAAAAGTATAAGCCATAAACACCATGTAGCCTGCGGTAGTGTGTACTACACCTTTTGGTTTTCCGGTAGAGCCTGAAGTGTATAAAATAAAAAGAGGCGCTTCGGCTTCCATCTGTTCCGGCTCGTGTGTTGTGGCTTGTTGTGGCACCAAATCGTGCCACCAAATATCGCGGCCTTGCACAAAATTGATTGGTGTATTTGTTCGGTTAAAAACCAAGCAATGTTGAATAGATGGTGTTTGCTTTAGCGCTTCATCTGCAATGGTTTTTAATTCCACCGTTTTTTCGCCTCTGTGAAAAGCATCGGCAGTAATGAGCAATTTACATTCAGAATCGTTTATTCTATCGCGCAAACTTTCAACGGCAAAGCCTGCAAAAACGGTAGAGTGTATTGCTCCAATTCTTGCGCAGGCAAGCATGGCAATAGCACCTTCCGGAACCATCGGCATATAAATACAAACGCGGTCGCCTTTGGCAATTCCTAAACTCAGCAATGCGTTGGCACATTGGCAAACTGCTTGGTGCAGTTCGCGATAGGTAAATTTTTTAGCTGCCTCATCAGGAGAATTTGGTTCCCAAATAATAGCAGTTCGATCGCCAAATTTCTCAAGATTTCTATCAATGGCATTTGTGCAAATATTGGTTGTGCCGCCATCAAACCAGTTTATTTCCGGAGTTTCAAAATTCCAGTTTAATACCTTATCCCATTTCTTATACCACAAAAACTCTTCCGATATTTCTGCCCAAAATGCTTCCGGATTTTCTATACTTTTTTGGTATGCAGTTTTATAGGTATTAAAGTCTTTAATCTGTTCCATTTTTTCTATTTTATACTCGTGCTAAGTAATAAAATTTTAAGAAAGGAAATTGAGTTCTTTGTTACTATTAAACTATCTTAGATTTATGAAACCCCAACTCCGCCAACGATTGTTTGAGCTGTTGCAAATTGTGTACCCCAATTTATGTTTATCGTGTGGGCAATCGCTTTCGTATAAGCAAGAATTTATTTGTACTGCGTGTTTGCATTCACTGCCTTTTACCCAAAACTGGAAGCAAGAAAACAATTCAATGGAAATGCACCTGTGGGGGCGCTTTGCTTTTCACCGAGCATGTTCTCTTTTTTATTTTGTAAAGAATAGCGGAGTACAGAATTTATTACACGAACTCAAATACCGCAACCAGAAAGAGCTTGGTATTTTTTTAGGTGAAATGCTTGCGGAAAAAATGAAGGAAAGCATGAGTTGCGATTTTGATTTTGTGATTCCCGTACCGCTTCATCCACAAAAAGAAAGGCAAAGAGGTTACAACCAATCACAGCAATTTGCAGTAGGAATAGCAAAGGTTTTTAATTGTAAGGCAGATACTCAGTTTCTACACCGAAAGCATGCTACAGAAACTCAAACAAAGAAAAATTTATTTCAGCGATTGGATAATGTGGCAAGTGTTTTTGAGTTGAATAATCCGCAACTTTTAAAAGACAAAAGTGTGCTATTGGTTGATGATGTACTCACCACCGGAGCCACAATAGAAGCTTGTGCAACAACCTTAAACAAAGTCGAAAATTTGCAGTTGAGTATTGCTACGATTGCTATTGCTTAAAATGCTTACAATTTATTTACTTTACTACACAAAATTCTATCGGCAATTACCAAAGCTGCCATTGCTTCCACAATAGGCACGGCACGCGGAACCACACACGGGTCGTGCCTTCCCGTATTTGATAATTCTATTGCATTACCATTTTCATCAACACTATTTTGTTTTTGCATAATGGTTGCCACCGGCTTAAACGCAACATTAAAATAAATATCCATTCCATTGCTGATGCCGCCTTGTATGCCGCCCGAAAAATTGGTTTTTGTTTCAATTCCTTTTTCGGTTGAAATAAAAGCATCGTTGTGTTGGCTGCCTTTCATGCCGGCAGCGGCAAATCCGGATCCGTATTCAAAACCTTTTACAGCATTGATGCTTAGCATGGCTTTGGCAAGTTCTGCTTGTAGTTTATCGAAAACAGGTTCTCCAATTCCTGCCGGAGTATTTTGTATTACACAGCTTACTATTCCGCCTAAAGTATCGCCTTCGCTGCGGGCTTGTTGAATAGTGTCTATCATAAGGTTTGCTGTGTTTTCATCGGGGCAGCGAACGATGTTGTTTTCTATCGCAGAAAAATCTACTTGCTTATAATTTGCATTTAGCTTTACTTCTCCAATTTGCGAAACATAAGCAGAAACCGTAATGCCAAAATGCTTTAACAGCAACTTGGCTATTGCTCCGGCTGCTACACGTGCTGCGGTTTCGCGGGCACTGCTTCTGCCTCCTCCGCGATAATCGCGAATGCCAAATTTTTGTTGCCACGTAAAATCGGCATGAGACGGGCGAAAACTATGCTTCAAATAGTCGTAGTCTTTAGATTGTGCATCGCTGTTTTCAATAAACAAAGCAATTGGGGTTCCTAAAGAAACACCTTCAAAAACGCCACTTAAAATTTGCACTTTGTCTTCTTCTTTTCGCTGGGTTGTGATAGCCGATTGCCCGGGTTTGCGCCTGCTCATTTCTTTAGAAATAAAATCTTCATCAATAGCTAATCCTGCCGGGCAGCCGTCAATTACCACGCCAATACCGCCACCGTGGCTTTCGCCAAAAGTGGTAATCGAAAAAAGTTTACCGAAAGAGTTGGATTGCATCTGTTTGTTTTGCAGCTAAGTTATTGTTGTTTTGCTAAGTTTGCACTATGAAGAAGTTTTTGTTTCTACTAACCGTTTGCATAGTTCAATTTTCTGCCTGCAAAAAAAATACCGAAAAAGAAGAAGGTTGCAATAGCGTGTCTTTTAATATAATAAAAGAAAATGTAAATGCCCGAATAGAACTTTATGGCTCGGACTATACTTCTTTTGAAGTTGAATACGGCACAGCGGGGTTTAAATTGGGCAATGGCACCAAACAGACCGTTTTGATAACAAACCCGGTAATTGAAAATTTGACTTACGGCACTTACGATATTTATTTGCGGGTTCCTTGCTCCGGCACTTCAAATTATTCTGATTGGTCTAACCCGATTCAATTTGTTATTGATGGAACCACATCTAATTGTTCTGAACCAAGATATTTAGCTGCAACCATTAACTCAAACGGGCCTTATTGGAATTGGAGTGGTGATAATGATTACTACGATATACAATATGGACCCACAGGTTTTAAACTTGGCGAAGGCGAGTTGATTAGAACCAATCAAAGATATACCAGCGAAGCAGTACTAAGCGCTAATACCACCTACGATTTTTATGTGCGCGGAAATTGCGGCAGCGATAAGTTTAGCAAATGGGTGGGACCAAAAAGTTTTTTTGCTCCACAAAGTTACAACCCGGGTGGAGCGCAATGCCTTATGCCTACTAATCTTTATGCTTATCGCGTAAACAGTATGGAAATCAATTTTCAGTTTACAGCAAGTGGCGCTTTAAATTATGAGTATTCTTTCACAGCATCTTCCTCCAGCCCGGGTTCCATTAACTCAACAACCAACACAAGCGGAACAGTAGCCATATCAACAGGTTCAGCAAGTGTTTCTTATTTTTGGGTTCGCTCTAAATGCACAAACGGTAGTTTTACCAACTGGGCAAAAGTGCAAATACAGTAACTATACTTAAATTTTTACAGCAAATTTTTGTTGGCAGATGCCATATTCTTGTCGGTTAAAGAGTCTTAAGCCCAGATTGCGCAATAGATGTTTTTTGGGTTAATGAACACCCAATAGCAAAAAGCCCTGAAAGTTCCTTTCTCAGGGCTTTTTTTCAGAATACTGTTTTAGCAGTAGCTGCTTTTTTGTCCATTTCGTTTACTTTTTAGTGTAAACCTATTTTAGGACGAGACAGTTTTTCAATCCCCACTGCTTGCTTTACACTTTCACATTCTATTTCAAAATAAGCTGTCCAAGGCTTTCCTCTTGCTGTGTATTTATGCTCATAAAAGCCGCTATTGTGCTTTTCTAATCTCTTTGCAACCGTTTCAGTTGTGTAGCCAACATAGAATTTATTACTGCTTTCTGAATATAGAATATAAACCGAAGCCATAGAAAAAGAAGTTTGGAGTTTAAAATGAAAACGCTCAAACCATTGCTGTTCAACGATTTGAGCGCTCTGCTTGCTCCCCCTCTTGGGCTCGAACCAAGGACCCCAAGATTAACAGTCTTGTGCTCTAACCAGCTGAGCTAAGGAGGAATTTCCTTTTTGGAGGTGCAAATGTATAATTCTTCAATAAATCTCACAATCTTAGCGCCCGAAAATTTTTAAATAATATAAAATGAGTTTATTAACTGTTGGTACCGTTGCCTTTGATGCTATTGAAACCCCCTTTGGAAAAACCGATAAAATTGTTGGCGGAGCCGCTACCTACATAGCTTGGGGCGCTTCTTTCTTTTCTAAAAAAGTAAATATTGTTTCTGTAATTGGCGATGATTTTGACATGAAAGAATTAGAACTTTTACAAAACCGCGGAGTAGATATTTCTGGAATTGAGATTAAAAACGGCAAAAAAAGTTTCTTCTGGAGCGGAAAATATCATTTAGATATGAATACACGCGATACACTTATTACAGATTTAAACGTGTTATTGGAATTTAACCCAATTATTCCTGAAAGTTACCAAAGTAGCGATATTGTTTTATTGGGAAACATTGACCCGAATTTGCAACTTAAAGTTTTAAACCAATTGCAAAACCGCCCTAAGTTGATCATTCTCGATACCATGAACTTTTGGATGACACCAACTTACAAGCCACAGTTAATGGAAGTGCTTAAAAAAATAGATGTGCTTACCATAAACGATGCAGAGGCAAGAGAACTTTCGGGCGAATATTCGTTGGTGAAAGCTGCAAAAGCTATATTAACTATGGGTCCAAAATATTTGGTGATAAAAAAAGGTGAACACGGTGCACTTTTATTCTACGAAAACAACGTGTTTTTTGCACCAGCTCTACCGCTTGAAGATGTTTTTGACCCAACCGGAGCGGGTGATACTTTTGCCGGTGGTTTTGCCGGGTATTTAGATAAAAGCCGCGATATTAGTTTCAATAATATGAAGCGCGCCATTATTTATGGTTCGGCAATGGCTTCTTTTTGTGTAGAAGAATTTGGCACTGAAAAACTAAAAACGCTTTCACATTCTGCTATTGAAGAAAGAGTGAAAAGCTTTGTTGAACTCGTTCAGTTCGATATAGTTTTAGAAGACTAATTACTTACTGCTTTTTTCTTTTCAACAAAAAATAGCTGGAAGTATTTGAATTGTTTGGCGGTGTAAACTGAACCACTTCCCAATTATTTTCGGCTATCCATTTTAGCGCGGGCGAAGCATTGTCGTAATCGCGCGCCCACTTGCCATATTCAGCCGTTGAACCTTCAAAAACTACGTCAATTTTATCTGCCGAACTTAATTCCATTACACAACGTGAGCCAGAAAGTAAATAAGAGCGCAAAACGGCATATTCATTTTTCTCTTGTGCCGAAATACTTCCTGCCAAAATGCAAAATGTGAATGCTAAAAAAAGATGTTTCATTTTATTGAACTTAAAATAGTTTGCCAAACTAAAAACAATATCCTTGAATAAAAATTGTGTAACTAAATTTCTTTTTCAATTTTAGTTGTTGAATGAAACGCTTTTTTTCAAGTTTAGGATTTGCCATCGAAGGTTTGCAAACGGCTTTTAGCCAGCAAGCCAACTTGCGCATACACTTGATTGTTTTTGCGCTTGCTCTTTTTTTCGCTTGGCTTTTTGGCGTTTCTTTTACTGAATGGTTAATCATCATTGTAGTTTCCGGTTTGGTGTTTTCTGCCGAGTTACTTAATTCAGCCATAGAAAAAGTAGTTGATTTGGCTTCACCCGAAATTCACCCATTAGCAAAGCAGGCAAAAGATATTGCAGCTGCCGGAGTTTTAGTTACTGCCTTTGCTGCAGTAGTTGTTGGAGTGCTGATTTATGGTAAATATTTCCTTCAATTTCTAAGCGACTTTTTGTAGCGCTTTACTTTTAAAATTTTCATCTCTGTTTTATATTTTAAATTGCATTTGATACAGTTTGTAATTGTATTATTGCAGAAAATTGAAAAGTTGCCGTATCTTTCCAATCGGCAATAAATTATTTTAAAAATGTTCCAATTTCCCGATAAAATGTTGCGTGTTTTTCGCGATGAACAGCACCAAGAAAGTTTTGAAAAAGACGGTTTTGTAATTCTTCCATTTTACACACCCGAAGAAATTAAAACATTAGAAGAAGTTTATCATCGCTTGCATCCTGTTGATGAAAAAGGATTTTTCCCAAGCACTTTTTCGCAAAATAAAGATTACCGCCACCAAGCTGATACTGAAATTCGTAGAGTCGGAAAACGCAGTGTAGAAAAATACTGCATGGACATAAAAGAAGTGTTTGGCGCTTTTATTGTGAAAAGCCCTGGAGCAGATAGCGGCATGTGCGTTCACCAAGATATGAGTTTGGTTGATGAAAGCCGCTTTACGGGAATAAATATTTGGGTTCCATTGGTAGATTTAACCATAGAAAATGGTGCAATATTTGTGTTGCCCAAAAGCCATCGCCTCTTTCCAACTTATCGTGGCAGCAGCATTCCGGAGTTTTTTTCGCCCGTGATGAATGATATTATTGATTATCTGCAACCCGTTTTAGTAAAAGCCGGAGAAGCAGTTTTTTTCGACCAAAGCATTATTCATTTTTCACCTCCAAATTATTCAAATAATATTCGCATTGTAACCAACACTTACATTACACACCAAACTACCGAATACAGAACCTTTTATTGGAACAAAGAGCAACATGGCAATCAACATTTAGAAGCCTTTGCACAAGACAATAATTTTATGACCAACTTTGAGCAGTTTGGCGATAATATTCGCGACAGACCTAAGGTTGGCAAGTCGCTCGGCTTGTTAGAATACAATTTCCCAAGTATTGATAAAGCCTTTTTAGAGCAGAATTTTCCAAAATCAAATGCGCGAAAACTTATTGCCGATGCTTTACCAAAACAAAAAGAAAATAAAGTACAGCACACGGCAGGAAGCACACAGACAACTACGCTTTTCCAAAAGTTTAGAAACCTATTTGAAAGGGTTTAAATAAAGTATTTTAAGAAGAACGCTGAAATTGACAGCGAAATTTGTGTATTTTCGCACCCTCCAAGAAAAATGAGAAAGCGCGAAGAAAATAACAATAGCAAACGCAACGCCCCAAAAGCACCTTTGCCTTTCGAGAAATTCCGAAAGCAAAAGCCTGTAGAATCTCCTTTGGAGCAAGCGGTGAGCAGAGCAGTAAAAGCCAAAATAAAATCGTTTAAAAAAGGCGAAGAAGAAATTCTTCAAAACCGCCAAGAAAGAGAGCGCAAGAGATTATACAAAACTGATTCTCCTGAGCCGGTTGCAGATACCAACATGCGCCTGAATAAATTTTTGGCACATGCCGGAGTAGCTTCGCGCAGAAAAGCTGATGAGCTAATACAAACCGGAAAGGTTTCGGTAAATGGCAAAGTAGTTTTTGAAATGGGACATCGCTTAAACCAAGGCGATAAAGTTCATTTTGAAGGCAAGTTGCTAAACCCTGAACCTAAAGTGTATGTGCTTTTAAACAAGCCTAAAGATTATATCACCACCGTGAGCGATGAGCGCGACCGTAAAACTGTAATGGATTTGCTGGAAGGTGTAAACGAAAAATTGAAAGACGGCAAAAAAGTGCGCCTTTATCCGGTTGGGCGCTTGGATAGAAACACCACCGGAGTGCTGTTGTTTACAAACGATGGCGAACTTGCGCAGCAACTTATTCACCCATCATCGGAAGTGCGCAAAGTGTATCACGTTTTCTTAAATAAAAATCTAAAAAGTGCCGACCTTGAGAAAATTGCTGAAGGCGGTGTGGTTTTAGAAGATGGCATTGCAGAAGTTGATGAAATTGCCCTTCCAAACCCAAAAAACAAAGCAGAAATTGGCATAGAAATTCACAGCGGAAAAAACCGTATTGTACGCAGAATTTTTGAATCGCTCGGTTATGAAGTTGAAAAGCTTGACCGTGTGTTTTTTGCAGGCTTAACCAAGAAAGATTTACCGCGCGGACGCTGGCGTTTTCTCTCTGAAGAAGAAGTGCGTATGTTGCGCCATTTCACCAAAGGAACAGTGAAACCAGAAGGCACGCCAAAGAAAAAACCACGAAAAAGATTTATTAAGAAATAATTATTCGTTTGGTTTTCTTTTAATTGTAGCCAAACCTGCCACCACAAGCAATGTAAGCACCACAGGCAAAAGCATTACCAACATTCCTACAGAAATTTTCTTTTTTCCTGTTGCGGGATCGTAAGTAAAGCACGAAAAAAGCATGTTTTTTCGCGGTAGCGGATAAGACAACACAAACTCACTGTTTATCTCTTTAATAAGTGAACGGAAATCGGAAGAGGCTCGCAGGCCATTCAGTTTTTTCACAATGTAGCCATTGCCATTCACTCCAACCACTAATGCCTCATGGTCGAATTGCTGTGAAGTGCTATCCCAAACAGGATTAAAACCAACTGAGGCATTAAGTGCCTCAATTCTATCTGTGGTTGCAAAAATCCATTGTTTGTCTTCGTCAAGGTTATAGCGCTTTGCAAGCTGCAACATGCCTGAAATACTATCGGAAGAGTCAAAACTCAGCACTAAAACTTTATACTTTTCGTTGGTTTGCTGCTGGCGAATATTTTCTTTCACATTGCTTAAAAGCGGGCTACAAATTCCGGTACACCGCGTAAAAACAAGTACTAAAATAATAGGCGATTTATCATATAAATCTGATAGACTAATTTCTCCTTCGGCAGTTGCAATTTCTATATTCGCAATAGGCTTAAATAGCTTTTCTTCTTCGGAGAAACTATATAAGCCATTTGTGTTGCACAATACCACATTAGAAAAAACAACTAATGCGATGAAGAAGAAAAAACTTTTGCGCATTTTTTTAATACATCAAACAATACCAACAAAACGCCAACTAAATAAATACAGGCAAACCACGCAGCAGCAGACGCAAGTGCCGTGCCCGATGAAAGCTCGCTCGGATACATTGCAAACCTGCGAGGAACAGAGTACGCACCTGCCCAATAAAACATCAGCACAAAGCCAAAGCCGCCAACCATAAGCAACGGCATCACAAGTTTATTGTATTTTTGTAGGTCGTTATTATCAGAAAATTCGTTTGCCACCCACACAAAAAATGCCAGGCTAAAAAGAACGTTTCCCATTACATTATAGGTATGAAAGTGTGCCGGAACCCAAAGTGTGTTGTGTAAAATAATATTGTTTGAAATAGTGGCATCAATAACAGCTCCGATACCGCCAATTATCCAGCCCATTAAGCCGATAAAAAACAATAAATTAACCAACGACCATTTTATTTTATTGTTGTAAAGCAAAGTTACAATACTAATAATGGTAACAACCACCGAAGGTATTGTGGCAAAATACGAAGCTATTTGCCCAAAAATTTGAAAGCCTTTGGGCTGTACAAAATCCATGTATAAATGGTGAAAAAAGGCACCGAGAATAAATATAATAGCACAGTTCCAACCTAAGGCTACATACCAAGTAGTTTTAAATTTCGGGCGACCACTTACTTCAGGTAAAAGTTCATACAAAGTGGCCAAGCCTAAATACAGAGCTTCGTTGGCAATTGTGTGCCCAAAAAAGAAAGTAAGGTTTTTTATTAAAAGCGGATCATTTACAAATTTTCCGGCAGAATAATATTCGGCAAGCAACAATGCTAAAAGTATTATTGCCGCAATAAAGCACACAACCATACCCAAAAGAGAAACCATGCTAATTAAAACCAATGGAGGTGTTTCTACCGAAGGTGATTTTTTTGAAATGTGCTGTATGGCAAAGGATTGGCGCAAAGAATACTTTTTTAATATTTGAACCATTGAGCCCAATGTCCAAATAAACCATGAAACACTAAGCACCATTAAGCTCCAAAGAAACATTGGTGTTGCCCAAGTTTCCCATGCAATATGAAATGGCAGAGGATAAAGAAATGTCCAACCGGCATGGAACTTACCAATAAACGTAGAAGCCCAAAGCATAAGAATTGAAATAACCGTGAAAACAAGCGCAAACACATTAAGCGATGTAGAAACTTTAATATATCGTGCGAGTAAGTAGTTTACCGCAACTATACCTGCGGCTGCCCAAATGCCAATCATGGTAACGCCATGCGTGGTCATGAGTAAATAAAACTCTATTGGCGAAACACTAATTGTTTTTCCTTGCGTAAAGCGCATGGTAATACCCATAAGAATTGCCAATACAAACAAAATGAGTATAGTGTAAATCCAAACTGCTGTAATTTTTTTTAATGATAGCGAAGCCATAATTTTTTCTATTTAACGGTGAATGATGATCTCATAACTGCATGTCCACTTCCACAAAATTCTAAACACAGAATATTGTATTTGCCGGGTTCTGTAAATTTCCAGCGCAGCCGGTTTACATAGCCCGGCATTGCTTGTGTTTGAATTAGTAATTCTGCTTTGCTGTTGTAAATTCCAAAACCATGCGTAACATCAACACTTGTAACTCTAAATTCTACAGGTTCGTTTAGAGGGAGCTCTACATCGGTTTCTATTTCGGGTTTATTTAAGTCTATTGATTTGTAAGACATCATATAAGCAAATTGCTGTGCATTTACATACACAACCTTTGCCGGTGTTTCATTCGAAAACAAAAAGTAAGGCGATTTCGGAACGGTAACAAAAAGTAAAACAACAAAAACAATAAACATAAACACCAACACAAAACCTCTCTTTTTCAGTGGGTTTTGGAGTCCTTCGCTTTCAGATGGCGGATTAAGTGTTGTACTATACAGAAAGTGAAATATTCCTGCTACAAGAACTGCTGCGGATAAGAATAAAAACAAAATAAACTTATGTTCTTCCATAAATAGAAATTATGCTTTGGTAAACAAATTCATAGAACATCTATAAGAGCTGTGCGGATACAGAATTGCCTATTGGCGTACAAACGTATATCAAAATTTCAAAAAAGACAAAATTGTCCTTTTATATATTTTTTACACATATAAAAAGTTTGAATTTTTATATCAGTAATTATTTAATTATTACAAATTGTAAATTATTTATACATATATTTTCCTTTCAAAAAATACTTTAAATTTCTACTGCTGTTTATTTTGGTATATATACTTTAAAACGCGAGAGATTTACGCTGTGCCGTAGTTGCTTTGATATACAACAATTCTTTAGCCTCTTCTTATTGTAACATAATGTTCCTTAACTTTATGCAAGTATTATTTTGTAAACTATTATTAGGCTACTTTTGTTGTTCATGCTATTGCTTCTCTTATTATTATTATTTTCAGCCTCAAGCTTTGCACAAAAAACAAGTGTTGAAGAAACGTCTGTTTCTTTTCTTGAATTAAGAAACTGCAAAAGTTCTTTTGCGGAAACTAAACTAACAGAAGAAAGCGAAGCTACAGTGAACAAATTTGCTCATGAATTTGCTCATGTAGAAAGCATTTATGAGAGCAAATTAAAATTGCAATACACACAAGAAAGTTTGGCGGGGAAACATTATTCATACATTCAAACCATTGGAAACACTATCGTTTACAACAGCGAAGTAAAAGTAAATACCAATGGAAAAGCAGTTGTGCTTTCGGTTTTCGATAATAGTTTTTCACCGAAAACATTTACCGATAAAAATAGTTCACTTGCACAAGCAGAAATCTTTGTGAAAGAAAAATTTCAAAGTTTTTATTCTTTGAAAAATGAAATTATTTGGTTTCCGCTAAGCGAAACAGAACTCGCCAAAGCTTATCGCTTTGAATTGCAAAATGCAGCATCAGAAAACTTAGAAATAATAACTAACGGAAGAGAAATTCTGTATAAACGCGACTTAAATACTTACGCTGCGCAAGCCGATTCTACCGCCAAAGGATTTGTGTTTATGCCCGATCCGCTTACTTCTTCGGGCAATGTGTATGGTGGAAGTTTTATTGATAATTACGATAACGATTCGCCTTGGCTCACGAATGAACGAAAAGAAGTTTCGCTTTCAGTAGAGTTTTCAAACAATGTTTTTAAACTCAAAAATTCTTTTGTTCAAATTTCTGATTTCGACTTGCCAAACAACATTCCGGCAACGGCAGTTTTGCCTATGTTTAATTTTAGCCGCAGCAACTTAAATTTTGAGCAAGTAAACGCTTTTTATCACATTACGGAAATAGGCAAACACATAAAATCTATGGGATTTAATTGTGCTAACACCTTGGTTGATGTTGATGCAAATGCACTGAACGGACAAGACAATTCTTTCTTCGCTACCAACTACAATCCACAGCGGTTGTACTTTGGAATTGGCGGTGTGGACGATGCCGAAGATGCTGATGTAATTGTGCATGAATATTCGCATTTTTTATCGTACAACGCTTCACCGCAAAGCAATACCGGAAACGAAAGATTAGCTTTAGACGAAGCCTTTGGCGATTACAACGCTGCTTCGTATTCAAGAGTAATAAACGATTTTAATTGGGGTTGGGTTTACAATTGGGACGGCCACAATGCTTTTTGGACAGGCAGGGTTGTAAATTCAAACAAAACGTATCCAACCAATTTGGTGAACAATATTTACAAAGATGGTGAAATATGGAGCAGCATGTTGATGCAACTTTGGAGTGATATTGGAAAAAACACAATGGATAAATTGATTGTGCAAGCGCATTACGGCTATGCGCAAAACATAAAATTTACCGATGCTGCAAATTTGCTGCTTAGTGCCGACCAGCAACTTTTTAATGGCTTGCATTATTGCATTTTAACTCAGCGCATGTTTGAAAGAGGTGTTCTCCCAAGCGGCAAAACACTTTGCACCAATGCCATAGCAAACATACAAAAAGAACTGCCGGTGGTTTTGCTGCAAACTCCCGATGGCTGTATCGTAACTTCACCCGAAACTTTGTGGAACACTACTGTAGAAATTATAGATGCCGCAGGAAAAAAGATTCACACCCAACCTTTTGAAGGTAGAACAATTATTGATGGAAAGCACTTTGCTCCGGGAATTTATTTTGTAAAAGTGAGCAACAGCAACTCATCTAAAATTTTAAAATGGTTTAAGCAATAAAGGTTCTATTTAGATGTAGGCACAGCCTATGCCCAACGAACTTTATTTTATTAAAGCTCATTCCTTCACTAATTTAATTTGATTTTGACGATTCTTTTTATCTGTAATTAGTAGAAAGTAAACACCTTTGTTGGTAACTGAAGACAAATCAAATTCCATTACTTTTCCGCTTGTTTTAAAACTTGGAATACTTATAATTTTTTGCCCTACCACGTTAAACACTTCAGCACTATAAATCCCTTCTTGTAAACCGCTGGCATGAACTTTATCTTTAAACGGGTTTGGTGCGACCCACAAGGCTACATCATTTGCAGTATTTTTAATGCTAGTTACTTTAAAAAGTGCAAGTTGGTTTCGGTTTGCCACACTGCTTTGTAAACAGTCTTTCATTCGTTGCACCTGCCCATGCGTAAACATTCTTGAGCAATAAGAATACTCCATAAAGTTTTGTACATTTTCTACCACTCCCGGAGTACAGGAACTTACGCTTGCGCTGTCATAAAGTGGGCAAATATAATTGAAGCCCTTTGTTATTGGCGTATCATTAACACCATCGTCTCCACAAGTTCCATCTATGAAAATTTTATTTCCCCATAAATGCACAAGATTCAAATAATGTCCTACATAATGCGTTAAGGTTCTACTTGTCATGGATTTAGCTATACCTATACTACCTAATTTTTTGCTCAAAAACAACTCCATCTCTTTCGGGAATACTATCTGCCTCTACGGGAAGCAAAGGCATAAATTCAAACTGATAAGGAATAAGATATGTATCGCTTACGCTCCAAACGTTCAAATACTTTGCAGGATTCCATTGGTTTAAATAAACGCTATCTATCGTTGGTGCAACAGCGTTTGAAGTATATATCCTTTCAATCCCCGTAGTAGAATTGCCCATCGGGTCTGTAGTTGCTAATTCGAAAAAAATATTTGCGTTACCTATCTTGTTTTTAAACTCTGGCACAACCAAAGCAGTATCTGCATTTTACCTATTAAAATCCTCATTTAAATTCGCATAGCATCTACTACCTGAGAGTCGCCAATATTTTCAGAGCCGCCTCTATGCAAAATGTGAAATACTACTTGAATGGTATCTTGCTGTGCTTTAACAACAAATGATAGCATTATCAATATAACAGCAAACGTGCTTTTGGCAAAGTAAATTTTCTTGTTCATTAGGAGTGTACTTTGGCTTAGTGTTAAAGTAAATAATAAAATTTATATTATGTCTTTTTCTATCCTATTTAAGTTTCTTCTCTCTTTTAGAGATTGTTGTTCTCACTTTTTCACCTTTCAATAAATTTCTTGAATATTTGAGGTGGTTTAAGCACTAAAAAATGTTCACAGGAATAATTGAAGCAACAGGAAAGGTAGAAAAATTAGAAACCGAATCGGGGAATTTGCACATCACGGTTTCTTCGCCCATTTCGCACGAGTTAAAGATAGACCAAAGTATAAGCCACAATGGCGTTTGTTTAACGGTGGTAGCCTGCAATGCACAGCAACACACAGTTACAGCCATTGCAGAAACTTTGCGTAAAACTAATTTAGGCGAACTAAAGGTTGGAGATATTGTAAATTTAGAACGCTGCATGGTACTCAATGCTCGGTTAGATGGGCACATTGTGCAAGGTCACGTTGATCAAACAGCAAAGTGCATCAATATTGTTGAAGAAAACGGCAGTTGGATTTTTCAATTTGAATACGAACCAAGCCCGCAAAATTTAGTGGTTGAAAAAGGTTCTGTTTGCATAAACGGCATAAGCCTCACCGCATTTGATGTATTAGACGATGTGTTTAAAGTTGCAATTATTCCATACACTTTTGAGCACACCAACATGAAATATTTAAGCGAAGAAAGTTTTGTGAATATCGAGTTTGATATTATTGGAAAATATGTTGCCCGCCTTCGTGAATTTGAGGTGAAACACTAAACAATTTTCACCTCAATGCTTCACCAAAAACTTACCATTTAGTGAAACATTACTATTCTTCAACGAAAAGAAATAAATAGCACTTGCCCAATTTTCAACTGAAATTTTAAGCGTTGTTTTAAAGTTCTGCTCAGCAAAAACTATTTCGCCCAAAGCGTTGTAAACACTTAATGTTGCGCTGTTTTCATTTTCATTCCACACAAAACTTATTTCTTGCGAAGCCGGATTTGGTTTCACTATTAAGCTGCTAATGTTTGCTTCTATAATTCCCGTTGGTGCTTGTTCACAATCTACATACACATCGGCAGATTGGGCTGTACAGCCGTTGCTGTCACTTATCACAATATAGTAGTAGCCTTTTTCATCTTCAACCGTAAAAAATCTACCGCTAATTCCTGCAATCAAGCTACCGTTTTTATACCAAGTATAATTAACGTCTGCAATTGCCGGAGTAGAAGCCAAATCGCACTTGTTGGCAACTAATGAAGGAATTGGCAAAGGCGGCTGGCAAGTTTGCTTTATCGGTTTTTTCCCGTGCTGAATTAGCACAAAATTTTTATCTGAAATAAGCAAATTACAAATACGCGTAGTAGTATCGTTATTGGCATTTACGTTAATCGAAATTGCTTGTGAAGCACTGCCTGCTAACGGTGTAACATTCAAAAAGCCACAACCTCCGGCTACACTCCAATTGCAGTTTGCGGCATTGCTAAGTTGTACCATTACCTGCTGTGCATTGCTATCTATAATTGCAGTATCGGCACTTAGCGTAAACACACAATTTACAGCTGCTTTTTTACCCTGTTGTGTTATGCTGAAAGTTTCTCCTGCAATATCAATATTACAAGTTCTTGCAACCGTGTCGTTGTTAGCCGCAACGGTAATCGAAATGCTATCGCTGCCACTTCCTGAAGCCGGAGAAACAGCCACAAAATTACATTGGGCAGAAGCATTCCACGGGCAGTTTTCAGCATTAGTAAGCAGCACGTTTATTGTTTGGAAATTACTATCAATAACAATGCTGTTTGAACTAAGATTAAAATAACAATTAGGCACTAAAGTGAAAGGATAATTGACCGTTTGCGAGCCACAATAATTTGTGATGGTAAGTGTTGCCGTATAATTTGTTGAAACGCCTGTTGCCGGATAAGTGTGTACAGGATTTTGTTGCGAAGATGTGGCAGAATTATCGCCAAAATTCCAACTGAAAGAACTTGTGTTTGGTGAAGCATTCACAACAAAACTAACTTCGTAACCATTGGCAGTATGCTGAATATTTGCAGTTGGTAAATCATTTAGAGTAATAAAACTGTTGAATGAATTTGGCTGTCCACTGTTGTTTCCATTTCCACAATTGGTCATTACACTCCATTCGTAAGTAGAATTACAGTCTAAATTGCTAAGTGAAAAAGAATTTCCTGAAACGTTCACTTTTGTATAATTTGAAGTTCCACTTTTTTTATACCAAACTTGATAGCCTGTAGCACCGCTCACACTGTTCCAACTAAGCTGTGCAGCATTTCCTGTTATGGAAGTTTCAGTTTTTCCTGTAGGTGCTGCGCAAACCATTTGCGAATGTGTAACACAAACTTGAAAACTGCTGCCTCCACTCCCTGTTCCATAATGGTAAACGCGAACAAAATAAGTAGTACCGATAGTAAGATTATTTAGAGAAACAGAACTTAAAATACCTGTAGTTCCGGGCTGGTCATCGCAGCCGATACTCACGCTCGAATTGCATGTTCCACTGCGCACATCTACCACGCCATCAAACGAATTTCCATTGAGTAAATTCACCATGTGCGAAGTAGATACTGCTGTAAATTTAAACCACACATCATCATCGGCAACACCAGCGGTAAACCCATTGCATGGAGAAACAGCCGGCAAACTTCCCGATGCGCCAGCATTTGAAAATTGTTGGTAGTTGCAACTTGTTTGCGAAGTAAGCTCTATCGCTCCTGAGCAATAATCATTCACAGGATTTGAAGGTTGCGAAGTTTTAGAGCAGCCATTGTTGATGTAGCTATTTACCGAATTTCGCAAAGTGGGTATTTGGCTATACAAATTTGTTCCCGGGCAATCGGTGTAGCTCGGAGCACAACCATCTTTGTGTCCGCTAATATTATTCATGGTTCCGGGATAAGAATTTATGGTGCCGCTTCCTAACGGATTGATACCCGAATTACAACATTTCCACGCCAAGAGTTCTGTAAGTTTATCCATTGCCGCAACCGAAGGCGTAGCTGTGTTGAAATTTCCTAACATACAAACGCCCATCGTATTTTGATTGTAACCACACATGTGTGCGCCAACCACATTATTTCCACCGCCTCTGCCAACATACAAAACTCCATTCGGGTCTATAAGCCAGTTGTAACCAATATCGCACCAGCCATTGCTATTTACATGGTAATCCCAATACGAAGCTACCACCGCAGCCCAGTTGGTGCTTGTGTTTGCGCCTGCTGCATGGTGAACAATTAAATGTGTAACGGTGGTGTAGCTTGGGCTGCTGCACGAAGAATTTGCCGTTAAACCATAGCTGCTTCCCCAGCTACTGCGACCCACTGAACTTGGCTGAGCACAACTGCAAGCGCGTGAAGCATTATTTTCTGTTTCTAAAATATTTTGTTGTGGTTGAATTTCATCGGGAACAAAAGCATGAAAAGCAAGCGTTGACGAATTTAAAACTCCTTGCTTTTTTAAAATTTTATAGCGAATGTTTTTTGTATTTGAATTTAAAAATATCGGTGAAAAATGAATGGTTTGATTGTTGTTTTCAACATGATGATCGTGCTCCAGTTCTATCCACTGTTTTTTAGTTTCCCCATCGAGTGATGCCCAAACAAACAAGCGCAAATCTTCATTATCCGCAATGCCAATCAGCTTAGCAGAAAGCGCAATAAAAGGTGTTGTTTTGTTTAGCGCTAAATCAATTTTCTTTGAGATTATTTTCTCTGTTGAAGTTGCATGAATTTCAAATTGAAAATCTTTCTGAACAAAATTTTGTGCTTGCAGGGCAGTAATTATATTACACAAAACCAGTAAAAGGAGTATTTGCTTCTTCATATAGTTCAAAGTTATAGAAATATAAGAAACAGTATATTCCTTGCTTAAAATATACTTGCAAATTCTATTTTTATACTCACAAAACAGAGCAAAATGCGCTACTTAATTTTACTTATTCTGCTATTGGTTTCCCATACTAAAAGCATTACTGCGCAAACCATCGTTTACCACGAAGCAGTAAGAGACCAAAACAAAAATCTTATTCCTTGGTATAATCCTAATCACGGCTCTTCGTACCAGTTTTGTTTAAACACAATTACTGATTTTTGGAAAGCAATTCCTACTTGCTGTGGCAATCAAAAATTTTATATGATAGACCACACTTGGGGCGGCTCGCAAGTGCAAGAAAACAAAGTTGGTGGCGACCAATTTGCTATGCTTATTTCTTCGTGGGCTTTGCTTTATGCTTACACTGGCGATTCCTTTTTTATAAACGACATGAAATACATTGCCGACACTTATTTGCAATACAGCCTTTCGCCCGATACGGCTGTGTGGGCAAACTTGCCTTATCCAAGCAATTATTCTGTACCTTATCTGCCGCGTTTTGATGGCGATTATGTGCTGGGACCAAACTTTACCCAGCCGGATAAAGCCGGTTCTTTTGGCGCAGAACTAATTACGCTTTACAAAATTACCGGAGAGCAAAAATATTTAGACGCTGCACAAAAAATTGCAGTTACATTGGCAAAAAATGTTTCTACCGGAGATTCTATCCATTCCCCTTTTCCATTTAAAGTAAATGCCATTAACGGCAGTTTGCCCGGCAATTACAATACTTACCCGGGCTTGTATCTTTGTGCCAATTTAGCACCGACACTCACACTTTTTAATGAACTAAAAAAGCTTAGTCTTGGCAGTGTTCAACAAGATTCAGCTTCGCAAAAAATTAAACGTTGGGTGAAAAAATATCCGTTGCAAAACAATAACTGGGGAAACTTTTTCGAGAATATTTTATTCACTTCTAATGCTTCAATAAACGCTATTACAATGGCAAATTATATTCTTGAAGAAGAGAATAATTGGAGCAGCACTTGGCAGCAAGATGCCCGCACAATTTTAGATAATGGAATGCAACTTTTAGGAAGCACAGCTTACGATTCGCTTGGTGTGAAGCCAATTTTGGAACAAACCGCAGATTTAAAAGAAGGCGGAAGCCACACTGCTCGCTTTGGTTCTGTAGAATTGCTTTATGCCGAAAAAACTGGCGATAATTCAAGAATTGAACATGCCGTTCGCCAATTAGACTGGGCAACTTACTTAGTAGATTTTGATGGAAAGGTGCGTTTCTCTCCGCGCAATAATTCTATTTGGTACACCGATGGCTATGGCGATTTTGTGCGTCATTATATTCGTGCAATGGGCTGGTATCCTGCCATTGCTTTCGATAGTGCCAATCATTTAATTCGCAGTAGTTCGGTGGTTCAAAATATTGCTTATGGCAGCGATAAAATTGTTTACAAAACTTACGATACTGATGCGCAAGAAACATTCAGACTTACACAAAAACCAATTCAAGTAAAAGCAAACGGAGTTTTATTGAACGAGGTGAATACACCAACGGCAAATGCTTGGTGGTGGCAGGCTTCAGCACTTGGCGGTGTATTGAAAATAAATCATACTTCTGCACAAAATGTAGCGGTGGTTTTTAATGCAACAGCCATAAATGAAACTATAGAATTAAACGAAATAAATGTTTATCCCAATCCAACAAATTCAACCATTACCATAAAAGCAAGCCGCACAGAAAACATTCATTTTTCAATCCTAAATAATTTGGGAGTTATTCAACCGATATTTTTTATTAAAAAGGGAGATAATTTATTTGAAGCAGACATTGCCAATTTGCCACAAGGTGTTTATCATTTGGTAGTAGAGCAAGCACAAAACAAGCAAGTGAAACAAGTGGTGAAGTTTTAAGCTGAAACAGTGTCTGGCTCTTATATGGCTGTACACCAAGTAGAATTATACCTTTTGCCAATAGATAAAAATAAAGTTAAAGCGTGAAAAGAACAATAAAATACTACCGAATAATTTGGCTTAAACACGATTTGCCTGCCGGACTTTCTGTGTTTTTTGTGGCCCTTCCTCTCTGTCTGGGAATTGCGTTGGCTTCAGATGCGCCACTTTATGCCGGGTTGCTGTCGGGCATTATTGGTGGACTGGTAGTTTCATTAATCAGCGGTTCGCAACTGGCTGTTTCTGGACCCGCTGCCGGCTTAACAACTTTAGTTGCTGCTTCAATCGTATCTCTTGGCGATTTCAAAATATTTCTTCTTTCAGTAATTGTAGCAGGTTTATTTCAACTTATACTTGGGCTATTAAAACTTGGAGTAATCGCAAATTATTTTCCTTCATCGGTAATTAAAGGAATGTTAGCTGCTATTGGAATTATTCTGATCTCAAAACAAATTCCAATAGCTATTGGTTATGACCAGCCCGATTTTTGGACAAATGGCTTTCTTAAACTATTTAACTTAAATGATGCGCGAAGTAATTTTTCTGATATGAGTCGGCACATCAGTAAAGGAGTTTTGCTTGTAACACTTATCTCTTTATTCGTTCTCTATTTACATAAACAGTTATTTGCAAATAAACTAAAGCTAATTCCTGCTCCACTTTTAGCAGTTATTATAGGTGTTTTTACAAATTTTGTTTTCATAAATTTATCCTCAGAATACTCGCTAAAGCAAACACAATTGGTAAATATTCCCGATAATATTTTTGCAAGCGTTACACTCCCCGATTTTACTAAAATATTTTCTACAGTCGAGATTTGGAAAAACGGAATAATTATTGGACTTCTTGCAACCCTTGAAACGCTACTGTGTATTGAAGCTATTGATAAGTTAGATAAGCACAATCAAATTACCCCCAATAATCGAGAACTTATTGCACAGGGTATTGGCAATATGGCTTGTGGATTGCTCGGTGCCATTCCAATTACGGCAGTGGTGGTGAGAGGGGCCGCTAATATTGATGCCGGTGCAAGAACAAAACTTGCCGCGTTTACACATGGACTTTTTTTATTGTTGGCGGTTTTGTTTGTTCCATTCTTGCTCAACAAAATACCCTACGCAAGCCTTTCCGCAATTCTTATAGTTACCGGCTACAACCTTGCCAAACCAAAATTGTTTAGAAATATGTGGAGCTTAGGTTGGAAACAGTTTCTTCCATTTTTGCTTACAATTATTGTTATTCTTTTAACCGATTTGCTAATTGGAGTAAGTATCGGACTACTACTTTCTATCTACTTTATTATTCGGAATAATTTTAAAGAAGAATATAAAATATCCAAAAGGGTATTGAATGGAATAGAATCTGAATACATAAAACTTAATAGCAATGTTACCTTTCTTAACAAGGTTAGCTTGCGAAAAATATTAGATGAGGTTGCCGAATACAGTGTGCTCACCATCGATGGTAGTGACTGTAATTTTATTGATTACGATATTTTGGAAATAATAAGTGAATTTGAGAATAAGGCACATGACAGACATATTGAGTTACATTTAATTGGAATTGAGAAAGTAAATGTTACTGCGATACACTAATAAACAACTGCAAAATTCATAAAAAATCCACTGGTTTAAGCACTTCAAAAAGATGTGTGTAAAATAAGCTACCATTCAGTGAAAATGATTGTTTCATTCGTGCGGTGATAAGTCCGTGGCTCATACTTAGTTTTGTGGCGCTGTATTTTGCAGCATTAGTAATCATAAGCAAAATTACTGCTGCCAAAGCCGGCAATAGCGAATACTTTATTGGCAACAAGCAAAGCCCTTGGTATGCAGTTGCTTTTGGTATGATTGGCGATTCGCTGAGCGGTGTTACATATATTTCTGTGCCGGGAGCAGTTGGTACAGCTAAGTTTAGCTATTTGCAATTGGTGCTTGGTTATGTAATCGGCTATTGGATAATTGGAGCAATTCTGTTGCCGCTTTATTATCGAATGAACTTGACTTCCATTTACACTTACTTAGAAAAAAGATTCGGCATTGCTTCGCAAAGAACAGGCGCATTCTTTTTTATTGTTTCTCGTTTGTTGGGCGCAGCAGGTCGCTTGTGGCTGGCAGTGAGTGTGCTACAAATTTTTGTGTTCGATGCTATGGGTGTTCCGTTTATGCTGAGTGTAGCAATTATTATTGGGTTAATGCTGCTTTACACTTATCGCGGAGGCATTAAAACTTTGGTGTGGACAGATGCTTTTCAATCCGCATTTCTGCTTTTAGGCGTTGTGCTTTCAATCGTTGCCATTGTTTCGGCTCTCGATATTTCTTATAGCCAAATGGTTTCAGAAATTATTCATTCTAATTACACGCAAGTGTTTTTCTTCGACCCAATGCCGAAAAGCTTTTTTGCAAAACAGTTTTTAGCCGGTGTTTTTATTGCCGTTACCATGACCGGGTTAGACCAAAACATGATGCAGAAAAACCTAAGCTGCCGCTCTTTGCCCGAAGCACAAAAAAATGTGTATTGGTTTAGCTTAATCGTGTTGGTGGTGAATGTGTTGTTCCTGAGTTTAGGCGCTTTACTTTACATCTATGCCGAAGCAAAAGGAATTGCGATGCCGGCAAAAAGCGATGCGCTGTTTCCAACTTTAGCACTTAACCATTTGGGAACTTTTGCCGCAATGGTTTTCATAATCGGTTTAACTGCTGCAACTTTTAATAGTGCCGATTCGGTGCTTACCACACTCACCACTTCGCTTTATATAGACTTTTTTGCGCTGGATAAAAGCAAAGAAAGTGAACAGAAAAAGATCGTGAAGCGCCATGCTATTCACATCGGTTTTGCAATATTGTTGCTATTAGTAATTGTGCTATTTCAAGTCTTAAATAACCAAGCTGTAATTGATACAATTTTAATGTTGGCAGGCTACACTTACGGCCCACTGCTCGGCATGTTTGCTTTCGGAATTTTTTCTAAAAGAAAAGTGAAAGATACGCTTGTTCCCGTTTTGTGCGTTATAGCTCCGGCAATTAGTTATGCGCTCAGCTATTGGGTAAACACTATGAAACCGGAATATTTAAACGGCTACCAAATAGGTAACGAATTGATACTTGTGAATGGTTTAATTACCTATTTAGGATTATGGATTTTATCAGAAAACAAATTAAAAAATGACTATTCAAAACAGAAAAAACTGGACAGAAATTAAGGCTCAATCAAGTTGGCGCATGTTCAAAATTATTGCAGAATTTGTAGATGGCTTTGAAAAGTTAGATGCCATTGGCCCTTGTGTTTCCATCTTTGGTTCTGCACGCACAAAACCAGAAAATTCATACTACACACAAGCAGAAACGGTTTCAAAAAAATTGGTTGAAGCCGGCTACGGAATTATTACCGGAGGCGGACCGGGCATAATGGAAGCAGCAAACAAAGGCGCAAAAGAAAATGGTGGCACTTCGGTTGGTTTGCACATAGAATTGCCGCACGAAGAAGGCTGCAATAAATATGTTGATATAGACAAAACACTTGTGTTTAAATATTTCTTTGCTCGCAAAGTAATGTTTATCCGCTATGCTCAAGCCGTGGTTTATATGCCGGGCGGCTTTGGCACAATGGATGAATTATTTGAAGTGCTCACACTTGTGCAAACAGGAAAAATTCAACCGATACCAATTATATTTTTTGGAAAAGCGTATTGGGAAGGTTTATTAGACTGGATTGAAAAAACCATGCTAAACAAAGCACAAAACATAAACGCTGGAGATTTAAAATTATTTCATATCACCGATGATCCCGAAGAAGTTGTGAGTATAATTGAGACGCATTTCCAAAACCAAAAACTTACGCCCAACTTTTAATATAAAAATTGTCTTGCCTGTTTCATGAAATCGTTGTTAGTATATTTAGTGGCACTTCTTAATGCTCCAACTCCTGCTGCAATTCCAGCAAAAGACCCAATTCCGGCTTATCCCACGCAGGATTTCCGTTCGCCATTAGATATTCCAATGTCTTTAGCAGGAAATTATGGCGAACCAAGAAGATTGCATTTTCATACGGGGTTAGATTTTAGAACCAACCAAGTGGAAGGCTTAAATGTTTATGCCGTTGCCGATGGCTATGTGAGCAGAATAAATGTGAGCGGTTCAGGTTATGGCAAAGCGCTTTACATTACACACAAAAACGGTTACACTACTGTTTACGGGCATTTACAGCGCTTCTCCGATAAAATAGAAAAGCGTTTACAGCAAGAGCAATACGCCAATGAATCTTTTAGTGTAGATTTTACTTTAAAGAAAGATGAGCTGCCTGTTACCAAAAGCGAAATAGTTGCTTTTAGCGGAAACACCGGAGGAAGTGGCGGACCGCATTTGCATTTTGAAGTACGCGATTCGCTCGAACGTCCTATCAATCCTATGCTTTTCGGATATAAGCTAACAGACAACATAAAGCCAACAATGGCTTACATCAAATTCTATCCGCAAGACGAAAGAAAATATTACAGCAGCGGCTATAGAGTGCGCACTGTTGGCGCAAACGGTATTTATCAAGTTGCAGAAAATTTGGTGAGTTTAAATGCTGATAAAGTAAGCTTTTCAGTAAACACAACGGATAGAATAAACGGTTCCGGTTTTACAATGGGTGTTTATGGAATGAAAATGTTTGTGAATGGTGAAAAAAAGTTTGAATTCAACATGAACCGAATGATGTTTAATGAAAAAAGAAGCGTGATTGCACATATTGATTATCCAATTTTTATGAATGAAGGCAGACGTAGTTTTCACAAGTGTTTTGTTGAACCTGCTGATGAATGTTCTATCTATTCCGATGTGCAAAATCGCGGCTTGGTTGATTTAAGCGATGGTAAACCTAAAGCTATAAAAATCGAAATTTATGACTTTGCAGGAAATGTTTCTACCTGCGAATTTAACTTGCGAAAAAGTGATGCGGCACAAGTTTTTAAAACCGAAACTTTAGAATACGACCAAATGCTTTTTCCTTTTAAACAAAATGAATTTAAGAACGATGAAATAAGTATTTCCATTCCGCCAAAAATGATTTTTGATACACTTCCATTAAAATACAACCGAGTTGAAACTGCCGAGCCGGCTTTCTTTTCAGCCATTCACCAATTAGGGAAAGTAACTAATTTGTTTTTCGATTTTGTACAACTAAAATTAAAACCTTCTAAGCCAATACCAGCCGGGCAAGAAGACAAAGCTGTAGTAGTTTGGAAAAATGAATCGGGAAATTGGGTGAGCAAAGGCGGAAAATATGATGGCAAAATATTAACCACCACAACCCGCGAATTTGGCGACTACAGTGTGAAGATTGACACTACTCCTCCACGCATTCGCGCCATTAACGTGGCTCCGGGAAAATATATGCGCCCACTCAAAACAGTTTTGTTTACCATAGGCGATAATTTAAGTGGAATAAAAAGCTACAAAACATACATTGATAATAAATTTGTAATTAGCGAATACGATGCAAAAACCGCACGTTTGTTTCATCACTTAGATAGCAATTTAGCTGCTGGAAATCACGAGTTTAAAATTGTGGTGAAAGATGAAAGAAACAACGAAGCAACTTACACCATAAGTTTCAGAATGTAGATTAACACCTTGTTGAACAACTTCTAAAAATTATCTTTTTCCATGTAATTTTTGTTTCTTTGAATAGAACTAACGGACATACTGTAATGAAAAAGCTAATAGTTTTCTCTTCTCTTGCCGCGCTTGTAATTTCTTCATTAGCGTTTTTCGCCTTTAAATATAAGACCCCGAAAACTGCAAAGCCAAATATAATCGTAATTCTTGCCGATGACTTAGGCAAATACGAAGTTTCGGCTTATGGCGGCTTGCATGTAGAAACGCCTAACATAGATAACATTGCCCGCAACGGCTGCATTTTCAACGAAGGTTATGCTTCGGCTGCCATTTGTGCGCCATCGCGAGCAGGCTTGCTCACTGGTGCGTATCAACAGCGATTTGGTTTTGAATTTCAGCCACACAAAAAATATCCGCGCAACTTTTTTATTCGTGGATTTTACAAACTCTTTATGCGAAACGACCCGGCTTGGCAAATGGAACCCAAAGGCGATTTGCCTTCACGCAAAGAAACCAAGCAAGAGTCTATTCCACATTCACAAAAAACAATTGCAGAGTTTTTTAAAGCAAATGGCTACCAAACCGGAATGGTTGGCAAATGGCATTTGGGCTACAACCAACCCAACCTTCCAAACAATAGAGGTTTCGATTATTTCTATGGTTTCACCGAAGCGTTTACCTCTTATGTTCCAAAAGACAATAAAGACGTTGTGAATGCTAAAACTGAAGAATTTACGGATAGGCATATTTGGAATCAAGGCAGGAAAAAAGCCTGCGCCATTCGCCAAAACGATAAGATAGTTAATACAGAAGAATACTTAACCTACCGCTTTGCCGAAGAGGCAAATAGCTATATAGAGAAGAACCAAAAAGAACCGTTTTTCCTTTATGTGCCATTTAATGCACCACACACGCCATACCAAGCGCCAAAAGAAATTTACGATACACTTTCGCGCATTACAGACCACAACAAACGGGTGTATTATTCCATGATAATTGCTTTAGACCAAGCCGTTGGGAGCATTGTAAAAAAAGTACAGGAGTTAGGTATAGAAGAAAACACCATTATTATTTTCGCAAGCGACAATGGTGCTGCAACTTATATGCAAATTCCGGAGAGCACTCCGCTAAAAGGTGGAAAATTTACACTGTTTGAAGGCGGCATCAATATTCCTTTTATGATGCAGTGGAAAGGAAAAATACAACCGCAAACCGTAGTAAATCAGCCGGTGAGTTTGTTAGATATTTTTCCAACAGTGGCCAATGCTGCGGGCTTGCAAATTCCGGATTACACAAAGTTAGATGGCGTAAATTTATTGCCCAACATTTTGGGTGAAGAAAATACCGAACTACACGAAGTACTTTACTGGCGCTCAGGCTATAACCGAGCCATTCGCAAAGGAAATTGGAAAATGATTGTGGACGATAGAAATCTTGTTTTAAATCTCTACAATTTGAGTAATGACAAAAGTGAATTGAAAAATATTGAACAAGAATATCCAAAAATCGTTGATGATTTATTTAGCGAGCTCGATCGCTGGAACGATGAAATGGAAAGCCCGCGTTGGCCATTTGTTATGAACTACAAAGTAATCATAAATGGCGAGCAGTTTATGTATGCAATTTAGCGCGCGTTTATTTTTTGTGCTTGCTTCTTTCGTTTGTTTTTTCGGGTGTAAAAACCGAAAAGCAGAAAATTGCAGCACAGCTTTGCCTAAAACATTTAGTCCCGTTAACGGCACATTATTATCTTATTCAAAAACAGAACCCGATACTCAAAAAATGGTACTCGTGCCAAGTGGTTCTTTTTTAATGGGAAACGAAAAAAATACTGTGGAACGAAGTGAAGATGAGCAGCCTACCATAAGAAAAACTGTTCCTCGCTTTTTTATGGATTCTACCGAAGTTACCATTGGTGAATTTGCGCAGTTTGTTCGCGAAACCAATTACAAAACAATGGCTGAAAAAAGTGGCTCCTCTTTGGTGTTTCACTATGCCGAAAAAAAAGATATTGGCGAAAATAAATTGCCATGGTGGAAAGAAGTGAAAGGAGTTTCGTGGCAAAAACCATTTGCGGAAGAGCAACAAAATAATCAAGTGCAAGAAAACTTTCCTGCTGTGCATGTAAGCTGGTACGATGCTGCGAATTATTGTGCATGGAAAGGGAAACGGCTACCTACAGAAACCGAATGGGAATATGCTGCCGTTAAAGGAAACAGAGCCACACAGCCAATGAATATTTTTCAAGGACAATTTCCGGAGAAAAATACTAAAGCCGATGGTTTTGAATTTATGGCTCCGGTTAAAAGTTTTGAACCCAACACTATTGGGCTTTACGATTTGCAAGGCAATGTTTGGGAATGGTGCAGCGATTTCTACCACGCTAAATACTACACTTTTTTAAGCGAAGATTCTTTGCACGAACTTCCAGATTCTCCGCCAAAAAGCTACGACCCAGAAGAACCATTTGCTGAAAAAAAGGTGATTCGCGGAGGCTCTTTTCTTTGCAACTCAAGCTATTGCAGTGGCTACCGACCAACTGCCCGCATGAAAGCGCCACCTTCGCAAACATATATTCATGTTGGGTTTAGGTGTGTGGTTGGTATTGCTCCATAAAAAACAACCGCTGTTCAAGGTAACACTTTTTGAACAGCGGTTGTTTATATCCTATATATTGGCAATGTTACTCTGCTGTTAACTTAAAACTTTTGCCGTTTATGTTTACAAAATAAATACCAGCTTGCAGATTTGGTGTGTTAATAATGTTTTCACCTATTTCTAAATTACCTTGTTGTATGGATCTTCCTTGTATATCGTATAAAGAATATTTACTGCTTTGTATTGCGTGTATGGTAAACTTATTGCTTGTTACCGGATTAGGATAAACAGATATTCCGCTTGTGTTTAAAGTTGCAATGCCGGTATTTCCTAAATAGGTATTAAAGTATTCATTGCGGGAGTGGTCATCGTAGTAGCTTCCGCTTGCGTTCCATGAGCTATAATAATCTTCAGATAATTTACAACCGTTGGCATCATAAGTCCAATCATATTTATAGTTATTCTTCCACGAGTTGCTGACTCCGTCCCAGTATTGAGAAAGTTCTTGGGTTTTGTTGTTAGCAGCATCGTAAGTGTAATCAGATTTAGAGTAATTCTCCCATGCGTTGCTGCCTCCGTCCCAGGTTTGATAAAGATATTGGGTTTGGTTGTTTTTGGCATCGTAAGTGTAGTCTCGTTTAGAACTGCTTTTCCACGAGTTGCTGCCTCCGTCCCAAACTTGAGAAAGTTGTTGGGTTTTGTTGTTTTGGGTATCGTAAGTGTAATCGTATTTATTGCTATTCTTCCACGAGTTGC
>MKTC01000020.1 GCA_001897535.1 Bacteroidetes bacterium 37-13 | reverse complement strand
GACCTTCTGTACCATAGTATTTTTTGGTTTCGGAATATAAAAATCCAAACTCTAATTCGCGATTTACTTTGCGGTAGAAATTGTCTTGAGGAACCAAGCCGTCTAAGCTGAGTTGGTAAAAGAGTTGCGGATTGAATTTTTTATGTCCCTGCATAGTGCAAAAAATATACATATTTAACTAATAATCAAATTGTTATGACATTTTTTGTATTCTAATTTTTATTTTACTTTTGAGTCGTGCAACAGGCACAGCGGTTTGGCGTAATGGCGGGGTGAAGTGCATAAATTCAAGTTCAGTTTTTCAAATCAACTTTAGTGCTGGGTTGACAGTTTAATGCTCCGAAATCCGCTTCTTCGCTAAGACTTGAAATCTTAGGTGCAACCCTACAGACGACCGTGCATACATCAACCGACTGACAAAAAAAGGACAAACCAAACCAACCCACCACCCGACAAAATTTAAAACTTTTTGATTTTTGTTTTACTGATTTAAATCTTTATCGTAATATTGCAATATAATAATGAAGCAAGACAACAATGGGAGCTACAAAAACAGATCATTTTACTGACCAACAAAATCAAATCGCAACTATTGCAAAAGCATTGGGACATCCTGCAAGAGTGGCTATCATAGAGCATTTGTTGAAAGTAAACACTTGTATTTGCGGAGACATCGTAAACGAATTACCGCTTGCTCAACCAACTGTTTCGCAACATCTTAAAGAACTTAAAAACGCTGGGCTAATCAAAGGAAGCATCGAAGGCAATGCGATTTGCTACTGCATTGACGAAAAAACTTTTGAAGTCCTTAAAAATTATTTTTCAAAAATAATCACAACAGTTAGCAAGCAAAATTGCTGTTAATCAATCTTAAATTAATAAAATTAAAAACAATGAACACAGAGCAAGAAATCAAAGAAATGGTAAGGCAGAAATACAGTGAAATAGCCTTGCAAGACAAAGAAACCAACGCTTCATCTTGTTGTGGTGCCGGTAGTTGTAGTACCGAAGTGTATAACATTATGAGTGAAGAATACAACAACGTTGAAGGCTACAATCCAGACGCTGATTTAGGTTTGGGTTGCGGTTTGCCCACCCAATTTGCCAAAATCAAAAAAGGAGACACCGTAATTGATTTGGGTAGCGGAGCTGGTAATGATTGCTTTGTTGCCAGAGCAGAAACTGGTGAAACAGGAAAAGTAATTGGTATTGACTTTACAGAGGCAATGATAGACAAAGCCCGAAACAATGCTGAAAAATTGGGTTTCAATAATGTTGAGTTTAGACAAGGCGATATTGAAAAAATGCCTATTACTGCAAATGTTGCTGATGTGATTGTGAGTAATTGTGTTTTAAATCTTGTACCGAATAAACAAGCTGTTTTTGCAGAAATGTATAGAGTTTTAAAACCAGGCGGACATTTCAGTATATCGGATATTGTTTTGACAGGAGAATTACCTGAAAAAATTAAATCTGCGGCAGAAATGTATGCAGGTTGCGTTGCAAGTGCCATCGACAAAGACGAATATTTGAGCTATATAGGAAAAGTGGGGTTTGTCAATATGCAAATTCAGAAAGACAAACCAATCATTGTGCCTGACGATATTTTGAAGGATTATCTAAATGAAGAAGAAATTACGCAATACAAAGCAAACGATACGGTAATTAGAAGCATAACAGTTTATGCCGAAAAGCCAGTGGATTGTTGTTCACCAAGTTCGAAATGTTGCTAAAAAAATAATTATGGAATATCAAATTAAGGCTTCATCTGTTTCAACAAAAGATGCGATACTACAAATAAAGCAAAATGAGATAGCTTTTGGAACGACTTCAAATTCAGCAGAAATTTTACCTAATCCTGCCGAGCTTTTTTTAGGAGCTTTTGCTGCGTGTATGCTAAAAAATGTAGAACGATTTTCTGCTATGATGAATTTCACTTATGCAAAAGCCGTAGTAAATGTGTCCGCTATTCGCACGGAAAAACCTGTGAAAATGGATAATATAAATTACAAGTTAATTATTTACAGTGCTGATGAAAATATAAATACCGTATTGCTAAAGAAGAATATTGAAAAATTTGGCACAATCTACAATACCGTAAAGTTATCGTGCACTATAAATGGAGAAATTATTCAAGTAAAAAACGATGAATATTAAAATGAAGTTCTTAGACCGTTATCTGACGGTCTGGATATTTTTAGCAATGGCAATTGGTGTTGGTTTGGGATATTTTTTTCCAAATATTCCTACTAATATCAATGCCGTTTCAATCGGAACAACTAATATTCCATTGGCAATCGGATTAATTTTAATGATGTATCCACCATTAGCAAAAGTAGATTATTCTTTGTTGCCCAGAGTAGTACAGGATAAAAAAGCCATCACCATTTCCTTAATCCTCAATTGGGTAATTGGTACATTATTGATGTTTGGATTAGCCGTTTTGTTTTTACGAAACGAACCTGAATATATGACAGGTCTTATCTTAATTGGTTTGGCAAGGTGTATCGCAATGGTCATTGTTTGGAGTGATTTAGCCAAAGCCAACAGAGAATACACAGCTATGCTTGTTGCTTTGAATAGTATTTTTCAAATTCTATCGTATAGCTTTTTTGTTTGGCTTTTCATCAATGTTTTGCCTAAATATTTAGGCTTGGGCAATTTTGATGTAAGCGTTTCAATGAGTGCTGTTACAGAAAGTGTATTGATATATTTGGGCATTCCGTTTTTTGCAGGTTTTCTTACCCGATATATTTTGATAAAACAAAAAGGGAAAGATTGGTATAATCGTAAATTTGTTCCGAAGATTTCTCCTATAACACTGATTGCACTTTTGCTGACGATTGTTTTAATGTTCAGTTTAAAAGGAAACAAAATTGTAGAATTACCTTTTGATGTCATCAAAATAGCCATTCCATTAATCATCTATTTTGTACTGATGTTTTTCGTGAGTTTTTTCATCAATAAAGCGATGAAAATCCCTTACGACAAAAACGCTTCCATAGCATTTACAGCCACAGGCAACAACTTTGAATTGGCAATTGCTGTTGCTATTGCTGTCTTCGGCATCAACTCACCACAGGCATTTGTAGGCGTTATCGGACCATTGGTAGAAGTTCCAGTTCTAATTTTATTGGTTAAAGTTAGCTTATTCCTAAAACAAAAATATTACACGAAATGACAAAGAAAATTTTAGTGCTTTGCACTGGTAACAGTTGTAGAAGTCAAATAGCCGAAGGTTACTTACGATACTTTGCAGACAATAAAGCCGATGTTTACAGTGCAGGAGTTGAAACACACGGAGTAAATCCCAAAGCCATTGCGACAATGCAAGAAGACGACATTGACATTTCAAATCATACATCAAACAATATTGACGAATATCGCAACATTGACTTTGATTTTGTAATTACTGTTTGCGATAATGCAAAAGAGCGTTGTCCATACTTTCCGACCAAAGCAAAAAAGTTTCATCAAAATTTTCAAGACCCAGGAAAAGCGACAGGAACAGATGAAGAAATCATTGTCGAATTTAGAAAAGTCAGACGGCTAATAAAGGAGTATTGCAGACAGTTTGTAACAGACAACTTATAAGCTGAAACACAAGGGCATGCACCTAACAAGCGGTTTGAACGCATGCAGGGGTGAATTGCACCGTTTGAACTTTTGTATTATATTTTAAGTTCGGTTCTCGCATCAACATTAGTTCTAAAATGCCCGCCTTAGGCAAGCCCAGAACCGTCAAACTGTCTAAAAACTAAAAAATGAAGCGCTTTTAAAATAAATTACACGGAGTCCTATCTTTGAAAAAATTATATATTCGATTCTTGGCAGGTTCGTTTTGAGTTTTTAGACGGACTGCCGTTACCTAATTTCTTTTCCAAAAATGTAATTCACTCTCTAAAATATATCTCATTTTAAGTGCCTGAAATTGGAGAGATTTGCGTAGTCTTGCGGACGAATCAATGAGGAAATTAGGTTATTAGACAGACTGACGTTAGCGGAAACCCTATGGGGACTGTGCAACCATTGAACTGACAGACATGGAACAAACAACTTTAGTAAAAAAACGATATGGAAAGACTGCCATACACGACAGCCAACACAAAGAAGTTTTATTTTTTGCCAGCCGCACAAGCCATCACGAAGGCAAAACCAAAAGAGCCACTTCCCCCCAACGCTTTATTAAATTCCTAACTTTAAAACCATGAATCAACTTTTCAAAATATTTAAAGTGGACGAAGCAGAAGCAACTAAAATTTCTGCTTCGCCTGATGAACCACATAAACATGACTTTGAAGAATTGATTATTGGCGTGGAAGGGCAATTAGAACATTTTATTGATTTCAAGACCACCATACTTGACGCACCGCTTGTAAGTTTTGTTACTAAAGGAAAGGTTCATCGCGTTATTCCAAAATTAAAGAATGGCAAATGCAACATGTGGGTAATGCGATTTAAGAGCGAATTCATTCCTGAAATTACCTTTCAGCTTTATTCCAATTATCATAATCACGCTACACTAAAGCTGCCAAACGATTATTGCTTTAATCGCCTAACCACTTTGTGCGAAATTATAAATGGAGAAATGCAACAGGAAAACCCGGACCTGAGCGTAGTGAGGCATTTGCTCAATGCACTATTCATCATGATTGAATCAGAAATAAAAAAGATTGAGCCGATTGAAAATAACCTTATCTCTACGCAAAACACTACCTTACAAAACTTTCTGAAAATCCTTGAAGAAAACTATCAACGACCTGTTGGAGTGGAGTTCTATGCTGAAAAGTTGTTTATGTCTGCAAGAAATCTGAATATTATCTGTAAAAATATTCTTCAGCAAACAGTAACCGAGATTATTGAAACCCGAAAACTCATTGAAGCCAAAAATCAATTAACCCATTCCGATAAAAACATTTCTGAAATAGGTTTTGACTTGGGTTACAATGAGAAAGCCTACTTCACCAATGTTTTCAAGAAAAGAACCGGACAAACCCCCTCTGAGTTTCGGGAAGAGATGAAAAAGCTCCTTTCCTGATTTTACAACTCATATTCCAAATACTGTTACCCATTGCCTAATAAATGTTTGCACCTTTGTAGTGTGAAATTTATTAATCATTTAAAACAATAGAAAAATGGAAACAGCAACTCAAAAAACAACAAAATGGGTTTTAGACCCAGCACACAGTGAACTTACTTTTAAAGTAAAACACATGATGATTGCCAATGTTAAAGGTGAATTCAAAAACTTCACGGTTGAAGTGGACGGTGATGATATTCTGAAATCAACTTTGAATGTCAGTGTTGATGCTTCGTCTATCAACACCAACAACACCGACAGAGACAACCACCTGAAATCTGCCGACTTCTTTGATGCAGAAAACCACAAAGAACTTTCGTTTAAAAGCACTTCATTCAAACAAAAAGACGATGATGAATATGAGTTGAAAGGTTTGCTTACCATTAAAGGAATAAGTAAAGAAATAAAACTAGAAGTGGAATTTGGTGGAATAAATAAAGACCCTTGGGGAAATGAAAAAGCAGGTTTCTCTGTAGAAGGAAAAATCAACCGTAAGGATTGGGGACTAAACTGGAACGCAGCGTTAGAAACTGGCGGTGTGTTGGTAAGTGAAGAAGTGAAAATTGCAGGAGAAATTCAATTTGTAAAACAATCTTAAAAAATGGTTATGCATTTGAAATAGAATTTGTCAATTCGAGTGTTCCACAGCATTGCGGAATGTATCGAGAATACAAATTTTCAATAAAAAAGGTAGTATCATCAATGTGATGATTACACTACCTACTAATATGAAACAACTCAACGCATGAATTTCTCTGAATTTGCAATTATAGGATTTTTAACATTTTGCAGTTTAAGCTGCAAAACACAAACACAAGGTAAAATGGAATCAAAAGAAAACAATCCGCTTTTATGCGACATAGAAACAGGAATGTGTGAAATGCCAATTGGCAAAAAAAAAGATAGCACAACAACCATCGCACAAGCATCTAATAAATCAGTCAAAGTCATTTACTATACCGACCCAATTTGTTCATCGTGCTGGGGTATAGAGCCACAGTTACGTAAACTCAAACTTGAATACGGCAACAGCATTGAAATTGAATACCGCATGGGTGGCTTGTTACCTGATTGGAGTTACAATAGTGGCGGCATAAGTAAACCTTCTGATGTAGCCCATCATTGGGACGAAGTAAGTGTATATTACGATATGCCTATTGATGGCGATCTGTGGCTGGAAGACCCGTTGAATTCTTCTTATCCCCCATCCATTGCTTTTAAAGCTGCTCAGATGCAACACAATGAAAAAGCTATTCTGTTTCTTCGTGAAATCAGAGAAATGGTTTTTCTGCAGAAGAAAAATATTGCCAAATGGGAACACATTGAAACAGCGGCAAAAAAAGTGGGCTTGAATGTTGTTCAACTCAAAGCAGATTTTGATGGTAATGCCAAAGAACTGTTTCAGGAAGATTTAAAACTCGGAAAAGAACTGGGCGTAAGAGGTTTCCCGACAATGTTTTTTGTAGATGAAAAAGGAAATAAAGAATTTGTATATGGCTCTAAACCCTATTCATTCTACGAAGTGGCCGTGTTGAAACTGGCTCCAAATGCAAGTAAAAGTGAATACAAGAAAAACTGGGAGAACATTTTTGCAAAATATCAAACCTTAACAGCTAAAGAATTTTCTGAGCTATCAGGAACAGGCAGAAAAGAAAGTGAGCAACTGCTGGATGAATTAACCGAAAAAGGGAAATTAGTAAAATTAACTACTAAAAATGGTTCCATTTGGAAACTAAAACAATAAACTATGATTAAAAATATTTTTAACCCGGGAAATTATTCTAAGAACATTGACTTTGTTTTGCTGCTACTTCGTTTAGTAGTCGGAGGATTTATGTTGACACATGGCATAGGCAAATTTGAAAAATTATTTTCTGGAGAACCAATTACGTTTCCTGACCCTATTGGTGTTGGCGCAACGGCTTCTTTAGCTTTGGTAGTATTTTCTGAAGTGTTCTGTTCTCTCTTCTTGATTTTTGGTATAGCCACCCGACTTTCATCAATTCCATTAATTATTACCATGTTGGTTGCTGCATTTATTGCTCATGCGGCTGATGGTTTTGGCAAACAAGAACTTCCGCTTCTTTACACGGTGATTTACATTGTGCTTGTAATTTCTGGTTCAGGAAGAATAGCTTTTGATAATTGGATGTACCAAAAATTGAGCTAAAGTGATTATGAAAAAAATTATCCAATTATTGGCAAATAGCCAATCTGTTTTTATCAACCTTACAAGAATATCCATATTTATTGTAATGGCTTGGATTGGCGGATTGAAAGTATATCAATATGAAGCAGATGGTATTGTTCCTTTTGTGGCAAACAGTCCGTTAATGGCGTTCTTTTATGCGAAAGAAGCACCGGAATACATGGAGTATAAAAACCCAGAGGGTAAAACTGTTCAAAAAAATATTGACTGGCACAAAGAAAACAGAACCTACATTTTCTCTTTTGGATTAGGTGCTGTAATTGTGATAATAGGAACGCTGACTTTGCTTGGTATTTGGTATGCAAAAGCCGGATTGCTTGGCGGGATACTTACGTTTGGAATGTCATTAGTAACCTTATCATTTTTAATTACCACACCCGAAGTGTATGTGCCCAATCTGGGCGGTGATTTTCCAACACCACAACACGGCTTCCCTTATTTATCAGGTGCCGGCAGATTGGTCATAAAAGACATCATTATGCTTGGAGCAGGGCTGATTTGCGCTTCGGATAGTGCAAAAAGAATATTACAATCATGAACAGAAAAACATTTTTAAAATCACTGGTAATATTGCCTCTAACAGCAGCTGCTATGAAACTGAATGAATTAAACAAAATGAGAGAACCATTGGGCAAAACTTCAAAAATGCCTGTATTGTTCTTGGGTCATGGCAGCCCTATGAATGCCATCGAAGAAAATGAATTTGTAACAGGATTTAGAAGTATCGTCAAAGAAATTCCAAAACCTAACGCCATTTTGTGTGTATCGGCACACTGGGAAACCAAAGGAACATTTGTTACGGCCATGCAAAACCCTCCTACCATTCACGACTTTGGCGGTTTTCCTAAAGAATTATTTGCCGTGCAATATCCTGCACCGGGAAGTCCTGATTTGGCAAAGCAAACCAAATCACTTATCTCAAAAACCGAAGTGGGTTTAGATGACAAATGGGGGCTCGACCACGGTGCATGGAGTGTGATAAAACATCTTTATCCAAATGCTGATATCCCTATCATTCAAATGAGCATCGACTATAGCCAAACACCACAATACCACTACGAATTGGCACAGCAGATAAAATCACTTCGCGAAAAAGGCGTGTTGATTATAGGTAGCGGCAATATTGTTCATAATCTTGGCAAAGTGGAATGGAGAAGACTAAATGAAACATTTGGTTATGACTGGGCAATAGAAGCCAACGATAGAATGAAAAAATTTATTCTTGACGGAAACCATAAAGAACTTATCAATTTTCGTTCGCAAGGAAAAGCGTTTAACTTAGCTATTCCAACACCCGAACATTATTTGCCGTTGCTTTATTCATTGGCATTGCAAGAGAAAAATGAAGAAGTAAAATTATTCAACGACAAAGCCGTTGCGGGTGCGTTAACAATGACATCATTAAAAATAGGTTAAGTATTGAATTTCACTATACTGTTAGACTTATTAGGCACATTTGCTTTTGCCATTAGCGGTATCAGGTTAGCATCAGGTAAACAGATGGACTGGTTCGGGGCATATATAATTGGTCTGGTTACTGCCATTGGGGGTGGAACGTTGAGAGATTTGCTGCTTGACGTAACTCCTTTTTGGATGCTTGAGGGTAAATATTTTTTGACTACAGGAGTTGCTTTAATTGCCACCCTTTTGTTCAAAGATAAACTGTTCAAATGGGGCAGCACTTTGTTCTTGTTCGACACAATCGGACTTGGTTTATTTACTATTGTTGGAATAACAAAAAGCATTGATGCAGGACTTCCTTTTTGGGTTTGTATAATAATGGGCACAATTACAGGTTCTGTTGGTGGTGTAATTAGAGATGTTTTGCTAAATGAAGTGCCTTTGCTATTCCGAAAAGACATTTATGCTCTTGCTTGTGTTGCAGGTGGTGGGGTATATTTCCTATGCAACTACTTAATCTTACCGACAGGTATCTCAGAAACAATTGCCGCATTGACAGTTATTGTATTCAGGTTGATAGCAGTAAAATATCACCTGCATTTGCCACAATTACAACCATTGGACAGCAAATCGAAAGACAGAAAAGAATAATAGCCAACCCACAAAAAAAACACTCTTGCAAGCCGCTACAAGCCGACCTGCAAACCAAAGCTTACAAGAGAATATTTTTTTCTCCCACCCAAGAAAAATTAAAAAACAAAAAATCTTCCTTCCTTCAAAAAAATAAAACTTTATCTCGTCCTGAAATAGGTTTACAATAAAAAGTAACCAAAATGGACAAAAAAGTAATAGAGAGAGAGGCGATAATAGCCGAATATTTAACGGGGGGATTTAAGTTACCGAAAAATAGGGCTCAAGTATGGGATTGATTTTAGATTAATACATTCGTGGGTAATGAATTACCAAGGCAAAAAGCGAAACCAAGCCCCAAGCCCAAAGTAGCGAAAGAGGAAGAAGTGCCACTTTCTCATGAGGTAAAGCAATTGCAACTAGAGTTACGCAAAGCACAATTACACAATAAGCTCTTAAATGCAATGATAGATATAGCAGAAGAGCAGCTTCAAATAGATATCAGAAAAAAGTCTGGCACCAAGCGGTAGAAACAGTAGAACAAAGAGAGCCACGTTGTATAAACGCACTTTGTTTGCTGCTTGGTTATAGTAGGCAATCCTACTATCAGGGCATAAAACACATTCAGCATAAAGCGTATGAAGCAGATGTTATTATAGAAGAAGTGTTGCGCTACCGAAAGCATCAAAAGCGAATAGGCACACGCAAATTGTTAGAAGAAATGCAGGATTTTTTGCAGGTGCACCACTTTCAAATAGGCAGAGATGCCCTGTTTGATTTGCTTGCAGAGCGAGTTATTGATTAGCAAACGCAAGCGTAGAGGTTGTATAACCACACTTTCAAAACATCGCTTTAAAAAATACCCGAACATCATCCGCAATTTTATTTCCACAGCCCCAAACCAGCTATGGGTAAGCGATATAACGTATATTCATTTGCCCAATAGCTTTGCTTATTTAAGTTTGATAACAGATGCATACAGCCGTAAAATAGTAGGTTTTTATATGAGTAAAGACTTAACGGCAAAGGAACCATTACAGGCTCTGAAAATGGCTTTAAAAACCAACCCAAACATTGCCGGGTTAATACATCATAGCGACCGTGGCGTGCAATATTGTTGCGATGTTTATGTGAAGTTGTTGGAGGATAAAAAAATAAGTATCAGCATGACCGAAAAAGGCGACCCGCTTGAAAACGCCATTGCAGAACGGGTGAACGGGATTTTAAAAGGTGAGCTTTTAGAAGAAGTTTTTAAAGATTATGAAACAGCACAACGAGAAGTAGCCGTTGCTTGCAGCACATACAACCATTTAAGACCGCATGGAAGTATCAATAACCTCAAACCGGCACAGGCTCACCTGAAAAGCGGAGCAATAAAGAAGCGATGGAAAAATTATTGGCAACCCATAAAAGAAAAGGAGATTAGCATGACATAGATTGAGTTTTTTTTAGGCATGAAGGGTTCTAAAGTAGTTCAAAAAAAGCCGGATATTACTACCTGGCGTTCAAATAAACGAACCACTTCGGCACCCGGAGATTTATCCCTGATGAGTTGCTCTCCAGCAGAGCTCACTTCCGTTTCATCTCCTATGCTAAAATATAATCTGTAAACGGTATTCAGGATTAAAATAAATGTGTAAACTTTTTTCAGGACGAGACACCCGAACCGTTATAGCCAATGGTAGGACGACCCTCAACAATTAGACAATCAATATGAAATTAGGACGGCTTTTAGTAATAAATTGAAACTTTGGACTCTGAAGCCTGCCCACAACGCAAAGCCCGAAACAACTGATAAGCCAACCTTCTATAAATGTATCACTTCGCCAAAAGCAGCTGCAGTAGCTTCCATTATTGCTTCGCTCATGGTTGGGTGTGGGTGAATACTTTTAAGTATTTCGTTTCCGGTTGTTTCTAACTTACGTGCCACCACTACTTCGGCAATCATTTCGGTAACATTGCTGCCAACCATGTGTGTGCCGAGCCATTCGCCATATTTAGCATCGTAAATTACTTTCACAAAGCCTTCTTTTGCACCTGCAGCACTTGCTTTGCCCGATGCGGAGAATGGAAACTTTCCTACCTTTACTTCATAGCCTTTTTGTTTGGCTTCTTCCTCGGTTAAACCCACGCTGGCAACTTCAGGAATACAATAAGTGCAACTTGGAATATTTTCGTAGTTAATTGGTTCCGGGTGATGCCCAGCAATTTTTTCCACACACACAATGCCTTCGGCACTTGCTACGTGTGCCAGCGCAGGGCCTTTCACAATATCGCCAATGGCATAAACTCCTTCCACATTTGTTTTGTAAAAATCGTCTGTTACCACAATTCCCTTTTCGGTTTTTATACCGCACTCTTCTATCCCAATTCCTTGTATATTGGTTGAAACGCCTACGGCAGAAAGCACAATTTCACATTCTATTTTCTCAATGCTGCCATCTTTTGTTTTGGCTGAAACCAAGCATCCTTTTCCTTTTGTATCAACACTTTCAACCGAAGTTCCGGTTTTAATGGTAATACCTTTTTTCTTCATTATACGCTCCATTTCTTTGCTTACTTCGGGATCTTCGCGCGGTAGAATACGGTCTAAAAATTCAACTACCGTAACTTTTGTGCCAAGTGCATTATAGAAATAGGCAAACTCCATTCCAATGGCTCCACTGCCTATAATCACCATGCTTTCCGGTTTTGACGGTAAGTTTAGTGCTTCGCGATAGCCGATAACTTTTTTGCCATCTTGCTTTAAATTGGGCAATTCGCGGCTTCTGCCACCTGTAGCAAGAATAATGTGTTTAGCAGTGTATTCTGTTTTCTTTCCGGTACTATCGGTTACTTCTACCTTTTTGCCCGGCTTTAGTTTTCCCGTGCCAACAATAGTTTCAATTTTATTTTTTTTGAAAAGAAACTGAATGCCTTTGCTCATGCCTTCTGCCACGCCTCTGCTGCGTTTCACAATAGCGCCAAAATCTGCCTTTGCATCGCCAACCGTGATGCCGTAGTCGGCAGCATGGTTTAAATATTCAAAAACTTGTGCGCTTTTTATGAGTGCTTTTGTGGGAATACAACCCCAGTTTAAGCACACTCCACCCAAATTTTCTTTTTCTACTACTGCGGTTTTTAAACCTAATTGCGATGCGCGAATGGCTGCTACGTAACCACCCGGTCCGCTGCCAATAACTATTAAGTCGTAATTCATATTTTTTCGTTTAGCGGCTGCAAGTTATGGCTACAAAACAAGTTTGCAAGTTTTAGTTGTATTTAGTAGTAAGAAATTGTTTTTTATAGAAGCAAATTATAACAAATCTCTTCACTCATTCCATTTTGTAAAGTGGAGTTATAGAAGGTGAAAAGAACTCGGCTACTGCTTGGAGTAGTATTGAATGAGAATTCTAACTTTTAGAAATTTACTGCTTGGGTTAGCATCTTCTAATGCCACACCTAAGACCATACCTTGCGCAGTAGCTTTCATGGTTATACCACTTTTTGAAGATGCAGTAACAAAGTCTCCTTTTTTAATTAAACCGTTTTCATCATTATATCTCACAAATGCAATGCCATCGGTTTGCAGCATATCGTAAATACTTAATTTGTTTTCTTCTGCTGTGGCTACGCCAATAATATTTGCATCATAAGGTGTGCTCGATGCCCGCAATCTGCTATCAGCCACACGCCCGGTTTGCGAGCTTACAATAGTGCCCGGTTCAAAAATAATCCTTTCTCTTTTAGAGGCTTCTTGTGCCTGTGCCACAGTTGCAAAAAACATAGCTGCAACTAAAATAACTGGAAAATATATTTTCTTTTTCATGTTTCTCTTTTAATGTTTTATTAAAATATTCTACTTGCTATTGTGCTAATTCAATTACATGCATATTTCTTTCTCCTAATTGAACTACCTCCGTGTAAGAAGCATTTTCGTTTGGCAGCCAATATTGTAGTGTGTAAGTTTGGCTGCCGGAAACACCTGTATCCACATAATTTATAGATAGATTGCCACTATTAAAATACCAAAAGTTTGATGGTACATAACTTGCTGCTGTTAAATAAACAGCGGTAGTAGCTAAAACTGTGCTACCTCTTACTAATCTAAAATAAGCACAACTCGGCACATAATAATTATAATTATCACCTTCTACACGTGCTGTTACAGCTATTTGCACCATATTGCCCGATGTAATGGTTTTTGTTACCGAAAAGCCGGTAGATTGCCATGTGCCGGGTGTCCAACCTGCACCTGCCAATGGGCTATAAGTACCTGTATTATTGCTAACTAACTGTGTTTCGGTAGTGATTGAATTGCTTGCCACACTTTGCCCTGCACTATTATTTTGCCGATCCACTACTAACACAGTACTGCTCCCTGCACCGGGGTCTGTTTGTCCTGTTGCTCCTGAATGTACCCATGCGCCTTCAGTTGTTTCTACCGTATAAAATGATCCACTACCTGTATAAGTACCAAAATTTACAAATAAATCATAGGCTGTTGCCGATCCTCCGGCAGCATTTGCTTTAATTTTTATGTTACCAGATGTTGTAAATTGGGCGTTTGCACCTGAGTACCAGTAAGCGGCATCACCGGCAAATCCATTGGCATCTATACTGGTGGCATTACTTGTTTTAAACCGCAAATATACTTCATAGTTTTGGGCGTTACTTGCATTATATCCATTATTGGAAATAATTTTTATGAAAGCACTATTTCCCTGTTGAGGTATGGTAAGCGTGCCTAATTTTACCCATTGGGCAGTGCCCCCAGTATTGGGAATAGTATAGGCATTGTATTTGGGTGCTTGCCATGTTCCCGTGCCATTTGCATCGCTGGTCATTACTTTGCCGGCAGCCTGGTTACCATCCTCCATGCGTATTTTACCGGCTACATGCAATTTTTCGGCAGGTGTAGTTGTGCCAATTCCTACACTTCCTCCATTAAACAAACCATTTCCGTTTATTCTAAATCCCGCACTTTGGTCTGAGGCAGTTTGGTTTTGTATGTAATTACCACTACCGCTTGGTAGAGTGGTTACATTGGGTACGGTTGTTGTGTAATCGTATCCCGTTAATGAAGTAATTTGCGATATACTCCAGCCATCGGCATAAGCCTCGTTGATGCCGCTATGCCCCTGCATAAATGATGTAACAGTGAGTTTAGGATAAGGATATGAACTTCCTTCATCGCCCAAAATAATGGCAACGGTACTGGTTGAGGTGTTTCGGGCAAAGCGCACACTCAAATTTTTTGCACCGATATTGATATAACCTTTATTGTAGAAATCGTTGCCGGTGTACATATATCCGCCAATTGTGGTTTCAAAAGGAGAGGTAGCGTCATAAAAATAGCCTTCTACCTTAACTCTAAACATACAGGCAGAGTTCCACGGCTGTGAAGTGTTTATTACAAATGCTCCGGCAGCTCCGCTTCCGGCACTATAGCTTGCCAAGTTCCGATAAACACGATAAGAGGTGTTTCCTTCCACCATCATGTTGTCGTCTAATTTTATGTTTCCCCCCATATTTAATTTTTGGGTTAAGCTACTTGTTGTTCCAATACCAATATTTCCACCATTGTTGTAAATATTTTGGTCAATAACCCAAGCCGAGCCATTCCAATATGGAGTTTGCCCTGTGGCTGTTCCATTTTGCAAAAATCCAGTTGCACCAGTTGCGCCCTTAGCACCTGCTGCTCCGGTGTCGCCTTTAGCGCCCGTTGCGCCATTAGCTCCGTTAGTGCCTGCTGCTCCGGTAGCACCTGTTGTACCATTTGTACCTGTAGCGCCTTTTGCTCCGGTATCACCTTTTGCTCCGGTATCGCCTTTTGCTCCGGTATCGCCTTTAGCGCCCGTTGCACCATTAGCTCCGTTTGCGCCTGCTGCTCCGGTATCACCTTTTGCTCCCGTTGCACCATTAGCTCCGTTAGCACCTGCTGCTCCGGTGTCGCCTTTTGCACCTGCTGTTCCGGGTGCGCCTGTATCTCCTTTTATGCCCGATGCTCCGGTATTGCCTTTGGGGCCTATTGCTTGCACCCAAGCAGCACCATCGTAATACCAAAAACCTTTAGTATTATCTGTTACATACACCAACAAACCCGTTGCAGGGCTTGCTATGGCATTTCTTTGTGCGGTAGTTACCCGCGGTATTAAAATGCCGGCATCGGTTGCATCTATTTGTAGTTTTGCACTGGCATCAGGGCTCGCTGTCCCAACTGCGGTTTTGCCTTCAATAATTGCGCCATCAGCCGGAGCGGTTTGAGATGAAAATGAGCTTCCCACAGAAAGGTTTCCTTTAATGGAGCCTTTACTGCCCGGGCTGCTTTCGCCAATACCCACCCTGCCGCTTTGGGAATAAGAAAGGGCAGTTGCAAAAGTTAATGCAATTGAAAATAGTACTTGTTGTTTCATAATAGAGGTTTTAATTCTTGGTATTTTACTTATCAAAGTTAATGCCAAACTTAACTTATTTTTAAATGCATCCTTGAAAGCCTTGTACGTAGCCGATTTCCTTTTGTTTCAAAGTGATTTTTCTCTATACTAAATGTAGTAAAACAACTACACCACATGAGTAAAGATTTATACAGCTAAAGCTTCTCACCTATACTTTTTACGATAAAACTAAAGTGCAAAACATTTTTGTAATGCTTTCTCCTTACTGTTTTCTTTTTATCTATTTTGCAGTTTCATAAAACGGAAAAATGGAATCAATTAGTGTTTTAGATATGTTTAAAATAGGTGTGGGACCTTCAAGTTCGCATACGCTCGGGCCTTGGCGCGCGGCAGAACGATTTTTAAAAGAAATTCAAAGTAATTTAAACAAAGTTCAATCTATAGATATTAAACTAATGGGTTCTTTGGCAAAAACGGGGAAAGGACACGGAACGGACATTGCAGTGCTTTTGGGTTTATGTGGTGAAGACCCTGTGAGTTGCGATTTAAAAGCCATTATGCCAACGGTAGATAGAATAAAGACAAACAAGGAATTATATCTAAATGGCACTAAAAAAATTGCTTTTGATTATTCAACACAATTAGTTTTTGCCAAAACAGAGATTCACCCGGGGCATCCGAATGCACTTACTTTTAAGGTTACATTTTCAGATAATTCCCAAATAGTTAAAACTTATTTTTCTATCGGTGGAGGCTTTGTTACCGAAGAAAATGAATCTGAAAGCAACAAGCAACATATCCAGTTAAAATACGAAGTAAACAATGCTGATGATTTGCGCACAAATTGTATGCAAGCAGGTATTAGCATTTCGCAATTAGTAAAAGAAAACGAAAGAGCGTGGCGCAGCGATAAAGAAACCAAAGAAAGCGTGGCAGCAATATGGGAAGTGATGAGCGACTGCATTTACGATGGTTGTTCCATAGAAGGTGTGCTTCCCGGAGGTTTATTTGTAAACAGGCGGGCTGCTAAAATTAGCAGTAAACTTTTACAGCAGCCAAGCACCAACTTTAAAACCAAACAAGAGTGGCTAAATGCTGTGGCAAAAACCAATCATTCTTTCCCAAATTTGTTGAATTGGGTTAGCTGTTTTGCCTTGGCGGTGAACGAACAAAATGCTTCTTTTGGTAGAGTGGTTACTGCTCCTACAAATGGTGCTGCAGGAATTATTCCTGCGGTATTGATGTATTATTTACTTTTTGCTAAAACCGATAATGAGAACACAGAAGATACAATTCTGAACTTTATTTTCACAGCATCAGAAATTGGTTCTTTATTTAAAAAGGGTTCTACACTTTCTGCCGCAATGGGCGGTTGCCAAGCAGAAATTGGCGTGAGTAGTGCAATGGCTGCGGGAGCTTTAACGGAAAGATTGGGAGGCACGCCACATCAAGTAATGCAAGCTGCAGAAATTGCGATGGAACACCATCTTGGTTTAACCTGCGACCCAATTGGCGGCTTAGTGCAAATTCCTTGTATTGAGAGAAATACGATGGGTGCAATAAAAGCAATTACGGCTGCACAATTAGCTTTAGAAACCGATGCAGAATTGGCAAAAGTGAGTTTAGATGCCGTAATAAAAACCATGTGGGAAACAGCGAAAGACATGAATAACAAATACAAGGAAACTGCCGATGGCGGATTAGCCGTTACTATTCCTTTGAACTTGCCGGAGTGCTAAAAATCTTTAGATAGTTTATGCCCGCACTTAAAGGCAAAAGCAGCAACACTAATGCAGGAACTCGATAGCGCACAATAGAACCGATTACAGGTGTTGTGATTCCGATAAGTGCAAACATGAGTAAAGCAAAAAAGATACAGACTAAACTCAAGTTCCACTCTTTGTTTTCTAAAGTTTTAATTTGAAAAACAAACGATACAATTAAGAAAACAAGCACTAAATTTTCTAATGCTGAAGCAAGAAACAAAGGCGAAGTAGTTTCCCAAATAAATGGCTTTAATAACACATTGAAAATTCCATATAAACCTGCGGGAATAAAGGTTAAAAGATTGCTTCCATCTACATCGGGAATATAGATTAAACTTCCTGCTTTCATATAAACTGCAAGCGAAACCATATTGAATTGTTTTTGCGCTATTCCATTCGCAATTGTACTGTGTAGCAAAACTGCATCTGCCACAAACGCAAATGTAGAAACAGCAATTACCACCACAGTAAAAACCCCAAAAGTAATGAGTTTACTTTGTTGGTTTCTCACCACAAAAAAAGCAATCAATGGTGGAATTAAACACAATAAAACATATACCTTTAAAAGAGCTAATACAAAAAATAATATAAAACAAACCACTACTCTTTTCCAATTGAAATGAGATGAAAGTTGAACTATATACCAAGCGAAAATTCCAAACACAAAAACTAAAAGTGTTTCTTTAAGCATAGCACTTGTCCAAAAAATAATTGAAGGAAAAAACAACAATAGCAATGCCGCATTCCTCAACTTAGGAAAAAGTACCTCACCTACTTTTGCAAAAGCCACAATACCAACAAACCCAATAAATGCGCCAAACAGAGAGTGAATGTAAATGCTCTGAAGCGACACAAAAGAAAACACTGCATTTAGCTTTATGATAAAACGACTATCGTTGTAAACCATGCTGCGCGCTTGCGGAAACCAGTGGTTGAAATTTTGAACCACATCACTAAAAGCAGCATTATTTGTATTTACTTCAAATAGAAGTTGAAAAAACATTTTAGGCGAGTAAAAAAGTATATTGTACAGCACCAAGCCATCTTCGAAATATTTATAGATGTCGGAATTTTGTTTATCGGTGTAGTAGTTGGTGTAAAGCCAAGTAAGCGCAAATGCTGCAAATGCTTTTATTACAAATGCAAACACTACAACTTGCTTTGGTAAAAACTTTAAACTAAACCACTTTGCCTTCCAAACTACAAAAGCAAAAAGCAGTAAATAAGCAATAGCAAGAATTAACTGTGGTGTATTCAATTCGGCAAAATTAGATTTCAAATCTACACTTCAAACAAGAAAGGGTTTTAAAATTTTAAGAGAAAATATACGCTAAAATATGCAAGTTCGCACACACTTTAAGAAATGATTAAACAACTAAAACAAAGGATTGATAATAGTATTAAAGAATTTATCAGCCGTGAACAAAGTGCCGGATTTTTAATAATTGGAGCAACAGCGCTTGCACTTATTTTAGGCAATCTTCCTGTGCACGAATTAATTGAAAAGTTCTGGCACATTCCTGCAAGTATAGAAACTGGTTCGTTCCGTTTTTCGCTCCCGCTACACGCTTGGGTTAATGATGGATTGATGGCGGTTTTCTTTTTTATGGTTGGCTTAGAAATTAAACGCGAAATGATTGAAGGAGAACTTTCTACTTTCAAAAAAGCCTCTCTGCCTGTTTTTGCAGCTTTGGGCGGCATGATTGTGCCCGCAACTATTTATACACTTTTCAATTTTAATAATCCTGAAACTGCGCATGGCTGGGGCGTTCCGATGGCAACAGATATTGCATTTGCATTGGCAGTTTTGTTGCTTGCGGGCGATCGTGTACCTTTTATGCTAAAGCTAATGCTTACTTCATTGGCGGTGGTAGATGACTTGGGTGCAATAGTTGTGATTGCACTTTTTTACACCGAAAGTTTGCAGCTAAATTATCTATTGGCTGCCGGAGCAATTACGCTGTTTCTGAGCCTAATGAACTATGCCGGAGTGAAGCGTTTTGTTTGGTATCTTGTTCCGGGAATTTTGCTCTGGTATTTTATTTTTCAATCGGGCGTACACGCCACTATTGCAGGTGTAGTTTTCGCTATGACCATTCCGCACAACAAAGAAAATGGTACTGAATCTACTTTGCTAAATGTGGTTCACAGCATTCATATTCCGGTAAATTTTTTCATACTCCCAATTTTTGCATTCAACAATACACTCATCACTTTCACGCCTGAAATGTTTAGAGATTTAGCTTCGCCAATGGCACTTGGTATTTCACTTGGCTTAATTCTTGGTAAGCCAATTGGTATTACTTTATTTGTGTGGCTTGCTATAAAAACCGGTATTTCTACTTTAGGAAAAAACATCGGCATCAAACATATTTTCTCTGTGAGTATTTTAGGTGGAATTGGCTTTACCATGTCTATCTTCATCAGCCTTTTAGCTTTTAAAGATGCAGATATGATAAACGCGGCAAAACTTGCAATTTTAATTTCTTCAATACTGGCCGCAGTAATAGGGCTAATAATGGTAAAAAGCACATTAACAACTACAACTTCTGAACATAAATAATTTACTTAATTTGCAACTATGGCAGAGGTAAAATATCGGTTCTTAAAACGCAATCAAATAAATGATGAAAAGTGGGATAACTGCATTCATCAAAACAGCGATTTGCCTTATGCGCTTAGTTGGTTTTTAGATTGTGTGGCTGAAGATTGGGCAGGCTTGGTGCTTCGCGATTATGAAGCAGTATTCCCAATTGTGATGAAGAAAAAACTTGGTTTTAGAATAGTATATAATCCTTTTTTCTGCCAGCAATTAGGACTTATTTCCGATGGTACACATCCTTCATTTGAGGATACTTGCTTGCGTTTTTTGCAACGAAAATTTTCATTCTGCGACATCAATTTGCATTACAAAAGTATAGCCGAAAGTTCAAAAATGCTTTCGCTCAGGTATAATTATATTTTGCCATTAGATAAAGATTACGAAACATTAAAAGAAAGCTATTCAAAGAATACTATCCGTAATTTAATGAAAACAAAACTCTATAATGTTTTCACCGAGCCATTTCAAAATGTTGAGCAATTTGCACTTTACTATGAAAAAAACTCGGCAGTGAATGTGAAAGGATATTCGCGCAAGCACACTAAAATTTTACAAAAATTAATTGGAGAAAGCACCAAAAGAGGCATGGGCGAAATGATTGCAGCTTATAGTGTTCCTCAAAATCCACCCATTGCATTAGCTTTCTTTTTAAAATATAAAAACAGAATTATCAATTTAGCACCAATTACGCTTAAAGAATCACGACAAGCAGGAGCAATGGCATTTATTTTAGACGAAATGATACAGAAAAATGCAAACTCCGAGTTTATCTTAGATTTTGAGGGGTCATCAGTAGAAAATATCGCTAGGTTTTACAAGGGTTTTGGCTCAAAACAACAAAACTTTTGGACCTACCGCCACACTCTTTTAGATACCTTTTTGCAACCATTCAAAGGCAGTAGTAATCTACTCTAAAAAAAAAATTGAAATTTTAATGTTAGGCAGCTATATTTAGCCCTTTATCAGCAACAACATGAAGCAGATTTACGCCTTTATATTTTCTTGTTTTTCAATATTATTTGTTCAAGCACAAGACGTACATTTTTCGCAATATTATGCCGCACCAATTTATTTAAATCCGGCACTTACTGCAAACATAAATGGTGTTTTTCGCGCTGCTGCAAACTATCGCAACCAATGGTTTTTAATTCCTACAAGTAACTTAAAAGCTCCATACCAAACCATTCAAGGCTCTTTCGATATGCCTATTTTACGCGAACGATTGGGCAACGATGCTTTTGGTTTTGGGTTAAACGTTTATCACGACCGAGCAGGAAATGGCGTACTTACTACTACTACTGCTATGGCATCTATTGCTTACCACAAAGCCGTTGATAGATTTGGTAGAAGCAGAATTTCTCTCGGCTTGCAAGCTGGCGTAACTAACAAAGCAATCAATTTAAACAATTTAGTTTTCGAATCTCAATTCGACCAATCTATCAACTATTGGAATGAAAGCCTTTCAAACCAAGAAACTCCCGTTACTAATACATCAATTATTTATCCTACGGTGAATATTGGTGCGCTGTGGGCTTCGCACCCAAAAACAAGATTTAGATATTACATTGGCTATGCTGCCAATAATGTTTCGCGTCCGCGTGAATCGTTTTTAAACGATAGAAATAATCGCTTGCAAATTCGCCACATTGTGCATGGAGGCATGGAATTTTTCACCAGTAGAAGATTAGATTTTAGCATTTCTCCAACCTTTTTGTTTATGATACAAAATGCTGCACAATCTTACCAAGGTGGACTTGGTTTTAACTACGATTATTTAGACGACTTAGGATTTTTCGGTTCCATTTCAGCACGTTTTAGCCCTGGCAATCCAGATGCAGTAATCGGAGGATTTGGTGTGGAATTTTACAATGTGCGCTTAGGAGTAAGTTACGACTTTAACTTTAGCGGATTGCGAAATGCTACACGCGCACAAGGCGCAGCAGAGGTTGGAATAGTGTATGTATTTAAAAAAGAAAAAGTTGGTGCTGTACAATATGCAGGTTACTGCCCTGCATTTTAGAACATAGCCGACCGAAATGCGAAAGCACTACAAAAATATTGGTTGAAAACATAGTATCCTCTACCAAACATCATAGCAGATAAACTTTTTAAAAACATATAAAAAAACATTGGAGGAAATGAGTTTTGAACAGATGAGAACTTCACATCTACTGGCTATTCTCTTTGCAGTATTTCTATTTTCATCCACTACAAATGCACAGCCCGGCTGCCCCGATATAAATGCAGGTCCCAACAAAACACTGGCCTGTGGCACAACTTGTACAAACCTTACGGCAACCTATTTTAATACCGGCAATACTAATTCTTATGGCGTAAGTTCAATTCCCTATACGCCATTTAGTTATACGGCAGGAACATCTATTCTAGTAAACCAAGATGATATTTGGTCGCCCGTAATTAACCTTCCATTTACATTCTGTTTCTTTGGAAAATCGTATAACCAAGTTGTAGTTGGCGCAAACGGCTTAATTTCTTTTGATGCTTCACTTGCCGGCAGTGGCTGTGTTTGGAATACTATGGCTAGTGGAACTTTCCCCACTACAAATATGTACCAAAATGTAATCATGGGCGTTTACCATGATATTGATCCTTCTAAAGGTGGCACAATTAAATATCAACTTATCGGCACTGCACCTTGCAGAATGTTTATTATATCTTGGAGTGATGTAAAAATGTATGATGATGTATTTTTAGTAGGAAGTTGTTGGAATACGCCAAAAGCAACTCACCAAATTGTGATTTACGAAACTACTAATGCCATAGAAGTTTATGTAAAAAACAGAAGTGCCTGCACCGGCTGGAATGATGGTTTAGGAACATTAGGTATTCAAGACGAAACAGGCACAAAAGCTTACGTAGCCTCTAACTACAACAACTCAGTTTGGAACGCAAGTAATCAAGCATGGCGTTTCACACCAAATGGCACTTCAATTGTTACTGTTGATTGGTTGCAAGGCGGAAACGTGATTGGAACAGGGGCAACCGTGAATGTGTGCCCAAGCACTGCTACCACCTACACGGCACGAGCAACTTATCAACCTTGCGATGGCGGCACGCCTGTGGTTGAAACAAGTACTGTAACTGTTTCTCCTAATCTATCATTTCAGGCAATGATAGATTCCTCTAAAAACATTACGTGTAAAGGCAAAGCAAATGGTGCTGCTTACGCACATGTTACCGGAGGATTAGCTCCCGTAACTTACGGTTGGAATACTGCTCCCAACCAAACTACAATTACCAATCTTGCTCCGGGAAATTACACCTTCACCGCAACTGATGGCTCGGGATGTTCTATTACAAACAATGTTACTATTACAGAACCGGCAAACTTAGTAGCCACCGTTCCAAACGATACTCAAATTACTTGTTCCGGAACCGGAAAAGGAACGCTCGTAGCAAAAACAAGTGGGGGAACAGCACCTTATACCTATAAGTGGAGCAATTCTGCACAAACCGATTCTGTTTTAGATAATATAAATGCCGGAACTTACACCGTTACTGTTACCGATAGCAAAGGCTGCACTATAACCGCAAGCGGAACTTTAACACTTCAGACCGGAAATAACAATGTAACTGTTGCTTCACAAAGCATTACAAACGTATCGTGTAAAAACGGCACAAATGGTAGTATTACTGTAAGTGCTACCGGAGGTAGTGGTATTTATAATTATACTTGGAGTAATAACGATTCAACCGCAACCATAAGTAATTTACCAAAAGGGAGTTATACTGTTTCTGTGAATGATGGTGCAGGCTGTACTGCAACCGGAACTTACAGTATAACCGAACCAAATGCCGTAATAATTTCAAACCCTATTGTTAAAAATATAAGCTGCAATGGAGGAAGCAATGGTAGTATTCAAATTACTACAACCGGAGGCACAGGAACTTTAACAAGTAACTGGAGCAATAGTGGCACCGGAAATTCTATAACTTCACTTGCGGTTGGCAGCTACAAAGTTACAGTTGCTGACCAAAATGGGTGTGCAGATTCTGCCACTTACAATATTACCGAACCAAGCGTTTTTTCATTAACTACAACACACGTCAATGTAAATTGCAATGGCGCTTCAACAGGAAGTATAAGCGTAACTAAAAATGGCGGAGTAGGCACAATTACTTACGCTTGGAACAATGGTGCAGCAACCAAAGATTTAACGAATATACCTGCAGGAAATTATTGCCTTACTGCGACAGATAATAACAGTTGTACCGCTACTGTTTGTGATACTATTACCCAACCAACAGCGCTTACCGCAACCACATCGCACACAGATGTAACTTGCAATGGCTTAAACAATGGCACTGTAACAGTAAACACATCTGGAGGAACATCGCCATATACTTTTATGGGCAATCCGCTTCCGCCAGGAGCTGTAACACTTCCTAATTTAGCAGCAAATACTTATGCAGGAAATATTACCGATAGCAAAGGTTGCACTTTTGCTGTTTCAGAAACGGTTGCTCAACCAACAGCATTAAACGTAACTGAAACACACAATAATGTATCGTGTAACGGAGCAGCAAATGATGGCAGTATCACATTAACCGCAAGCGGAGGCACAACACCATATACATTTGATTGGGGTGGTGGAATTGCAACACAAAACAGAACCAATATTGGAGCAGGAAATTATACAGTTACCGTTACTGATGCTAATAGTTGCACTTTCAATTTATCAGTAACTATTACAGAGCCAAGCGTGTTGGATATTACAGTTCAAAACACCGTGAATATTGGCTGCAATGGCGGCACAGGAAATATAGATGTGGCTACAACCGGAGGCACTACACCTTATGGTTATAGTTGGATTCAACAAGGAACCGGAAACACTTTTAGTACACAAAATTTAAGTGGAATTTCAGCAGGGTTTTATCAAGTAACTGTTACCGATGCCAGAGGTTGTACCGATACTACTTCTACTACTATTACACAAGCTCCAAGTATTACGGCAAGCTTGGTTTCAAAAGCAGATGCAAAGTGTTCAAACACTTCTGATGGAACTGCTACCATTACTACTTCGGGCACTACCGGAGCAGTAACTTTTAGTTGGGATAATGGAGAAACTGATAGCACTGCAATCAATCTTGCTGCGGGCACACATACTGTAACTGCAACCGATGCCAATAATTGCCGCAATACAGTTTCAGTTGTAATTGGCGCTCCAGATTCGGTTTACGTAACTTCTTTTACAATAGATAGTACTTCTTGTTTTGGTAGTAGCGATGGTTCTATCACAATAGTTGCAGCAGGCGGGGCAGGCGGCTACACTTATATTTGGAGCAATGCTCAAACAGCAGACTCAGCAGTAAATCTTACCAAAGGAAGTTACGCTGTTACCATAACCGATGCCAATAATTGTACAAATATTTTTAGTGCTTCTGTTGAAGAACCAACTCCGGCAACTGTTTCGGTTACTACGCTTAAGGCATTGTGTTTTGCTCAAGCAAGCGGTACTGCAACTGCAACTGCACAAGGAGGAAATGCCCCGTACAGTTTTGCTTGGAGTGCAGGTAATGGAAATGGTGCAAATGCAAGTGGTTTTGCAGCGGGAAATTACACACTCACCGTTACGGATAATTACGGCTGCACGGTTACACAAACATTCACTATTGGCGAAGAGGATTCTTTAAAAATACAAGCTGCTACCACTCCGGAAACTTGTACTTATAATTCAGATGGAACAATTACACTTTCTTCGTTTGGCGGTGTACCTTCTTACGCTTATAGTATTGATGGAAATGGTTTACAGCAAAATAACACAAACGGATTTTTCGATAATATTCCCGATGGAAACTACACCGTAACCGTGCGCGATAACAACAACTGCTTAACTTCAATTTTGGCAACTGTGCAACCTGCCGCACCAGATGATTTTTATATTCAAGCAGATAGTACCACTTGCTTTGGTGATGTTTACAAAGATGGCCGATTGATTGTTACGCCAATTTCTCCCGCAAATGAACCTTATACTTATTCAATAAACAGTGGCTCAGATTATAGATCAACAGGCAGATTCGACAGTTTGGCTTATGGCGATTATATTATTCAAGTTAAAAACAAAAACAACTGTCAAGTTTCACTTGTAGCAACTGTGCCGCAGCCTGAAAAATTAGAAGTTCAAATTTCACCAAACCCTTTAGAAATTGACTTGGGCGAAAGCGCAACCATTAGTGTTTCGCATAATGGAAGGCACAATATTACTTATGTGTGGACACCTGCTGAAGGCTTAAGCTGCACCGATTGCGAGAGTCCGCTTATTTCTTCTTTTGTGGAAACTGAATACACACTTTTCGTAAAAGATTCTCCAAATGGAAGAAAATATTGTACTGCTGAAACAACCTTAAAAGTTTTGGTTGGTCCACACGGAAAAGTTTTAGTGCCAAATATGTTTTCGCCAAATGGTGATGGCTTAAACGATGTATTTTATGTTTATGGAAATAATGTTCGCGAAGTAAAACTTACTGTATTTAACCGTTGGGGTGAAAAAGTTTTTGATGCCACTTCAGTTTATTCCGGTTGGGACGGCACATACAAAAACGAACCTCAAGGTCCGGGAGTTTACACCTATGTAGTTGAATTTACTTTCCTTGACAATCAAAAACTACAGAAGCAAGGAACAGTAACTTTGGTGAGATAAAAAGGTGTGTCGCCCTAATTTAAGTTTATTCTTTGTCAATCTATTTCAGGACAAGACATCAGTCGCGTTAGAGCGAAAAAGCTACATTTACCTTGAAGTACTTTGACCCAAATGCTTAGCCTGAGGAATAAGATAAAAGTAATAAATTATAGATGTACAAGAATGATGATATAGAGGCAGATGCTTCTTCAAAAGGGAAGCAGTTAATGTATTCAGTTTGCATAGCCACTATTGCTTTTATAGTAGTAGTTTTAGCACATCAGTTATTATTAGGCTGCATGAGTTTAGCCTTAGATTACAATACTACAATAGCCTTTGATAAAGTAGTGTCAAAACCGTTTACATATCAGTATTGGAGTACTAATCGCGTAGTATTTATGTATGCTTTCCCGTCTATATTTTTTTTAGCTGTGGCTCTTTTACTCATGGCGTTTATCATGTTTGAATCTAAAAGAATTTCTCATTTTTATTGGTTTGTGTTTTGGTGTGTTGTGTTCATGGTTTGGTATATTTCAGCGCAATTTGTTTTAGCTCCATTAGGAATTATTGCTTCAAAGGGAAGTTTATATCAAGGAATTACAGTATTGATAAATTGGTTTGGCTGGGGAAATGCAGGATTGATTGCAAGTGTTGCATTTGGTGTTTTAGTGAATTTTATATTTGGGTTTTTGTGCTTCAGTTTAATAATTCGATTTGCAATAACTCGCTCACCTTTAGAGCACAAAACTCAACTTGGCGGAATGATTTTCAGCTATTTTGTACTACCGGTAGTTTTAGTGTTGCCAGTTGCTTTACTACTTTCATTTCCTGATTCTATGGTGTTTTTCGCAGTAATGTTTACACAAGTTTTGTTGTGGCTTCCCGGGTTGCTAATTAAAGCACAATATGGTTTTAAAGTTAATGCTTTGCCTTTAGGATACAGCCGTAGAGCAATTAGCTATGCCTTGCTCATTGTTACAATAATTTTAATTGTAATGGTGCGAATATTCCTATAAAAGATAGACTTGAATTAGGACTTTCCTTTCACATCTAAAGCATCGCGGAGTCCGTTGCCAACTAAGTTGAAAGCAAGTACTAAAAGCATAATTGCCACGCCCGGAAACAGGGCTAAATATGCTTGTGAAGAGTCAATAAAATCTTTGTATTCGTTGAGCATACTTCCCCAACTTGGAGCAGGTGGTTGAATGCCTAAGCCAATGTAACTTAACCCGCTTTCAACCAAAATGGCATTTGCAAAATTGGCACAAGCAACTACAATAACAGGAGCTACTACGTTTGGCAGAATATGTAAAAAAATTGTTCGTCCGCTTTTGAAACCTAATGCTTTAGCCGCACTAACAAATTCCATTTCGCGCACTACCATAAATTGACCACGCACAATACGCGCTACTTCAACCCACATGGTTAAGCCAACGGCAATAAAAATCATTACCAATTTATTTTCGATTAAACTGCCCGCACTGATGTATAAACCCATTGCCAAAAGCAAAGTTGGAATGCTCCAAAATACATTGATAATCCACATGATAACGGCATCGGTTTTGCCTTGGAAAAAGCCGGCAATAGCGCCTAAAACTACGCCAACAATAAGCGAAATAGCAACGGCAATTAAGCCGACAGAAATAGAAATTCTTGTTCCAATCAATAAGCGCGAAAGAATATCTCTGCCAAATTTATCAGTTCCTAAAATAAACTTTTTGTCTGTGATTACATCGTCTTCGAATTTCTTGCGCATCACTTCATTCATTTGCACTGTAGCAGAAGAAAGTTGCATGAGCGAAGCAATGGAAAATGTTTCGGAAATAGGAGAAAAGTGTTTGCCTTTATACACTTGCGCTACTACCGAATCGCCTTTTATTTCATATTTTAAAATAGGAACAAGGCTATAATTTTTTTCAAAACCATTAATGATTCCTGAGAAGAAGTTGGTTTCTTTTTTAATTGGTTTAGGCACTTTTAAAAATGAAATTGAAAAACCCGGATTGTGTGTTTCTAATTCTAAAACTTGCTCGTTTGCCGAAGGTGAATTATCGGGTGCAAGCACATAGCAAAACACAGCAAGCAGCGTAGCAACGGCTACGATAATTAACCCTGCCATTGCGCTTTTGTTGCGCCTAAATCTTTGCCTTGCTTTGGTGTCTATTATTTGCATAATTCTCTACTGCAATAATATCTTTTCTATTTTAAGTTTATCATTATCAATCGCGCGAATTAGTTCTTGCACATTTTCAAACATCTTTTCATCGCGTATATATTCTATCAATTCTAATTTTATTTTTTCACCGTAAATATCTTGGTTGAAATTTAAAATATTCACTTCTACCGTAAGTTTTTTCCCGCCAAAAGTTGGGTTGAAACCAATGCTTAACATGCCGCCATAAACATTTTCTGCGTGGTGAACTCTCACGGCATAAATCCCTTTGCGAGGAATAAGTTTGTGTGTATCGGCAATGCTCAAATTAGCTGTTGGATAACCAATTTTTCTTCCGTTTTGTTTGCCCTTCATTACTAAGCCTTCCAAAGTATAATTGTGCCCGAGTAGCTCGTTGGCAACGGTTAAATTTCCCTCTTGCAGCGCATGGCGAATTTTGGTTGAACTAATAGTGATGGCTTCTAAAGTTTCTTTCTGTATTTCTTCGATTTCGTAACCGAAGTGATGTTTCATTTGTTTCAATAAATTTATATCACCTGTACGGTTTTTGCCAAACTTATGGTCGTAGCCGATTACAATATATTTGGGATTGAAATTTCGCACCAAAAAATACTCAATATATTCTTCGGCAGTTTGCTCCGAAAAATTTCTTGAAAATGGAACCATCACCACATTGTGAACGCCATATTTCTCGAGTAATGCAATTTTTTCTTCAGCAGTATTTAGTAGTTGTAAATTTGAATCATTTGGATTGATAACCAAGCGCGGATGCGGGTTGAAGGTGATTATTACACTTTCTCCATTCGATTTTTTTGCAAGTTCGTTGATGCGTTTAATAAGTTGCTGATGCCCCTTGTGAACACCATCGAATGTGCCGACTGTGATTACAGCATTTTTAAATTTGGGCAACTGAGCAAGGTCTTTTATTACAAGCATTTATTGTTGAGCAGCGTTTTTTACGTAATTGGTTTCTTCAATTTCTTTTAGAATTTCTTCTAAGGTTTTGGCATTGTTTAAATTCCATTCGCCCACTTCGGTTCTGCAAAGTTCTGCTAAGCAAGCACCGCAGCCCAACGCCTTGCCAAAGTCGTGAGCAATGCTGCGAATGTAAGTACCTTTGCTGCACTTTACTTCAAAACTTATGTATGGCAGGTTTATATCGGTTATTTTAAACGAATGAATTTTTATTACGCGTGGTTCTAATTTCACTTCGTTACCTTTTCGGGCTTCGCTGTAAGCGGTTTTTCCATCTTTTTTTATGGCTGAAAAAATTGGAGGAAGTTGCTCGGTTTGCTGTTGAATTTCTTGTGCAGCAGTAAGTATATTTTCGGTTGAAACATTTTCAATCGGTTGCTCTGAATCGAAAGCAGTTTCGAGGTCGTAAGAAGGAGTAGTTTTCCCTATCAAAATTTTTCCGGTATAAACTTTATCGAATCCTTGAAAAGTTTCTGCCTGCTTCGTGAAATTTCCTGTGCAGATAATAAGCAGCCCGGTTGCCAATGGATCTAAAGTTCCGGCATGACCAACTTTATACTTTTTGCCTGTTTTTTTTTTCAGCGAATACCTGATTTTGTTTACCACATCAAAAGATGTCCAACGCAATGGTTTGTTTACCAAAAGTACTTCACCTTCTACCAAATTCATTTTCTAAATATGAAGTGATTTGCCCATGAGCAAAAGAATAAGAATGGCAGTGCCTACAATTATTCTGTACCAGCCAAAAAATTTTAAGCCATAACGTGTGATAAGGTTTATGAAAAAACGAATGGCAAAAATAGCAACGATAAAAGAAATAGCATTCCCCAAAAGAAGCATTTGCATATCGCTTCCTTTTATATGGTTAAAACCTTTTAGTAGCTTGTAACCCGCAGCAGCAGTGATAGTTGGCACTGCTAAAAAAAACGAAAATTCAGCAGCGCGTTTCATGTTTAAGCCTTGTTGTAAACCGCCTAAAATTGTTGCAGCAGAGCGCGAAACTCCAGGTATCATGGCTATAACTTGAAAAAGTCCTATAATGAAGGACTGCTTGTAATTTATAGGAAATGCTTTTAAACGTATTTCTTTGGTTTCAATTCCTAACTTATCTATTACGTGTACATGCTCAAGGTCGTTGTCTGTATTGCTTTCGGTTATACTGGTTTCAAAAAATTTATCTAAAAGCACTAGCACTATACCGCCAAGAACCATAGAAATGGCAACTGTGGTAACGCTTTCCAATAAACTATCGATGTAATCATTTAATAAAAGTCCAAAAATGGCAGCGGGAATAAAGCCAAGAAACAATTTATAGTAAAAGGAAATTGATTGTAAAAAGCGCTTCCAATACAAGAATAGAATTGATAAAATAGCACCAAACTGAATATTGATGATATACAATTTTGCAAACTCGCTTTGCGGGTCAATCCCCAAAATAGAATTTGCTAAAATTAAATGCCCTGTTGATGAAATTGGCAGAAACTCTGTAAGCCCTTCTACAACGGCAAGTACTACAGCTTCAAAAGTTGTCATTGTTGCAATTATGCTTGCGCAGGTCTTTTAAGAATAGCTACAATTTCAATTCCAAACCCGAGCAAAACTACCATTGGCGCAAGTGTTATTCTGCGGAAGCTGTAAATTTCTTCTGCCGGAAACACGTTTTTATCGGTAGTTGCACCACCAGACATTAAAATGAAGCCAATAATAATTACCACCACACCGCTTATCATAAGCAAGTAATTGGTTTTGTCGAAAACAAAAGGTAGGCTATTTGTTTTTACAGTATCGCTTTTAGTGCTTTTGGTTACCACACTTGGTTTTACAACTTGTTTTGCCATTGCTAATTTGTTTAGTAATAGTGCGCTGTTTTATACGAAAGGTATTTGCGCAGTGCAAAATAGGTACTTACAAATGAAACCAATTCTGCAAAAGCTAAAATTCCTCCCACAACGGCTGCGAAACTAATTAAATCGTTGCTTAATGCAAGTTCGGGAAATTCGTAATTCACATAAGCTAACAATGTTAGTATCACCAAAATGGAAATTAAAGAACTTAAAAAGCCGATAAGAATAGAGCGTGCTAAGTATGGTTTCACAATAAACCAGCGCGTAGCGCCAACTAAAAGCATACTTTTTATGATGGTTCGGTTGGCAAAAATTGAAAAGCGAATAGTGTTGAAAATAAGTAGCACCGCGAAAATCAAGAGCAATGTGGCAACCGCACCTAAAAACAGGGTGAATTTTTTCACCAATTGGTCTATGGTGGCAGCTACGTTAAGTTGAGCATTTACTTCTAAAACACCACTTTCTTTTTGTAGCGTTTCTTTTATGTTTTGCAATGAAGCAGGAGCGGCAAATTCTTCTTTTACATACACATCAAACTTAGAGTAAAGCGGGTTAAAGCCTAAAATATCCATGAAATCATCACCCATTTCTTTCTTCACCATTTCTGCTGCTTGTGATTTAGAAATATACTTAACTGAACGGGTAAATTCCTGCTGCTGAAATTTTTGTAAAAGCGCGGTGGTAGTTGCTGCTTGTGTGGTATCGGCTAAAATTACTTCTAAAGCAATTTGTTCTTTTACTTGGTGCGAAACCTGCCTTGCATACAAGCCCAAAATAAGTGCTAATCCAAGCACAATAAGCACCGGAACCATTCCAAATACCGCGTAAATATTAGAAGTATTGGTTCTTACCTTTTCCATTGCTACAAACATAAACCATAGCAGGTTTTAGCATTGAATTTTTGTTGTTGATAATTTTGAAATTGTCTATTTAGGCGGAATATTCGACTTGCTTTTTGCTACTTTAGCATCATGAATACAAACGAAAACAAAACACATATTCCATTGCCACCAACAGGCAATAAATTAACCTGCAAAGGCTGGGTACAAGAAGCTGCATATAGAATGTTGTTGAATAACCTTCATCCCGATGTGGCAGAAAAGCCGGAAGAGTTGGTGGTTTATGGCGGTATTGGAAAAGCTGCTCGCAATCACGAATCGCTTCAAAAAATATTGAGTTGTTTAAAAACTTTGGAAGACGACCAAACGCTGATGGTACAAAGCGGGAAACCCGTTGGCATTTTGCGCTCTCACAAAGATGCGCCACGTGTTTTAATTGCAAATTCTAATTTGGTTGGCAAATGGGCAACTTGGGAGCACTTTCGCGAGTTAGAAGCCAAAGGCTTAATCATGTACGGACAAATGACTGCCGGCAGTTGGATTTATATCGGCACGCAAGGCATAGTGCAAGGCACTTACGAAACCTACCTTGCTTTAGCCGATAAGCATTTTGGCGGCTCGCTAAAGAATAAATTAAATGTAACCGCAGGTTTAGGTGGAATGGGTGGTGCACAGCCGCTTGCTATTACCATGAATGAAGGTGTAGCGCTAATTGCTGAAATGGAAGAATGGAGAATTAAGAAACGAATTGAAACAAAATATTTAGATGAATGGCATGTGGGAATTGATGAAGCAATAGACAGAGCTTTGCAGGCAAAAGCTAATGGTGAAGCTATTTCTATTGGTGTGCTTTGCAATATTGTAGATTTACTTTCAAGGTTAATTGAAAGAGATATTATACCCGATACACTCACCGACCAAACTTCGGCACACGATGAATTGATTGGATATTTTCCGGAAAAAATGAGTGTAGAAGAAGCTAAAGTTTTACGGGAAAACAATCCCGAAAAATATAAAGAGTTGTCTTTAGACACAATGGCACATCATGTTCAGTTGATGCTGGAATTGCAAAAACGCGGAGCTATCACTTTCGACTATGGAAACAATTTACGCGGACAAGCAAAAGACAAACGTGGCGTTCAAAATGCTTTTGATTTTCCCGGATTTGTGCCAGCTTATATTCGTCCGCTTTTCTGCGAAGGCAAAGGACCTTTTCGCTTTGTAGCATTAAGTGGCGACCCAAGTGATATTCACGTTTGCGATGAAAAATTAAAAGAACTTTTTCCTGAAAATAAAGGATTGTTGCGCTGGTTAAACTTGGCAAGAGAAAAAGTGGCATTCCAAGGTTTGCCTGCACGTATTTGTTGGTTAGGAATGGGCGAAAGAGAGAGAGCGGGCTTAGCTTTTAACCAATTGGTGAAAGATGGTAAATTAAAAGCTCCGATTGTAATTGGTCGCGACCATTTGGATACAGGAAGTGTAGCCTCGCCCAACCGCGAAACCGAAGCCATGAAAGATGGTAGCGATGCCATTGCCGATTGGCCAATTTTAAATGCGCTAATCAATACTGCCGGAGGCGCAAGTTGGGTTAGTTTTCACCACGGTGGGGGAGTAGGAATGGGCTATTCGCTACATGCAGGAATGGTAATTGTTGCCGATGGCAGCGATGATGCAGCCGTGCGCCTTTCGCGTGTATTGCATAACGATCCTGCAATAGGCGTAATTCGTCATGCCGATGCAGGTTATGAATTGGCACAAAAAACAGCTCGACAGTTTGGTTTAGAATTGTAAAAAAAACCGGGTTGAAAAATCAACTCGGTCTTCGCACGTTTATTATTTCTGCAACAGCAGAATAAAAAACCATAATGGGAAAGTGGGCTATATATGAAAGCTAATCGAAAGTAAATTGCTTTGCATTAAACCGGAAATTAGCACTCTTAAAAAATGCTATAATTCAGTTTCAAAAAACACCCGCTCCACATTGCCTTTTAGTGGTGGTTGAAATTTGCTCACCCTCACTTTAAGCGATTGTATTTGTGTAAAGTTGTTTTTTACTTTTTGAGCAATGCGTACACAAACATGTTCTATAAGCTTACTACGCTGTTCCATTTCGGCTTTAGTAATTTTATATACCTCTTCGTAGTTAATGGTTTTCTCCAAATTGTCGGTTAGGCTTGCTTCGTTTACTTCCACATTCATGTATATATCAACGGTATATTTTCCGCCCAGCACTTGTTCTTCTTTGTAATAACCGTGATGCGCGTAAAATTGCATTCCTTCAATTGCTATTAAACTCATAGCGCAAATTTATTCCAAATCCTAAACAGTTTCTAAAGCTTTTTAGCCTCCAAATAATTATTATGGAAAAAATATTTGGAATTGTGAAACGTCTTGTGCAACATTGGTTCTGCAAGCAGATAAAAAATAGAATATGAATATTAAAGATGCAAAAGATTTTACCAATTATGCCGTGAAACATCAAGGTATCAACAGATTGGGTTTAGAAAAATATATGAAACTGCAATCGCAGCATACGGTGAGCAACCTTACCAGGACAGTGATTGAAGAACGCCCGATGCCTTTTAGAGAAGTAGATGTTTTTAGCCGGTTGATGATGGATAGAATTATCTTTTTGGGAACTCCCGTTGATGATTATGTAGCAAGCATTATTCAAGCACAGCTATTGTTTTTAGAAAGCAGCGATGCGCGAAGCGATGTGCAGATTTATATCAATTCTCCCGGTGGTGAAGTTTATAGCGGCTTGGGAATTTACGATACCATGCAGTATGTGAATATGGACGTGGCAACTATTTGCACCGGAATGGCAGCAAGTATGGCAGCAGTAATTTTGTGTGCGGGCGAAAAAGGAAAGCGCACTGCATTGCCTCATGCACGCGTGATGATTCATCAGCCCTTGGGCGGTATTGGCGGCAAAGCCAGCGATATTCAAATTTCGGTAAATGAGATAAGAAAAATTAAAGATGAATTGTACGCAATACTTTCAAGCCATAGTGGGCAAACTTTAGAAAAAATAGAACACGATAGCAATCGAGACTATTGGTTGCGTGCGGTGGAAGCTAAAGAATACGGCATGATTGATGAAGTTCTTGACCGCAGCAACCGAAAAGTAAATGACTAACTTTAAAATATAGTAATAGTTCTTAAAGAGGTTTCTTTCATAGATTTTGAAGGGAACCTCTTTAAGTTTTATATCAAATAAAACAGAAAAAAACAACGAAAAAATAGTATGAGCGACAAGTATTTTTACACTTTAGTTTTACTAATTTTCTCGGCTCTTTTTGCAAGAGATGTTGAAGCACAAAGTGTAGCACAAAAAAGATGTGATGCATTTGGTAAAGGACAAAATTTGAGTAATTGGTTAGAGGCTACTTGGCAAAATAATTGGCCAACACCAACGGGATATACCAAAGCAAGTTTGCAAAAAATGAAAGATGCAGGAATCACATCTTTACGATTGCCTATAAATTTTGCAATGGTTACAGATACAGCAGCGCCTTATGCTGTAAATGAAAATCATGTAATTTTTAGTCGTATAGATTCTGTGATTGCATGGTGCACAGAATTGGATATGATGCTCATAATTGATAATCATCACGGTTGGAATATTGTAAATACAAATTGGAGAAAGCAAGCACCACGCTTTGCTCATTTGTGGGCGGTACTTTCAAATAGATATAAAAACTTAGACCCTGAAAGATTTACTTTTGAATTGTTGAATGAGCCAGGCATTCCTGCAAACGGTGTTTTAGATAATGATACTTTAAGTGCCATGTTTGCTATTGCAATAGACTCTATTCGTAAAAACACAACCGCTCATTCAATAATAGTTTCACCAAGTTTTGGGAGCTGGGGTTTAGCTTATGAAAATTATACACCACTTACCGATACTAATTTAATTTACACTTGGCATCTTTACGACCCGATAAATTTCACACACCAAGGTTTTAGTTGGAACAATCCTGTCTATCCTACCGGAATAAAATATCCCGATAATAGCAATATGTACGAAGCTGCATTAGCTCTAAGTTGGCAGCATGTTTTGCATTTTCAAGACTCGTTTCAGAAGCCAATTTTTTTAGGGGAATTCGGTGTGAGCCATTATGCTGATACAGTGAGTAGGTGCAATTGGATTGAATATGTTGGAACAAAAATTTTGCAGCATAATATCTCTTGGTTTTACTGGGATTGGGGAATAGATTTTACCATGTTTAATGCTGGAGGTATTAGTGAAAACAATATTATTCCTTGTTTTAAGAGAGCACTTCGCTTATATGGCGACACCACTTTTACTTCTATTCAAAACCTTTCGGAAAACAAGTATTCAGTAGATGTTTTTCCTTCAATAGTTGAAAATGGAATGCAACTTGCTATTCAAAATAACTTCAATAAACCTTTCACCATTCAACTCGTTGGCACACTTGGAAACTCGCTGTGGCAGCAAAAGTTGCAAGGCGGTTTTAATCAAATAAATATTGATGTTCCAAAAGGGTTTTATTTTGTTTTGGTAGAAACCGACAACTATAAAATGACCAAGCGAATTGTGGTTCAGTAATTTTTTGAGATTAGGTTCGGGCTTTTCAGTATTCTTACGCTCGCTTAATATCGCAGTTTTAATTTCATGAAGTTTTTATTATTCGCAAAACATATTGTTTGTGCCATACTCCTTTTTAGTGTAAATTTTGCAACAGCGCAAAAAGTTGTTACGCGTTTTATTGAAAGAGATGAAGCCGCAGAGTTTGAGCGTTTAGATTCATTTAGAATGTTGCATTTAATGATTGCAGGAAACATTTATCAAAATGAACAGCAGATTAAAAACAGCTACGATAGCACAAGGGGCAGATACAGCTTTAACCACGAGTTGCGCTATATTCAACCAATACTAAACTTGGGCGATATTACAATTGCCAATTTAAAAACGTCTTTTGCAAACGATATTGGCTCGCCATATTCTTCGCCCGATGAATTTGCCCTCACACTAAAATACAGCGGTATCAACACCTTAACTTTAGCTAATTCAAACACAGGAAATATTGATAAAAACACTTTGCAGCGCACACAACAAACGCTTGGCACAATGGATATTGTTTCTACAGGTGCTTATACCAACAATGTGCAGCGAAATGGAAACTGTCCTTTAATGATTTACCGAAAAGGGTTTAGAATTGCGCTACTCAACTATGCTATTTTGGCAAATCGCTCTGAAGTTTCAAAAGAAGTAGTGATAAATGTTGCCGATAAAAATTTGATTGAAAGCGATTTGCGTGCAGCAAAAATGCAGAACGTAGATTTTGTGATTGCTTATTTTGATTGGGGCAGCAATCAACAAGATATTCCGTCATATACGCAACAGAATTTAGCACGTTGGTGTTTTGAGCATGGCGTTGGTTTGGTAGTTGGCGTTCACCCAAATGCGGTGTTGCCAATGGAGTTTGTGGAATATTATTACAACACTCAACCGCAAACAGGATTGGCGGTATATTCTTTAGGAAATTTATTGAGTAGCGATACCAGTTTGCGCAATCGAAATGGCATTATTTTAGATGTAGAATTAAAGAAAAACAATTTTACCGGAGCAGTTACTTTAGGCGATTATGGTTTTATTCCTGTTTGGAATTACTATGATACCATTACTATGAAAAACAGATCGAAAGTTTCAGCTTTGCCTTCGGCTGCCGTGCAAGATGGCAATGTGTTTAAACAAATTCCATACATAGAACAACGAAGAGCAGCAAACAGCGCATTTGAAATTCGCAAAGCATTAGGCACACACAGCGATGAAATTCAGTATAACGTAACAGATAATGTGGTGAATAATGTTGATGAAACCGTGCAACTTACCAATGCTTCACTCAATAATAAACTCAGCATTTTTAAGCCTGAGTTTATGAAGCAAACTGATGCTCCATTGCTTGCTAAACGTCAGTTAAATAAAGAAGAAATTGACACTTTTTATTGCATTCAGTTTTATGCTATGAAGAAGCTAATTCCATTGGATACAAATTACTACGACCATTTGAAAGGCTTTTCTGTAGTGGAAGAAAACGGTATGTACAAATATTATTCCAAAGGTTCTTACAACTTAGAAGAAGTGATGCAGCTTTGGCTGCGCGTGTTTAAGCCGCGCTATAAGCAAAGTTTTATAGTTGCATTATTAAATGGAAGACAAGTGCGCGCAATTACGCTGCAAAGCAGGTAGTTATTCTCTTCCTGCAAGTAAATACATCACTGCCATACGCACAGCAACGCCATTTTCAACTTGTTGCAAAATTAAAGATTGACCGCTATCGGCAACATCGCTGTTTAGTTCTACTCCGCGATTGATTGGACCCGGATGCATTATGGTAATCTGCTTGTTTAAGCTATCTAAAAGTTCGCGGTTGATACCGTAAAAAAGAGAATACTCGCGAAGCGTAGGCACAAATTTAATATCCATTCGCTCCAACTGAATGCGCAGAACATTCGCTACATCGCACCATTGCAATGCTTTCTTCAAATTAGTTTCTACCCTCACGCCTAATTCGGGCAAGTGTTTTGGTATAAGTGTTGGCGGGCCGCAAACGGTAACTTCCGCACCCATTTTTTGCAATAAAGGAATATTGGAACCTGCCACACGCGAGTGCGTAATATCACCCACAATTAAGACACGCAAACCTTTTAATGTGCCAAATTTCTCGGTCATGGAATAAGCATCTAACAAAGCTTGTGTTGGATGTTCATTCGTGCCATCTCCGGCATTCACAATGCTTGCAGGAATATGTTGCGAAAGAAAAACAGGCGCTCCGCTGCTGCTGTGGCGCATTACTACCATATCCACTTTCATAGCGAGAATATTGCGAACGGTATCTAATAAAGTTTCCCCTTTTTTTACCGATGAATTTGATGCTGAAAAGTTGATGGTGTCTGCACTCAAGCGCTTTTCAGCCAATTCAAAAGAAATACGAGTTCGGGTAGAATCTTCAAAAAATAAATTGGCGATGGTAATGTCTCTGAGCGAAGGAACTTTCTTTATCGGTCGTTGCAAAACTTCTTTAAAGCGGCTTGCCGTTTGCAATATCAATTCAATATCCGACTTCTGTATGTATTTAATTCCCAGTAAATGTTTCTGGCTTAATGCGCTCATTTTCAAATTTTGTGTTTACCTATTTTTTTGAAAAGAATTTTGGTTTTCAATTTATACATTTTCAATCCACACAGTGTCTTTTAAGCCTTCTTCTTCCCATTCCACTTTCACGCGTTCGTGTGCTATTGAATCAATTATTTTTCCTACATAAGTTGCTTGAATTGGTAAGTCGCGGTGGAGTCTTCTATCAATAAGTACAAGTAATTCCACATTTTCTGGTCTGCCAAAATCTAACATCGCATCTAAAGCAGCACGAATAGTTCTGCCGGTGTAAAGCACATCGTCAATCAAAATCACTTTTTTGCCTTCGATAGAAAAAGGAATATTGGTTTCGCTGGCTTCTAAAGGTTTCCCTTTTTGGCGAAAATCATCGCGGTAAAAAGTAATGTCTAATTTGCCATGTTGCAAGTTTGGCAATTTGGTAATGCTGCGAAGTTCTTTTTCTATGCGGGCAGAAAGCAAGATGCCGCGCGGCTGAACACCAATGATAACGCTGTTTTTGAAATCGCCATGATTTTCGATAAGCAAATGGCAAAGCCTGCGAATGGTTAGCGAAAATTGCTGAGAAGTAAGTATTGCTCGCGGTTGCATAAAATCTGCGCTAAGGTAAAAATGAAGTTGATTTTTAAGTAATAATCTTTGTGTTTTTACTATAATTCGTTTATTTTCTCAGTTGGTCTGGCAATCACGGCTTTGTTTCCTTTCACTATCACCGGGCGTTCAATTAAAATTGGATTTTCGGCTAATATTTTAATCCATTCTTTCTCGGAAAGTGTTTTGTCTTTGTAGTTAGTTTTAAAAAGTTCTTCACCTTTTCTCACTAAATCTATTGCTGGAATATTTAGCTTTTGCAGTAGTGCTTTTATTTCACTTTCGGTAGGCGAGTCTTTTAGATATTCTATTATTTCTATTTCTGCGTTTTGCTCTTGCAAAAAGGCAACAGCCTCGCGGCTTTTAGAGCATCTTGGATTGTGATAAACGGTATATTTCATAAATAAGTTTTGTTGTTTTTATTCCAAGTAAGCCACTCCGTTTTTACCATTAAATTCAACAATAATTGTTTCTTGCAAAGTGGTTGAAAGCGAAAGCCCTACAAAGTTTGAAGCTACCGGAAAACGTTTGTGCTGGCGCTCTACCAACACTGCGGTTTTAATTTTTTTAGGTTGCATTTTGGTGAAAGTTGCCAACGCATAGAAAAGCGTTTTGCCGGTGTTGCCAACGTCATCAACCAAAATGAGTGTTTTGCTTTTCAGTGTTTGGTTTTCTTTGAGTGTAGTTTCTATGGTTTGGATATTGGGTTGTTCTTTGTCAATTTTTAATGGAAAAAGTTCCACTTTTTGATTCTGTATTTTTTCTATTTCACTTTTAAGCAAACGCGCAAATTGATAGCCATTTGGCTCAATTCCTACCAACACTAATTCTTTATCATCATAGCAATCTTCCACTATTTCGTAAGCCATTCTTCTCACTTTTTGTGTAATTGCGGCACTATCTAAAATCTGCAATTTTTTATCGCTCATAACTTGTTGTTTATCGAAAATTCAAAGCTAATGTTTTTGTAATTATAGTGGTTTTGAAAGAGATGATTTTATGCATGATTTTTTAGATGAGAAAAATACTGTTTGTAAACCGTAGCACTTATTTCGTTGTCGGTTTTTACTTCCAAAATTGCAGCTTTGTTTTTAGGTTGAAAAAAGTCCGGCAGTTGTGTGTTTAGTTCGCCTTGCGATTCGCAGAAGTAATACTGCAAGCCATACATTTCAGCTAAATATTTTGCACTCAAATTATGCTGTGCTTCAAAGTAATCTTCAAAGCCTTTCACGGTTTCTGGTCCGCTTAATAATCTAAAAATATTACCGCCTCCGTTGTTTATTAAAATTATTCTAAGGTTTGGCGAAAGATATTTGTTCCACAAAGCATTGCTATCGTAAAAAAAACTAATGTCGCCAATAATGCAAACAGTTAATGAATGATGCGTTAAAGCCGCGCCCACAGCCGTGCTCAGGCATCCATCAATACCGCTGGTGCCACGGTTGGCGTTTACTTTTGTGTTTTCCGGTAGGTTGAAAAATTGTGCATAGCGCACTGGAGTAGAATTGCCTAATTGCAAATTTGTGCCGCTTGGAAGTTGGCTGTAAATGCTTTCATAAACTTTTAAATCGCTGAAAGGTGCTTTAGATAAAAAGCTTTGAGTGTGTTGCTGTGTTTGTGTTCTTAAATTTATCCAAGCCTGCTTAAATTCTTCTCTGGCTAATTTGGCATTAGTTAATTTGCTAAGAAATAAGCTATTGCCGGTTTTGAAAAAGTCGAATTTATCTTCTAAGTAAAATTGATCCCAAGCTTCACCATGCGATGAAACATGAAAATGCCATCGCGGCTTATTTTTCTTAATCAGTTGCTTGAGTTTTTTAGAAAGTATGTGTCTGCCTAAAGTGATAACCAAATCGGGGGCATAATTTTTTTCGCTGTCGGGCTTCATTTGCGTGAGCAGAGCGTCTAAATTCCAAGTTTCATTCTGCTGAAACGGTAGATTGCTTGCGTGTTCTGAAACAATAACAATATTTTGATTTTCTGAAAGATGTTTTAGTTGTTGAATTACTTGCGGTGTAAACTGCGCATAGCCGCAAATGATTAAAATACGCTCTGCATTTTCCCATTCTTCTAAAAGTAAATCTTCGTTGCCGCCTAATATTTGGTGTATTAAATCTAGATCTGCTTCACTATCGCTTAAATTATACGGTGGAATTTCTTCGCCTGCGCGCTCGTAAAGTGGTTCTGGAATTTCAACATTCCAGTGTGCAGGAAAGCTAGGCTCATCATGCACAATCATTAAGGTTTCATCCATTTCCAATAGCTTATCCGTGAAGTCTTTCAGCATTCGCAATGGTTTAAAATTGATGGCTGATTTTTCCGGTATATAATCTATGAAAATGTTTTTTTGTTCAATCGTTTGATTTTCGCCTCTCCAGTGCATTTCTTCAGGTCTATCGGCAGTAATAGCAATAAGTGGAAGTGCTTGAGCTGAGGCTTCTGCAATGGCAGGAACAAGGTTTAGAGCTGCTGTTCCTGAAGTGCAAATTACAGCTACCGCAAAATGTATTTGCTGTGCAATTCCTAATGCAAAATATGCTGCCGAGCGTTCATCAGCAATCACATATTTTTTAATGGCAGGATATTCATTTAGCGCGATTACAAATGGTGCAGAGCGCGAGCCGGGGCAAATTACCACATGGCGCACTCCGCGTTTATGCAAATAATCGGCAATAAGTTGAACGTGTAAATGGGAAGTCATTTAATTTTAGAGTATCAACAGTTCTAGAAATTTGTTTGGAACGGCAATCATTTTAAAACCTTAAAAGTAAAGCAACTAAAACCCATTTCAAAATAAGAAGAATGTTTCTAAGCTAATTTTTGAATTAGCACAGCAAAAATAAAATCTCATTTTTGTGCTGTGAAGCAAGTAATAATTGAAACCGTTCGCATTACGGGAATTTCTGCCGAAGGCTTTGGCATTGGAAAATTAGATAACGGCAAAGTGGTTTTTGTACCATACACCGCACCGGGCGATTTGGTAAAAGTGCAAATTGCAAAGAGCAAAAAGTCTTTCTGCGAAGCTAATTTAGTTGAAGTTTTAGAAAATTCTACCGAGCGTGAAAATCCCGTGTGTGTTCACTTTGGAGTGTGTGGTGGTTGCAAATTGCAACATATAAATTATTCAGAGCAACTGCGCATAAAAACGCAAACTGTTCGCGATGCTTTTGAAAGAATAGGAAAAATTTCAACCAATGGCATGAGCGATATTATTGGCTGTGAAAATGGTTATGATTATCGAAACAAATTGGAATTTACATTCACAAATCGCAAATGGCTTACGAATGAAGAAATAGCTTCGGGCGAAACTTTTGAACGTAGAGCTTTAGGTTTTCACGTTCCGGGAAGTTTTTCGGGTGTGCTGGATATTGAAAAATGTTGGTTGATGGATGAAAGCAATGCCATTCGCGTTGGTATTAAAAATTTCGCCTTAGAGCACAATTATTCTTTTTTCAACATAAAAGAAAAAGTAGGCTTATTGCGTAATTTATTGATTAGAAAAACGGAAACGGGAGAGTTGCTTACGCTCATTAGTTTTTTTGAAAATGATAAAGAAAAAATTGCTCGTTTAATGGATTTTGTACAGTCAAATTTTCCACAAATTACTTCGTTGCAATACGTAATAAATCCAAAGGCAAACGATACCATTTACGACCTTGAACCAGTTGTGGTAAAAGGAAATTCTTTTATTACAGAAATGCTTGGTGAATACAAATTTAGAGTAGCGCCAAAATCATTTTTTCAAACTAATTCTGTGCAAGCAAAAAAGCTCTATGATGTTACCAAAGATTTTGCGGAACTTACAGGAAATGAAAATGTATTTGACCTTTATACCGGTGTGGGAAGCATCGCAATTTATGTTAGCCAAGCTTGCAAACAAGTGGTTGGTATTGAGCAAATAGATGCAGCAATTGAAGATGCAAAGCAAAATGCAGCTCTAAATAATATTGAAAATGTACATTTTTATGGTGGAGATGTGCGGCTGTTGCTTAATGAAGAACTGCTACAAAAGCATGGCAAACCAGATGTGATAATTACTGACCCACCACGCGCAGGAATGCACGAAGATGTGGTGAAAACCTTACTCGAAGCTGCGGTAGAAAAAATTGTTTATGTAAGTTGCAATCCGGCAACCCAAGCGCGCGATTTAAGTTTGCTAAATGAAAAATATTTTGTGGCAAAAATTCAACCGGTTGATATGTTTCCGCAAACCATGCACATAGAAAACGTAGTGCTGCTGAAACTGAAAAGGTAAAGAGTTTTGTTTGTTGAGTTTTATTCTAAAAGCCTTCCTGCTTTGTAGAAATATTTTTTGTAGTAAGGCTGTTCTAAGCTATCAATACGCACTCCGCCATGCACCGCTGCGTGAATAAACTTACCGTCTTGTAAATAAATTGCTACGTGCGAAATAACGCCTTTCCATATTTTGAAAAAAAGCAAATCACCTTCTTTTAATTCTCCTTTTGATTCTACCGGCTCGCACTGTGGAAACATAGCTCTTGAAGAGCGTGCCAAATCTTTTCCAAAAACTTTCTCATACAAGTTACCTACAAACCCGCTGCAATCGGTTGCGTTTTCGGTTTTTGAACCAAATTTATATTTGGTATCTAACCAACGAAATGCTTCTTCATAAAGCTGTAAATTCTTTACCTTATCAATAGAAATGCCGTGCTTTTGGTAAAAATCGGCAATGTGCGAAATGTCTTCCGCTTCTATCAATTGCGAAAAAGAAAACTGTACGGTGAAGCCCAATAAAATAGCAAGTAAATACTTCATCTATAAACAAGTATATCAATACAAATCAGTAAGCCCAATTTTTTTTATTGTTTTTAAGAAACTTCAATTCTCGCAAATACAACGAGATTTTATTGCATGGCTTTCATTCTTTGCAGCAAAGTTGGGTGCGAATAATGTAAGAAAATAAATGCCGGATGCGGCTGAGGATTGCCCAAATGGTTTACTGTGAGTTTTTTTAATGCTGTGATAAGCGGCTCAGCTGCAAAAGTAGTTTTGGCATAGTTATCGGCCTCGTATTCATTTTTGCGCGAGTAGATATTCATTAAAATTCCTGTTACTAAACTTATTGGGCTAAACAAAAGCGAGAAGGTGATGAGCGATAAATGAAAATTATTTTTTTCAGCTCCAAGCACTTCGCCCATTATCGGGTTGCTCGAAAGCCAGCCGAATACAAAAAACATTACACCAATTTGTACTACGCTCAGCAACATACTTTTTTGAACGTGCTTGCGCTTGTAATGCCCAACTTCGTGCGCCAATACAGCGGTTATTTCTTCTTGAGTTAAATCTTTAATAAGCGTATCGTATAAAACAATATTCTTTTTGCCGCCTAAGCCGCTAAAAAAAGCATTTGCTTTTGCGCTGCGTTTACTGCCGTCAATCACAAAAATATTAGTGAGCGGAAATGCCACAGTAGAACTATATTTCTCAATAGCACTTCTTAAATTTCCAGCTTCTAAAGGTGAAAGTTTATTGAAAACAGGAAGCAGTAAAGTGGTGTAAAAAGCTGCGAAGAACAAAGTGAATGCAGAAACAATTATCCAGCCGGCAATCCAAAAGTTATTGCCTAAAATTTGAAATAAATAGGAGAGTAATGATAATAGTACTCCGCCAATTACTGCACTCAATAAAATAGTTTTAAAAGTATCGGCTATGAAAGTTGAAAACGATGTTTTGTTGAAGCCGAATTTCTGTTCAATTACAAAAGTTCCATACAAGGAAAAAGGTAAATTTAAAATGTAGTTTGCAATACCAATAAGTGCAAAAAATACAAGCGTTTGCAAAATTGGCTGTGTGGTAATGGAAGCACTAAGTGTATCAGCCCAAGCGAAACCTTTTAGCCATAAAAATGCTACAATTACCACAAGAGAGAATAGACCCGAAATAGTTTTTAATTTTGCATTTGCTTTTGCGTAAGCCTTTGCTTTTTCGTACTGTTCTTCTTTGTAAATGTCTTTTAATTCAACAGGAATAGGCTTATCCCAAGTTTGCATGTTAAGCAAATCAACCGATTTTGTAAGTACAAATTCAAAGAGAATAAATGCAATAATTGCATATAAAATTAAAGTTGCCATAAACTGCAAATGTAAAAGTTTTTGCTTTGAACAAGCTGCTAAAAAGAGAATTTCGCACCGATTACGCCATTGATTCCCAAACTTGGATAGCCGTACCAACGTTGGTATTTTTGATGTGCAATATTGTTTAAGTTTAGAAAGAATGATAGGTAATTTTTGAAAATGTATTCTACACTTAAGTTCAAATCGCCAGTAGCCTTAATTGTTGAAGCAGAGCCATCAGCAAGTTTAGCATTAGACTGTGCCAACACAAAAAGCTCAGCGCCTAAAATAAACTTATCCTTTAAGTTGTAATTTGCTCGAAGGCTAATATTTAAGCCTGGTTCGTGCCATGCTTTAGCTTCGGTTTTCATTTTAAATATGTGATAATCTAAGTTTAAAAGTAGCTGCAAAGTGTTTTGCCAGTTGTAGCCCGCTTCTGCATGAATAGTGTAAATATTTGCATTGTCGTGGATTACTTTAAAGCGCTTCATATCGTTGGTATCGTTCACAAAAAGTGGCATGTTCCAAACGTATTTATAGTGAAATGCAAGATTGTATGAAAAGCCATTTATAGTTCCTTTTAAACCACCTTGTAAATCACTTCTGCGTGTATTAGTGAGGTTGAGTGAACTGCTCACAAAATTGTTGTTCATTGCAAATTGGGCAAATGAGTTTTTATGAAAATTCCAATCCCAATCTACAAATGCAATAATTGCTGATTGATAGAGCAGTTTTTCTGCACTAATTTGAACTAACGGATAAACTTTTTTGCCATCAATTGCCATTCCGGCTTTTGCTTTCAAAAACCAGTCGTCATTATCAAAGAAATAGCCAAGTTTAAACTGAAAAATGTTTCGCTGTAATGAAGCTGTGTCGCGGTAATTAGAAATGTCGAAATCGAAATCTGCTTCCGCGTGGTGAACTTTTGCAAATGCTCTTTCTAAGTAAGTAGTTCCGGCAACAAACCATTCGCGGCTTTTGCCTTTTGTTTCCATAAAGTAATTGAACCGAACATCTTGTTTGAAGTTCAATTTTGCAGTGTTTTCAGTAGTGTTTTTAATAAACACTTTTCCATCAAAACTTCTTAGCTGTTGCAGTATGTTTTTTCTTTCAGTTAATGAATCTGGAAAAGCATAAAAATGGTTTCTTATGTTGTGAAAACTAAAGTCGCTGCCCACAGCTATTTTGCCCGGTGTGCCACCTAAGTAAATACCAACTTTATCATCGCTAAAACGTTGAAATTTATTCTTAAAACTTGCTGCCGAAAGGTGATTGTAATTCAATCCAAATTGAAAGTCTTTCACTTTGCGTTCGTTGTATTCTAATTGCGCAAGCGGCATCCAAGGCAAACCAAAGCCAAGTTTAATAAACGAGCGATTTCTGCGTTCAATCTTTTCTTTGCTTAATGCAATTGGTTTTAAAGGATTGGGTTGAAAATATCCGGTTTTAAAATCGCGCTGTGGCAGTTGGTAATTATAGCTTTGTTTGCGCTGTTCAAACTCGGGAATTTCAGGACTCACTTCTATTCTATCAGCATCGTGTAAAGTAGAGTGATATTGTTTAATTACCACCACTTCATCGTTTGTGCCACCTTGAGAAAATGAAAGAATCGGCAATGCTACAAGCACAAGAGTTTTGCTAAATATTTGCAGCCACTTTTTAATTTTTCTATTACTTGTTTTCATGGCAGCATTATTTAAAATCGTTTGGGTTTTCCATAATTAAACTATCGCTCGGAACGGTTTGAAATAACTTAGATTTATTCAATTCAGTTTCGCGTAAACTTTCTAATTTTTCTGCTGCTTCTTTTTCTAATTCAGCATCGCCATGATAGTTGTTTACAATACTTTCTAATGTTGCTTTTGCTTGGAAAGTATTGCCTAATGCAATGTAATTATCAGCCATTAAAACAAAGGTTTTTACCACCCAGTATTCATAAGCAGCAAATTTGTTTTTTAGCTTAATGCAACTATCCAAAGAAGCTTTGTATTGTTGATTTAGATAAGCAATTTTACAAGTGTAATATTTGCACTCAGCAGCTTTTTTGCTTACTGCGGCAGCGGCAACTTTATTCAGTAAAGGCAAGGCAATATCGTATTGTTGTAGGCGGTATAAAGCTCTTCCTTTCATGTAGCTTATTTCAACTAAATCAGTTTCGTTTAGTTGTTTGTTTTGAAGAACTAAATCAGCATACTCAGTTATTTTCGCATCGTAGTTTAGCTTATCAGCAGATTTTAAAAGCCCTAATTGTGCCGAGTAAACATTAGCAGGATTTGAAGCTGCTGCAAGTAGTTTTTCGTATAAGCTAAATGCTTCAGCGTAATCCTTTAATTCAAAATAAGCAATGCCTGAAGCTTTCAGCAGGGCACGCTCGTAAAACTTAAAAGGCTTGTTGTTTATCACTGCTTTTAAGTCGTTTGAAGCAGAAGGGAAATTTTTATTTTGAATATAACTTTCTGCACGTGCAAACAGTGCTTCGTTTATAAAGTATCCCATTGGGAATTTTGTGATATAGTTTGAAAGTAATGTGATGGCACGATTATACTCCCCGTTGGTAAAGGCATTTTCGGCAGCTTGCCAAGTGAGTGAATCTTGCGCTGCGGAAGAGATACTTCCATAATCCGAAGCCATCGCAACGTATTCATCGGTTTTTCCAATTTCAACAGCAATTTCGCGCATGGCAACCAAAGCATCTTTTGCCTCCGATGTTTTTGGAAACTGCGTTACTACTTTTTTGTAACCATCAAACGCTTCTTGTTTTTTGTTTTTATTGTAGGCAACTAAGGCGATTTTCAAATATGCTTGCGGTGCTAAAACACTTGCAGGAAACTTAGAAAGCAAGCTTTCATAAGCATTTTGAGCTGCATTGTAGTTGCCATCTTCTAAGTAAGTTTCACCAATTTCAAAGTAAGCTTGGTCGCGGAATCGGCTCGAAGAATAGCGTGTAATCAATGATTCCATTGTGCTTATTTTCCCTGCATTGTTGCCCTTTAAACCAAGTAAAATTCCTTTTTGAAACAAGGCGTACTCTGCACCCGGCCAATTACTGCCTTCAATTTTAGTATATGCACTTAGTGCTTCATCATATTGTTTTGAAACAAAAGCGCAATCAGCAAATCGCACGTAAGCATCAGGCAATAGTTTTTCTTTTTGAGTTGAAGAAAGTCCTGTGCTGTTTTCTTTCACAGCAGTTTCAAACGATGCAGCAGCATACTTGTATTGCTTTAGTTTAAAGAAAGAATACCCGATATTGTAATTGACTAAAAACGGAGAAAATGTGTTGTCGTAAGTGGCATTAAACTCTAAACTCTTTGCAAAGTTTGAAGCTGCGCCATTGTAATTTTCTTGCTGATATTGTGTTTGGGCTTTCAAAAAAAATGCTTTCGCAGTGATGTTTTTATCGCTTACTATTTTTAAGCTTTTATCGCACAAAGTTTCAGCCTCTTCCCACTTGGCATCGTTGTATAATTGTACTGCGCGGAAGTAAGTTAGTTTTTGATAAGTATCATTTAGTTTCGGACTTCTCAGGTTCATGCTTTCAATAAGTTGATAAGCAGCTTCATAGTTTTTAGTTTGGAAAAGTGCTGTTGCCAAAAGTTCATTTGCTTCTTCGTAAAGGTTACTACCGGAATTGTTTTCTACAAACAATTTCAAAGTATTCACCGCTTCGCTGTAACTTTCAGTTTCAACCAAAAGTTTGCCATAGTTAAACTGTGCTATCTTTTGAATTTCTTTATCAAAATTCATGTTAGAAGCACTTTGGAAAGCCGTCATTGCTTTCTCTTTTTGGTTTGTTTTTAAATAGCAATCTGCCAAAGCATAAGTTGCATTTTGTCCAAGCGTATCGTTGAGCAAATTTAGCTGAACAAAGTTTTCAATTGCGCGTTTGTAATCGCCTGTTTTGTATTGCGAATACGCAAGTTGGTAAAGCTCGTGTTTGTTTGCCTTACTCTGTTTTGAAAGATAGGCATCTAACAGTGGCAACGCTTTTGTGTAATCTGAAATTTGGAAGTATGCTTGCCCCAATAAAAAATTCAATTCGGGCTTATACATCACACCGCTATCGTTCACTTTTGTGGGAACATATTCTATCACTTTCTTATAATTTTGCTGGGCGTAATAAATTTGTGCAACGTAATAAGGAATTACGCCTGCATACATTTTTGAATCTTGAATTTTTAAAAAGCTTTCGAGTGCTGCATTAAAATCTTTGGTGTAAAAGCAAATAAAAGCGTAATAGTAATTTGCAGGATAAAAGTATTTCTCTTCTGCCGTTAAAAGTTGTTTGAAGTAAGGTTTTGCTTCTTCAAACTTCTTTTTGGTAAAATAGCTGTAGCCAAGCATAAACGTATAGTTGTTGCGCTGTTCAGGCTGTAAATCGCTATCTTTTATTTTGGCTAAACTTACAATTGCATCGCTGTATTTTTTGTTCTGAAAATGTACTTTTCCCAAGTAGTAATAAATCTGTTTTCTATTTGATGATTCGTAGAAATGCAGAATGTAATTATTGAGCAATTGCTCTGCATCTTTATCGTTATTTTCAGCAGCAGAGGCAGCGATATAGAAATGTGCATTCTGAACGAGTAATTCCGGTTTTGTTGAATTGGTAAAAGGCTGATTCAGCGTTTGTTCAAAAGCATTTCTTGCGGAAACAAAATTTTTCTCAGTCCATAATTCAACACCTTTTTGGTAGGCAACCCACAAATCGGAATATACCAATGTTTGCTGCGAAAAGGCAGAAAGAAAACTTGAAACAAAAAAGATAAACGGCACTAAAAATTTCATATACACTATATGTAACGAAACAAAGTTAGATTACAGTATAGCTGAATTTGAAAAGCAATTTCAACAAATAAAAATGGTTGTCCTTTTGAGTAGAAAGTAAAACGAGGCTAAATGGATAATATTTCTACAAAATTCACCTCTTTAAAGTCCTCTGTTTTGGTGTGAGAAAGGATTACTTGTGTTGTTTTATCTGAATTGAAGAAGTTTAACAGGTTTTGTCCGCGCTTTTTATCTAATTTATCAAATACGTCATCAACCAACAGAATAGGAGTGGTTTTTGTTGCCGCTTGTAAGTAAAGAAACATGGCGAGTTTAAAGGCGAGCATGAAACTCTTTTGTTGTCCTTGGCTACCAAATCGCTTGAGCGGAAAGGAATGTAAAAAAAAATCAACATCATCTTTATGAATGCCAATTTCAGTGCGTTCTAAAATTAGATCCCGTTGTAAATTTTTCTCTAATAGTTCTGCAAAATTGTTATTCTCTAATTGACTCTTATAGCTAAAATCTGCTTCGTTTTCTGCATCACTTATTTGGCTATAAACTTGTTTGAAATAGAGTAAAATTTCTTTAAATGCAGCAGCACGTTTTTCAAAAATGTAATTGCCAAAAGCAACTAATTGCTCATTGTAAATTGTAAGTAAATTTTTATCTGTTTTTCCTGTTTCGGCAAACTGCTTTAATGCGGCATTACGTTGTGTTAAAACCTTGTTGTATTGCACTAAATTATTCAAATATTGCTGATCGGTTTGCGATAAAGTATTATCAATTACTTTTCGTCTTTCTTCGCTTCCGCCCAACACAATTTCTGCATCGGCAGGGCAAATCATTACACAAGGAATTTTACCGATATGCTCACTTAATTTTGTGTATGGAATTTCATTGAACAAGAACTCTTTTTTTCTACTGCCGGAGTATTTACAAACAACATTTGTGTTTTCATTTTTAAGCTCAAAATTTCCTTCTAAACGAAAAAAATCAGAACCGTGCTTCACGTTTTGTTTATCATCCGCATATAAATTGCTTTTGGTTAAGCACAAGTAGTAAACAGCATCGAGCAGATTGGTTTTTCCTGTGCCATTATTTCCAACAATAGCTGTAACTTTAGCCTCAAAAGCGAAACTTCGCTCACTGTGGTTTCTAAAATTATTCAACTTAATATCGCGTACAATCACGGTGCAGATTTATTCATTTCTAACAACAAAAAAACATGAAATATACAAATGACCTAATTCACGAGAGCAGTCCTTACTTATTGCAACATGCACACAACCCTGTAAATTGGTGTGCTTGGAACAAAAATACATGGCAAAAAGCTATTGAAGAAGATAAATTAGTAATTGTGAGTATTGGCTACAGCGCTTGCCATTGGTGCCATGTAATGGAGCACGAAAGTTTTGAAGATGAAGAAGTAGCGGCAATTATGAATACTTATTTTGTGAGTATAAAAGTAGATAGAGAAGAGCGCCCTGATGTGGATCAAATTTACATGGATTGCGCTCAGTTGATTAGCGGACGCGGTGGTTGGCCGCTCAACGCCATCTGTTTGCCCGATGGCAGACCGGTTTATGCAGGCACTTATTTCCCAAAAGAAAATTGGATTCAAATACTACAATATTTTGTAACAGAGAACAAACGCAATAAGCATAAAATGTTAGAGCAGGCAGAAAATGTTACACATGGCATTTCGATGATGGATAATTTTGAAGTAAAAAATGAAACTGATTTTACGCAACAAGATAACACTACTGCTGCACGAAGTATTTTACAAAATCAAGATTTAAAATTAGGAGGAAGCTACGGTAGTCCTAAGTTTCCGATGCCGAACAACTATCAGTTTTTGTTGCAATATTTTTTCTATTCAAAGAATGAAAGCGTTTTAAATGCAGTTCGCATCACTTTAGATAAAATGATGATGGGCGGTATTTACGACCAAGTTGGCGGTGGCTTTGCGCGCTATTCGGTTGATGAATACTGGGCAATTCCACATTTTGAGAAAATGCTTTATGACAATTCGCAGTTGGTATCGCTGTATGCGCAAGCATTTCAAATTACAAAAGATGAAAACTATAAGCGAATTGTGGAAGAAACACTTGCATTTGTGGCGCGTGAGCTAACCGGAAATTACGGTAATTTTTACACCGCTTTAGATGCGGATAGCGATGGAGAAGAAGGTAAGTTTTATGTGTGGGAATATGATGAGTTAAAGGAGATTTTAGGTGATGAATTTGAAAATTTCTGCAAGGTTTATTCTGTAACCGAAAATGGAAACTTTGAAGGCGCAAACAATTTGATAAGAAAAGAAAAAGATGTTACTAACGCTACAAAAGAACATACTTGGAAGCAAAAACTTTTAAGCGAAAGAAGTAAGCGCAATCGCCCATTGTTAGATGATAAAACTATCACAGCGTGGAATGCTTTAATGTTGAAAGCATATCTTGAAGCTTATTTGATATTGGGTGAAAAAAGTTATTTGGAAGCAGCTTTAAAAAGTGCTGATTTTATTAAGGTAAATCAACTTTCACCGGAAGGTTTCTTGTATAGAAATTTTAAAAATGGAAAGTCCACCATTCATGGATTTTTAGATGATTATGCTTTTACGATAGAAGCATTTGTGATGTTGTACGAAGTTACTTTTAAAGAAGAATGGTTGAAGCTGGCACTACAGCTTAGCAACTATTGTTTTGAACACTTTTTTAATGAAGAAAAGCAGATTTTTTACTATACCAATAAAGTAGGAGAGAAGCTGATTGCACGCAAAACAGAAACTTCTGATAATGTGATTCCCGCATCAAATTCTGCTATGGCAAAAAACCTGTTTAAACTTGGTTTACTCACAGAGAACGAAAAATTTATTAGCACAGCCAAAGCAATGGCATTGAATTTTAAGCCGCAGATTATAGAGCGCACTTCATTCTATTCAAACTGGGCAATGCTAATGCGTTGGCTCACAGATGAACCTTTTATTTTAGCAATTACAGGAAATAACGCTACTGAAACTCGCTTAAAATTGGGTGGAAATTATTTGCCAAACTGCTTTTTTGCGGGTGGAAATTCAAGTTTAATTCCTTCGTTAAGTGATAAGCAACAAAGTATAAACACAGCAATTTATGCTTGTAAAAACAAGACTTGCGGACTTCCTGCACAAAATGTGGAAGAAGCATTGCTGCAAATTCAATCTTGAGTTGCATATTCGCGCCATGCAAACTATTTCTTCTACCAATTTTACGTTTCCGAACCAGTTAGATGTTTATCATGGAAAAGTACGCGATGTGTATTTTTTCGACACAAAAATTGCAGTAATTGCTACTGATAGAATTTCTGCTTTCGACCATATTTTACCAAAACCAATTCCATACAAAGGACAGGTGCTAAATTTAATTGCCACACATTTTTTGCAAGCCACAAAAGATATTTGCCCGAATTGGTTGCAGCAAACGCCACACCCAAATGTTTGCATCGGAATAAAGTGCGAACCTGTGCGTATTGAAATGGTGGTGCGCGGCTATTTGGCAGGTCATGCTGCGCGAACTTACAAAGCCGGTGGAAGAGTTTTATGCGGTGTTACTTTGGCAGAAGGTTTAAAGGAAAACGACAAGCTTCCGGAGCCAATTATTACGCCTTCTACAAAAGCGGTTGAAGGACATGATGAAGATATTTCGCGCGAAGATATTTTAAAGCGAAACTTGGTAGATGAAACCATTTACACTACTATGGAAAAGTATGCTTTAAAATTATTTGCACGCGGCTCTGAAATGGCTTTGAAACAGGGTTTAATTCTTGTTGATACAAAATATGAATTTGGTGTTCACAATGGTGAAGTTTACTTGATTGATGAAATTCACACACCGGATTCTTCGCGCTATTTTTATGCCGAAGGCTATGCAGAAAGACAAGCCAAAGGCGAAGCGCAGCAGCAACTTTCAAAAGAGTTTGTGCGCGAGTGGTTGATGGCAAATAATTTCCAAGGGAAAGATGGACAAACTATGCCGTTTATGCCCGATAGTTTTGTGAATGAAATTACCAATCGCTACATTCAATTACACGATTTAGTAACCGGAAATAAATTTCAAAAAACAAATCCTGAAAACTTATTGGCAGAAATAGAAACTGCGGTTTTAAAGAGTTTTTGAGACGTAGGGAGTTTACCAGTGCTTTTGTAATGGTATTATGAACCTTGTGATTGTTAGAAACAAGTAGAAGATTATTCGTGATTTTTTAGGCAATTAGCTATGTACAATGAGTAAATGAAAAGTACTACAATATTATTGTTGGTTTGTTTTCTGCTATTATCTTGTAACTTATGTAAAGCAGAATGGCTTCTCAGCAATTCTGCGAAAGTTAGCTTCATAAATTGTAAATCAGGAAGTAAGCCTTATTCTGCTTTTGGGCATAGTGCATTGCGATTTACCGATAGCATAAACAAATTTGATGTTGTTTTTAATTATGGCGCATTCAATTCCAGTGTGCAAGAGTTTTATGTAAATTTTCTAAGTAACAATCTGAATTTTTATTTGGTAATTGAGCGGATGCAGGATTTTGTTACAGGCTATATTGAAGAGGGCAGGGAAGTAACAGAAATACCTTTGTTGTTGTCTCAAAACGATAAGCAACAGATTTTTAATTTCCTGATGTGGAACGCAGAATCTGAAAATGCCGCATATTCCTATAATTTTTTAAATAATAACTGCGCTACAAGGTTAAGAGATGTATTGGAAACGAAGCCTGTCAATAAAATACAACTGGATTACTGCAACAGCCAGAAAACTATCCGACAATTATTAAATGAACATTTAAACGAAATGCCGTGGATGAAATTTACATTTTATCTGTTACTTGGGCTTAAAAGTGATATGCCGGTTTCTGCTAAACAAGCAACTTTTTTACCTGAATATTTAAAGAAGGCAATGCTCGCTTCAAATGACGGCAGCAAGATAATTGCAGGAAGTGAAAGAGTAATTTTGAAAGGTGCTGCAACATACATAAAAAGCAGTGTATTGACTCAACCCGTTTTTGTTATTTCCGCAGCATTACTTTTGGTGTTTTGCACTTGCTTTTTAGACAAGAAAAAATTGTATGTTTTATCAATTGGCGTGATGCTTATGCTTACAGGTATTATCGGGTGCTTGTTGTGCTATCTATGGTTTTTCACAACACATACACTTTCCGCGAATAACCTAAATCTGCTTTGGGCTTTACCTTTTAATGTATTGTTGGCACTTGCGTTAATATTTACTCGCAACAGATTGGTATTGAGATACACAAAATATTACGGAGCATGGCTGATACTTGTTGGTTTATTTACGTTTTTCAGCCCGCAGGAATTTTATCCTGCTTTAAAATTTTGGATTTTCGCAACAGGTTGTTTTTTGTTTTGGAGTTCAAAAAAACTTATCTCACTAAAGTAATGCTGCCTTTTGCGTTAGATGTTTGCCCCAGCTCGTTGGTGAGCGATAATGTGTAAATATAAATGCCAGCCTCTTGTAATATTCCTTTGTAATAACCGTCCCATCTGTTATTCTCATTTGTTGCTTCAAAAACTTTTTCGCCCCAACGGTTGAATATTTTAAGCCTGAAACTTACTAAAGGACAGTTGGAATAAACCTGAAAAAAATCATTGCTGCCGTCATTGTTTGGCGAAAAAACATTCGGCACATACAGGCAGTTGCTGCAATCAACAAATACAATTTCAACGGCATCCTCCGCGCTGCCACAGGCATTTGTAACCGTGCAAGAGAACGTTCCGTCTGCACTCACCATTATCGCATCTGTTGTGTCGCCATTGCTCCACAAATAGCTTGCAACAAGGTTTTTTGTTGCTGCCAGTTCAATAAATTTTCCTTCACAGGCGCGTATGCTGCTGCCTAAATCCATTTGCGGCAAAGCATTGATGCGGGTGGTAAATGTTGCTTTCGCACTTTTGCAACCGTTAATTGTTTGTGAAACAAAAAAATATTGTTCATTAAGCGTGTTTGTTTTTATTGTGGGAGTATTGGGCAGCAACGAAGTATCAGATGTATTTGCGTACCACTGTAGGTTTTCGCCAACGGCAGTTGCCAATGGTTCGGGTGCACCTTCGCACAAAGCGGTATCTGCTGTGAGCGGTGGCGGTGGCATTTCAAAAATCGTAACGGTAAATGTATCTGCATAGCTGAAACATTGATTGCCTGCCTGAACAAAATAAATTCCCGGCTGTGAAATATCTGTATAGCTGCTTGTATCGCCATTGCTCCATAAGTAAGTATCAAAACCGTTTGCAACGCTGAAACGGACAGGCGTGTTTGCTTTGCAAACGGCTGTGTCGCTGATTGGCGCAAGCTGAATACCTGAATTGAAAAGTGAAAAAGCAACTGTGTCTTTCACCGCACATTCGCCATAGTAAGCAATTATGCTGTATGTGCCGATGGTTGAAACTGTAATATTAAAAGTTGTTGCGCCTGTGTTCCACCGCACCGAATCATACACTTGCGGTACGCTTAATATTTTTGTAAAGCCTATTGTATCGCATAAAATCGAATCGCTGCCCAAATCCAATGAGGCTATGTAAGAAGGCAGCATTTCTACTGATACATCGTCTATGTAATAGTAAGAAATACTGTCTCTAAAATCGCCTATTGGTGTGCCTGATAAAACTGAATTGGTATTTGAGAAGGAATTAAAATTACCAAGTGTAATAAATTGCTCACCTCCTTTAGCTCTATAGATACCTTGGCATAACATCCAACCTACTGTATCAGTGAAGAAGTAGTTTAGTTCTGATTCAATATTAGATGTAAATGGGAAAAAAAAAGTATTGCTTATAGCTTGAGTATTTGTAAAACAGATTCCAACTCTATCAATTGATAACTTGCGATTGTCTGCCAAACTCAAATAAAATTTAACACAATAAATGCTATCCTTAACTAGCTTGTTATTCATTTTACCTTGGATATATTCACTTGATGGGTTTGTGCCAGATTGATTAAGGCTAAAAACTGAAATCCCAGAAAATCCGTTACCGAACTTGGGTGTTTGACTACCAAAAACATTAGCAACAGGACGACAATTGGGGTTGGATGAACAAAAATTAAAATAATCTGGCGTACCTTGTGTAGGATTTACCCAATTATTTATAATCGGGTATCCATAGCCTATTTGGGTAAGGATACAAGTATCATAATCTTCAAAGCTTGGATTGAGGACTAAATTTTGAGCATAAGTATTTTTACAAATACAGTTGAGTATTACTATTACAACTAATGAAAACAGTTTCAGTTTTTTCATCTATTGAACTAAAAAAACGCATGAGCGTGGCGCATATTGCCTCCGCTCATGCGTGTTGAATGGTTTAATCTGTTTTAATCATTTTCCCTTGCAATACCGCATCGCCAACAGCGAGTTGGTAAAAATAAACTCCTGCTGCCCAGTCAGCCGAAGGTATTGCTATACTTTGCGTTCCTTCTTTCATCGCGTTTGCAGAGTGGCGGTAAATAACCTTGCCCTGCATATCACTGAAAGTTACGTTCGTCTTACCCACTTTATCTAAATTAAATTCCAAAGTGGAATTGCCGGATGAAGGATTGGGAAATATCTGTGCAAATGCTGCTGTTGAGTTTTCAAAAACAGCACTGATGCTTTCTTCATATCCTAGTTCATCACCATCGGTTTTGCAACCTCCGGCATTATCTATGAACCATGTAGTGGTAGTATTTGAACTGCAAACATTGCGGATAGTTAATGCAACCCTATACCTGAGATTGGCAAAGTTGGTATAAAAATACCCGGGAGTTGTAGTGAAATCATTCAGGCTTAAACAAACCAAATCGGCAGTGGATGTAAGCGGGTTATTAAGCGAGTTGGCAACATTTTGAATGAAAACACAAGACGAGTTATATTCATCAATCACCAAATCGTAAGAACCCTGCACAAATTGTCCACCACTGCAATCCGCTTTTATTTTAGGATTGTTCTGGCATACAGAAACAGCCGAAGCGCAATTGACACCACCGCTAATACCGCTGCCCGTGCAGGTGGTGTTGTTTACATAAGTGTAACAGGAAGTAACCGCAGTGGGTGTTCCGTTTACCTGTATGTAACCGAATTTTGAAGTGGTGCTGCAACCATTGCTTGCAGTTAACCTTACTCTGAATCTGCCCGTGTTGCTTCCCAGCCATGTGCCGTTTGTGCCGGGCATGGAGCGCAGGTCTGTGGGCAGCGTAGTGATGGTTCCCGAATTGTAATTTAAGCCGCCCGTAACATTGCAACTGCCATCTACCGATGTTACTTCCAGCGTGTATGAGGTAGCGCCTGTACTCAGATTGGTAAAGGCAATAGGATTGCAGTTATACACCTCTTGTATTGGAGAGCAATTGATATATGGTATTACATTATTGATTTTAAAATCTGCTATGCCTTGTTCAATACCATTAAAGTAAGCATAGTTCTCATGGTCTATCTGGTCGGGGAGGGAGTAAACATTACCGATAAAGCCGGAACCGTTACTTTTTACAGTAATAGGAATATTAAGTGAGGTGGTGCTGAATGTGTTTGATGAGGGATTGATGTACCCAAAGCTACCACTGTTGCTCAAGCCAAGAATGTAGTCGGTGATACTTAATTCTAACTGGGTTTTATCATAGCTGCCTGTGTTAGCTAATTGAAGATAAGAGGGTGTGGTAGTGGTGGTGATTTTGTAAATACCTTTATTGTCAGGGCATGTGGATGTTGCTGATACCCATAAATTACCCGAGAAATCATATTCAATACCGCTAATGTCTTGATTTGAAGTGGCACACACCCCTTGTTGAGGTAGTGTATATGTAGTCAAAGTATAAGGGCTGCTTGTAAGAATTTCATAAACTTTGCCTTCTGCACGGTTGCAATTACCCCAAGCTAACTTTGCGCCATCATGCCGCAACTCCAACTCTGTTGGCTCACCTATAACCGGATAGAAATTTGTTAGCGTAGTTAACGAGTCTATGCCACTTGAACTAATTGTAAGCCGATGGAGTTGGGTATAAGAAATTATATAAAGGTATCTGGTAGCAGAGCTCCCGGATCCACTTATTATTGTACTTGCTGCCAATCCAAGAACATTACCTCCGCCATTAAAAAAAGCTGCCTGTGTTGGGCCGGATAGAATAGAGGGGCTGCCTGAACTGCAATCTACAACTGTAACCAAAACTTCGGATGAGTTCATTGGAACCGGACACCCTACAATTACATAGTATTTGCGGCATTTGCCTGGCACCGGCACAATAACAATTTCCTTTAAGATAGGAGAGTTAGATATCATGCCTACATAATTACTTGAAGCATCTTTGAGCGTGTCATCTATTACATAAAACAGCAGATTATTGTTTTCATCGTAAGCACCATTGGCAACAACATAAGTATTGTTTGGTGCTCCAGTAATGGAAGTTACAGAAGGTGTAGTATTCCCATACTGCATAAAAACTTTATTTGGCGGCAATGTCCAATTGCGCATTTGATAAACTGCAAAAGCAGATGAAACAGAAATTACTAAAAGTAGTATTGAGATAATCTTTTTCATAATTTATTAGTTTAGTTGCCCTTAAATTTACTGTAACCTTATATGGGCAGGGTTATATAAAGAACAGTTTTTTGTTTGCTTATACTGCCGCAAACAAAGGCAGAGGATATCCACATAATGGGCTAAGCCTGAGATTATATTTACTGCTTTTGCGCCTAATTTTTTTAGTTTTGTAATGCTTTTTATTAAGTACGGCAAGGATTAGCTGCGCAAAGCTTCCTTGTTCGGTTGCCTCGCAGTTGCTGCTGCGAGGTTTTTGTTTTACAAAAGTAATTGTAACCTAATGCTAAACTTTAGAAGTTCGACATTTATTTTAATTAGGTGGTATTAAACAAATTACGTGAAATGAGGTCTTTATTATTTGCCCCCCCTTAAATTCCCAAAGAATTTGAAATATTGGTTTCATTAGAGATTGGTTTTATTGAGTAATGCACAATGCTAAACATTCTTTATCTTGTTTTAAAGTTTTTAACACATAAAATAGAACTGTTTCTACTTGATACTTTCCAAAAAGCATAGCAAGCGTAGGCCTATAAAGGAACATAAGTTTTACCAAGGTTTTTCTAAGTCGCTACTGCTGTAAGTGTGGTTTCTTTCAACGTAAAAAGTTTGTGCTTGCTTATTTTTCTCAAAGGTTTTTTTACCTGCCAATTTTGAAAGTAAAGCAATTGGGGTAAGGAAAATATAGAAGACTATACCAAGAATTACTTTGTTCATTACAAAGCCCATCGCTTCGGCAAGTTTCATCCATGCCCAATGTATTTTGGCGCTCAAAAAATCTGAGAACATTCCAATAAAGCCTAATACTGCTGCGGCTTCTAACAGATATATGTTTTTACCCTTGCTTATTAAAAAGATAATAATTAAGGCAGTGCAAAGTGTGAGTATTGTTTCTTTTTCTTTGGCTTTATTTTGTTCCATTATAGTGTTTTCCATTAAAATGTATTAGTCCAAAACAAATTCTTCTTTCCAGTTTTCCTTTTCTTTCCATTCGGGTTGCTCTGCTTTGCTGAATAAAAAATTGCCGATAACCAGGTAGTCCATTTCGGTTCGCATAAAGCAGCGGTAGGCATCTTCGGGTGAGCAAACAGGCGGTTCGCCACGCACATTAAAACTCGTGTTTACCAGCACACTGCAATTGGTTTGTTGTTTAAAAGCAGCTAATAATTTCCAAAAGCGGAAGTTGGTTTCTGCTTTTACGGTTTGCACACGCGCGCTAAAATCAATATGTGTAACGGCAGGTAAATTGCTTCGCTCAATATAAAGCCGTTCTAAAAGAGAAAGCGCGTGGTAGTTTTCAGGCATTTTGTTTCTTATAGCTTCTTGTATTGGTGCTACTAAAAGCATATAAGGCGATTCGGCTTTTATATCGAAATACTTAGAACTGTCTTCTGCTAAAACTGCCGGAGCAAATGGGCGAAAGCCTTCTCTGTATTTAATTTTAAGGTTAAGTTTTTTCTGCATTTCAGGATTTCGCGCATCGCCTAAAATACTTCTGTTTCCTAATGCACGCGGACCAAATTCCATTTTGCCTTGCATCCAACCAACCACATTTCCTTCGGTAATTATGGTTGCTGTTGCAGCGGCTAATTCATCAAAATTCTGAAACTCTTTTGCAATGGCATTAAATTTATTGATGGTTTGCTTGGTTTCAATATCAGAAAATTCGGGACCTAAAAACGAACCTTGCATGGCATCGTTTTCAGATACTATTTTTCGCTCGTTGTTGTAGTAAATAAAATAGGCTGCTTGTGCTGCACCCAAAGCGCCACCGGCATCTCCGGAGGCTGGCTGCACAAATATATTTTTGAAAATTTCTGAACGAAGGAGCTTGCCATTTGCTACACAATTTAGCGCCACGCCACCTGCCATACACAAGTTTTCGCTGCCGGTTAGGCGCTTGGCTTCAGTCGCCATTTTCTGCACTGCTTTTTCTGTAAAAAGTTGAATTGCCAATGCCAAGTTGCAATGCTGTTGCGTTAATTCTTCGCCCTCATTTCTTTTTGCAATGCCAAAGAGTTTTTTCCAATCAGCATCTTTCACCATGCGCAAATCGGTGGCGTAGCTAAAGTAGCTTTGGTTCAGCCATAAAGAACCATCTTCTTTTAAGTCTGCCAATTCAGTTTGTATAAGGTTTAAATACTTCTCTGTTTCGGGAGAATCAGGGTTGCCGTATGGCGCTAAACCCATAAGTTTATACTCACCACTATTTACTTTAAAGCCAAGAAAATAAGTGAATGCAGAATACAATAAACCCAAGGAATTTGGAAAGTGAAGCTCTTTTAAAATAGTGAGTTTATTGCCATTGCCGTGGCAAATGGAAGCGGTTGTCCATTCACCAACACCATCAATAGTGAGCACTGCTGCATCTTGAAACGGTGAAGAATAAAAGGCACTTGCAGCGTGAGAAAGATGATGTTCGGGAAACAGAAATTTTACTTTCTTTTTATCGTATCCAGTTATTTTTGCAAGTTCTTGGTGCATTAAGCGTTTTAAAAAAAGTTTTTCTTTTAGCCAAACAGGAATGGCGGTAACAAAAGATTTTATGCCTTTTGGTGCAAAGCCGTAATAGGTTTCCAATAAACGCTCAAATTTTAATAATGGCTTATCGTAAAATGCTATGGCATCAAATTCACTAATTGAAATGCCTGATTGTTTAATGCAAAATTCAATAGCATTGATTGGAAAACTTTCATCGTGTTTTTTGCGTGTAAACCGCTCTTCTTGTGCTGCGCAAATTATTTTCCCGTTATGAATAACTGCTGCTGCTGAATCATGATAAAAAGCGGAGATACCTAAGATTTTCACTTTTACAATGATATTGTTTTTAATGTATTTGTGAGAAGAAATATCTGGGTTGAAATCTATTCCCAGTGCTTTCGTGCTTGCTGCACATCTGCCAATAGAACTAAGTAGGAACCAAAGCGCTCTTCGTCAATTTTTCCATCAATTACTGCTTGCTTTACTGCACATTCCGGCTCGTTTTCGTGCAGGCAATTATGAAATTTGCAATGTGCTAAAAATGGCAGCATTTCAATAAAATAGTGGCTTACTTCTTCAGGCTTAAATCCGCTTATGCCAAACTCGCGAATGCCGGGTGTATCAATTATGTTTCCGCCAAAATCTAAAGCGTGCATTTCGGCAAATGTGGTGGTGTGCATTCCTTTTCCACTAAAGGAAGAAACTGCTTGTGTTTTGAGTTTCAGCTTAGGCTGAATACTATTTATGAGTGAAGATTTTCCAACTCCGGAATGCCCTGCAAGTAACGATGTTTTATCTTGAAGCAGTTGCTGAAATTGGTCTAAATTTTTCTTTTCAGTTGCGGAAGTTTGCAAAAGTTTGTACCCAATTTTTCCATACATTTCAATCATGTTTTCTAAAAGTTTTTCCTCTTTTTTTGAAAGGTTATCGCACTTATTAAAAACAATAATTGTTGGAATGTGATAGGCTTCGGCAGTGAGCAAAAAGCGATCGATAAAACCGGAGCTTGTGCGCGGAGATCCAACTGTGGCAACAAGTATAGCTTGGTCAATATTTGAGGCAATTACCTGCCGTGCTTTTTCGTGTTTGGGCGATTGGCGAATGATATAGTTATGGCGGGGAAGCACTTGTGCAATCACAAAATCTTGCTCTACTTTTTCTATCAAGACTTTATCGCCTACGGCAATAGGATTGGTAGTGTCAGATTCGTCTAAGCGCAAAATTCCTTTTAACCGCGCACTTATTTTTTGCTTATCGGTTAAGATAATTTCATACCAACTTCCAGTGCTTTTAGTAACAATTCCTTCCATAGCAATGTGGGCAAAAGTGCTACTTATTTTGCAATAAAATAACTGAAAATATTAGTGTTTAATTGCTAGATTCTTTTGGTTGCTTTGTGCTTGGGAAAGCTAAGTAGAAGATACTTCCGCCATTGATTCCGTTTTCAATCCAAATTCTTCCTTTGTAGAAATCTACGATTTTCTTGCACATGGCTAAGCCAATGCCTGTTCCTTCAAATTCGCTTGAAGAATGAAGTCGTGAGAACATTTTAAAAGCCTTCTCTCTTTGCTTTTCAGGAATACCAATGCCATTATCTGAAATGGAAATAATGGTTTCGTGTTGGTCGCTCACTTCACTTATAGAAACTGTTGGTATAGCACTCCTATTATATTTAAAGCCATTATTTACAATGTTTTGAATAAGCTGCACCATTAAACTTTGGTGTGCCATGATGCTTGGCAATTTCCCAATATTAAATACTGCTTTTTTCTCGCTTGTAAGTGCTTTTAAATGGTAATCAACTTGGGCAGCAATTTGGTTTAAATCTACTATCGAGGCCTTTCCTAAATTTTTATCTAACTTACTATATGCCAAAAGATCTTCAATCATTTTTTCTAAATGCTTTGCACCATTTGCAGCAAATTGAATGTATTGTTTATCTACTTCGTCAAATTTATCGCTGTTTTTTCTTTCGAGCAGTTGCATAAAGGAAGCAATGGTGCGCAATGGCGCTCGCATATCGTGCGAAGCAATAGAGGCAAACATTTGCAAATCTTCATTAGATTGTTGTAGTTCACTTTTTTGCTTTTCAAGTTGGTGGTGAATCGTCTTATTTCTTGCTTGTGTTGCTTTATCTTGCTGCTTAATTTTTTCATTCAAATCCATCACCATTCTAAAGTGATAAACAGCTCGATGGTAGTCTTTCATTTTTTCATAAATATCTGCAAAAATTTTATGACTGTTTAGTATATCAGAACTTACTAAATCGCTTTCGGAATCTATAACTAAATCGCGTTGTTTGTAAGCAAATTCAAGTGCACTTTTAAAATCTCCGGTTGTGCAGTAGCATTTAGCAATGTGCAAATAAATATCGTTCATCAATCTTTTGTTCTGCAACTTTTCTGAAATTGAAAGCGCATTAAAAAGATTAGAAAATGCTTGTTCGTAATCTGCTGACTCAATATAAAGAAATCCGATGTGGTAATAAGTTTGAGCAACCAATCTTGAATTTCTATCGAGCAATTCGCTCCATCTGAGTGCTAATTTGTGGTAGTGTAAACTCTGTGCAAAGTCATGCTTTGAAGAATATGCCTGACCCATATTGGTGCAAATCATTGCTTTGCTGGTAAGTATTTGCGGCTCGTTGCTGTCTATTTCATTTAAAACGTTTAGCGCTTTTTGATAGCTTATTAAACCTTGTTCGAGTGCGCCCATTTTCATTTGCACCGAAGCAATATTATTGTGTGTAATTGCGAGCTGCGAACTATTTGTTAGCTTTTCTTGCATTGCAAGCGTTTCATAATATAGCTCTAGGCATTTATCGTAGTCTCCCAATTCGCCATATATCATTCCGAGCAATCGGGTGGCGATAGAAAGGTGTAAGAAATCTTCGTTTTTAAGTAGGCAGTTTTGTGCTTTTTGGTTTGCTTCTAACGATTTTTCCAAATCACCATGAAACCAGTAATAAGCGCTAAGCAAAAGGTCTGCTTTGCCAAAACCAACTTCGTAATTGTTTTCTTTTGAAAGAGAAATAATTTGATTGATGTAGCGCATAGCGAGGTTTGCATCTACATTCATTAACCCTTGTGCGGCAGAGAACATAGCTTCTATTTTATTCGCTACGTTTTCTCCGGTTGAAGGAGTTTCAACAATATTTCTATTAACGAGAGGCATTTTTACAAAATCGTTTCGTGCCACAAAAACTTTGCAGCCTTGATGTGTACGGAAAAACGAATTGTTTGTTTCAGCCTAGTTTGTTAGCAAGAATTAAACCTTGCTCGGCTTATTCATATTGTCAAGTAAATCAAGCACCATATCTTCTAAAGTGCCACTGCCAGAGAGTTCGCCAATTAGCCCATAAAGAGGAGCGGATTTTGATTCGCTTTCTTGGCTTGCTACATTTTCAATACTTTTTTCAGATAGTTTTTTTAGCCAACTTTCTGGTAATAATTTTGCGCCTTGTTTCACCAATGTTTGTTTAAGTGAGTCGCCAATATTTTCAAGCGAAGTGGAATTTAGTTTTTCAACTGCCAATTTTAAATCGCGAATAAATTCATCAGCATAAGCAACATGCCCGTAGCTAATTGTCATGTGTAAAGTGGGTGGTGTAAGTTGGCGGTCTAAGTGCCAACCCATTATTGAAAGTTCATCACCTAAACGGTAAATGTCTATTTTGCCTGTAGATTTTATGGAGAATATTGTTGTGAGTGGATTTCCGGTTACTTGTAATTCTGGAATGGTGTTTACGGCTCTTTGAATTTTTTGTGCTGCTTCTAAAGTTTCTTGTGCCATTTTTTTATAGCCTTCAGTGCCTAAAAAATTCATGATAGCCCATGAGCCGGCAATAGCGCCACCGGGGCGAGTTCCCGAAATGGAAGGCGAAACATACAAGCCGCCAATCCATTTAGTGTAAACGAAAAATTGCTTTTTGCGCTTTTCGGAATTTCTGTAAAACACTACCGAAGAGCCTTTTGGTCCGTAGCCATATTTATGAATATCTAAAGAGATAGAACTTACGCCCGGTAAACGAAAATCAAAAACAGGAACTGAATGTCCAAGTTGTTCTAAAAATGGAAGAAGGAAGCCGCCAACACAAGCGTCAACGTGAAACCACAAATCTTTTTCAATTGCTAATTCGCTTAGCTTTTCTAACGGATCAATGTGCCCATGCGGATATGCAGGTGAAGAGCCAACAATCATCACGGTGTTGCCATCAATAAAAGAACGATATTGTTCTAAATCTGGTTCTAAAGCGCCTAAACATTTAACTGAACGAACTTCTAAGCTAAAATAATCTGCTGCTTTGTTGAATGCCGGATGGGCACTTTCGGGTAAAACAATATTAGGTTTTGATAGACTTTTATTTTTATCCATTGCAAATTTCTTTGCAGCTTTCACTGCAGAAATTATGCTTTCTGTTCCGCCTGAAGTCATTGTGCCAACAGCGGTTTCAGGAGCGTGCAGCAAACTTGCCGTAAATGAGATTACATCGTTTTCCATTTGCTTTAAACTCTTAAAAACAGTTGGATTTAAACCATTTTCGGAGCTGTACATTTTGTAGGCTTCTTTCACCACTTCAGAAGCTTCATCGCCCGGATGAAAAACTAAGCTGAAAACTCTACCTTTTTTCCAATCGGCATCGTTCTTTTTTAAGTCTTCTAAATGTGAGAAAATTTGTGCTTTATCTAATCCTTTTTCAGGTAACTGCTTAAACATTATTCAATATAATTTATGGTGAAAAATGAAGTTCTCTTTATTGAAAATAATTGCTTGTGCAATATAGATATTGATGTTGAACAGCAATAAAAAAGTAGTAGTTTTTTAGAATAAATTATTTCCCTATACAAAAGCGGCTGAAGATAGAAGCAAGCACTTCTTCGTTGTCGACTTGCCCTGTGATGTCGCCTAAATAGTTTAGTGTTTCGCGCAAGTCTGAGGCTACTAATTCTCCACTAAGTTTGTTTTCTAATCCTAATTTGGCTCGGGTTAAATATTCAGATGTTTTTTGTAGTGCTTCGTAGTGGCGAATATTGGTAACAATAGAATTTGCGGTTACGGCTTGCGTATTTTGTGTGGCTAACTGATATAAAAATTCTTTTAGCCTTTCAACATTAAATTTAGTAGTAGCAGAGATAAATTGAACATTTGGAATTTGAGAAAAAGGAGCAGTAACTTTCCAATTTACTTTATCAATTTTATTAGCAACAGGTACCACGATTGCTTCGGCAATTTGCAGTGCTTTTATTTCATCTAAAATATTTTGTGCTTGGCTCGAACCTATATCGAAAAGATAAATTACCAAACTTGCATTTCGTGCTTTTTGAAGCGCTTTTTCTACTCCAATACTTTCGATGCTGTCATCGGTATGTCTTATTCCTGCGGTATCAATAAACCGAAACGAAAAACCTTTATAGTGCATCACATCTTCGATAGTGTCGCGAGTGGTGCCGGCAATATCGCTCACAATGGCACGCTCTTCGTTGAGTAATACATTTAAAAGTGTTGATTTTCCTGCATTTGGCTTGCCAATAATTGCAACAGGAATTCCTTGTTTTATGACGTTGCCAACTTTAAAAGAATCGGTTAAATACGCTATGTGTTTCGCCAATTTTACAAGGAAGCTAATTAGTTGTTCGCGCTTGGCAAATTCTACATCTTCTTCTCCAAAATCTAATTCTAATTCAATTAAAGCAAGATAATCAATAAGTTCTTGGCGCAGCTGTTGAAGTTCAGTGGCATAGCCACCTCGCATTTGTTGTATGGCAACTTTGTGTTGCATTTCATTTTCGCTTGCAATTACATCAGCAACGGCTTCGGCTTGTGCCAAATTTATTCTGCCATTCATAAAAGCACGTAAGCTAAATTCACCAGGTTTTGCTAATCGCGCACCTGCAACAATTAGTGCTTCAATAATTTTATTTACAATGAAAGGTGAACCGTGGCAGCTAATTTCAGCAGTGTCTTCGGTAGTGAAACTTTTTGGGGCTTTGAAAACTGAAATCATTACCTCATCAATGGTTTCATGCGTTGTTTTATTCACAATAAAACCATAATGAACGGTGTGCGAAACTGCTTCTTCTAAATTCTTACCTTTAAAAACAGATGAAGTAATTTTGAGCGCTTCCTTACCAGAAACTCTAATGATTGCTAAGGCGCTAACACTTGCCGCAGTTGCCGGTGCCACAATGGTTTCATTAAAAGTCATGCTCGGTTAGTCTTTCTTTTTAAAGTCGCCACGTTTCCACGCTTTAATAAATTCTGCCCAAGCCAATGGATTAAAAATATTTTGTGGCGGCAATTGACCCATGTACGAATATTTTACAGCGCGAGCTTGCAGTTGCCTTCGCGCGGCTTCGTTGCCATTTACCTCTAGTTCTTTTGCGGCTTCGGCTAATTTTTCGCGCTCGGTATTTTGGCGTGCTAATTCTTCTAAATCGCTTGGCGCGCGCAGATCCAAAAAAGCTTGTCGAAATGCTTCTCTGCTTCCCCAAGGGTAAATAATAGTTGGGCGCAAATAATATTCGGTTTTGGTCATCAACTGTATCACTGAGTATTTATCAACGGTTAAAGCTGTTGGAATAATATACACCGCAGGTTTGTAGCCAACGCTGGTAAAATAAATTGTATCGCCAAGGCGGGCGGCAAATGAGAAAAACCCTTCGGCATTGGCAGAGGTTCCACGCATCCGCTCTTTAATAGTAATAGTTGCATACGGCACAGCATGTAAACTATCAGAAGTCATTACCAAGCCGCTAAACTGTATTAGTTTTTCTTCTTTTTCAGTTTGGCTGAATGCGGTAAACGATAGAACCGCCAGTAAAAGTAAAAGCAAATTTTTGCGCATCTCTAAAAACGAATATAAGTTCTCTTTAAATCTTATAGAAAGTACCAACTTCTTTTAACACAGAATATTGCGACAGGTTTAATAATAGTTTAACAATACATGATGAAATTCAGCTATAACTTTGAGGGAAACAAAACTAATTGCCATGAAAATAAAACGTATTTATGAAAAGCCCGATAAAGCTGATGGTTACAGGATTTTGGTGGATAGAATTTGGCCCAGAGGAATTAGTAAAGAAACTGCTGCTTTAGATGAATGGGAAAAGGAAATTGCACCTTCAACTGAACTAAGAAAATGGTTTGGACACAAACCAGAATTATATCCTGAATTTAAAGTGCGCTACAAAGAAGAGTTGAAATCTTGTACTGCTATTTTAGAACGAATAAAAAGTATTTCAAAAAAGAAACCTACTACGCTGCTTTATTCTGCAAAAGATGAAATACACAACCAAGCTGTGGTTTTGCTGGAAGTGTTAGAAAAAATGAAGTGATAAATCCCAATAGCTTCTAAATGCTAAATATTTTTGAACCTTCAAAAACTCTTCAAAAAATTGTAACCTTGCACACTTTTCAAACTCTTGTTTTATTTGGAAGGTAATTGAACAAAAACTAAGCATATAACATGGAAGTAAAAACAATGGCGGAATACGCAGCAGCGGGCGAAACTCCTGAAGTTCTTTTTTGGATTGGCTGCGCAGGTTCTTTTGACCAAAAAGCTCAGAACGTAACGCGCACTTTTGTGAAAATTTTGAATCACTTAAACATAAAATTTGCTGTTTTAGGAACAGAAGAAAGTTGCACCGGAGACCCTGCAAAACGTGCTGGAAATGAGTTTGTTTACCAAATGTTGGCACTTCAAAATATTGAAGTAATGAACGGCTATGGCGTGAAAACAATTGTAACTACTTGCCCGCATTGCTTTAATATTATTAAAAATGAATATCCTTCGCTTGGCGGAAATTACAAGGTAATTCACCACAGCACTTTTTTGCAAAACCTAATAAACGAAGGCAAGTTTAAGCTTAGTGATTCTACTCAGTTTAAAGGCAAAAAAATTACTTACCACGATAGCTGTTATTTAGGAAGAGCAAACAATATTTACGAAGCACCACGGGCAGTTTTAGAAACCTTAGATGCAGATTTGGTAGAAATGAATTCTTGCCGATCCAAAGGCTTGTGCTGCGGTGCCGGAGGTGCGCAAGTTTTTAAAGAAGAAGAACACGGTTCTAAACGTATAAATGTGAAGCGTACAGAAGAGGCATTAGAAACTAAAGCAGATTACATTGCTACGGCTTGCCCTTATTGCAATATTATGATGAGCGATGGTGTGAAAGCAAATGACAAGCAAGATGATGTGAAAGTAATTGACATTGTTGAACTATTTGCTTCAGGACACGGTTTGGCGTAATTGCGCTTAGTGCTTATTAGCTAATTGACCGCAAGCAGCATCAATATCATCGCCTCTGCTGCGCCTAACTTTTGCTTCTATATTTTTATTTTTCAAGTAGTTTAAAAACGCATCGCGCCTCCCGGGTTTTGCGCGTTTAAGCGTTACGCCTTCCACATTATTGTAATCAATTAAATTGATGAATGCCGGCACTTGTTTATAAAGTTTTGCAAGATTTTCGGCATCTTCAAGCGAGTCGTTAAAGTGATCGAATAAAATATATTCAAAAGTTATTTTATTGCCTGTTTTTTGGTAGAAATAATTGAGTGCCGCAATCACATCTTCTAATTTATTGCTGCGGTTGATGTCCATAATTTTTTCCCGCTTTTCGTTAGTTGGTGCATGTAGCGAAAATGCCAAGTTGAATTTTACGCCTTCATCAGCCATTTTTCTAATACCGCGCTCGATGCCGGAAGTAGAAACGGTAATGCGTTTTGCAGCCATATTTAGGCCATCTGGAGAAGTGAGAATTCTTATACTTTGCATCACATTGTCGTAATTCAAAAGTGGTTCACCCATTCCCATGTAAACGATGTTGGTTAAACCTCTGCCATTGTTAGAGCGTGCCGCATGGCGGTTAAGCAAAGTTACTTGGTCGTAAATTTCGGCAGTAGAAAGGTTGCGTTCGCGTTTTAAAAAGCCGGTAGCGCAAAAGGAGCAGCTAAGCGTACAACCCACTTGTGAAGAAACGCAAGCTGTAGCGCGGTCATCTTCAGGAATCATCACGCCTTCAATAATTCGGTTATCGTGTAAGCGCATGGCTAATTTCACGGTGCCATCATTACTTTTTTGCACCACATCTTCCAATACAGGATTGAATACAAATTCCGTACTTAGTTTTTCGCGCAGCGGTTTTGAAAGATTCGTCATTTCATCGAAGCTGAGCGCACCTTTTTTCCAAAGCCATTCTAAAACTTGTTTAGCTCTAAATTTTGGCTCGCCCAAAGCGGATAAGCGCGTTTCTATTTCTTCTTTTGAAAGAAGTCTAATATCTTGTTGCGTACTCATTTGTGCTGCAAAAGTACTTAAAAATTGGTGATGGGAGATTTCTAAAACAAAAATTCAGAGTTTAAGTTTATGCCTAAACCAGGAGTTTCGGTGGTAGAAACTTTTCCAAAATTATAGTATAAACCTTCTGCTGTATCTTCATTTAAAAGCAGCGGACCATCAGCATCTAAATAATTTGCTTGTGGTGCTAATTGAACAATTGCCGCAGTGCCAACAGTGCTTTCGTTCATGCTGCCGAGCATAATTTTAAATCCTAATTGTTGGGCATTTTCTATCATGCGCAATGCGGGTGTAATGCCTCCGCATTTTGTGAGTTTTATGTTGATACCGTGAAAATAATTTAAGCACTTTTTCACGTCAGATCCTGCTACACAACTTTCATCGGCAATTAAAGGCAGGAGTGAGTTTTTAAATAAAATTTTCATTCCTTCCCAATTATCTTTTGCTAAAGGTTGCTCTACTAATTCCACATCTAAATCTTTTAATACAGGCAAAATATTTAAGGCTTCTGATATTGTCCAAGCAGCATTTGCATCTATTCTAAATGTAGCATTGGTATGCTTTCGCAGCGCTTTCATTATTGCAATATCTTGTGCCGTGCCCAATTTTATTTTATAGATAGGCAAAGGCATTTCATCTATTTTTTGAAGCATTTTTTCAATGCTATCAATGCCAATGGTGTAGTCAGAAAGTGGAGTGTTGTTTTGTGATGTGTTCCAAAGTTTATATAGCGGCTGCAACTGGATTTTTCCATAAATATCCCAAGCGGCAATATCCAATGCAGCAACTAAAAATGAATTGTTGGGAAAAAGTTGATTTATGAAATTCCAGAAAGTATGGGGTTCTTTGAAATCGAAATTTTCCAGCATAGATTTTTGTGCTTCAATATCGGCTATCATTTTTTCTACCGAAATGTTGTAGTAGCTTATTGCAGGCGCTTCGCCATAGCCTTTTATGCCATTAAAACTTAGCTCAACCAATAGCGAAGGTTGGTGTGTTTTAGTGCCTTTTGAAATGGTGAATGGATGTTTGAATGCTAAGTTGTTATGTCTGTATTTTAGCGTTAAAGACATATTGATTTCGTGCTTTTTATTTGCTGTTGAGTTTATCAATATCAATAAGCAGCAAGTTTAGTTCTTGTTTCATTAGTTTGATATTGGCTTCTACTTGATCGAGCATTACAGCGCGGTTGCTAAGCTGACCAGAACTGTAGTTGCCGCCTTCACCAAAAAATAGTTCATACATTTTATGCCTGTTTTTTTCTTTAGTACTTGCAATTTGCCCGAGGCTAATCCACTTATCTGCTAATTGAAGGCGGAGAGATTTTACGGTATCTTTTGGGTTTTGGTAGTTTAAGTAATACCAAATAGAAGGCGGATAGAATTTAGAAGTTTCCGGTGCTTCCCAAATATCTTTCAGTGGGTTATTTTTATGGTAAAAAGTTATCTTTCTTTTGTTCACGAGCATCAATACACCTAAGGTGGCTTCAACAATACTGCTGCCAATTCCAATGTAAGCCGGAGCAGTACTTTCAGATTGGGTAAGTGAAATTGTTTCTGCGGCAATGGCGCTTGTGGCGCCAACAATAATTGAGCTAATAATGAGAGCTCTTTCGGTGGTTTCTTCTTTTCCTTTTAAGTATTGTGCTACCTGATTTATTCTTTCTTCTTCATAATCTAATTCACCGGCCACGGCAGAAATTTCTAAAGAAGCAACATTTATTTTTTGGTTTATTTCTTGTAAAAGTTCAAGCCGCTCAACTCTTTTTTCAAGCGTTGGTTTGGTGCGATAATCTTTATCGGCTTTTATGTATTCGGTTAAAATATTAAGCACTCCGATTGCATTGGCAGCGTTTAAAGAATGGAATGAAAACTTTTTTGTAAGTAAAGTATCAATCTGTAAATCGTGGATTGGCGTAGGTTTTTCGCTTCTAAAAAAGGGTAAATAATTTGAACCTGTAAACTTGTTTTGCGTGCTTTGTAAATTAAACTCTGTTTGTTTTGTACTTGCACAAGAACTTGCAATGAAAATTAAAATTATAGGGTAAATAATTTTACAATTCATTTTAGGTAGTGTTTAATATATGATAGAATAGAGCTTGTTGCAATAATTTATAGCAGCTTATTTTGCAATAAATATTCAGCAATTTGAATGGCATTTGTAGCTGCACCTTTACGTAAATTATCAGAAACAACCCAGCAATTCAAAGTGTTTTCTTGCGATTCATCGCGCCTTATTCTGCCTACAAAAGTTTCGTCTTTTTCGTGTGCTAAAAGTGGCATGGGATAAATATTATTCTTCACATCATCAGAAAGAACTACGCCCGGAGCTTTATTTAGAATTTGGCGTATTTCTTCAATATTAAAATCGTTTTCAAATTCAATATTAAGGCTTTCGCTGTGGCCGCCAACCACTGGCACACGCACGGTTGTAGCAGTTACTTTTATGGTTTTGTCGCCCATTATTTTCTGGGTTTCGTTTACCATTTTCATTTCTTCTTTGGTATAGCCATTTTCTAAAAACACATCAATGTGTGGTAACACGTTTAAATCAATAGGATAGTTGTAAGCCTTTTCGGTTGCCTCTTTTTTTTCTCTTTCAGCAAAAAGTTGATCAACACCTTTTTTACCAGTTCCGGTTACGCTTTGGTAGGTAGAAACAACCACTCTTTTAATTTTATATTTATCGTGCAGCGGCTTTAGAACCAATACCATTTGTATGGTTGAACAGTTTGGGTTGGCTATTATTTTATCGTTTTTAGTAAGCACATCAGCGTTTACTTCTGGCACCACAAGCGGAATATTGGGTTCCATTCGCCATGCTGAAGAATTATCAATTACTGTGATTCCTGCTGCTGCAAATTCTGGCGCAATGAGTTTCGAAGTGCTTCCTCCGGCAGAAAAAATTGCCACATCGGGTTTAGCTGCAATGGCTTCTTTGTAGCCTATTACGCCAATCTCTTTACCTTTAAAAATTACCTTTTTGCCAATTGATTTTTCTGAAGCTACAGGAAACAATTCGGTTACAGGAAAATTTCTTTCTTCTAAAACTTGCAACATTTTGGTGCCTACTAATCCGGTGGCACCTACCACAGCTATTTTCATTTTTATGTTTAATTGATGCGCGAATTTAATAGCAATTTAAGTTTTTGCATAAAATTATGAACTATTCAGATATTCGTATTTTAAGTTTCTAAAATATGGTAGAGAACTTGCTATTTGCTATTCTTTTTAGTGTAGAAAAGTTATTCCATTATTTTCGCTCCATATTTTTTAAAGAATGAATGAGCAACAGAATTTAGTTTCGGCAACGAAAGTTTTATTGAAATGGAAGAAACATATTATAGGTGTTTCAATTCTTTCAGCAGTTGTAGCTGCGTTGGTGGCGCTTTTTGTGTTAGATGAATATTATTTGTCTCAGTCGGTTTTTTATCCTGTGAACCAGTCGCAAAACGATAGAAATATGATATTCAACAGCACTCAGGTAATGAATTATTTTGGTGATAAAAATGATGTAAACCGTTTGCTTACAATGGCAAATTCAAAGCAGTTGATTGAAGATATTATTGCTCAGTTTGATATTGCAAAACACTATAAAGTAGATACTACAAAGAAGTTTTGGAAAACAACGGTGTATAAGAAATTTTTAAAGAATTATACTGCAATAAAAACTGAAAAAGATGCGATTGAGGTTTCGCTTTATGATACCGATCCGAAGCTGGCTGCAACTATTGTAAATAAAGTTGTAGAAATTTTAGATGAACAAAATAGCCAAGCCATAAAAAGCAATAGAGCACTGTTGCTTTCAGCAATTCAAGATGATATTACTGCAAGTTCTGCTAAGCTTAGTAGCTTAAATAGTGAAGCAGATTCTTTAATAAAGTTGAATCATTTAAAAGTTACCTTTAGCCAGTATGGAGAATTGATGGTTGATGGCGATAATTTTTTGGCGCGGGAAACAGTTCGTCAATTGTTTAAAATTATCAATAACACACAGCGCGAAATTTTGAATAAAGTAAACATTCAAGACCAATTAAAGGTTTCAATTTCTAATACAGTTTCCTCTTTAAGTATTATTGAAAAAGCAGAACCTGCCGATAGGCGCGATAAGCCACAACGTTCATTGATTGTTGTGATTGCATTTGTGATTGCGTTGATTTTTTCATGTATCGGTGCACTTTTTGTAGAGCAATTTGATGCTTTTAAAAAGCAATTAAACGCAGCATAAATGAATGCTATTTCCAAACTGAATTTGGGAATATTTTGGAGCTACGGAATACTCACCATTTTGTGTATTTCGGGAGCATTTGCTTTTGATTTTTTGCCACTTGCCGGCTTGCCGATACTTGTTCCGGTAGTTTGGTTGGGGCTCACAAATTTTAGTTGGTTGTATTTTGCATTATTGGCTTCATTGCCTATTGCTTTTGAGTTTAGTTTTAGTTCATCTTTATCTACTGACTTGCCTGCAGAGCCATTGATGGTAGGGTTGATGCTGGTTACTTTTTTTTATCTATTAACCAATCCCGATGCGCTTTCAAAAAGATTTGTGAACCATCCGGTTTTACTGTTGTTGTTGCTCTATATTTCTTGGTTTTTTATCAGTGCACTTAATTCGCTCAACTTCACAGTTTCATTCAAAATATTTCTGGCAAAAATATGGTATGCTACTGTTTTTGTTTACCTCACCGCTATTGTTGTAAACACTTACGAACGCTTAAGAATTGCTTTTTGGTGCATCTTCAGTACAATGTTGTTTGCAACCGTAATTATTTTCTTACGCCATGCACTTACCGGTTTTGGTTTTGAAGAAATAAACCAATGTGTTGGGCCGTTTTTTATCAATCACGTGAATTATGCCTTAATGCTAATGGCATTTTATCCTTTTATTTGGCTGGCTGCTACTTGGTATAAAAAGGGCTCTTGGCAGAAAATATTATTAGACTTTGCAAAAATATTTTTTGTGCTGGCAATATATTTTTCATATACCCGCGCGGCTATAGGAGCTGTTGTGCTTATGATTCCTTTTATTTATGTAGTTAAATGGCGTTTAACCAAGGTTGTATTAGCAGTAGCAGTTATAGGCGCAATTCTTGGCGTAGCATACATTGCAGAAGGAAACCGATATTTGAAACACGCTCCGGAATTTGACGAAACAATTTGGCACGATGAATTTGGCGACCATTTAAGTGCAACAATTGAAGGCAAAGATGTAAGTAGTATGGAGCGAGTTTATCGCTGGATTGCGGGCGCACGCATGATTGCAGATAGACCATTGATGGGTGTTGGCCCGGGAAATTTTTATCCGTATTACAAAGAATATGCTGTTACAAGTTTTGAAACTTGGGTGAGTGATAACGAAGAGCGTTCAACCATTCATAATTATTTTTTACTGCTCTGGGTTGAACAAGGAATTGTAGGGCTGCTGATATTTGTAGTGCTTACGATTGCAATTTTTATTGTAGGTGAAAACACTTATCATGCTCAGTCTTTGGTGGAGGATAAACGAATTGTGCTTACTGCAATTGTTTCACTAATGAGCATTTATATTTCACTTATGCTGAACGATATGTTGGAAACAGATAAAATTGGAACGCTGTATTTGTTTGCAATTACCTTAATTCTAATAATGGCAACTCAAGGTTTAGTGCACGCGAAGCGTGAGCAATGTTAAGTCATCATCATATTCAGTCCCTCTTTTAAAATCTACCATTTCCTGAATTAGATTTTTATTGAAATCTGCAAGTGTAGAAGTTGAATTGTTTAATAAGAAATTTTCAATTCTATCGGTGTCGAATAAGTTCCCATCTGGGTCTGTTGCTTCAGAAAGCCCATCAGTGTAATTTAAAATCAAAGCATCTTTTTCAAGCAAAATTTCACCAACATTTATGAATGGTAGAATTTCGAACATGCCAATGATAGTACAGCCTTTATCTAACTGAATCAATTCATTTCCATTGAGTAAAAGTGAAGAAGTGTGTCCTCCATTTACATAAGTTAATTTGCGTGTTTCTGTATTGATTAAACCAATAAACATGGTGCAATATTTTTCGCCTTGTGTGATGCTGCGCATGTTTCGATTCATCATATCTACCAACTGCTCCAATGGATAATTTCGAACAGCAAGAATGCGTAGGTTGGCTTGTAAATTTGCCATAATTAAGGCTGCGGAAACACCTTTGCCACTAACATCACAAATACAAAATATATACTCGGTTTCAGAAAGTTTGATGAGGTCGTAATAATCGCCACCAATACTTTTTTGTGCTTTGTAAAATGCGGCAACTTCTAACTTTTCATTGTTGGGCAATTTGCTTGGAATAAGTGTGCGCTGAATTTCTTCGGCAACCGTAAATTCCTTCTCTATCAATAGCTTTTCTAATTGACTTTTAAATAGTTTTTTGTTTTCGTTTGCTACGGCAACAATATTGGTGATGGCTTGTATAAATTTCAGCTTCTCTTCTTGTGCATTGCCATCAGCATCTTTCATGTTGCCCACAAGTGAAAAACCAATTGGTTCTTTTTTGTGAAATACAGGAATGATGTATTGAAACTCGCGCAGTATTTCAGGGTCATTTTCTTGTACTTTGTAAGTGCTTTTGCATTTTAATAAATGGCTAACTAATGCTGAAAAAGCACTAATTGGCTGAAGGTTCTCGTTTCGAAGTTCGCAAGCCCACTGGTGTTCTGTACTTTTTAAAATTAAAGTAACAGAACCTATACCTTGGTGCGCTCTTAAAATATTTTCATAGATTTTTGTGAGCGCATAAATCGGCATGTTGTGGTTTACTGCTTCGGTAATTTCTAAAAGCGAATTAAGCTGCTGTTGCTTAGTTGCAGCGAGCCTTTCGGTTGAGCTTAATCTTTGCCTGAAGAAATCAAGTTCAGTAAGTGGTTGTTTTTTTATTTCAAACATAAAAATTAGGGTTGTTTAATTCTTATTATTCTCGTTCTATTGAAACTCTTTCTACTGGATTGGCAGTCATTTCGGCATAATCGGCACGATTGCGAAGTATATCTAATCCTGCGAAAATAGCATTGCGAAGTGAACCTGCATTTGCTTTGTCTTTTCCTGCAATATCATAAGCAGTGCCGTGGTCGGGCGAAGTACGAATAATTGGTAAGCCTGCTGTGTAGTTCACTCCTGTATCGAAAGTAAGTGTTTTAAAAGGAATTAAACCTTGGTCGTGATACATGGCAAGAACCACATCGAAATGGCGGTAATAATGATTGCCAAAGAAACTATCTGCAGGATAAGGGCCTAAAGCTATCATGCCTTTATCGCGTGCTTTGGTAACTGCCGGAGCAATAATTTCGCGGTCTTCTTTTCCTAACAAGTTGTTGTCGCCTGCATGTGGATTTAATGCTAAAACGGCAATCTTTGGTTTGTGAATTGCAAAGTCTTGTGTTAGTGATTGGTGAAGCATTTCTATTTTAGAGAAAATGCCATTCATATCTATTGCGCCAGCTACTTCTTTTAATGGTAAATGATTTGTAACTAAACCAACACGCAATTTATCATCGCACATCATCATTAAGCTTTTTCCTGCACCAACTTTAGAAGCAATGTATTCTGTTTGACCTCTAAAATCGGGTAGTTTTGCGGCAATAGTTTGTTTGTTTACCGGTCCTGTAACTAAAATATCTATGTTCTTTTGCTGTAAATCGCTTATTGCTCTGTCTAAAGCTATTAAAGCATCTGCTCCGGCTTCGTTTGTTGCTTTGCCGGGCGCAATTTGTACTTGATCGTTCCAGCAGTTTACAACATTAGGAATTTTAGTGTTTAACTTTTCAAAAGAGGTTAATTCATTTACTTGAAAATTTTGAATTTTAAGTGCTTTTGTGTAATAATGTATTACAGAACGCGAGCCATAAATTACATAATTTGCAAAGTGAAAAATTCGTTCATCTGTAAGTGTTTTAATTACTACTTCGGGGCCAATTCCATTGTAATCGCCAAGTGTAATTCCAACTGTAGGTTTGTTTTCCATGATATGTTGAATAGACCAAAGTCTATAGTTTATAGTTAGTAATTCTTTAAAAAGTCAAAGAGTAAACGCACACCAATTCCTGTACCACCTCTGCCGCGATATTCACTTTCAGAAAGCGTGAACGCTGCACCTGCAATATCTAAATGCAACCAAGGATAATCGGTAAATGTTTCTAAAAATTTTCCGGCTGTAATCATTCCTGCTAAATCGCCACCAATATTCTTTTTATCGGCAATGCTGCTTTCGAGCATTTTTCCGTATTCTTCCCAAAGTGGAAATTCCCAAAGTCTTTCGTAGGTATCAAAACCACTTTTTTCAATTTTTTCTTTCACACTTTTATTTGCAGTTCCCATATATGCGGTAGCATGTGTACCTAAAGCGCGCATGGCTGCTCCGGTAAGTGTGGCTACATCAATCACCAATTCCGGCTTGTATCTTTTTGCATAGTGAAGCGCATCGGCTAATATCATTCTGCCTTCTGCATCGGTGTTTAATACTTCAACTGTGCTGCCGTCCATCATGCGAATTACATCTCCCGGAGTGTATGCATTTTCGCCTGGTCTGTTATCGGTTGAAGGTACTAAGGCAACTAAATGTAAAGGAAGTTTTGCTTTTGCTGCTGCGTAAATTGTAGAAGCAACACATGCAGCTCCTCCCATATCGCATTTCATTTGATCCATTGAATTGGCAGTTGGTTTTAAGCTTAAACCTCCGGTATCGTAAACCACACCTTTGCCAACTAAAACAATAGGTTGCTTGTTTTTTGCTTTAGCCGGTTTGTATTCTAAAACGCTAAAAGTTGGCGGTTCTTGGCTACCATAATTTACGGCAAGCAAGCCACCCATTTTTAAAGATTCAATTTTCTTTTTGTCGAAAACCTGAATTTTAATTCCTGCTTCTTTAGCCATTTTCTTAAACTCTTCACCCATTTGTACCGAAGTGAGAAAGTTTACAGGCTCATTTACCAATGTTCTTGCTTTAAAAACAGCATCGGCTAAAATACTTAGCTCGCTTGTTTCTGCTTTTGTGAGTGCATTTTTATCTATGGTAATTTTAGAAAGTGATTTTGTGTTTGTGTTTTGAGTAAAGTATTTAGGAAATTCGTAATTGCTTAATAGCAAACTTTCAACAAATGAAAAGGCAAGTACAGCTTCGTTTGTAGCATTAAAAAGTGCAACAGATTCAATCTTTTGCACATTTAAACTCTTGTTGATTTGGTAGCCGAATTTGCGAGCAATTTCTCTTTGTTGCCATAGTTCTTTTTGGCTATCAATACTTGCTACATAAAGTGTTTCCAATCCGGAATTTAATACGAAAGGATTTACTTTTTTAGCTAATTTATCTTGAATAACTTTTGCTATTGCGGGAGATGCGATACTTTCTAAACTTTTCCAATTGGTTTTTTCATTTACCAATACCACCAAATTGGCTGATTGGCTTACATCATTACTTATGCTGATAGATATATTCATTTTTTAAAATAATTAGTAAAGGCGAAGATAAAAAACGGAAGAGGAGTGCAAAATAATACAAGGTTTGAGGGTTGCATAATTAGCCTTTTTTATTGTTCTTGTGTATTGCTGGCTCTAATTTTAAAGTATAGCATTTTGAAATAGGGATTAGCAAAGTTAAATGAATGTATTAGTATTACGATTTTCTAAACTTTAGTTTGTTATACGGCTGCTATAGTCTCCCATAGTAGCACGCATAATTCTACAGTATGTAAACGATAAAAGAAAGAATAAAAACACATACGAATTAACTCTCCGGGAGAAAGATATATTGGAGTCATTAACTTGTGGCAATAGCTTAAAATGATTGCCGATAAATTTGAAATCTCCATAGGCACTGTAACTACACATATTAAAAACATATATGGAAAATTGGGGGTCCACTCACAGGCAGAAGCCGTAGCTAAAGCCTTAAAAGAAGGGCTGGTATAGAGTCTCGCAACTCTTACCTCACTTCGCTGCCGTTGGTGATCTTTTCTTTGGGCACAATAAAAATTAGTTTTCCGTTCTCATCTTCTGCCATTAAAATCATTCCTTTTGATTCTATGCCACGCAACTTGCGCGGTGCAAGATTGGCAACCACACACACTTGTGTGCCGGGTAAATCTTCCGGTTTAAAGTGCTGTGCTATGCCAGAAACTATTGTTCGGGTTTCAAAGCCTAAATCAACTGTTAGCTTTAAAAGTTTATCTGCTTTTTCTATCTTTTCTGCTGAAAGGATAGTGCCTACACGCAAGTCTATTTTTGCAAAATCATCAAACACAATTTCAGGCTGTGCAGCGGCAATTTTCTGTACTGCATTTTCTGTACTTATAGGCAAAGCTGTACTAATATTACTTTCTGCTCTTTTCAGTTTTGCCACTTGTACTTCAATTACATCATCTTCAATTTTATCAAATAGCAAGTTTGCTTTATTGAGCTGGTGATTCGATTTCAATATTTCCATTTCGCCAATATTTTTCCAGCTTAAATTATTGTCAATCAAATTCAACATTGTAAATAATTTTTGTGAAGTGAAGGGCAAAAACGGTTCTGCAATCAATGCAATATTGGCAATGATTTGAAGGCAATCGTACAGTACAATTCCGGTGGCATCTTTATCTGTTTTTATCAGTTTCCAAGGCTCTTTTTCAGTAAGTAATTTATTGCCGTGCCGCGCAATATTCATCACTTCGTGCAGCGCCTCACGAAAGCGAAATTCTTCAAGCGATTTTTCTACCTTCTCTTTTTGTTGAAGTATGAAATTTTGTAAATCTGTACACGTTCCTGCATGTGGAACTTTACCTTCAAAATATTTATCGGTAAGTACCAAAACGCGGTTTACCAAGTTGCCCAAAATAGCAACTAACTCGCTGTTGTTTTTTGTTTGAAAATCTTTCCATGTAAAATCGTTGTCTTTTGTTTCGGGCATATTTGCACATAAAGTATAGCGCAGCACATCTTGCTTTCCGGGAAATTCTTCTAAGTATTCATGCAGCCACACCGCCCAGTTTCTGGAAGTTGAAAGTTTATCTCCTTCTAAATTTAAAAACTCATTTGCAGGCACATTATCGGCAGTAATAAAATCGCCATGCTCCATCAACATGGCAGGAAAAATAATACAGTGAAAAACGATATTGTCTTTGCCAATAAAATGGACAAGTCTTGTATCAGCATCTTTCCACCACTTTTGCCAATCACTATCATTTCCAAAATGCTCAATAGTATTTGAAATATAGCCAATCGGAGCATCGAACCACACATACAAAACTTTACCTTCTGCACCTTCTACTGGCACAGGAATTCCCCAATCTAAATCGCGTGTCATGCTGCGCGGCTGCAAGCCATCGCCACTTTGTAGCCAGCTTTTGCACTGCCCGTAAACATTGGTTTTCCAATCGCTGTGTTGCTCTAAATATTTCTCGATTTTAGGTTGTAATTTATTAAGCGGTAAAAACCAGTTTTTGGTTAGTTTTTTTACCGGAGGTGCTCCGCTTAAAACGCTTTTGGGGTTTATTAAATCGGTTGGTGAAAGTGAAGTGCCGCACTTCTCGCATTGGTCGCCATAAGCATGTTCGTTGCCACAATTGGGGCAAGTGCCTGTGATATATCTGTCTGCCAAAAACTGCTGTGCATTTTCATCGTAATACTGCTCTGTTTCGCGCTCTTCAAAACAATTTTTCTCAAACATTACTTTAAAAAAATCAGATGCCGTTTGGTGATGAATTTTACTTGATGTTCTTCCATAGGCATCAAAAGAAATTCCAAATTCAGCAAACGAATTATTCATCATGTTGTGATATTTATCTACCACTTGCTGCGGTGTAATTCCTTCTTTTCGTGCCTTAATTGTAATTGGCACGCCATGTTCATCGCTTCCGCAAACAAAAAAAGTATCACGTTTTTGGCTGCGTAAATAGCGCACATAAATATCTGCAGGTAAATAACAACCAGCTAAATGACCAATATGTATCGGTCCGTTTGCGTAAGGCAAAGCGGCAGTTATAGTATATCGTTTCCAGTTTTTCATTCAATAAAAATAAGTTTGATTTTCTTTGAGGAGTAAATAAAATATAGTGCAAAATTTAGAGTAACAAGCACATATTACACTACAACTTTCGCGCAATGTTTAAGCCATCGCGCAAAGGAAGAATAAAATTTTCTACTCGTGAATCGTTCAATACTTTTTGGTTGTAAGCATGAAGTGCAGCTGTATCTTTATCGTGTTTTTCTTCAGCTACTTTTCCGCTCCACAACACATTATCAGCAACAATAAAACCACCCGAGCGAACTTTATCAACCACCAAATCAAAATAGTTGCAATAGTTTTGTTTGTCTGCATCAATAAAAACTAAATCGAAAGTTTCGTTGAGTGTTGGAATTATTTGTGTGGCATTTCCGTGATGCAACACAATCTTACTTTCTAAACTTGCTTCGGCAACATATTTTGAAACTAACTCGCCTAATTCTTCATTCACATCAATGGTGTGCAGCACTCCATCTTTTGGCAAACCTTTTGCCAAACAAATTCCTGAATACCCAGTAAAAGTTCCTATTTCTAAAATTCGTTTTGGTTGCAGCATTTGGCTTATCATTTCTAAAAACTTACCTTGAATATTGCCACTAAGCATTTGCGGCATTTGCACTTTTAAATAAGTTTCGCGATTTAGTTTTGCCAGTACAGCATCTTCGGGCGAAGAGTTGTTTTCTATGTATTCATTTATCTTATCGGAAATAAGTTCCATACGAATTTTTCTGTTTTTAAAATAAAACAAGTAGTTTTTACTTACTCATTTCTGTAAAATATTTCAAGAAATAAGGGATAGTTTCTATGCCTTTAAAGTAGTTCCAAACTCCATAATGTTCGTTGGGCGAATGGATAGAATCGCTATCTAAACCAAAGCCCAAGAGCACAGATTTGGTGCCTAATACTTTTTCAAACATGGTAACGATTGGGATGCTTCCTCCGGTGCGTAACGGAATTGGTGCTTTGCCATAAGTGGCTTCTATTGCCTTTGCCGCAGCTTGGTAAGCAATGGAATTGGTTGGCGTAACTGCTGCTTCGCCACCGTGCATTGGCGTAACTTTTACTTGCACATATTCTGGGGCAGCTTTCAAAAAGTATTCGGTAAAAAGTTTCGTTATTTTTTCGCTCGATTGGTTAGGCACTAAGCGCATCGAAATTTTGGCATAGGCTTTTGAAGGTAAAACAGTTTTAGCACCTTGCCCTATGTATCCGCCCCAAATTCCGTTTACATCTAAGGTAGGGCGAATAGAAACTCGTTCTAATGTAGTAAAACCATCTTCCCCCAATTCTTTTTTTATCCCTAAATCTGCATTGTATTCTGCTTGATTAAAAGGTGCTTTCGCCATTTCTGCTCTTTCTTCAGCACTTACAGTTTCCACATCTTCGTAAAAACCAGGAATGGTGATTTTGCGTTTTTCATCGTGCAGCTTGCTTATCATATCGCAAAGAATATTTATTGGGTTGGCAACTGCTCCGCCATAAACGCCACTGTGCAAATCACGATTTGGCCCCGTAATTTCTACTTCCAAATAGCTTAACCCGCGCAAGCCGGTGGTAATACTTGGCTCTTCGTTAGAAATCATAGAAGTATCCGAAATAAGTACTACATCGCTCTTCAACTTTTCCAAATTAGCTTTTACAAAATTTTCCAGGTTTTCGCTACCTACTTCTTCTTCACCTTCAATCATAAATTTAATATTGCAAGGCAGTGAGTTTTGCTTCATTAAAATTTCAAATGCTTTTACGTGCATATACATTTGACCCTTATCGTCTGCACTGCCGCGGGCAAATATTTTTCCATCTTTCACCACCGGCTCAAAAGGTGGAGAATCCCATAATTCGTAAGGATCGGCCGGCTGCACATCGTAGTGTCCGTAAACCAACACGGTAGGTAATTTTTCATCAATTATTTTTTCGCCATACACAATTGGGAAACCCGGGGTTGAACATAGCTCTACCTTATCGGCTCCGGCTTCTTTTAATTTTTGAGCAACAAATTCGGCAGCTTTTTTCACATCATCTGCAAATTTTGTATCGGCACTCACCGATGGTATGCGCAGAAGGTCAAATAATTCATCTAAAAATCGCTGTTGGTTTGCTTTTATGGCGTTTAAAATTTCACTCATGTTTAATATTTTGAAAAACAAATATAATGGTTGAAAAATGAGAAGCTAAGTTATACCAACTGTAAATCTATAATAGATTCTAAAATCTCTTTCGTTGCGCAGTAGCGATTTGTAACCATTCGGGTCTTTATGCGCTCTATTGTTTGTATTCTGTACTGGAAATTCTACTGTGGATTTTAATTTACAGCCCAAATTAAAAAACGATAACACATGAAAAATTTATTTCTACCGCTATTGCTTATATTGTTTCTTTTTACCTTTTGTAATGCAGAAGCACAATACAAATACACTACTAACTACGATTATTTAGTTAAAAGGCAACAAATAGGAAAGACAGGCTCTATTGCATATACCACATGGTCTGGAGCAAACTTGGTTGGAGGAATTGCTTTTTGGGCTGCCGGCAAAGGCGAAGGCAAATATTTTGGGCAAATGAATGTAGTTTGGAGTGCTATAAATTTAAGTATTGCAATTCCCGGTTTAATTGGTTCGTTTAAGAAAATTGATAACAATGTTTCTACCGGAAGGTTAATAAAAATGCAATATTCAAGCGAGCAAGCATATCTAATAAATGGTGGGTTAGATTTTCTTTACCTTGGAACAGGAGCATTTTTAAGAGGTATTGCAGCTAAATACCCTAAGCAAGAAGCTCGCTTAAATGGTTATGGAGATTCTTTTCTTATCAATGGTGGGTTTCTTCTTCTATTTGATTTTATACAGTACTTCCGGCATAGGCATCAAAGGAAAAGTGCAGATAATATTTTTTTTGATAGAATATCTATGAGTGATAACGGTATTGGAATCAAATACACTTTTAATTAAGTGTTTATTTATTTAAAAGGTATAGACAATGCTGAATTCAAGTTCCAAGTGCAACGTTATGTAAAGATAAAAATTTATTAGGAGAAACGAATTTGTTTTTCTTTCTTGGGCGATTGTTGAGTATGTTTTGGATTTCCATAACCTCATTTTCAGTGATGAGTTTCAGGTCGGTGTTGTTTTTAAAATATTGCCTTAATAATCCGTTTTTATTTTCATTACAACCTCTTTGCTGGGATGAATATGGGTCAGCGGAAAACCATTTAATATTAAGAGCCTCTTCAACCTTTTTAAACTTTGCAAATTCGGTTACATTATCGCTAGTTATGGAGTGTGTTTTACACCTGGTGGGCATTAGTGTTTGAATTAGCTTTTGCTCCACGATTTCTGCGTTTTTTGATGGTATTTTTACTATAAAATTGAATAGTGATTTTCGCTCGGTAATGGTGATAAAGTAGCCGTTTGTGCATTTTACCAAATCTGTTTCAAAGTCTCCAATACGAGCCTGATTATCAATAATATCATCTCTTTGATGAATGGAAACCTTGCCTTTTATAGTCACTCTTGGTTGTTTATTTAACCTTCTTTTCCTTCGTTTTCTATGGCCTCTTCTTAGGTGTTTCAAAAGGTCTTCCCCTTTATGAAACCTGTTGGTATATAGCCATAGGTAAATAGCCTCGGTACTTAACATAGGAATGGCTCTGTTTTTACAAGTGATTGCTATTTGTTCTGGGCTCCAATCCCGCTTAATAAGCCAAATAATAAGCCTAATAATAGCGCTGTTTTTTGTTTGATGCCTCAAGGGCTTATAAGCCCTTTTACAAGCGAAATCATGAGCTTGTTTTGCCTTATACTTATCAGGCGGTTTTGCTCTGGCAATGGAGTTTCGTTTGAGTTCTCTGCTAATTGTGCTTTTGTGAACTCTTATTTATTCAGCAATTTTTGTTTGAGAAAATCCGGCATTTTTTAATGCTTCAATTTTGCATCTTTGCTCTTGGCTAAAGTGTTGCACTTACCATTTGAACTTAGGTTGTGATGCGGTTATTTTTCAATTCGGTAATGATAATTATATGTTCGAGAGTACGGTTAAGGTAATCAAGTTAATGGAGTAATCTTATTCCAAATAAAAAGAATTGTTCAAACTAAGCCGAAAGTGATATGCTGTAGAATTACCCCAAGTGGTTTTTAGTGTAGTTCAAAAATCATAATTCATTTTTCAGATTTATACTTTCAATATTGGATAATTCCACAATTATTGCTATAATTATGCTACAGTTATGGATATTAGCACAATTAAATACGGTTCAGTAAGTGATATTCTCTCTAATATAGCAGCACGAATAAAAGCCAGACGCTTAGAATTAAATCTTACACAAAAGCAGTTTGCCAAGCGCACGGGCATAGGCTATGATGCGTATCGAACTTTAGAAGCGACAGGCAAAACCAGTTTTGAAAATATTGTTTTGATAGCAGTTGTATTAGATGATGTAGAGAACATTAATCAACTGTTTACCCAAAGAATCTATCAAAACATTGAAGAAGTGATAAAGCAAAACCAATTAAAATTTAGAAAACGTGCCTCTGGGAATAAGTAAAATAGAGCGATTGGAAGTTTATTGCAACCAAGAAAAAGTAGGGGTGCTGGCTTTAACGCATGAAAATTTATGTGCATTTCAGTATGATGCTGCGTTCTTGCAAAATGGTTTTTCAATTTCTCCCTTTCACCTTCCACTTGAGCGTAAAGTTTTTGTTGCTAAACCAAATCCATTCTCAGGTAACTTTGGAGTTTTTAATGATAGCCTGCCTGATGGTTGGGGAAGTTTGCTACTAGATAGGTATTTAAAAAAGAATGGAATTGAAGTTGATAAATTAAACCAATTGCAGCGTTTGGCAATTATTGGAAGTAGTGGACGTGGCGCTTTGGAATATGTGCCGGATTGGAGTATAACCGAAAAAGCAACTACGCACGATTTGAATATATTAGCAAAAGATGCAGAGAAAATTTTACTAACAAAATACCATGGAAACGGTTTAGACATACTTTTTAAAAACGGTGCTTCATCGGGAGGAGCAAGGCCAAAAGTATTTTTGAAAATAAAAAATGAGGAATGGCTGATAAAATTCAAATCCTCTGCCGACCCTCCTAATATTGGAAAAACGGAATATGATTATTCAATTTTAGCCCAACAGTGCGGAATTAAAATGCCGCTCACATGCTTGTTTGAAAAGAGGTATTTTGGTGTGCAGCGCTTTGATCGCAATGCCACCAAGAGAATACATACTATTAGTGCCGCAGGGTTATTAAATGCTGATTATCGCATTCCAAGTTTAGATTATGAAATGCTTTTGCGAGCCTGCTTTTTACTCACTAAAAATATGGAGGAAGTACTTCAGCTTTACCGTATTATGGTTTTTAATGTTGCTATTGGAAATAAAGACGATCATGCTAAAAATTTTTCATTCCAATTTGAAAATGGGCAGTGGAAATTATCACCGGCTTATGATTTACTTCCAAGTAGTGGGTTTAATGGAAACCATACTACTACAATAAACGGGAAAGGAACTCCCGATGAAGAAGATTTGCTAATAGTGGCTAAAAAGATTGGAATTGCCGAAAGAACAGCATGTTCCATAAAAAAGGAAATCTATGCCTTGTGCAGGAAATAAAGTATTCGGTGAGATACTTTTTAGGCTGCCCTGTGCTTTATGTGTTATGCCATTGGTTTGCTTACTTTGCTACTAACGACCTTAAAAAAGCTATTTCTTCTTTTTTGTGAAGTTTGTAGTAATATATTTTCTGATATAATCTTTAAACCTTGCTAAAGCAAATACTGCAATGCTTTAGTTTAGCTACATTTACGGCATGAATCCAATTCAGCCGATAGTAAATAAGGCAACAAACCGTGCGGTGGAAGAAATTGATTTAGTACAATTTTTTCCAACTGAAAATGAAATTGTAGGAATAGATATTGCTACATTTCTATTTAAAGGTTTATTGCTGAAAGAAGATGATTTTAGGAAAGCAATAAGCGAAATTGATTTCAAACAATACATTGAAAAATATGTTTGTGTTTATTGCAGCACCAATGCTATTGTGCCATTTTGGGCGTATATGGTTTTAGCAGCAGAATTAGCACCTTTCGCTAAAGATGCAGCAGCATGTAAGCCTGAAAATGCCTCACAAATATTTTTAGAGCGCAATATTCTTTCGTTCAATACTGAATTTTTTGAAGGCAAGCGCGTTATTGTAAAAGGTTGCGGCAATAAGCAAATTGACGAACGCGCTTATCTGCTTATTGCTCAAAAGTTAGCAAAGAATGTGCGTGCTATTATGTACGGTGAAGCTTGCTCTTCAGTACCGGTTTTTAAAAAGAAAATAGATTAAGAATGAAGCAAAAAAAGATATTGATTATAGCTGTTGTTTTGAGCCTTTGTTTTGGTTTTGGAGCTGCTTTTGCTTTGCAAAAACTAAACTGGTTCGAATCAAAAAAGGTGAATGTGTTTGAAAAAACGCGCCAAGAAGCAGCGGGAATTAAATGGCAAAATAAAATTGATACGGGTATGCGTATTGAGCCTTTGCGCATTTCGGGTGAAATGACTTTTGCAGGAGAAACTGTGCCACTAAACGACCCTGAAGTTTTTGAACGTTTGGATAGAGAGTTGCAAATAAATGCTTATTGGCAATCGAATACTTTGCTCACCATGAAATTGGCAAACCGCTATTTTCCCGCTATTGAGAAAATTTTAATAGAAGAAGGTGTGCCGGCAGATTTTAAATATTTGCCGCTAATAGAAAGCGGTTTTCGAGATGTGGTAAGCCCTGCCGGAGCAGCAGGATTTTGGCAGTTTATTCCTACCACTGCGAAGCATTACAATTTAATTGTGCGCTCTGATGTGGACGAGAGATATAACATAGAAAAAAGTACGCGTGCGGCTTGCACTTATCTTAAAAATGCAAAGGAGAAATTAGGAAATTGGACACTTGCCGCAGCTTCATACAACTTAGGTTTGAGTGGAATGATGAATCGCTGCGAAACGCAACAGGTAAGCGATTATTACAGCTTGTTGCTTACGCAAGAAACTTCGCGCTATGTGTTTAGAATGTTGGCAATGAAAGTGATTTTTTCAAACCCCGAGGCTGCAGGCTACAATTTAACTCCCAATGATTTATATCAACCATTCAACTACAAAACAATTACGGTTGATTCTTCTATTTCAAACATCACAAATTTTGCTGCTGAGTTTGGCTTGCAGTATCGCCATATTAAACTTCTAAATTCATGGCTGCGCGATAATTATTTAAGCAATAAAGAGCGCAAAGTTTTTGAAATTCAAATAATGCAGTAAGAGGAATTATATCTTTTGTGGTTTCATTTTTAAGTGGCTATGTTTTGTTTTCTTCTACCTTTACTTTTAAATTTTAATAGTAAATGAAAAATGTTGTAGGCAGCTTGTTTTGGTTAAACGTAATTTTTGCTTTTACAATGCTTTTTTCGTGTAAAGAAGTTGGCCCCAACATCAACTTAGGCAGCAAGAGTAAAGCTTTGGTGGATACTACTTATTTAGAAACACCACAAACTCCCGAAGATAAAAATGTGGTGATGGAAGAATTTACAGGGGTTCAATGTGTGAATTGCCCGGCTGGTCATCAAATTATTAAAACACTAAAAGCCTCTTATGGCGAAAGATTAGTTGTGATAAGTTATCACACCGATTTTTTAGGTGATCCATTCTCTTTTACTACTGAAGATTTACGAACTGAGGCGGCAAAGCAAGTACAAGATTATTTAGTTTTCGATGGCTACAAACCAGCTGCTTCTATTGATAGATTTGCGTTTAATTCTTCACAAACATCTTTGCTTTATACTCGAAATACTTGGAGCAATCGTGTGCAACAAGAGCTCACAAAAACTTCTCCTGTAAATATTTTGCTTTCCTCAATGGTAGATTCTGCTTCGCGCAAACTCACCGCCACTGTTGAATTAAACTATACATCAACCATTACAGATGCGCAAAAAATTACATTGGTAATTATTGAAAACAACATTGTGGAGCCGCAGCTAAACACTGGAAATGTAATTGACACTTTTTATACGCATAATGATATTCAAAGAGTGTTTTTAACCAATGCTTTGGGTGATGAAATAACTACCACAACCGAAGCAGGACGAGTAGTGAAGAAGATGTATCAAACAGATTTGCCGCCAACACTTAATTTGAATAATTTGAAATTGGTTGCATTTGTGCACAAGTTTAGTGGCACAAAAGAAATTCTACAAGGTAAAGAAATTGATGCAAAATAATTTGTAGTGAAACATCTCCGCACCATATCGGTTTTGTTTGCAGTATTATGTGCTGTGGCGCTTAGTTTAAAAGGCTTGCGTGAGCCCGATTTGTGGTGGCAAATAAAAACAGGCGAATGGATTTTAGAGAATGGAAAAGTGCCAACACAAGATGTTTTTTCATATACACAAAAAGGAGAACCTTGGATAAATATTAAATGGGGTTTTGAAGTTGTTGCGGCATTTGTGAGCCAACATTTCGGTGCAGAAAATGTATTTTTAATTCAAGCAGTAATGCTTTTGTTGCTGCTGTTTTTTCTATATAAACTTAGCCTTGAATTAGCTGCGCAGTTTAAAGCAAAAGCTTTTTTACTTGAGTCGTTTTTACTGCTGCTACCGCTGCTTTTTATCAGCATAGATTATCGCATAAATGGCCGCCCGGAAATGAGTAGCCACTTGCTAAGCGTAGTTTTTCTTTGGCTGAATTTGAAGTATAGAAACGGAAGTAAAAATGCTATTTGGTGGATTATTCCTTTGCAGTGCCTTTGGGCAAATGTGCATGAAGCGTTTGCGATTGGCATAGTCATTAACTTAGTATTTTTAGTTGCTGCATTTGTGGAGCAAAAACTCATTTTAAAACAGTTTGAAATTAAAAAGTACGTATTGCATTTTGTGGCAGTTTTGCTAAGCATTGCAGCTATTTTCTTTAATCCGTATGGTGCAAAAATGCTGTTGCAACCCTTCGATATTTTTAATCAAGTTTTTGAAAATAAATACACTACAGAGCTTTTACCTTTTACCTCGCATCTGTACTGGCAAAAAGAAGCGTGGTTAGGTTTAGCTTTGCTAACTGTTGTGCTTGCTTTTGTTTCATTTTTAATGGTCAAGAGCAAGAAACAATTTGTTGAATATTCTCTTGCCTATTGGTTGTTGATTTTGGCATTTATTTATTTGGTACAATCGGCATTTAGAAATATTGTATTTCTCGATTTAATTCTCTTTCCTGTTGTTGTTTGCGGGCTTTCTTTGGTGGTTGGAAAATTTAAAAACTCAGCACGATTTTTATTACCAATAAGTGCTGTGGCTTTATTGTTTTTTTATGTTTTAGTAATTACAAATGTGTATTACAAAACTGTTGAAAGCCGCGACAGCTTTGGATTGCAAGTGCGGCCAGACTATAATCCAATTGGCGCAGCAGCATTTATTCAACAGCAAAATTTACAAGGCAAGTGTTTTTCAGATTATCTTACTTCATCGTATTTGCTTTGGAAAATTAAAGGCTTTGAAACCTTTATAGATTTGCGCGATTTAGATGTGTTTCCTGCTTCATTTTTTGACACATTTACCGAAGCTGTTTTAGTGCCGGAGAAGTTTCAAGAGTTAGATAAAAAATATAATTTCAACTATGCTGTATTGTTTCGTCCGCAGTATGGAAATTTACATATTTGGTTGGCAAATGGAAATGGTTTTCGCTTAAAATATGTAGATGCTATTGCTGCGGTTTATGTAAAAAGTGAGGATACATCATCGTTACAAGATGTGTTTCAGCCGATGAGCTTTGCTTCAACTTCTAAATTAGCTTTGGGTATCAATCATTTTGTAAACCCATTTTATCACGTACAAGAAGATTTTTCTGTAGAAAGTAATCTTGCTGCTGCTTCGTATTACTTAAATATTGCTCAACCTGCATTAGCGTTGAAATATGCTGATAAATTATCGCGCTCAAACGAAGCATGGAAAGGACTTTCGGTAATGGGAGAAATTTATTATCAGAAGAGTTTTGACACGGGCAAAGACAGTTCAGAAATTTTTATTCAAACAGCACAACAGTATTTTACTCAATCACTAAAATTGAAAGAAAATTATGTGCCTGCATTGATGGGTGCGGGAACAATTCTTTTTAAGCAAGGATTTTATGCTAATGCAAAAACTATTTTTGAAAAAGCAAGCAGTAATGCACCGGATAATGTGAATGCTTGGGTGAGTTTGGCAGAGTGCTACAAAGCGACATTGCAACTTCCTGAGGCTTTAGAAAATGCAATTATTTGCTTTGAAAAAGCGAATAGTTTAAACCCAAACAATCCAAATATTTTATTGAATTTAGGAGTGCTTTATTATAGAAAAAATAACTGCGTAAAAAGCGTTGAACTATTAAAGAAAGTTCAACATTTGCCAACACTTAGCAGTGAAGAAAAAGAGGTAATAGAAACCTGCTTAAAAAATTGTGGTGCGCTGTAATATACTTACTCTAAACGCTGCCATTGTTGCCAAAAATCCGGATATGATTTTTGCACTACTTCCAGGTTTTCGATTGTAATATTTCCTAAGGCAGCAAGCGGAGCAAAACTCATAGCCATTCGGTGATCATTGTAGGTAGAAATCGGCAGTGCAGGCAGGTGAAAACTACCGCTTAATTTATAGTAATCATCTTTAGTTTCAACCAATTCTACACCACATTTTTTTAGCTCTTGCTGCATGGCTTCTACTCTGTTGGTTTCTTTTATTTTTAAGGTAGAAAGCCCTGTAAAATTTGCGCGTAAATTCTTTGCAGCACAAAGCACAATAAAGGTTTGTGCTAAATCCGGATACGATGAAAAATTGAAATCAACTTCAATATTTGTTGGAAAATTGAAGCCATTACTTTTAAACTTAACACCATTTGGAAATTGCTCTGCTTCCACACCAAAAAGATTGAGAAATTTAATTGCTTTTGCATCACCTTGTATGGAGTTTAGCTTTAGGTGCGGCAGCAAAATTTTACTTTTAGGTAGAAGAGAAACTAAAGCAATCCAGTAAAAAGCATTTGTCCAATCGGCTTCTATTTCAAAATTTGTAGTGGCTAAAGGAGTGCTGGGAATCACAATTTGCTTGTTACTCATTTTGGCTTCAACTTTACATTGTTTCAGCATTTTTAAAGTGAGTTCTAAATAGGGTTCTGAAACAATATTACCTTTCAAATTTATGGTTAAAGCTTTAGGCAATATTGGTGCAATCATCATTAAAGCTGAAATAAATTGACTGCTGATTCCGGCTTCAATTTCAACTTCGTTTTTTATGTTTTTCCAATCTTCAAGAGCTGAAATTTGTACTGGAACAAAGCCTTCTTTTTCTGTATATTGAATATTGAAACCTATATTAGAAAGCGCATCTACCAATGGTTTTATTGGTCGCTGCTTCATTCTTTCTGTGCCTGTGATAGTTGCATTTTGATTTACAACACAACAGTATGCAGTTAAAAATCGTGCAGTGGTTCCAGCATCTTCGGCATTTAAAATAGTTTCGGCTGAGTTAAGTAAATTCCACAAAAGTTTAGTGTCGTTTGCTTCAGAAAGATTGGTGATTGTAATTCTTCCGTTGCTTAGTTTATGTAGAATTAAAGCGCGATTGCTCATGCTTTTGCTACTGGGCAGCTTAGGATTATATTGAAATGGAATTGTGGTTATTTTATTTAGTTGTATAGTGCTCATTATATTTTTCGATGGCTTTTAGAATATTGTCTTCAGAAATTTCGCAGTTGTATAAGCAATTTCCAATTCGGTTTGGCAACGAAAATTGCAGTACATCATTTTGATTTTTTTTGTCGTGCTGCATAGTTTTAATTATCTCTGCAATAGGCAAAATCTTTGGTCGAATTTCAAATGTGTTGGTGAGTACATCATATATTTTTTCAGCCTCCTCTGTTTGTATTAGTTTTAAGTCTTCGGCAATGAGTGTTTCAATCAACATGCCAATTGCCACAGCTTCGCCATGTAGTAAATTATTGTTTGAATTTAGAAATGTGCTTTCAATAGCATGACCAATAGTGTGCCCGAAATTGAGCGTTTTGCGAATGTTTTTTTCTAATGGATCTCGCTTGGTAATGGTTTGTTTTATGCGAATTGCTTTTTCTAAAATAGGTTGCCAATTTGCTATTGAGGTAATCTTTGTGTTCTCTTTCCATAAGTTGTGAAATGCAGCAGCATCAGCAATGATGTAGTGCTTCACTATTTCCGCCCAACCGCTTAGTAATTCTCGCTTTGGAAGCGTTTTTAAGAACTCAGGATAAATAAAAACATAATCAGGCTGAGCGAAAACTCCAATCATGTTTTTATAGTTCAATAAATCAATTCCGGTTTTGTTGCCGTGTGCGGCATCTGCCATTGCCAAAAGTGAAGTAGGCACATGAATAAAGGAAATTCCACGCATGTAAGTAGCGGCTGCAAATCCTCCGATGTCGCAAACTACGCCACCGCCCACATTTATGATAAGGCTATTTCTATCAGCAAAATTTAGTGCTAATTCTTCCCATATTTTTGTGAGTGTAATAATGTTTTTATGCTTTTCTCCTGCAGGGAAAATGATGGTTTTTATACTGCTGCTTTTTTTAATTTTAGGGAAACAAAACTGGGCAGTATTTTCATCGGCAAGTAGAAATATTTTCTTCGATTTTGAGAATATTTCTGTGCTGAGTTGTTCAACAAAAATAGTTTCTGTTTGGTGCATGCTTTAAACTAAAAACGCTTTCTGCGAAAGAAAGCGTTTTTTAAATTTTATTTAAGATTTTATGAACTTATAGTATTGCATCTTTAAAACTTACTTGTGGTTTTTGCAATTTAATAGCAAATGACTCTGGGTTTAGAACCTTTCCGGTTGCTTGGTATTTTAAGAAACGCAAGCGCATTAAATTTTTAAGTTCCGGGTCTGAAATTTTAGAAACGTTTGCAGATACTTTGTACAATTCACCTACAATAGCATCTTTACTTGTTTTGTAGTAGGTTTCTAATGCTTGCACATCAGCTTTATTTGCAGTTCTGTTGCCACTTTCATCAGTTGAATAGTCAATTTGCGGTTCTGCTTTTTTAATTTCATCTAAAGTGTAATTACAATTTGCCAAAGGCGATAAAAATTTCATATTAGTAGTAATTGCATTTGCTAAAGAGGCTTCACCATTTGCTTCTAATAATGTTTTGGCTTCATCAAAGCTAAATTCCATTACTTTGGTGTAAGCTCTGTATTTATTGGCTTTTACATCTTCACCGGCTTTGTCGAATAAAGTTGTTGCTAAGTTGAAGTTGTTCTTTTTTAGTTGTTCTTCGGCCATTTTTAGCACACTTGCTTTGTCGTCTTTGTTGATATATGCTTCTGCAACTTTGCCAAACATTTGCTCGCCTTCTTCTGTTTTTCCGCTTGCAAGTAATTGGTTGGCATATTTTATTAAGCCTTCTGTAATTTTACCGTTATAGTAAGCATCGAATGCTCTTTCATAGTCTTTTTTTGCAAAATAAATATCGCCAGCAGATTTATATCCGTTTTCATTTTTGGCTAATAAATAGGTCTCGGCAGCTTTAATATCGTCTCCCTTTGCTTTGTAATCCGTAGCAACTTTTTCAATTTTATCTTTAGCATCTGCTTGTATGTAATATACTAAGGCGTTATCGATTTGACCTTTATCGTAGTATTTGTCGCCTGCTGCGCGTGAACCTTCAGCAAGTGCATCAGCTTTGGTAAAAGCACTCATTGCTGCTCTTAAAGTTTTAGCTTCCATTTTTGGGTCTGTGGTAGCAAAAGCATCTTCTAATTGTAAATAAGCCAATTTTTTAAAGCCAACTTTGCGTTCTTCTTTTCCTGCTGCGCTAAATGAACTTGCAGCACGGGTAAAGTCTTTTTTCTCTAAATATGCATTGCCTAAAAGTTCTGAAATTTGAGGTGATTTCAAACCGCCTTTCATTAGTAATTCTCTTGCTTTGGTAACAAGTTCTCCGCTTTTTGCATTGTCTTTTTCTGCCATTGCTTTGGCTAAAATTTCTTTACCTTTATCAATGTCTTTGTTTTGTGCAGTTAAAACCAAAGTAGCGCAGCAAAGAATGCCGAATAAAAAGTGTTTTATATAGTCCTTCATAACGATATGATTTATTTTGGGCGAATTAAGAATTAAACTCTGTATTTAGAAATGTTTTGTTAAAGAAAATTTTTCTTTTCCTGCTATTCTGTAATTAGAAGAAGTAAAAGCAGATGAAATAGCTTAGTTTTTTTGCTCTTGTATAAGTTTGGAAAGCTTCACTAAATCAACCTTGCGGTCGGTTGCTTTTAATATACGAACTTTGTAATGTTCAATCTCAAACTCTTCACCTTGTTCAGGAATATTTTCGTATTCCTGCATAAGTAAACCGCCCAAAGTTTCGTAGTCGCCTTCCGGTAAATCGAGTGCGTATTCTTCGTTCAAATAGTCTATTTCTAATCTTGCAGAAAAAACAAAAGTGTTTTCATCAATTTGTTTTTCGGTAAAATTTTCGTTGTCGTGTTCATCTTCAATTTCACCAAAAATTTCTTCCATAATATCTTCGAGCGTAACAATGCCGGCAGTGCCGCCATATTCATCAACTACCCAGGCAATATTTTTTTTCTGTTTGGTGAAAGCAGTAAGTAAATCGCGCGCATTCATGGTTTGCGGCACCACCAAAGGTTGCCATAAAATTGTACTTAGGTCTTCAGGCTTTTTTAGTAAATCAAAGTGGTGTATGTAGCCTAAAATATTATCAATAGAATCTTTAAAAACAAAAATGCGCGAATGTTTTGTTTCGATAATTTTTTTGTGTACGCCAGCTAATCCGGAAGTAATATCAACTGCTGCAATTTCAGTGCGCGGTATCATGCAGTTGCGCACTTTCACTTCGCGCAAGTAAAGTGCTTTTTCAAAAATTTCACTGTTCAGTTCATCAGTTTCATCTGCTTCTTTTATTTCGTTGGCAGCAGTTTCTTTTACTAAATATTCTAAGTCTTCTTCGGTAAATCCAGTGTGTTGTTCTGTATAGTTTTTGTGGACAAAGAAAGAAATAATATGGCGCGAAATCCAGTGAAATAAATTGGTGATTGGCTTTAAAATAATGTAAACAAAATAGACCGGATAGGCAAAAAAAAGCAAGGTGGCATCGGAGTTTACCCTGAAAAGAATTTTGGGTAAAAGCTCGCCAAAAACTAAAACTACAAATGTGGTAATTACCGTTTGTACAATCAATAAAAGCACTTCGGTTTGAGGTAAAAAACTAAAGTTATCAGGCGAAAGAATACTGGAAGCAATGTTGCCAAATGCCACCAAACAAATATTTACACCAACTAATAAAGTACTAATAAATTTAGCCGGTTCGCGATTAAATCGCGCCATAATTGCAGCTGAAGTATTGTCTTTCTCTTTTAAAAGTTCAATACGTAATTTGTTGGCAGAAATAAACGCAATTTCTATACCCGAAAAAAATGCAATCAGCGAAAGTATAAGGATAATAAATAACCACTCCACTGTGCGAAATTAGTATTTTACTTCACATTTATTTTTGTGCTTTTAATAATAATTCCCAAACAGATAGTTCGATTTGAAATTTGTTAGGTTTCTATTATTATTTTCGCAGGTTCTATGTTAAAAAAGAGTAATATAATTCCAGAGACTACCGAAAAGAATAATCCCGATATAGCGGAACTTGCCGAAACTATAAATAATGAAATTTCGCTTTCGCCCTTGGAGCCGCAAACGATTGAAGTTTTTGGTGCACGATCGCATAATTTGAAAAATATAGATGTTTCAATTCCAAGAAATAAATTGGTGGTGATTACCGGCATTAGCGGCAGCGGTAAAAGTTCACTCACTTTCGATACTATTTATGCTGAAGGTCAGCGCAGATATTTGGATAGTTTTTCAGCCTATGCACGTCAGTTTATTGGTAGCATGGAGCGCCCCGATGTAGATAAAATAACAGGTTTGTCGCCAGTTATTTCTATAGAGCAAAAAAGTACCAACCGCAACCCGCGCTCTACAGTTGGCACCATTACCGAAATTTACGATTTTATCCGATTGCTATATGCAAGAACGGCACAAGCTTTTTCTTATGCCACAGGCAAGGAAATGGTGAAGTTTACTGAAGAGCAAATTATTCAACACTTACTTGAAAAATACAAAGGAAAACGAGTGATGTTACTTGCTCCGGCAGTGCGTGGTAGAAAAGGGCATTACCGCGAATTGTTTGAAAATATTCGCAAACAAGGATACTTAAAAGTGCGTGTAGATGGTGAAGTGCTGGAGGTGAAACCCAAAATGCAATTAGACCGTTTTAAGGTTCACGATATTGAAATAATAATAGACCGTTTGGAGGTAGAACCGGATGTTATAGACCGTATTCGCCAAAGCGTACAGCTATGTATGCGGCAGGGCAAAGGCTTTATGCAAGTACTTGATGCTGATAGCAATGAAATTTCAGGTTTTAGCAAGCATTTAATGTGCGTGGATTCGGGTATTTCTTACGAAGAACCTTCGCCTAATACATTTTCTTTTAACTCACCTTATGGTGCTTGCCGCACTTGCAATGGCTTGGGTGTAGTTCACGAAGTGAAAGAAGAAGTGATTGTTCCCGATAAAAATTTGAGCATTAATCAAGGAGGTATTTTACCTCTTGGCGAAAAGCGCGAAGCAGGACTTTTTCGCGAGTTGGAATTGCTTGCAAAGCAATATGATTTTAGCCTAAATTCCCCTATAAAAAAGTTGCCTGCTGAAATTTATCACCGCATACTTTATGGTACAGAGAATGGTATTTTGCTGGAAGAAGATTTAGAAGATGTAAACGACCAAGACCCGCGTTGGTATTCAATTTATGAAGGTGGTGTGGTGAATATGCTCAAGCGTTGTTTTCGCTTCACGGCAAGCGAAAGTATTCGCTCTTGGGCCGAAGGTTTTATGACAAATGTAACTTGCCCAAGTTGTAACGGCTATCGCTTAAAAAAAGAAGCACTTTGGTTTAAGTTAGACGGTAAACATATTGGAGAATTATCTGCAATGGATATTAGTGTTTTGGCAGAATGGTTTAGTAAAGTTGAGCCGCGCTTAAGCGAACGCCAGCAGACCATTTCTCGCGAATTACTCAAAGAAATTCGTGCGCGTATTGGTTTTATTTTAGATGTAGGTTTAGATTATTTGGCATTAGACCGACCTGCAAAAAGCTTGAGCGGTGGCGAGTCGCAGCGTATTCGTTTAGCTACTCAAATTGGTGCAGAACTCAGTGGTATTACTTATATTCTTGATGAACCAAGTATTGGATTGCATCAGCGCGATAATAGACAGTTAATTCAAGCATTGCGCAAACTTGCAAAGAATAACAACAGCGTTTTGGTAGTTGAACACGATAAAGAAATAATGCTTGAAAGTGATTATCTTATTGATGTTGGGCCGGCTGCCGGAGAGCATGGAGGCAAAATTGTTGCACATGGTGAACCTAAAGAATTTGCGAAGTTAAACACAATAACAGCTAATTATTTGAATGGTAAAAAAGGAATAGAAATTCCTAAAGAAAGAAGAAAAGGTAATGGAAATTTTTTAGAACTCATCGGTGCAAATGGCAACAATTTAAAGAACATGTCAGCCAAGTTTCCATTGGGAACTTTTATTTGTGTTACAGGCGTAAGCGGCAGTGGAAAATCTACATTGATAAACGAAACACTTTATCCGATTCTTTCTTCGCACTTTTACAGAAGCAACTTAAAACCTTTAGAATACAGGGCAATAAAAGGGCTTGAACATATTGATAAAGTAATAGAAATAGACCAAAGCCCAATTGGTAGAACCCCACGCAGCAATCCGGTTACTTATACCAAAGTTTTTGATGAAATAAGAAAATTATACGCGCAACTTCCTGAAGCAAAAATTAGAGGTTATCAGCCTGGCAGATTTTCTTTTAATGTGAAAGGTGGAAGATGCGAAGAATGCCACGGAGGCGGAATGAAGGTGATAGAAATGAACTTTCTGCCCGATGTGGAAGTGCTTTGCGAAAAGTGTAACGGCAAACGCTATAACCGCGAAACTTTGGAAGTGCGCTACAAAGGAAAAAGCATTAGTGATGTGTTGAACATGACAATTGCCGATTCACTCGAATTTTTTGAAGCCATTCCTGCAATTTTTCCTAAGCTAAATACATTGGCGGAAGTTGGGTTGGGTTATTTACGTTTAGGGCAGAGTAGTACAACGCTTAGCGGAGGCGAAGCACAGCGTGTGAAACTTGCAACCGAATTAAGCAAACGAGATACCGGGAAAACGTTTTATATTTTAGATGAACCCACCACAGGTTTACACTTTGAAGATATTCGAGTGCTATTAACTGTGTTGCAAAGATTAGTTGAGAAAGGAAATACAGTTTTAGTTATTGAGCATAATTTAGATGTGATAAAAGTAGCTGATTATATTATTGATATTGGGTTGGAGGGCGGTTTTAGAGGTGGAACAATAATTGCACAAGGAACGCCTGAAGAAGTGAGTGAAAATAAAGAAAGCCATACCGCTAAATTTTTGAAAGAAGAATTAACACCACATTGAAATAGTTTATAGAAGTAAAAAATTACTGTTGCGCAAGAAATATTAGCAGTTATATTCGCCTCACAATCGTATGAAATTGAATAGCCAAAATATCACCATTTGTTGTTGTTGCTGCTGCTGTAAAGCACAGTGGATAAGCTATTGGTGGGCATAGCTATTTGTCTCTTGCATTGTAAAAGATGTTTTTAAAGCCTCACAGTTGTGGGGCTTTTTTTTGAATTAAACTTAAAATACAAACTAAAAATGGAAAGAAGTACAGAAGAAAATGGAAGTAAAATCGTAAGCAATTCGTTTAACAGTAAAATGTATGTAGAAGAAAATATGGTAAGAATAGTTGCAGCAGAAGTAGTTGTAATCACAGCTGTTACTTTAGCAACTCAATACTATGTGTTGGCAATACTCTTAGGTGTTGATTTTGCCATTCGCTCATTCACTTATTTGCCATCGCCATTGGCATTAGCAGCAAAAACTATCAAAGCCCGGTTTGGCATAAAATCAATACCGATTTTTGCAGCGCCCAAAAAGTTTGCTGCCGGAATTGGTGCAGTGTTTTCCTTTGCAATTTTTATCTTGTTTTATCTCGGTTTAGATGTTGCCGCACATGCAGTAGGAGGGATATTGATTTTTTGCGCAGTATTAGAATCTGGCTTCAAAATTTGCATTGGCTGCTATGTGTATAATTGGCTGGTAGCACCGCTAAAAAATTCGAGTTTTAGCAAATAAAATTGCCCAAATTAGGGAGTATTGTCTTCTTGGTTTTCTTCTTCTTGTATAGTGGCATCAGGAGTTTTTGATTTGTTTTTTTTCTTCTTACGCTTTTTAAATAGGTCTTTAAACTTGTCAAAATCTTTGCGGAAGGTTAGCCCCACACCGGTTCTATTTATATTTCTGGAAGTGAAATTGTCGTAATCAGTTCGGTTAAAAACTTTGGCCCGCCAAACACCATCTTTATCGAGTTTATATTCTAATTGAAAATCGCCTGCTACGTTAGCTGTTTGCACTCTGCTTGTTCCTGTGCCGGTAGTGTTTGCAACAGTTGCATTACCAAAATCCACATTGCCTCCGGCAGTTAGCGCAAGTCTATCATTAAGGAAACGTTTAGTTAAAGCAAGTTGTAATTCTCTTCTGGTATCAGATGCTGCATCGTCAGTTCCTGTGCCGTTTGTAGCACCTTGTTGGTTGTATTGACGATAACCAAAATTTACATCAAAATCGTTTACAAAATTCGAGAAGAAGTTATTGAGATAAAGCGAAAGTTGTGATGAAACGAATTCGCCTAAAGTATTTGCTACGCCCCCACCGATTGCATTTGTACCAATGGCATTGTTTAGTGTGTTGCCTGTTGGTAAAAAACGGTTCATTATCAATAAACCAAATACTTCTTTGTTTAGTTCGGTTTCGTTGGTTCTAATCACTTGTAATCTATTTTCAATCAAATTTTTAATGCTTGGGTCTGGGTCAATAGTTTGAATATCAAATGCAACATTTGGCGTGGAAAGAACACCAGTTAAGTGCATCAATAATTTAACCGGAATTCTTCTTCTGGCGCGGGTTTCAATTTCAGTTTCTGATGTTGATGAATTGCCGCTTCCTGTTTTGCTATGTTCAAAAAAGTCGCTAATCAAATCATAAGGTGAAGTTCTAACGCCATACACTGCATTTACATCTAATTGCGCTTGATAAATATCGCCCGTAAAGTTTATAGTTCCGCCTTGCTCAATATTAAATCGCTTGTTGATGATGTTTTGAAGTGTAAACAAATAATCGCCCTTGCTTACTTCATAGGTTCCGTAGATAGTTATATCTCCGGCTTTTGGTATTTCAAGTTTAATATTTCCACTTCCTGTAGTAGAAAGTATATCTCCTGCAACAGGATCTAACACAATATCTATTTTGCCATCAGGAGTTGCTTCTAATTCTAAAATAAAAGTAAGTCCATTAAGTTTTAGTTTTTGCTTAGGTTCAATTTTTATGGTGTCAATGTTTTTATCTACAAATTGAAAGAACGTGTATCTTCCTGTTTCTTTAGTGTTTTTAATGGGTAAATTCACATGTGTACCCGGCATTGTTTTTACATTGGCGCGTATGGTCATATCATTAAACAGCCCTTTAAATGTAATGTTTCCGGCTGCGTAGGCTGAACCATAAAAGACAGGATTTAGTTTTTCATTTGTGTTTAGCATCATGGCATTGGCAGTATTTACTTTTAAATCAATACCGAAATTTCTAAACCATGAGTGATAAATTTTTCCGTTTGCAGTAGCGGTGTAATTATTGTTGTTGTTTAAATCTTGAACAGTAATGTTATTGATATTGATATTGTTTTCAGTGAGTGTAACTGTTTGTTTGCTCAACGAATATTTGGTGTTTAAATAGCTTACGGTTGTTGAAGCAGTATCAACTTTTAAAGTTCCAGTGAGTGCTAATTTAGGAAGTTTTCCTTTGAGCTGAAGTTGTCCGTTGGCATTGCCAAAAGTATTTATTACGTAGCGTTTAAAGTAGGGATAGTTTAGAAAATCTAAGGCTAAATTATTCAGATTGAAAGCAAGATTTACCTCAGGATTTGCAGGGTCAATAGAGTAATATCCATTGCCTGAAATATCATTTCCATTACCTTTTACTTGTAGGTTTAACGCAATCTGTTTTTGTGCTTGCAGTAACTTGCTTTGCAATTCAATATCACCAATAGAAACTTCGCCAAGCATCACATTAGAAGCAGTAACATCAGCAATTACTGAAGGAATAGAAAATACATCTTCAATTTTTGCAATGCCATTTATTTCTGCATTTATTCCTGCATCTTTTGGCATAAATATTTTAGTGAAATCGCTGAGTATAATCTTGTTTAAGTTGATATTGAAAGAAGTTGAAGTGTCATTCTTCAAATAAGCATCGAGCGAAATTTTTTGTTCATTGTTTGCAAAGACAAAGTTTTTTGAAGTGATTTTTCTGCCTGCAATTTCAATTTCGTTGTTAGGCGAAAACTGCCAGAGTTTGTTGGATAGCCAAACTTCTGAAGGACGCATTTGTATTTTTAAGCTATTGCTTTGCGGATATAAATCTGCAATTAAATCTACCTTGTTTATATGGTTTTTATCTAAGGCATAAAATTTGAGCAAAAAGCCATTTACCTCGTTGTGCGCTTCAATTTGCACACTATCCGCAAGTAAACTATCCGATAAATAAATATTGTCGCACGAAAGGAAAGCGTTTAATTCTTTATCAATAATTCCTGAGAAGAAATTGGTTCGTTGCACAGTGATATTTCCATATTGAAACTCCGGTACAAATCCATTGAAAGAAATTTGATTGAGCTGTGCATTTACAGTTCCGTCAATTTTAGAATTTCGAATCAACTTAAATTTAGGATGAATAAATTGCGTAAGCGCACCTGGTTCGTAAATTCTGGCACTAAAATTAAACGCATCTGTTCCTGCACTTTCCATTCTAAATGGAACATCGTTTGTGAATGTTCTTTGCGCTATGTTTTTTAGTGCGCCAACTATTTTTGTAAAGTTGAAATAACCATCTAATTCAGCTTCTAATACTTTGCTTTTTAGAATTAAAGACTTCTTTCCATCGCCTTCGTTGTAAGCTTGTAACTGAATAAAATCTACGCTTGCATTAGTATCTGCATTGGATAAACTTAAATTTCTAAGCACAATAGTTCCTGAAATATCATCAATTCCTTTTCCAAGAAAATTACTTGAAATTTCTCCGCTCACAGTTAAATCTCTCTTGGTTAAGTTCAATGCTTTCAAATTGGCACCGGTGATTGTAGAAGTGAAATTAAACTCCGGTTCTTTCCGATTAAAATTTGCCATTCCATCAAAATCTAAACCAATATTTGGGTCGCGGATATTGAGCTTCCCAATAAAAGTGCTATTCTTGAAAAAGCCATTTACAGAAGCATTTTGGTAGTTGTATTGCTTTAGAAAAATGCTTTGAATCGTTCCATCAATTCGAGCATCAATTTCATCTAATTTTAAGCCTTTGCCATTTATGTCGGCTACTGCGGTAATAGTGCCTAAAGTGGAGGTGTTTCCAGTAAATTTTCCAAGGTCAAAATCTTGCAATGCTAAGTTGCCTTTGTAAGAAGCTACCTGCAATTTTTTATCGTATCTAAAATTCAAATTAGTAGTTGCAGAGCCAATTGTTGTAGTGAGTTTTCCTTGAGAAAAAATATCAGTTAAAAATCCATCAAGGTTGCCGGTAAACCTTATGTTTCCAAGGTTTTCAATATTCTTTGGCAAGGTAACAGTTGGCAGAAAAGTGTGAATATCTCTTGCATTTGTTACCAATTGGTTTACTCTTAAATTTAGAGAGGTTTCAAACACATCCGGCAATCCATAAGTGAAAAAGTTTCCTTTAAAATACGTAGAAGTGCCAGTTCGCAATACTACATTTCTGCCGCGCAGGTTATTCACTCTTCCATCAATATTTCCCGTTAGGTAAACGGTGTTATGCTCCATTGCAGTGAGCTTTTTTGCAAAAAAGTTGATGTCTTTTAGCGATATTTTGCTGTTTACAAAATCACCTTTCATGCGCACTCCGGTAATGAACTTAGTGAAGTCGTGGAAGTGAGAATATTGCAGATAAATATATTTTGAAACATAGCTGTTTGGCGTTTGCAATAGCAGTTTTTTACATTCAAGATTCTGGGTAGTAACAATAGCTTGTGTGCGAAGACTGCTGAGTACTAAACCGCATTTTTCTTGTGCCGAAATTTTTCTCACGCTTGCAACAATTGTATCGCGATTCAGCCAGCCTTTTTCTACGTTTATATTTATATTGCGAATATCTAAATGGTTGTAATCCATTCCCGGATAAATGTAGGGCTTTTGTATGTTGTTTATTTTTACGCTTGCATCGGCAAGAACCACATTGCCAAAATCAATTTTGGTTTCGCCAATCATAAAGTGTACCGCCTTGAGCGTGTCGCTCGGGTTTTTAGGTTGCAGCGGATTGATAACTATATCCACAACAGGTCGCACTAAGGTGAGTGAATGCACATTCATGCGTCCTGTTTTTAAACCTAAGTCGTTAATTTTTGCAGCAAGTCTTTCTACCTCTACGTTTACAATAGTTCCACCAAATTTATCAGTATAATCGAAGTGTGTGTTTAGCAAGCTTAATTCATTCGCTTCTACTTTTAAATTAAAGGTTGATTTCTGTTTCTGTTTTTTCTTTTTTAGCCCAAAAAGTTTGTTGAGATTTAATAAGCCATTAGTATCTCTTTGTAAGTGAAAATATGCTCGATCTAAGGAAATATTTTTCACCAAAATTTCTTTTTTAAAAAGTGCCCTGCCACTAAAACTAACATCTAATTTTCTTGCGGCAATCATGGTGTCGTTGTTCAAGTCCTTAATTAGCACATCTTGTAAAATAATATTGCGGAGAGGAGAAATTCTAAGTGTACCTATTTTTACTTCTGTATTTAATTTTTCAGAAAGAAAATTGGCGGCTTTGTGTGCGCAGTAATTCTGAACGGCAGGAATATCAAATACCACTAGCACTGCCATTGCTAACATGAACAGCACTAAAATAAAGGTTAGTAAGAAGCGAAATGTTTTTCTAAGCAATTATTTGTTTTTCAAGTTTATTTTTGCGCACGTGTCAATTATTATTCTCGGCATAGAGTCATCTTGCGATGACACAGCCGTTTCTTTATGCGAAAATGGGAAAATTCTTTCCAACATCACTGCTTCACAATCCATACATGAGCAATGGGGTGGAGTGTTTCCTGAACTCGCATCGCGCGCGCATCAACAAAATATTATACCTGTGATAGATGCGGCAGTTAAAAAAAGTGGTAAGAAACTAACAGATATTAACGCTATAGCGTTTACACGCGGCCCCGGATTGATTGGTTCACTTTTGGTTGGAACTTCGTTTGCAAAGGGTTTATCGCTTGCGCTTGGTGTATCTTTAATTGAAGTTAATCACATTCATGCACACATTCTCGCGCATTTTATTGACGCGAGTCCTACGTTTCCATTTTTGTGTTTAACTGTTTCCGGTGGGCACACGCAGTTGGTTTTAGTTCAAAGCCACAATACTTTTAAAATTATTGGCGAAACTATTGATGATGCTGCGGGAGAAGCATTTGACAAAACAGCTAAGATGCTTGGATTGCCTTATCCGGGAGGGCATTTGATTGATAAATATGCGCAACTCGGCAATGCGCAGGCTTTTAAATTTGCCATGCCAAAAGCAGGTGGTTTAAATTTTAGTTTTAGTGGTTTAAAAACTTCAGTACTTTATTTTTTACAGAAACAAGAAAAGCTGAATCCAAATTTTATTGCTGAAAATTTGAATGATTTATGTGCATCAATTCAACATACGATAGTTGAAATGCTTATTGCAAATCTTGAAGAAGCCATTAAAGAAACAGGTGTGAAAGAAATTGCGCTTTCCGGTGGTGTGAGCGCTAATTCACTTTTGAGAAAAAGGTTTGAAGAAACTGCACGAAAATTTCAGCTTGCCTGTTACATTCCTAAGTTTGAATATTGCACCGATAATGCTGCAATGATTGCTATTTCAGGCTATTTTAAGTATTTAGAAAAAGAATTTTCAGATTTAACTGTTGAACCTTTAGCAAGGTGGAAATAGTAATGTGTGTTGAACTTTTAGGTGTATAAAGTTTACCTGCCAAGTATATCATTTTGTACTTATTGCTAATTGCGTAGTTTTGCTTCATAAATAAAACATAAGATTTTCAGGTCGAAGCATGAGAAGTATTATTGATGATAGAGGCTACAACCAAGGTTGGAGCGATAGCAAAGCAACCCGTATTAGATCTGAAAGAAGAGCAGATAAAATTATTGCCGAAATGCAGCAAAGCCCTGAAAAAAGTGTGATGGAAATTGGCTGTGGCATTGGCGATGTGTCGTTTTATGTGGCACAAAAAACGGGAATGAAAGTTTTAGGAACCGATATTTGCCAGCCGTTTATTGATGGTGCAAATGAAACTTACAAATTACCCAATCTTCGATACGATATTTTAGATTTTAATAAGGCAGAACAGTTCAAAGGCGAGCGTTTTGATTATATTATTGGTAATGGAATTTTGCATCATCTTTATTATCACTTAGATGAAGCATGTGCCAATATGCGAAGTCTGCTAAAGGAAAATGGAAAGATTATTTTTTGGGAGCCCAATATTTACAACCCATACATTTATCTAATTTTTTCTTACGCAGCACTTCGGAAAAAGGCAAATTTAGAGCCAGATGAAATGGCTTTTTCAAAAAGTTTTGCAATAGAAAAACTAACAAAGGCAGGTTACAAGAATATTGATATAAAATACCTTGATTTTTTGTTGCCAGGCATTCCCGATAGTTTAATTTCTCCTTCTATTGCCATTGGTTCGGTACTTGAAAAAATACCGTTGGTAAACAAAGTAAGTCAATCTATTTTTATTACTGCGAAGCGGTAAAAAATGTTTTCAGCTATTTAAATAAATCGGTAATAGGTGTGCCTGTTGCTCCGTTTGGCATCTGAATTTTTAAAAGTGCTGCAATGGTTGGTGCAATATCTGTGATGTAGGTTTTTGATACTGTTTCACCATGCTTCACACCCCAGCCGTAAAACACAAGTGGAATATGTGTGTCGTAAGGGAAAATACTGCCGTGCGTTGTTCCTTTCACTGCCCAATCGTCCATCCAAGCAGGGTGGTAAAGTAATTGTAAATCTCCAGTGCGCAATGGTTTATATTGATTGCTTAAACATTCTTTAAACCAAGGTGTGAGCGTAGTTTCAGAAAGTTGTTCGTAAGCTACAACTCTATCCACGCCTGCAATTTTGCTTAGCACAGGAATTAAAATTTCGCACGCTTCTTTGGTGCTTAATTTTTCTTTTACAAAATTATTGTGGTCTAAATAAAGCTGTTGGTTTACTACTGCACTCACTAAGTTTTTCTTTTGAAAATGCAGTTGAAGTACAGAATCTGCCATATTAAAAATTTCTTTTTCTGAAACGTTTCCTGCCGGTATTCTGTTTTCTTTATTAAAGCCTACAGCATGTGCGCCACCGTGGTCTGCAGTTAAAAAGAGCAGGTATTCGCCTTTGCCTACTTTTTCATTTAAAAAGTCTATAAACGAAGCTATTTCTTTATCTAAACGAATGTAAGTATCTTCTGTTTCAATGGCGTTAATGCCAAACTGATGTCCGATATAATCTGTAGGAGAAAAGCTCACGGTTAAAAAATCTGTTGTGCCGCGTTTGCCAAGTGTATCGCCTTCAATAGCTGCTTTTGCAAATTCTGCTGTAAGCGTATTTCCATAGGGAATAGATTTTATTGCTTCGGCAAGTGGTTGGTTTTTTATTTCGGAAACTTTGTGCTCAAAAACTGGTTTTTCTTCGTTAGGAAAAGGTCTTTCGTACCATTTATCGTCTTCGGTGCTTTCGTGGTACTGTGAAGCATCTAAGAGCATTTTCCAGTTTTCTTTTACATATTTTGCAGGTAGCTTTTTTGCATTAAATTTTTGCACCCATGCAGGCAGTTCTTTCATGTAGTAGGTACTTGTAATCCAATTTTCTGAAATTCCATCAAACCAATACGCAGCATTTGCAGCTTGCCCTGCGGGTAAAATGGAGCCTCGATCTTTTAAGGCAATACCTACTGTTTTCGACTTAAAGTTTGTGGCTAAGCGCAATTCATCGCAAATGGTTGTGGTGTAAAGTCTGTGTGGCGATTGTTGCCCTGCTTTTTTGCTCCCTCCAACTGATTGTACACTTGTGTCGGAAGTGCAGTAAACTACTTTGTTTTCGGTGCGCTCGAACCAATCGTTGGCAGCAATGCCATGAACAGCAGGCACGCTTCCGGTATAAATTGCAGTATGTCCCGGAGCGGTGTAGCTTGGGAAATAGTTGATGTAAGTTTGTTCGCAACTGTAGCCTTCTCCTAACAATCTTTTAAAGCCATTTGCGGTATATTTTTCGGAATAGCGATAAAGATAATCCCAGCGCATTTGGTCCACCACAATTCCTACCACTAATTTAGGTCGGCTTTTTAAGGTTTGTGTGTATGAATTATTTGTGAAACCAAAAACGATAAGCGCCAAAACGATACGTTGGAAAAATATATTGTTCATCATGTTTAGATATAAATTGAATGAGCGAAGGAAATAAAAATATAAACTTGCAGTATGTTCGTTTAAAGCATATTAGCTTTTTCCTCTTTTTCTTCTTTCTTTGACCCTCACACGATTTTATGTATTGAAATGGCTAAAGCCTCTTCTGTATCAACTTCTTCTTTTTTTACTAAAAATAAATTGCTGGTTGCATTGCTAGGCATTGTGTTTTTAGTTTTTGCAAATACGTTGCTGAACGATTACAGTATGGACGATGAGATTGTTACCATACATCATCCGCTTACTTCGAAAGGTATTTCTGCCATTCCTGAAATTTTAAAATCACCTTATTTTAAAGCAGATATTTATTCTTATGAGTACCGCCCTATAGTTCATATTTCTTTTGCAATAGAGCATCAGTTTTTTGGTGAATCGGCAGGTATGAGCCACTTTGTAAATTTAGTGCTTTACCTGATTTTAATTGCCGTTTCGTTTTCACTTTTAAAGCAACTTTTTCCTTTAGCAAATGAATATATTTTAGGATCTGTAACACTTTTATTTGCACTACACCCAGCCCACACCGAAGTGGTTGCTAGCATAAAAAATCGCGATGAAATTTTTGCGCTTTTGTTTACATTTCTAGCATTTAAAGAGGCAATAAAGTTTAGCTTAACTAAGCAGTGGTGGCGAATTTTCTCCATGCTGCTACTCTTTAATTTGGCAATGGGAAGCAAGGTAACAGTGTTGCCATTTGTTGTTGTTATTCCGCTTTCAATTATTGTTTTGCTAAAGCAACAACACAATGTAAAGCCATTGTTGGCTACACTTGGACTTGCATTATTTGCAGCATTTTGGATAGAAACATTTTCTTTTTTACAGCAGTTATATTTGGTGCTTGGTAGTTTGTTTTTAGTTGCCGCGTTTTATTATGAAGCAATTTATGAGTATGGAAAAAAAATTATTTCAGAACTAAAAAAGGAAACAACGGCATCAAAAGAAATTTCTCTCGAAACCGAGCCAAAGTATTTTATCGGAAATTTTACTTCGTTAGCTCAGGTAGTATTGAAGTATAAATGGTGGCTACTCGTTATCGCAGTATTGAATATTGTAGTATTAGTTTTTGGGGCATTAGTGTGGAGTTTATTGGCTTTGATGGCTTTGATGATTCTACTTATTGCATTTTCAAAATCTGAGGAATTTAGGAAACTGATTGTTTTATTGTTTATCGTGCTAAGTTTTGAAATCTACTTGCTTAGTTCTACTAATAGAGATTCATTTTGGCTAAATATTGGGATTCTGTATGCTGGTTTAGCTTGGAATTTAAGATTGATACATCCTGCGATGCTTATTCCATTTCTTATACCCACTCTTTTAAAAGGTAAGTATGGTTATGCTTTTGCATTGCCCATATTTAGCCTTGCATTTTTTTGGGCAGAAAGTACAGTTAAATATCGTAGAATTATTTCCTATTCAATTATTGCAATAGCGGTTGGCCTGCTTCTTCCTTCGGTTTTTACTGCTGATGCTGTTGAAATTCCTCCCCAAATTGCGCTAGCTTTTTTGTTTGTTGCCTTAGTGTTTTTTAGCCCAATCACTAAACAAATTTCAACTTGGAGATATGTAACGGTTTTCTTTACAATAGTTGCTATTGCTACACAGTTTACTTTTATACGGGAGAACTATAAAAGTATTTTTAATACAAATTATTCAAGAAATACACAACAAGTAGTTTCTAAAACTGCTGCGCCAAAGATTGTACCAACGGCATCATATAGACCTGTTGAGTTTGCTGAATATCCTATTGCAGAATATCCGAAACCTTTTGATAAAAGACTTTCACTTTCTGCTTCGGCACTTTTAAAGTATTTGAAGCTTACGGTGTTGCCTTATCCTTTAGCTTTCTATTATGGGTACAAAGAAATTGAAGTGCTGCCACTCACAAGTTTTCCTGTGATACTATCTTTTCTGCTTCATTTAGTTTTGGTTGGCGCGGCTATTTATTATTTTAAGCGAAGCATTTTTATTGCGTTTGGAATTGGATTTTACCTCATTACCATTTCACCTTTTTCTACATTGTTTTATCCTATTCCTGGCGTAATTGCAGATAGATATTTATTTGCTCCTACTTTGGGTTGGGCATTTGTGGTAGTAGGAATTTTTACATTGGTTTTTAAGGTAAATTTGAATGAGAAGAGTTTAAATTTTTCTAAGTTCCAACCGAAATTAAAATATGGTTTAGGTATAATTTTGGTTTGCTATTCACTTATATCTATTGCGCGAAACAGCGATTGGAAAGATAAACTCACTTTGTTTGAAACAGATATAAAACACATAGACAACTCTGCGCAAGCACATAACCTTTTAGCTTTTAAGCTAAGCCAAACTGCTCAAACAATTCCTAATTTGCAAGAGCGAAATGTAATGTTAGAAAAGGCGGTGTATCATTTTAGAAGAGCAGTGGAAATTTGGCCTGATTTTTTGAATGCCACTTACGATATGGGAAGGAATTTGGAGCAACTTGGCAGATTAAATGAAGCAGTTGCTGCTTACAAAAGCGCCTTTAAAATTGACTCTACATTTAGCGATGCACTTTTTAGGGCAGGAATATGTTATGAAGGATTATCAAACATGGATTCTGCTGCTATTTGCTATGAAAAAGTTGTTCAAGTAAACCCTTCAAACGTAACAGCATTCAATAATTTAAGCTTTTTGTATTTTAAAGATAAAAACTACAATAAGGCAGTTGAAGTAAGTAGAAAAGCATACACATTAAATCCAACAAGTACCGATCCTTTGGTGAACATTGGAAAAATATATATCAATATTAACCAAGGCGATAGCGCGCTTTATTATTTTGAAAAAGCATATCCACTGCGAGCAAACGATTCGGGCTTAGCTCAAATTCTGTATCAAATGTGGAATGAAAAAGGCAATACGCAAAAGTCTGATTTTTATTTGAGCGAATTGCGCAAAATGGGTGCTGTACGCTAAGTGAGATTATTTCCAAAGCACGCTGCAAATTTTTAGTGCATTGGCTTGGTTAGAGAAATCATTTTGTAAAACTTCTGCTCTGTAGTTTTTATCTTCTTCTGTAAAATCTTTTTCAAAAAGTGTTTCGATAGTATTTAAAATTTCCTCAGCATTTTCTTCAACAATGCACAGTTTTTCAAGCCCTGTGTTTTGTATCATGTTTTGGTTCACCATACAAAATCTTCCTTTGTACAAAGAATTAAGCAGTTTCAATTTTATTCCGGTGTTTTGGAATGTAGGTAGTAAATTAATGTGCGCATTGCTTACCAAGCTACTCATGGTTTCAAACGATGGATTGTAAACCAAAGTTACATTGGGTTGATTGTTTATTTCTTTTCGTAAAGAGTCTAAAGGGTCTTTTCCAGCTATAATAAATTCGCGTTTTGAGAGTGCTGCAATTTTCTTTAAAACATATAATGCAGCTTGGTGATTTTCTACTACGCTTAAATTGCCGTGATATAAAATATAATCGCCCTTTCCAGTTTTTGAAGTTACCTTTTCGTTTGAGTGAAATGCCGGCACGTAGTGAATATTTTTCCAGTATTTTGAGAAGTAATCGAAATCGTTTCGGCTAATGGTGAAAACATGATTGGCACTCTTTAATTCTTCTTCAAACTTCTTCAGCTTTTGGCTTTCGTACATGTAGTAGAACTTAAACAAATAATTTCGTTCTTGCTCGCCTAAGCTTTTGTAGTAGCCCCATTCTACATTGTGCATGCGCACAGCTTTTGCTTTTTCTTTAATGGCTTTGTGTGAAAGGTAAAAGCAAGTGTGTAAACCTTCAAACAAAATAGGATAATCATCAGCAGAAATATTTGCAAGCAATTCACCCGATTTACGCGAGCCAACAATGTAAGGCACGCTTTGATAAATTGCTTGGTAGAATTTTTTGCGCTCGTAATAATTTACTGTTTCGCAAATTGCTTCTAATTCTTTTGATTCTTCTCTGCCGTAGTGAAAGCAATGTAAATGCACTTTCACACCTAAAGCATGTAGTGCTTTTATTTTGTAAAACACATCAATAACTCCGCCATAATCTGGAGGATAAGGCACATTGAAAGAAACGATGTGTATATGTTTACCGGAAAAGTTGTTCATAGAAATCCTGTAATTTTTGGCTTTCGTTTTGCCAGTTTAAAACCTTTTTTGCTCTTGCACAATTATTTGATAATTGATTATGCAATTCTTTGTCTTTTAGTAAACGGTTGATGGCAACACTTATTTCCTTCGCTGAAATTTTTTCTATTTCTATAGCAATATGATGTTGCGCATTCAACAGTTTCATTTCAGGGAAAGCACTTATTATTTGCGGTATTTCGGCATGTATGTAATCGAAAGTTTTATTGCTCAAGGAATAGTAATAACTTAAACCTTTTTGCTCTAGAACATTAAAACCTACCAGTGCTTTTTGTGTTTTATGCGAAAGCTCGTTTGCAGAAAGTTTACCTAAAAACTGAATTTTATTCTCTAATTTTTCCTTCTGAACTTGCGCTTTTAAATTACTCGCTAAATCACCATCTCCGGCAATCCAAAGTGTAGCATCAATGTCGTGCATGGCATCAATTAAAAACTCTAAACCTCTGCCTTCGTTTAAAGCACCTTGATAAATAATTGCATTTTCTTTTTGCGAAGGTTCAAATGGTTTTAAAAGTGGCACGTTGCGAATTACTTCAAACTTTTTACCGTATTTATTTTTAAAAAATTCAGCAATGCTATTTGAAACGGTGTAAGCCAAATCTGTTTTCGGAATAAAAAATTTTTCTACAAAAAGCCATACCGATTTGGTGAATGGGCGATTGACAACTTCCGGTACTTCTGTAAAAAGTTCGTGCGCATCGTAAACTAATTTTCTCTTCTTGATTTTTGAAGCCGCTAAAGTTGCCATTGCGGTATCTAAATCAATTGCATTTACGGCATCAAATTTTTGGCTTAGTAAAAAGAAAAATAAGCGAATATTATATTCAAGATAAAACAATTTTCCCTTGTTGAAAATGCAAGTAATTCTATATTGGATAAACGATTTTTCCTCTAATGGAATTGAATTTGGAAGTTGCCTGCCACAGAGCAAAACATCATAGCCAAATGCGGATAAGCTATTGCAAATTCTTATCATTCTTTGGTCGAATGAAAGGTCGTTGGTAACACAGCAAATTATCTTTTTCTTTTGCATTGCTCAATAGACAAAGTGCTAAACCTATGGCTTGTTTTCTTTACTTAAAGCCACAAAACCTTTCGCAATAAAATATTGTCCGCTAATGTAAAGTACCATAATTAAAACACCGGCAAAAGCCACAGGTGAAATAAATTTATTGATGGCAATAATGCTATCGGAAATCATGAATAATAATGCTCCCGAAAAACTACTTAAAAAAACTGCTTTAGAAACATTTCCAAAGTTATTCATTGCAGCAAGTACCATTAGTGCAATGGTAACAGAATATATCACTACCGGAATTTTCATATCTGCTTGTATGTTTGGGTAAAGCCAAAAAATAAGTGTGATAAAATAGAGGAGCAAAGGTGCGGCCGCCAAGGGAGTTCGCTTTAAAAATCCGGTGTTTAGGTTCCCGGTTTTTACAAAAGCAACTATGTATAAAATATGAGTTACTAAAAAACTTGCAAGCCCTGCTAAAAAGAAATTTTCGTTGATATGTGTGAGCATCAATGCCACATCGCCCAACCACGAAAAACCAAATGCAACCACTAACAAATTGCGTAGCTTAAAATCTTTGTTTGCCGAAATGACGAATAATGCAATAAGCACAATCATCAATAGAGGCTTAGTAGTCATTCTTAAAAGTTGTGCATTTAGTATTGGTTCGCCACCGGTAAGTAGTGCAGAGCTGTTTACAAATTCAGCCGTAAGTTCAAGTAGTGCCACAATGGCGTAAACTACAGTAAGAGCATTATTCATTGCAGTAAAGTTTTTGCGAATTTATACCAATTCTTGTTTCGCTGTAAAATAAAAATGCCACCGATTTTTTCGATGGCATTTCATGTAAGGTTATGTGGCAAATTACTTGCTCAATTCTTCAAAACGCTTTCCAATTTCATTCCAATTCACCACATTAAAAAATGCAGTGATATAGTCAGGTCTGCGATTTTGGTAGTTTAAGTAATAAGCATGTTCCCAAACATCTAAGCACAAAAGTGGTGAGCCACCTTTGCCTCTTGCTTCAGGAATATCCATTAAAGGATTGTCTTGGTTAGCGGTAGAAAACACTTCTAAGCCTGTTGGCGTAAGTGTGAGCCACGCCCAACCTGAACCGAAACGAGTAGATGCCGCTTTGGTAAATTCTTCTTTAAACTTATCAAAAGAGCCAAACTTTGCATTTAACGCATCTGCTAATTTCCCTGTTGGTGCGCCACCTGCATTTGGAGCCATAACGTTCCAAAATAAAGAGTGGTTAAAATGTCCGCCACCATTGTTTCTTACGGCAGTAGGAAGTTTGGAAACATTCGATAAAATTTCTTCAATAGATTTATTGTCCCATTCTGTATCCTTTATGGCAGCGTTTAAATTGTTTACGTAGCCATTGTGGTGTTTGCTGTAATGTATCTCCATAGTGCGCGCATCAATATTCGGTTCCAATGCGTTGTAGGCATAAGGTAATGCCGGTAATGTAAAAGCCATGATATTTAGTTTTAATTAGTTAAATAATTAAGCAAGTATAATGAAGGAATGGCAATTCATTCTGTATGAAATTGCTTTAGCTGTTTATTTTAAGATTTGGTAACATTAGAAATGAAGTGTTCCAAGCTGCCACAACAACTGTGAATATAGCGGTAGCTCTGTTTTTACTAAAACAGAAAATTATGTGCAACTGCTTTTACAATAAATTGACAATTCTCTTCGCAGCAGAGTGTCTTTCAGGACACTCTGCTGCGAATAAACTGTCCATTGCTGCTTCCATAAATAAATATCAATAGTGTTAATATAAATATATGCTCTTTCATAATATAGGAATTCTATTGTTCAAAAAAGTTATCTAATCTGATATATTGCTTTGTATTAACCTGACCGGGTCCTCCACTTATAGGGAAATTTGTACAAGTGGAATCTGGTAAGCTAAAATTGAAGCATACTTTTCCACTTGATTTTGAAAAACCCAAAAACTCTTTTGACATACAAATAGGGAAGAAGTTATCACTTACATCTTCTCCAATAATTAATGATGCCTTAGTATAATTGCTTTTAAACTGAATTTCAAATACACTATCAGTATAATTAAATCTGTATTCTCCATAGTAATTTGTACTTGTTCCTTCGCAGGTATTTTTTTTACACCCTTCTACCATACACAATATCATACTCATTGAAAAAAAGATCATTACAATTTTTATATTCATAATTCTTATTTTTTAAGATTATCTAATTCCTTTTTTACCTCTATCAAGTGCAGTGTCAACTCCTCCACTTTCTGCAACAGCAGCCTGTTCATTTCACCTAAACTCACACCGCTTTCCTGCACTTCTTTTTCACTTGGTATTTCAGGCAGGTGCTTGTTTGTTCTACTCCGGTAATGGCACATATTTATACTTTACTTCTACTTGGTAATCGGCAGGTATGTTTTCTACGGAGCAGAAGATTGTTCTAACAACACTTATACCGTATGGGCAACAAAGTACTGTGGTATCTCTTTGTATCATATTAACTTCATACGTCAGTAGTTTTGAACATGTATCTATTACTAAATTTGTAATTAACGTGTCCTTGTAATGATATGAGAGTTTGCCAAACATAATATAAGCCATATTTGACTCATCAATGGGAAATGCTGGTGATGGAGAAAATGTACACTTTGAAATTGAATCAATTTGCGCTCTTTTTCGAAATATATAAGTGTATTCATAGTCATTTACGCCACAAAAAATTGAGCCATAGCGTTCTATAAAAGGCGATATTTCATAAGGTGTACCCTTGCATTCATTTTGTTTTTGGCATTTATCTTTTTTGCAGCCGCTAAACAGTAAATATAACAGAGTCAGTCCTAAAAATAGATTTAACCTTCTCATTGTACTATAATTTTCTGAGTGAAAAACTTAACTCCATCTTGTGCTAACAATTAGAACAGCCAGGATATGTTTGGGTGAGTGGATTTGGTGTACACTGCGCCATGCTATCGGCAACAGCAAAAGCAACTATTGTTACAATAATAAGGCTTTTTACAAGCCGATATATTTTCCGTTGATTAGTTCCCATATTTCTCCATTTTGTTTTTCAAATTTTATTATTCCTCTATTGGCTGCCCAGTACATCACTGCACTATCTCCTCCCACTACACTTGTACCCACTTTTATTTTATCTACCGAGTAATAAATAGAATCCTGTATCTGCAAGCTATCGTAGTACTGGAGGTATGCAACATTAGTAGTACTCTTTTGCTCGTAGTATTCAACTGTTCCTTCAAAATAGGTCAATATTCGTTCTATGTTACTGAAAATCCTTTTATCCTGATAGAACAGCACCACTTCTCCTCTTAGAGTGGAAGTAAACGTAACACCATAGAAATCGCTTCTTACAGTTGAGCATCCTGCGCTAAGATGTCCGCAAGGAGGGTTGTCGGTAGTGCTAAGTCCATAGTTGATTACTTTGAAAGTATCTGTGATACCGCTTGATTGATTTTTATATATCCAATAACTGCCGGGTTTAAATACCATACTCTTTATTCGTTCCGCAACAAAAACCCGCTTAACTGTAATTTTATCTGCTGGAATATCTTTCCGGCAAGCACTTAAAACAGAAGCAATAGCCAGCAATAATATTAAAGTCATGTTCTTCATTTCCTTACATTTATATTATCCCTACCAGATTCGATTAGTGTTATTATCGTACAACTCCCACACTATAGTGCACCACATCAGAAATATGAATTACTGCGGTTTGTGATACAGAATGTGGCTCATAGTATTCTAATATTACATCATCACCATAGACCAAGCCTGTTCCAAATCCTCGTATGTGTTCTAAATTCCCTTTATTGTTTGCACTTGTAAAGCCGCCTATCAGCGATTGTTTGTTTTTATTATAGATATACAAAATCCCTCCTTTCGGCAACCAAAACTTACTATACAAAAAATTT
>MKTC01000019.1 GCA_001897535.1 Bacteroidetes bacterium 37-13 | reverse complement strand
TTTTAGTGCCTCCGCAGCCACCTGTTACCGTGTAAATTATATTACATGTTCCTGCTCCTACTGCTGTTACTAAGCCTGTGCTTGCATTTACTGTGGCAACTAAGCCATTGCTGCTGCTCCATGCGCCTGTACCGCCTCCTAACACTACACCGTTAGCGGTATAAGTTGTTGTTGAACCAATACATTGTGGTGTTGTACCTGCTGTTACTGATGATACTGCTGCATTTGGGGTTACTGTAACAGCTTGGTTTCTTGTACCATTGGCACAGCCATAAGGGCTTGCAGCCGTTACTGTATAAGTTTGGTTGCTTGTTGGGCTTGCAGTTACTACCGGACCTGTTGTTGTATTTAATCCCGTTGCAGGCGACCAAGTATAACTTGGCACCATTGGTGCTCCCGAAGGATTTACCCATGTTGGAGCAGGGGAGCCAAATGTGCCCGGATTACTATTCCCTGATGCATCTACTACTACTGTTCCAGTGGTTTCATCAAAGCGCCAATAGCCGGCCAAACCTGCTGTGCCTGCCTGTATTGGCTTGTTCATATTTGCTTGTATTTCTGCTGTAGTTCTTGCCACATTCCATACGCGAACTTCATCTATTTGCCCTTCGTAGCCTACTCCGGTATAGCCCAAACCAATCCTTACCGGATTGCCACCCGCCACGGCAGGGAAATACGAAGGTGTAGCTGTACTTGTTAGTGTTCCATTTATATACCACCTTAATTGGTTATTAGTAAAATCTCTAACCAAAGCAATATGATTCCACTGCCCTTGGGTTAATGTTGATACGGAACCAAAACCTTGGTAATTCATTGCATTTCCACCATTAGTTCCATAATAATAATTTAAGGTACCGTCCGGTTCTTGGGTAATTGTACCTTCGCCCCCATACGCTTTATCATAAGGATTTTGTCGCCCTGCTGCCAAATTAGAAGGCTTAAGCCACATTTCAATGGTTTGGTTGCCTGTAATTTTTAATGCCGGAGGATTACCAAAATTCAAATATTGCCCTCCAGTAAAATTAAGAGCACTGCCTGCCAAATTAACATCAGATGCTGTGAGTTGAACAGAGCCCCCGGAACAAAAAGTAGTACTGCTTCCAGGTATAATTGTAGGATTTGCTACAGCCGGATTTACAATTACATCTGCTTCTTTACAGTTCGTTGTGCCTGCGCAATATGTACCGCCTTCCGCGCGTACAAAATAACGTGTAGTTGAAGATGGCGCTACCGTAACAGATGCACCTGTGCCAACGGCAGTACCGCCACAAGAACCGGAATACCATTGCCAAGATGCGCCATCTGCCAAACCATCGTATTTATCGAAACCTGCAAGTAAATCGGCAATGGTTGGCTCAGAACCATCTACCACATCTATTCTCGGATATACCCATTGTTGTTTCGCTGTTGCATCAGAATAAAATAGATAAGTTCTTAAACTTGCGCTTGTTGTTCCGGGTGTCCATTTATAGTCACCATAGATGCCTCCAAACTTACCACCATTTAATAAATATCTGCCGGAAGTAGGCTCTGTGCCGCCTGTATAATTAACAGGGTGAACATAACCCACCATCAATACCCACTCACCTGTTGGCAATTCTACACCTGCAGGTGTTCCCGAATACCAAAAATATGGATTTCCATCAACTGCATTAGCTAAATTAGTAGCTCCACCGGTATTACTTTGAAGACCAAAATAACAACGCCCAGCAGTACCTTGCACTGTTCTTTTAACCCAAACAGAATATCTATACATTTTGGTATTATCAATAGGTACATTGCTGGAGTTCCAGCCGCCATCGCCATTACCGTCTCCGGAGGCTCTTCCCTCCCATATAACGGTAGTTTTGCCCCATGGGTCGGTACCGGATATTAAAGCATTTTCACCAGCAGTGGTTTCATTAAAACTATAGCCGGCAGGGGCTGAACTACCTACTGCCCAATTGCTATGGTCAATAACGCCTCCTTTGCCAACTTTATCGTTTACTTTTAATGTAACAGAAGTGCCACCACAGGTCCCTGTTGGAGTTACAGTAGTTTCTAACGGGTTATAGGATAGCTGAGTGTAGCGGTAGGTCATAGTAGCTGAAGTTGCCACCCAAGTAGCTGAAGTGCGAATAGCACTAACTCTTAATTTAGTAGTAGTGCCGGAAAACCATGGTGATTGGTTTGTATTAAAACCAACTGCATTTCCATCTTGTGGCGCAGCGCAGAAACCACTGTTGTTAGCTCCGCCATTAGCCCACGTAAAGTTGTACCAAGTATTTTGCGTAACAGTTATATCGTACCAAGCACCGGCTCCAAGTTTAAAAGTGCCATTACTGCAACCGGTGGCGGCTGTATGCAGTGGGTTTGTTTCTTGTGCAACAGCAGTATAGCAACAAGCCGATGCACAATAACTTATAATAACTTGACCATTATCACTTTTTTGCCCTGCTGTGGTAGTTCCGTTTGTTACCCCACCAATATAGCTTGAACCACCACCAGCACCAAGGCCTGCTCCACCTCCATAATACCCCCCGCCTCCTCCAGATACGGTATATGTTCCAGTACTTCCACCATTTCCTAATGTTCCATTCCAAGGCGCTCCAACCACAAACCCATTTCCTCCAGCTGTTTGCGTTCCACCATAACCAAATGATCCTCCTCCTCCATTTGAGCCTGAAGTTCCACCGCCAGCTCCTCCGGGATAAGTAGCACAAGTCCAGCACCCACCACCTCCTCCTGCAACAATTTTTCGGTTTGATAAAGCAGTTCCACCTTGTCTAACATCTGAGGCTCCACCACCACCTCCTCTGGGAGTAGTGGCACCGGTACCTCCTCCATTATAGCCAGCTCCGCCACTAGCTGTGCCTTGCCCGCCAACGTATATATAGAGCGTTTCTCCTGGTGTAACGGCTAATGTTCCTTTTGCATATCCTCCCTTTGCACCAACAGCAGTTCCAGATTGGGAGGCTCCTCCCTGAGCTCCCCAACATTCAATATCTACCGAAGTAACTCCAGCAGGCACTACCCAAGTCTGTTGCCCCCCTGTATAATTAAATGTTGTTTGTGCATTAGCCCCAAACATTCCTCCCAGCAACAAAAGGCAAATAAGCCACAATGAAATTTTTGTATGCTTTCTTTCCGCCTTGTTTGCGGAGCGAAATATGTTGCTGTTTAATTCGGTAGAATGTGCAAGTAAACTTTTCTTCATGCTGCTTAAAATTTAAGATATGCGTATATTGAAACTAAAACCGTGCCAAAATACACTAAAAAATAGTTTAGTGTATAAAAATTTATAAAAGCCTTTGTAAATAAAGGAGGTTTGGAGTGTATAAAAAATATTGGCAAATAATTTTTTCGCATAGAGGGAGATGAAAATTGTTGTTTTTTAAATACAGTAGTTGTACTCAAAATAATACGGAGAAGAAGAATAAAGGTTTCAAAATAGAGCCAAGAGCTTTGAGCGGTGAGCCGTGGGCTTTAAGCCGATAGCTATCGGCTATGAGCCGAGAAAGCAAATTAAAAATTACGAATTACGAATAGCAACAGCCTATTCACCATTTATTATTCATCATTAACAACTAACCACTAAAGAGCTAAGACAGAAAAAACTATGTCCCTATGTGGTTAAAAAACAAAACTAGGTTACGCTTTGCTAAACTGCGGGAGCGGAGTAGATTTTATTTGTCTTTCGGTTTTTTGTTTTCAATTTGTTTGGAGTTATCTTTCTCTTTTAGTGCTGTCTTTGCATTTAGCGATGTAACTACTTTTTTACCTGTTTTTGCTTCTAATGCTTTTCTTGCGTCCCCGCAATCTTACCACCATCTTGAGCAATTTTAGCACTTTCTTCAAAAGTTTCAGGGTTTTCGGCTTGTGAAATATCTTTGGTAGAAGCCTCGGCAAGCATATTTAAAATGAGTTCGGTGTTGGTCATATTGTCCCGAAGGTTTTCCTTTTTCAGCCCTTTAAGAACTTTATATTCTTTGGTTGTTTTTCCACTCCACGCTTTTGTAATGATGTCTGTAAGCGTAGCAAATTGAAACCCTTCTTTTAATCCTCGCTTTTTCCATTCATCTGTCAATTCTTTACGAATTTCAATACTTTTCAGTCGCTGGTTAATCCAATTTTCGGAATATCCTAATATTTAAGTATTGCTCTAATGCTCTGTCAATGGTAATTTCGGGGTCTTGCATTTCGTCTAAACGTTCTGATGCTAACTGCGCTAACCACAACTTAAATGGTTCTGCTTTTGGTGACGGAATAGATTGAATGAACCTGAAAATTTGTTCTGTATCTGCAACATCGGTTAATCGCATTTTGCCGTCCGATGATAGCATTTTCAACTGTCCGATTTTTTCGGACAGTTCACTTCCTTCTTTTTTTAGCTTGATTTTTAAGTCACTCCAATATTTTCTCGGGCGGTCTGTTCCTGTTAATACTTCAATTACATCAATAACCGAAATATACCAAAGTTCTTTTTCTTCGTCCCAATGGGTACGAACTTGTTTTTGCTCAAATATCTTTAAGGTGCTTTCTTTGCTCATCTCCTCTTAAATTATATCATAAAGATAACAAAAAGAGCCAAGAGCCAAGACGGGGAAAGCCGATAGCTATCGGCTGTGAGTTGTGAGCTGTGTGCTGTGTGCTACTTTTCAGGTTGCACCTCATTATTACATTACAAATCAATAATTTTCATCCAACAAAAAATCGGCTATATGAAGGTGTTTAACGCCTTCTACAGATTCTTTCCAAAAATCATCTATGGTAACAACATATTTAGGGTATTGGTCTTTGATATTTAAGAGAGTAGAAAATTCCCGTTGAACAGTAGCTTCGCTATCTATTTTGTAAGCAACTTGCACATAAATTTTCTTTCCCTGTTTTTCGGCAACAAAATCAATTTCTTTATCACCAAATTTACCAACAAAAACGTTGTACTTTCGGTGCTTCAACTCCAAAAAAACTATATTTTCTAAAATACCTGAAATGTTGCGGTCTTTAAAGCCCATGGTGGCATACAATAAACCAATATCGCTTAAGAAAAACTTTTCTTGCGTCTTTAATATTTCTTTCCCTTTAATATCATAACGTGCAGTTTGATATAAAATGAATGCCCCCGCTAAAGCATGTAAATAGTTATAGATGGTATTGATATCTACTTTGCGCTGCTGGCTTTTAAAATAATCGGCAATATTTTTTCCTGAAAAAGTATTTCCAATATTATCAAATACATATTTTATCACTCGCTCTAAAAGTTCTATATCCCTAATCTTGTACCGTTGCACTGTATCGCGCAAAATGGCAGAGGAATAGATATCGTAAATTACCTTATATGCTGTTTCTGCAGCATAATTTGCAGTGTGAATAACCGGAAAACCTCCTAAGCGCAGATAAGATAAAAATTCAGACTTATTATCTTGCTTTTTATCCTTTGAATAAACAGTTTTAAACTGCAAATACTCGGCAAATGACAAAGTATAAATCGGGATTTCTACATAACGTCCAGTTAAATAGGTTGCTAACTCTGAAGACAATAAGTGCGAATTAGAACCTGTTAAATAAATATCTACATCAAAATCAACTAAAAAAGAATTAATTGCCTTTTCCCAATGTTCTACTTCCTGAATTTCATCTAATAACAAATATATTTTCTTATCCTTTATCTTCTCTGCCACATATTGGTATAATTTGGGAGCGGTCAATAATTCAGAAAAAGTAAAACTTTCTAAGTTGATGTGTATTATTTGTTCGGTTGTTATTCCTTTCTTAATCAATTCAGCTTTGAGCAGTAATAATATGGATGATTTGCCACATCGTCTGATTCCTGTAAGAATTTTTACTTGCGGCTTATCAATAAACGCATCTAATTGCTTAAAATAATCGGTTCTTTTAATCATTTCATTTATAGTTATTAAGTGTAAAAACAATTGCTACATAAGCAAAAACAAGGTTACAACCACAAAAATATCAATTTTTTAAATACTTTTTATGGTTATAGGCATAAAAAATTTGAGTTTCTTCTTCACAGCAGAGTGTCCTGAAAGACACTCTGCTGTGAAAAGATACAAGAAAATACAAGCCGATGGTTATCTGCTGTAGCAATTACTTACTTCAAATCCAGCTTGGCAACCGTATGCAAAAGGCTTTCGCTGCGCTGAACTTTCCCCGTGTCGGTTTCGCGAAATTTGTGTATAAAAACTACTTGTTTTGGGTATTCGTATTTTGATAATTTTTGTTCGAGCAGCGCTTTAAACTTGGAGAGTTCACTTTTGTTCATCGGGCTGCGCTCTGCGGCAATTATTACTTTTTCACCTAAAGCCTCATCTTTAATTCCTGCAATAAAAAATCTGAATTTTAAAAAATTAAACAGCTTTGCTTCTACTGCTTCCGATTGAATTTTTACTCCGCCTGAATTGATGGTATTATCAAATCGTCCAATCCATTCAAATTGATTGGGCGAAAGAATTTTTACAATATCATTTGTGGCAATCACTTCTTTTGAAAACTGCGGTGCTTCAATCTGCAAACAATTTCTTTCATCAAGTGCGATTGAAATATTAGATAAAGTTTCAAAATAGGGTTGAGCATTTTTTCCATTTAATCTTCGCAATGCAATGTGGCTGGCAGTTTCCGTCATTCCATAAGAATGAAAAACAGATGCTTTTAATAATTGAACTTTACTAAAAAGAAGGTTAGAAACTTCTCCTCCACCCAACAAAATCGTATTGAGATTTTCAACTTTTTTGCTTGTGGAAACATCGCTCATTCCATTAAAAAGTTGCATGGGCGTAAGCGGAGCAAAATCAAATTTTTCATTCAATTTTATACCGTTAAAAGGGTTTGCAGAAAGCGGCACGCAACTTAAATTTAATTGCGCCAAAGCACTTCGCACAATCATCATTTTACCTCCAATTTTTGAAGCCGGAATTGCCAATAAAGTGCTGTTTCTTTTTTGTAAATTGAAGAAATTTATGGTTGCAGCTGCGCTAACTTCTAATTGTTTTCTGCTTAGCTTTATGAGTTTTGGTTTACCTGTGGAACCAGAGGTGAGTACTGAAAATGTATTGTTTTTTTTATTCAGAAATGCTTCGGTAAAAGTCCAAATATCGCGTTCCCAGTCAGATAAATTATTTAAGGCTAACTTTTGGTTTGCAGCTTCGCGAATTTCACTTGCGGTTAAACTTGAAAATGAAATATTGAACATACCAAAAGTGCTAAGCCAAGCGGATTACACCAAGAATTTTATCTCCAAATTCTTGAAAATCAACTGTGGCTTTCACACCGCTTTTGGCTTCAATTGCGGCTTTATCCGATATGTTATTTATTTCAGGAAAGGAGTTGAATAATTTTAAAAAATCATCTCTATGAAGAAATGTATCATCTTGATCTAAAGCCAAAATACGCTTTGCATTGTTTGAAACAAAAACTTTATCGTCAGTTCTATCAATTTCAATTACGCCAATATTTAAAAATACCTGCAAGTTGTTGAAACGCTGTATGCGCCAATCCATTTCCTGCTGAAAACGGTTCAGTCTATTGTTTAAATTAAAACGTTCGTAAGCAAACATTACAGAAGAAATAAGCACTTTGCCATCAAACTTTCCTTTTACCAAAAAATCTTGCGCTCCATAGCGCACGGTTTCTAAACCAACTTCTTCATCGGTTAAACCGGTGAGCACCAAAACCAAATTGCCCGGATATCTTTCATTAAAAGTTTTAAAAGATTCTATGCCATTGCTATCGGGCAAATTCAAATCTTGCAAAATAATATCGAACGAAAATTGCTCTAAAAGTTCATGTGCTTGCTTTAGCGTTTCTGCGTGGTGTGTTTCAAAAAGTGGAGCAGCAGATTCTCCAAGATAAAATTTAATTAAAAAGGCATCGCCCGGATTGTCTTCGATTAGTAAAACTCTAAGAGACGTTTCATTCATATTTTACTCGTAATTTAGTTGTACTGTATTGAACCAAAACGATTCAATCAGCTTAATAATTTGGGTAAAATCATCAAAGTCTAATGGTTTTAAAATATAGCAGTTGGCGTGGTTGCTGTAAGCATTTGAAATATCGTGTTCCGCATCGGAAGTAGTGAGCACAATAATGGGAATTCTCTTTAAGTGCGTATCTGCTTTCACCACTTTAAGCACATCAAGTCCGTTCTTTTTAGGCAAGTTAAGGTCGAGCAAAATAATATCCGGCTTAACGGCATCGGCAAATTTTCCTTTTTTAAAAAGAAATTCCAAAGCCATTTCGCCATCAGTAACCACATCCATATTTATGGCTAAAGAACTTTTGCTAAAAACTTCTTGTGTAAGCCGAATATCACCAGGGTTATCTTCCACCAATAAAATACGTGGCTTCTCCTTTGAATTTCTAAGTATGTCCATCATTCAGGGAATTATTAAAAGCAATAATACATTTTCCGTTTACATTTTAAAACAATCGCTATTTGCCACTTATCAATTTCTTCATTTCGCTCACTTTTTTTGTGAAATCTTGCGACTTCACTTCAAACAAAGCTACTTTCTCTTCGCCCAATTCTTTTGCCAAAGTATTGTTCTTATATTTATTAAGCAAAGCAAGACGTTTATTCAACATCTCTTTATCGTCAGAATATGCAATTTGGGCTAATTCTACTCTTCGCATATAGGCTTCAAATAATTTTTCAATTCTCACTTTTTGGCGTTCGCTTAAACCCAACTCTTTGTTAAGCACTTTTACTAACGCGGTTGCTTCTAAATTATTACGAATTTCTAAACCATCTTTTCCGGTTGCAGCCCAAACAGCAGTTGCCGTTAAAGATATTGCCGACACTACAGCAATTAGCTTGTGTAAATTAGATTTCATAAGTGATTCTTTAGGTTCACTTATTACTTACGTAAAAAAAATAAAAAAGTTTTCTTATTACTAAACCCAGATTTGTGCAGTAGATTCTTTGCTACGATAAAATACTACTTTATATCTGCTTCAACTGCTCAAAAAACATAATTCATTATGCTTTTATCGCATTTTTGCAGCTATTTTGTATTACTTCATCTCACTTAAATTTCTACTCCACAAATCTAGGCTAAAGCGGAATATTATCGTGCTTTTTGCGCGGCAACTTCACGGCTTTATTTTCTAACATTTTAAAAGCGCTAATCAACTTTTTTCTTGTAACTGAAGGCTCAATCACTTCATCAATAAAACCACGCGCAGCTGCTTTGTACGGATTAGCAAATGTATTTTTATACTGCTGTTCAACTTCTGCAAGTTTGGCAATAGAATCATCGGCAGCGGCAATTTCTTTTTTGAAAATAATTTCAGCTGCACCTTTTGCACCCATCACTGCAATTTCTGCTTGTGGCCAAGCTAAATTCATATCTGCGCCAATGTGTTTGCTGTTCATTACATCGTAAGCACCACCGTAAGCTTTGCGCACAATCACTGTAATTTTAGGAACAGTGGCTTCAGAAAAAGCAAACAATAATTTTGCACCATTTGTAATAATTCCGTTCCACTCTTGGTCGGTGCCGGGTAAAAATCCTGGCACATCAACTAAAGTGAGCAAAGGAATATTAAAAGCATCGCAGAAACGAACAAATCGCGCGCCTTTTTTAGAAGCATTTATATCTAAAACACCCGCTAAAACTGCTGGTTGATTGGCAACAATTCCAATACTTCTACCTGCAATTCTTGCAAAACCAACTACTATATTTTCAGCGTAATCTTTATGTACTTCAAAAAAACTTTCCGTATCCGCAACTTCCGAAATTATATCGCGCATATCGTAAGGTTGCTGCGCATTTTCAGGAATTACTTTATTCAGTTTTTCGCGAATTTCATTGCCACTTTCGTAAGCAATGCAAGGTGCATCTTCTTCGCAGTTTTGTGGTATATAACTTAGCAACTGTTTTATTCCTTGAATACAAGCCGCTTCATTTACAAACGAAAAATGCGTAACACCACTTTTGGTTGAATGAGTTGATGCACCGCCAAGTTCTTCGCTGGTTACTTCTTCGTGTGTTACTGTTTTTACCACATTCGGTCCGGTTACAAACATGTATGAAGTATTTTCAACCATCATAATAAAATCGGTGATGGCTGGCGAATAAACCGCGCCTCCGGCACAAGGCCCCAAAATAGCTGAAATTTGAGGCACTACGCCACTTGCCAAAGTGTTTCTATAAAATATATCGGCATAGCCGCCTAAACTCACCACACCTTCTTGAATACGCGCGCCACCGCTATCGTTCAGCCCAATAACCGGAGCTCCGTTTTTCATTGCCAAATCCATTATTTTACAAATCTTTTCGGCATGTGTTTCGCTAAGCGAGCCGCCAAATACTGTAAAATCTTGAGAGAAGACATATATCAATCTTCCATTCACAGTGCCATATCCTGTTACCACACCATCGCCTAAAACCACCTGCTTATCCATACCAAAATCGCGTGCACGATGTTCTACCAACATGCCTATTTCTTCAAAACTACCTTCGTCTAAAAGCAAAGCTATGCGTTCTCTTGCAGTAAGTTTTCCTTTTTTATGTTGTGCTTCAATTTTATCTTTTCCACCACCAAGCAATGCTTGCGCTTGTTTTTGTTGAAGTGTTTCTATTGGATTCATTCTTAAAAATTATAGATGAGCAAACATAGGTAATCGAAAAAATAAAATACAGTAAATATTTTGGTGCAACAAAAAGTACTGTTTCACTCACTAAAAAAACCTAAAGCAATAGCGGTTCTTCTTGAATTATTAGTTTTGCCGAATGCAATTTATCGTAAAACTTTTTCTAAACTCCTTAGCTGTAATTATTGCTTCGCAAATATTGCCCGGAGTGCATGTTAACGATTGGTCAGATGCCATTTTATTAGCCGCTGTGCTTGCGGTGCTTAATGTTTCCATAAAACCAATCATTGTGTTTTTCACTTTGCCGTTTACGCTTTTCTCATTTGGTCTTTTTTTATTGGTCATAAATGCTTGTATCATTTTAATTGCCGATTGGATTCTCGGAACAGGCTTTGAAGTTGATGGCTTTTGGTGGGCTTTGGCGTTTAGCATTATACTTTCCATTTTAAATAGTTTGTTTGAAAGGTTAGTGATAAAAAGTAAACCTCCACAAACCGAAAACAGAGATGGCGACATGCAAATTTTCGACAAAGACGGCAATCGAATTGCTTAAACCTTTCACATTTAAAAAAATCTGAAAACCCAAATTACGCTTATGAAAAATTTAATTCTTGCAGTTGTGCTTATTGCTTCTTTTTCTGCATGTAAAAATTTAGTTCCATACAGCAATGCCCTGCGCGAACAAAACGGCTGGAGTGATGCACAAGTAAAGAAAATTCAATTTTATACTTCGCGTGAAATTGTGCTACAACGCCAGCTTTCGCAAGGTGAAACCGTAATTAGCGGAGGAAAGATACGCATAAAAGACGGTAAAAAAATTGAAGAAATTATTATCCAACGCGGCACACCGGGCATTGCAATTTCTATTCCTTCAAAAGATAGAATTGAAGTAAGTTTTGAAAAAGATGATAATCACTTTTTGCGCTTTGGCATTAACCCGAATATGAATAATAAGTTTACACTTTTAGCAGCAGAATGGAATAACGGAATTGGCAAAATAAATTACGACAACCAAACCTATTTTACCGCCCCTAATGCAGCATTTACCACATTGATGGTAGATTTGCGTAAAATTCAAAAAACAGAATTTAACCAAAGAGTTGCAGGCGGCAGAAAGGTTCATTAAATGAAAATAAGACTAATTGTTTTTGGCGAAACCAACGTGAAACCTGTAGCGGAACTAATTGCCGATTACAGCAATAGAATTAAACACTATTATTCTTTTGAAATTGTAACGCTAAAAGCAACTAATGCAGAAGAAGAAGGTGAGCTGCTGCTAAAGAAAATGTCTGCTACCGAATTGCTTATTTTATTAGATGAAAAAGGCAAGGAATTTAACTCTATTGATTTTGCTTCGCAACTAAATAAATTGATGCTGCAAGGCAGTAAACAAATTAATTTTGTAATTGGCGGAGCTTATGGTTTTTCGCAAAAAAGTTATGAACGAGCAAACGCAAAAATTGCACTTAGCAAAATGACCATGCCGCACCAATTGGTTCGCGCTGTTTTTGTAGAGCAACTTTATCGCGCTTGCACTATTTTAAAAAACGAAAAATACCACCATTAAAAATCACAGTCAATAAATATTTCAAAATAGACAACTATAAAACGTCATAATTCATTTTATTTGCCCAAATGCTGCTCTCAAAACACTTATCGAAGTTATTATTCTTTGTGCTTTCGTTGTTCTCGCTCGATGCTTGGGCAACGCACTACCGCGCAGCAGATGTAACGTATGAACTTATTGCGCCTTTTACTTATCGTGTAACCATAAGAACAATTGCCGAAGACAATGCTGCCGACCGCGACACCGTGCGCATTAGTTGGGGCGATGGCACACCCGAAGAAGTTCTCGCACGCACAAACGGTCCCATTGTGAATGGCTTCCACAAAGGTGAATTTATTGGCTTTGGGTTTAAAAGAAACCTATACATCGGCACACACACTTTTCCGGGAGTGCCACCTCCGCCTTTAAATTATTATGTAATTTCCTTTTACGATCCTGCTCGCAGAAATGGCATCACTAATATAAACAACGGCACCTCAGACCAAATACCAATTTATGTGGAAGACACATTGCGTTTTCCTGCTGATATTGCAAGTTTGGGCTATAATAATTCACCCGTTTTTCAGCAAGACCCCATTGCTTATGGTAACGTGAATCAACTTTTGGTTCATAGCCAAAACCCTTGGGATTCTGATGGCGACAGCTTAACTTTTGAATTAGTTACGCCTTTGCAATTTTCTGACATTCCCGTTCCAAACTGGCAAAATCCACAAAATATTCCTACGCCAAACGACCCAAGCAATCAATTTAAAATTGATAAGTTTACCGGAGAAATAATTTGGAACGTGCCGAAGCAAGTTGGGCTTTACAACGTTGGCATTTTAGTACGCGAATACCGTAGAGGAATTTTGTTAGGAACATTGCTGCGCGATTTTCATATTGTGATAGACAACAAGCCCAATCGCCCACCTGAAATTTCATTACTGAATGATACTTGTGTTCGCGCGGGCGATTTGCTGCAAGTTCATGTTACGGCAAGCGACCCTGATGCAGGACAATTGGTAACACTAAGAGCCGATGGCGGACCATTTTTAGATGCCCCAAATAGCTTGGCAACATTTACGACACAGCCACCGGGCAATCCCACTTCGGGCAGCTTTAGTTGGCAGCCGGATTGCAATCAAGTGCGCAACCAACCTTACACAGTGGTGTTTACTGCACAAGATAATTTTGCACAAGGTGGAAACCAATTACCGTTGAGCGATGATGAAACTTGGTTGATTGACGTGGTAGCACCTCCGGTACAAAATCCCGCAGCAAATGTTGCAGGAAACACAGTTACAATTTCGTGGCAAAACCCTTATTTCTGCGCAAGCTCTAAAAACTTTAGAGGCTTTTCGGTATGGCGAAAAATTGGCTCTAACCCTTTTGTTCCTACCTATTGCGAAACCGGATTAGATGGGAAAGGCTATACCCGCTTAAATTCAACTTTGCTAAATTCTTATTCCTATTTTGATAATGATATTGTGCGCGGACAAGATTATTGCTATAGAATTTTAGCACATTTCAGCCATCTTTCTCCAAATGGAATTTTTGAATACGATAAAGTTGAAAGCGTGCCTTCAGTAGAAATTTGCGTGAATGTGCCTTTGGATATTCCTGTAATCACCAATGTGAGTGTGAACAATACCGATTCCTTAACAGGAAGTAATTTTGTAGCGTGGAGCAAACCACGAGTTGGCGCAAACCAATTAGATACCTTGCAATCGCCACCGCCTTATTCTTTTGAAATTTATCAAGGTACAGGCTTTGTTTTTAGTGGTGCAAACCTAATTCATACCTACACAGCCAATAGCTATTTCGCATTAAACGATACAACTTTCACGCACAATAATTTAAACACAAAAACAACTGCCAATAGCTACAAAATTGTTTTTAAATCTAATGGAGATTCACTTGGTTCAACAGCTATTGCATCATCTGTATTTTTAACTGCTGAACCATTAGATAAATCTGTTCATTTAACATGGCAAGAAAACGTTCCTTGGACAAACGATAGCTTTGCTGTTTTTAAACAGAATAAAGCAACCTTAGTTTTTGATTCTATTGGCGTTTCATTCAACCACGAATATGTTGATACCGGATTGATAAATGACTCAACTTACTGCTACTATGTAAAAAGTTTTGGGCACTACTCAGTTAGCAGTTTAAAGTTTCCTTTAATAAACTTATCGCAAGAAACTTGTGCTACTCCGCAAGATACTGTTGCACCTTGCGCTCCAGTGCTTTCAGTTGATAACGATTGCGAAAAATTCAGCCAAAAACCTTGGAATACAAACGACTTTGTGAACCACTTACATTTAAAATTTGATTCGCTGCCGGATTGTGATAACGATGCTACGCATTACAATATTTTCTTTGCAGAAAATGGAACAGATTTTGTAAAAATTGATTCCACAACAGATACACTTTACAATCATACACAGCAAGAAAATATATCCGGCTGCTACTATGTAACTGCCGTAGATAGATTAGGAAACCAAAGTGTACCAAGCAACATAGTTTGTATTGATAATTGTGTTTATTACCAACTGCCAAACGTGTTTACACCAAATGGCGATGGCAGCAACGATTTGTATAAACCTTTTATGCCTTACCGTTTTGTAAACAAAATTGAGCTTAGCATTTTTAATCGCTGGGGCGAAAAAGTTTTTGAAACCACCAACCCAGATATTTTGTGGGACGGCTCAGATTTTAAAACAGGAAAACCGCTAAACGATGGTATTTATCTTTATGGTGGATACTATTACGAAACACAAAGAGGAAAAGAATTAAAAAAACCTTTACCACCAAACAAAAAAGGCGGTGGTTACATTCATTTGTTCCGTGCCAAATAATTGCGATTAAACAGCAAAAAAATGTTGCACAATAAGGATTATGCTGCCATTTTGAAGAAGTGAATATTATTCCCAATTCTTTCCAAATTAACACATTTGCTTTGCATTGTAATTTGATAATTCATTAAAAAATTTGAACAACAAAAAACGATAGCACAGAATAGAAAATGGAATTAGAAAATAAAGAAATGCTTAAAATAAAATCGTTGAATAGGGTTGAAAGTTTATTCATCATTATATTAGGATTAGTGTTGTTTGCAAATAAAAGTATCTCACAAATTAGTCCGCCCGGTTTAGGAAAAACAAACATTGGCAGTTGGATTGCGGTGGGCATACGGCAGGAATTAGATACCATTGAAGGTAGAGGTTGGCAATCTATGTCTTACGTTGGTTTGGGGCGAAAAAGCAATCCCGATAATTACAATCCATTTCACAAGGCAGGAATTTTTATTGCAAACCAAGAATTTCACCACCAGTTTCATAAAACATGGCAGTATTCTTTGGCTCTTAGCTACCGAAGGCAAGACCAATATTTAGATAATCCGCCTTATGAATATGATAAGCCTAATTTGCAACAAGAGTTTCGCGTGTACGCCAGGCTCTCCTATCTTTACCATACTTCGCGAATAAAAATTGTGCCTACTATTCGGCAAGAATTTAGAAAATACTTTACACCCGATTTTAAAAATGCGGATGATAATTTTCAATTTCGTTCGCGCTTTCGCATACAACTCTCTGCCAATTTAGACCGCAAAAAAAAGCACCGCTTAGTTCTAAGTTCGGAACAACTATTTTCTATTAGCATGAAAACAAAAGCTAACCAATGGACTGATTTTAACTACCGCGAAAGCCGCTTTTCATTTTACTATTCTTACTCTCCTAAAACCTCACCCTTTATTTTCAATATTGGCTATATGAATAATTTGGTGGGAAATAAAAAAGTATATAGCGCACACTATCTTGCCTTTGATATAATTATTGAAAATCCTTTTAAACTTCAACAACGAAATAAAGATAGCATTAAAGAAAATTACGAGTAGTTTTCATTATTGCTTTTCTCTAAAATTTGATGCTTTGTATTGGCGATAAACTTCGCGTACAATACCATCGCTGAGCCCTATTTTAGGAACATAAATTTCTTGCAAATCCATCCATTGCATCAATGTTAAAAATATTTCACCAGCAGGAACTATTACATCTGCCCTATCGGGATTTAAGTCTAAAATTTTTATGCGATCGTCAATAGAATAGGATTTAATATGCGCAACTAAATCTTTTAGTTTACTAAAACTCATTGGCTTGTTTGGCTTTAGCTGCGCCATTTTTGAGATTCTATTGATGTTTCCTCCCGAGCCGATAATGGAGAAATTATTTATTCCTTTCAGGTTTTTCTTCAACCATTCTTTCACACTTTTCCAATCTTCTTTGCTCACTTGGTTTTGCAAAATACGAATGGTGCCAATATTAAACGAAGTAGCTGCTATCGCTTTTTGATTTGCAAAAATCGTAATTTCTGTACTGCCACCGCCAACATCAACAAATATACAATGCTTATTTATTTTATTTGCTTGCGCTTGCTGGCTTTCAAAAATTAAAGCCGCCTCTCTGCTGCCTGTAATTATTTCAATTTCAATACCGGTTTCATCTAAAATTCGTTTTGTAATTGCTTTTCCGTTTTTTGCTTCGCGCATGGCACTTGTAGCACAACCCAAATAATGCACTACTTGATTTGCCCGCATAATATACCTGAAGCCGTTTATTGCATTCACTAAATTATCGGCAACTGTTTGGGGAATTTTATGCTCTGTGAAAGCGCTCACACCTAAGCGTACCGGAATTCTAATAAGCGAACCTTTTTTAAACAATACAACTCCATCTTGCTCTATTACGTTTGAAATCAATAATCGCACAGAGTTTGAACCAATATCTATTGCAGCAACTTTCTTAAAATCCAACTTTCTATTTTTTTTCGAAATTGAAAAATTCTTTTAAATACTAAAAGTCATTTTTTTTACAAGCATTGTTTTTGTTGATTTTAAAATGTTATTGTATTGTAAACATTTAGTGCAATTTTATGCTTTCGGTATTTCGGAATTTATTTGCTCACTTTGTGGCAATACTATTTTATAGTTTAATTAAGGCGCATGAGCGAAAAACAAACCAAACGCAGAGTTACGTTTAAAGAAATTTCTTCCTCGTTTAAAATATATGGTTTCATAAAACCGTATAAATGGCAATTTATCATCGGTATTATTTGTTTGGTGATTTCAACTGCAGTGGTTTCGGTATTGCCTATTGGTTTTAGGCAGTTAGTAGATGCAGCAAACAGTAGCGCCATGAGCCGCGAAATGCTTACAAAACTCGGTATGTATTTAGTTGGTATTTTATTAGTGCAAAGCGTGTTTTCTTTCTTTAGAATTTGGTTGTTTGAAATTGTGAGCCAGCGCAGCATGAGCGATATTCGCAGAACGCTTTACGAGAAAATAATCACCTTACCAATTTCATTTTACGAGAATAATCGCGTGGGCGAACTCACTTCGCGCATTAGCAGCGATGTAACGCAACTGCAAGATGCTTTGGGTTTTAATCTCGCCACTTTTGTGCGTCAATTAGTACTTCCGGTGGTGTGTATTCCGTTTCTATTTACTATTTCGGTGAAACTCACTTTGGTAATGGTAGCAACGTTTCCACCGCTAATTATCAGTGCTGTTATTTTCGGGAATTATATTCGGAAGTTATCAAAGAAAAGTCAAGACGCATTGGCATCTTCAACCACTATTGTGGAAGAAACTTTTCAGGCAGCAGATGTAGTAAAATCGTACACCAACGAAACTTACGAAACCAATCGCTACGGCAAAGCAGTGAACCATGTAGCCGATGTAGCGCTTAGAGCAGCAAAGTATCGCGCATCATTTGTATCGTTTATCATTTTTGCGCTTATAGGCAGCATTGTACTTATTGTTTGGCAAGGCTTAAGTATTGTAGCTGCGGGGGAATTGAGCATGGGACAACTGATTGAATTTTTGCTTTTCACCGTGTTTATTGGCGGTTCGCTTGGAGGCTTGAGCGAAAGCTATTCGGTTATTCAAAAAACAGTAGGAGCTGCTGAGCGTATCAACGAAATTTTAGAAGAACAAAGTGAAGTTCATTTAAGTGATGAAACTAAAATGGTAACGATAACCGGCAATGTGCGTTTTGAAAACATAAAATTTGCTTACCCAACTCGCAAAGACATTCCAATATTTTCAAGTTTATCGTTTGAAGTAAAACCAGGCGAAAAAATTGCATTAGTAGGGCCAAGCGGCTCAGGAAAATCTACCATCATAAAACTATTAAGCCGCTACTACCAACCCGATGGAGGGAACATTTTTCTTGATGAAAAACCATTGAACGATTTTAATGTAACAGCGCTAAGAAAGAATATTGGAATGGTGCCGCAAGAAGTAATTTTATTTGGTGGCACTATTGGCGAAAACATTGCCTATGGCAAACCTGGCGCTACTTTACAAGAAATTGCCGAAGCTGCACGCAAAGCCAATGCACTTCAGTTTATCGAAAGTTTTCCCGAAGGTTTTGACACTACCGTTGGTGAACGCGGTGTGAAACTAAGCGGAGGACAAAAACAACGAATTGCCATTGCACGCGCTATTTTGCGCAATCCAAAAATTTTAATTTTAGATGAAGCAACAAGTGCATTAGATGCAGAAAGTGAAAAGTTAGTGAAAGATGCTTTAGACGAACTAATGATAGGAAGAACTACTTTTATTATAGCACACAGACTTTCTACCATTAGGCAAGCCGATAAAATTTTAGTAATAAACAAAGGGAAAATTGCAGAGCAAGGAACACATAAAGAACTTGCCACATTACAAGATGGTACTTACAGCCGCCTGTTGAAATTGCAGTTTGAAGACTAACTTTAAGTGTAAATTATTTGGCATTGGCCTTTTGCTTTTCACTAATAGCCCAAGCTAAATTATTTTTAGCCAACTGCATATCAGGCTCTATTTCTAAAGCTTTTTTGCAGGCTTCTATTTCTAAATCCCATTGCGCCAACATACCGTAGGCAGCAGCTAAATTATTATACGCCACCGCACTTTTAGCATTGTATTCTAAAGCCTTTTTAGTTGCCTCAATACTCTCTTGGTACTTGCCCGATTGGTAATATACCAAACCTAAATTAAGGTAAGTTTGATAACCTGGGTTTATTTCTATTCCCTTTTCAGCAGCAGCTAAAGCATTACTAAAATCAGCGGTAGTAGATTGTGGAGAAACAACTTCTGCTTGCTTTTTGGGGATAGCTGTAACCGGTGGTGTTTCACGAATAAAATTTGAATAAAAAATATAACAAAATGGCAACACCGCACACCAAACTAAAATAAAAGTGGCAGCAGAAAAATTAAGTATTCTCGATTCCTTGTTCATAAGCCCAAAATTAAAAAGACCTCCGAAGTTTTCACTAAGCGGAGGTCTCTAAAAAAATCTCAAGAAAATTTTTGAAACGCTATTTCATAATCGAAATAGTACCTCTAAAGTCTTTTTCTACACCATTAAAGTATTTCACCTTCATAATGTAAACGTAAGTATCCAACTCAACTGTTTTGCCTTTAAATGTTCCGTCCCATCCATCGTTGTTCCCAATGCCATTCTTTTGGTTAGCATTTGTAAAGATTAGGTTGCCCCAGCGGTCGTAAATTTTCACATCAGCATTTACCGCACCAAGAATATCAAATTCAAACCTATCATTTAAGCCATCGCCATTTGGTGAAAATGCAGAAGGAATAAAGTTACTCTCTTCATTTTTCACTTCTACGCGAACTGTGTCTGAAGCAGTACAAGAGTCTTCGTCCATAACTGTTACCATAAAGATAGTAGTAATTTGTGGTGCTGCTTTTGGTGAGCTGCAATTTGCCGCATCAGCGCAATCAACAAAATTCATCACATTTAGTGGGCTCCAATAATGATTTACTACTGTTTTAGTTGAAGTGGTTACCGCATCTAACTGCACATCCATTCCGCTTAATATTACAACTTTATCGGCAGTTAAATCAACAGTAATATCACTTGGAGAAACCACTGTGAAAGTACTTGTGTTTTCGCAGCCTTTGTAATCGCGCACCAAAACAGTGTAAGTACCTGGTAGCAATCCGCTAAACTCATTTGCTGCTTGCACTATTCCATTAAGTGTGTAAATGTAAGGAGATGTTCCTCCAGTTACGTTCACAGTAACTTTTCCGTTGGCAGCGTTCACACACTTAGAGCCAATAGCAGAAGTGGTTATGTGCATGGAATCTGGTTCATTTACCTGCGCAGTAATATTACCGATACAACCGTTTGCATCAGTAATTGTAACTGTGTAGCTGCCTTGTTTCAAGTTAAGAATATCTTCAAATGTAGAACCGTTACTCCAAACATAAGTATATGGCAATGTGCCTCCGGCAACCGTTATATCTACCGCGCCATTATCGCCCGCATAGCAAGCAGGCTCTGCAATTGATGCTATTGATACAAACAACTGCTGCTGTTCGCCCACATTAAATATTGCAGTTTTGGTGCAACCACTTGCATCGGTTACAGTAAGCGTATATGAACCTACGCCCACATTGGCTAAGTTCTGGTTTGAAGTGCTATTGCTCCAAGCATAAGTATAAGTACCAGTTCCTCCGGTAACATTCACCACAACTGAACCATTTGCTACACCTTTACATTTTGCATCAGTTACCACCCCTGCAATAATAATTTCAGCAGGTTGGTTAATGGTAATAGTATCTACCGCACGACAATTATGTTTATCAGTAACTACCACAGAATAAACTCCCGCAGTTACTCCATTTTGGGCAGAGTCCACTGCAAAGTTGCTCCATAAATAGTAGTAAGGATATGTACCTCCTGTAACTATTGGTGCTACCGAACCAGTTGCAGAACCAAAACAAATTGCATCTGTTTTTTGCAACTGTGCTACCAAAGGTTGTGGCTCAAACACATTGTAAACACCTGTAGCTGTACAGCCATTTCCATCGGTTACGGTTACTCTATAAGCTCCTCCCTGCAAACTGCCTCGGTCTTTATTCACAGAACCGTCATTCCATTCGTAAGTGTAAGGCAATGTGCCACCATAAGCGGTATTGATGATAACACCATCGCTTGCTCCTGCACAAGTTACATCGGTAATAATACCTGTTTGGTAAAGTGGGCTTGGTTGAGAAACATCTACAGAATCAACTGCTGAGCAAGCACGAGAATCTGTAACAGTAACAATATAAATACCGGAAGCAATACTTGATAAATCTTCTAAGTTTGAGCCATTACTCCAAGCATAAGCATAACCCGGAGTTCCGCCTGAAACAATCAAATCAATACTTCCGTTACTATCGCCCGAACACTTAGGAGTATTTACAATAGCATTGATATTTAGTTTTGAAGGATTGATAATTTGTGCACTTGTTGCAGCAGTGCAGCCTTGTGCATCAGTAACTGTAACAGCATAAGTATTTCCAGCCAAATTACTTACTGTAGCCGAAGAGCCTCCATTATTCCAAACATAAGTGTAGCCAGGAGTTCCTCCTGTAACATTCACTGTAATTGTTCCATCATTTGCATTAAAGCAAGAAATTTGAGTAACTGTAGTTGTAAGCACTATTGGCAAAGGCTCAAACACATTTGCACTATCGCGGTGCTGGCAACCTTTGGCATCTGTAACAATTACAATAAACAAACCTCCGTTTAAGTTAGAAATATCTTGTGATGCTTGGAAGGTACTCCACAAATAAGTGTAAGGAGCAGTTCCACCTTGAATAGATAAATCTACTGCACCATTTTTAGCTCCTGCACAAGTAACATCAGTTACCAAAACAGATGAAGTAATAGCAGTAGGCTCGCCTACTGTATAAGTATCGGTAGCGGTGCAACCTGCGCCATCTGTAACTGTAACATCATAAGTTCCTGCAATTACATTATTTAAATCTTCTGTAATTGCACCATTGCTCCAAGCAAAAGTATAAGGAACAGTTCCGCCCACTACAGTAACATCAACTTTTCCTGTTGGTGAACCAAAACAGTTTGCATCAATTTCAATTCCATTTAAAGAAAGTATTTGAGGTTGTGTAACCATATAGGTTTCAACTTTGGTACAGTTGTTGGCATCTGTAATAGTAAGCGAATATTGCCCTGCTGCTAAGTTTGAAATTGTGTTTGTACTATTTCCGTTGCTCCACAAATAAGTGTAGTTTGGTGTTCCACCTACTACTGCAATTGAAATTGAACCATCATTCGCACCATTACAAGAAACATTAGTTATAGTTTCTGTAATCACTATTGGTTGTGGCTCTAATATTTCAACGCTATCGCGCACTTCGCAGTTATTTTTATCGCGTACAACTACAAAATATTTTCCACCGCTTAAACCTGTAACATTAGGAGCAATATTAAAGTTGCTCCAAGCATAGGTATAAGGAGCAGTACCTCCACTTGCAGTTACAGTTGCCGTGCCATTTGCAGCACCGGGGCAGTTTACATCTGTTTTAACTATTGATGCGAACAAAGCCGTAGGTTCATTCACAATAAATAAACTTACAGAGGTACAGCCATTATTATCGGTAACTGTTACCGAATAATTGTTTCCGGCTAATCCCGATACATCTTTAGTTGTATCACCGTTTGACCATAAATAGTCATAAGGTCCAACACCTCCAAATATATTCAATGTAACACCTCCATCAGCAGTACCTGCACAACTCACATGCTTCACAACACCATTCACAGCCATTGATGTAGGCTGCGAAAGTGTGGCACTTGCTGTAGATGTGCAGCCGTTTCCATCGGTAACTGTTACAGTATAGCTTCCTGCATTAGCAGTAATTGTTGTACTCGAATCGCCATTGCTCCAAGCGTAAGTATAAGTTGGCGTACCGCCTACAACATTTGCAGTTATTGTACCCAAATTTCCATTACACAGAATATTGACTGAAGTAGTTGTAACTACAAGTTGAGCAGGCTCAGTAACAAAAACTGAATCTCTTGCGGTGCAACCGTTTGCATCAGTAACCAAAACCGTGTATTTACCTCCGCTTAAACCATTTATACTGCTTGTGTTTGCAAAGTTATTCCACAAGAAACTGTATGGAGCAGTTCCTCCAAGAACAGTTACACTTGCAGAGCCATTTGCATCACCAAAGCAGCTAAGGTTTGAACCTGTTGTGGTAGTGGCTATTGGTGCTGTTGGAGAGTTTACTGTAAAGGTTCGTATTAAAGTACAGCTATTGGCATCTGTTACAGTTACTGTGTAGTTACCACCTGCTAAACCACTTATATTTTGTGTGTTTGCTCCATTGCTCCAAGCATAACTATAAGGAAAAACACCACCGTTTACAGTAGGATAAATGCTTCCACTATTGCCACCAAAGCAATTCACATCGGTAACAGTTTCTGTCATCACCATTGCAGCAGGTTCTGTAATAGTAACAGATGTGGTAGCTCCGCAGTTATTAACGTCATTTATTGTAACACTATAAACTCCGGCAGATAAGTTTGTTCTGTTTTGGTTTAAATCTCCATCGTTCCACACAAAAGAAATTGGTGCAGTTCCACCATTCACAGTTAAGGTAATACTTCCTGTGGAATCGTCATTGCAAGATACATCTTGTTTGGTAATAGTGAATGTAATTGGAGCAGGTTCGGTAATGGTTACCGCCACAGAAACTGAGCAACCGTTTTTATCAGTAGCAACTACCGTGTATAAACCGGCAGCAACATTCGATAAATCTTCTGTAGTTTGTCCATTACTCCATAAGAAAGAATATGGTATCACTCCACCGGTTACGGTTAAGTCTGCACCACCGGTATTTCCACCGTTACATTGCACATTAGTAGCTGTTGCGCTTGCCGCAAGCAATTGTGGTTCGCCAATAAATTTATTGATTACAACTGAGCAACTATTTTTATCGGTTACAGTTACACTATAATTTCCTGTTGGAATATTATGAATATCTTCTAAAGTTGAACCATCACTCCATATAAATGAATATGGTGGCACACCACCTGCAACAGAAATATCAACATAACCAGAACTGTCGCCATTGCAAAGTACATCAGATGAAGCTGCGATTTGCGCAAACAACGGTAATGGCTCATTAATTGCTGCACCGCCAACGGCAGTACAACCTTTTGCATCTGTGATAGTAACATTGTAAGTATTGGCAGACACATTGGTTAAGTCTTGATTAGTGCTACCATTACTCCAAACATAACTGTAAGGTGCGGTACCGCCTCCTGCGCTAATATAAATTCCACCGGTGCTTCCTCCGTTGCATAATGAATTAACAACTGAATCTACTAAAACAGTAAGCAATGCAGGTTGTGTAACATTGGCATTTAAGAAAGCTGTACAACCTTTTGAATCACGCAAAGTAACTACATAGTTATTTGCAGTTAAACCTGTAAAGTACGGCAATGGTTGGAAAGTAATTCCATTTATAGAATAACTATATGCCGGAACACCACCACTCAGCGTTACATAAACTTCACCATCAGTACCTCCGAAACAAGAAACTGCTTTCACAGAATCTAAAGTTGCAGTGATAGCATATTGATTGTTTATCGTAATCGTATCAGAAGCAGTACAAGCATTTCCATCAGTTACCACAACAGTATAGAATCCAGCTCCTACATTATTAAATATGTTTGAAGGTTGGTTTGGCCCTCCATTTAATGAATAACTATAAGTACCTAAACCACCTCCGGCAGTTGCAGTTATTGTTCCATCAAATACGTTTGAGCAACTTGCGTCAGTACCTGTTATTCCTAAAGTAAGCAAAGGTGGCTCAGTAATCACTACTGGCATTGAATAGAAAACATTACATCCATTTGCATCAGTTAAAACTGCATGATATGTTCCTGCTGTTAATCCATTGAACACATTTCCGGCTACAAATGTATTGCCACTATCAACCGAAAATTGAAGTGGAGGTGTTCCTCCATTTGCGCTTATTGTAATACTTCCGGTATTTCCACCAAAACAAAGCACAGGAGTTGAAGATACTTGTGTAATCGTAGCAATCGGGTGAATAGTAATAGTAATGATGTTACTAAAATCTTCGCATGAAGAACTTCTAACTCTTCTCTTATATGAAGTTGTTTGAGTAATTAGAATAGGGTTAAAATCTTGTGCATTTGCTAAAGAAATATCACTCCAGGTTAAACCACCATCTACACTAGATTGCCATTGGTATGTAAAAGAAGAACTTGGAGTTGTAGGTATGCTTCCAGTAAATAAAGCAGGGTCGCCACTTTGGCAAAATGCCGATACTCCGGTGTTTGTAATTACATTATTTGAAATTGGCAATTCGATAATAATAGTTACCAAATTGCTTGTATCTGCGCACAAACCCGCATCTACCACTCTGCGATAACTGTGTGTATCAGAAGAAAGTAATGGAGGGTTGAAATCGGCAGCATTTGCACTGCTTATATTTACCCAGCTACCGCTATTTATTTTCTCCTGCCATTGGAAACCGTAAGTTCCATTACCACCATTTAGAGTAGGTGCAACAGAACCAATAATACTTGAAGGGTCGCCACTTCCACAAAATACTGTAACAGCAGGAGCAGTAATTGTGTTTCCTGCAATAGCTGTTTGCCAAGTAATTGTTTTGGTTGCTGTTGCATTACCACAACCATTTGCACCAGTTAGAGTAATTGTTGCAGTAAAGCTTCCAGAAGCCACACTTGGCGTAAAAGTAGCTAAAGCTGGGTCTATATTTTGCGACCAATTGCCTAATAAAGAACCGCCACTCCAAGTTGCTGCCGAATAAGTTCCAGTAGCAGTGGCTCCAGTCATCGGTATTGGAGATGTGCCGCTACAACCTGCATAATTACTTCCTGCTGAAACAGTAGGTTGTGTTCCCCAAGTAATTACACGTGTTGCAGTTGCATTAGCGCAACCAGACTGCCCTGTTAATGTAAGTGTAGCAGTAAATGAACCTGAAGCTGCACTTGGTATGAATGTTGCCAATGCCGGATTGGCATTTTGGCTCCATGTTCCAAATCCTGAACCACCACTCCAAGTTGGCGTCCCTGAATATGATCCGCTCGCTGTTGCACCTGTCATTGTTATTGCAGAAGTTCCGGTACAAGTTGTAATATCTGTTCCGGCATACGCTACAGGAGTAGTAAGTGTTGTAACCGTTTGTGTTGCAGAATTACCCGAAGTTAAAGAACAAGAAGTGTTTCCTGTTCTTATTCTTATATAGTAAGTTGTAGTGCTGCTCAAGCCCGTAACTGGATAAGTGGTTACATTTCCGGCATTAAAGTTATTGAAATACTGATTTGCATTTACATAATTAGTAAATGCAATATCGGTTGCAATATCTATGTAGTAATGCGAAGCACCGCTAACTGCATTCCAATTGATGGTAAAGCCTCCGCAACCAACACTTGTAGCAGCAGTTAAAGTTGGTGCGGCTAAAGGACTTACTGTAATAGTTACAGAATTTGTCCACTCATAACAATTACCAGATTGCACTCTTCTAACATAGCAAGTTGTTTGACACAATGAAGCGTTAAACGGATATGAAGAAGAAGTAATACCTGTTGAATTCCAGCCTGATGGCGGAGTTGATGAACCCGAAGTGAAAGATGCTCCACAATTTGTAGTTGACTGAAACCACTCGTACACATAATTTCCTGTTCCTCCTGTTGGTGTAGAAGCAGTAATATTTGTAGGAATTTGCCCCACACTTACTGTTTGTGAAGAAGCAGCAGTTCCTGCTACCAATGGCGTGTAATTAGGATGGCTGTTTACAGAATAAGTACCACGTGTACCATTAGCAGCTCCTGTTCCACCATCATAAGTATTAGTAGAAGCGAGTGTATTATTGGCACATGGGTTAATGAATATTTTTATTCTTCCGCCACCGCCACCGCCACCTGAACCTCCGGCAGTTGCATTATTAAAATAAGCACCATAACCTCCGTTTCCTCCGTTTCCTCCGTTTCCTCCAATTGCGTTCAATTTAGAACCAGAAGTTAAATTCATATTTCCAAAAGCAGAAAGTAACACACCACCACCTGCGCCACCACCACCACCTGCGCCACCACCTCCGGAACCCGAGAATGTTACTTCATCGCAACCTCCACTTAAATCACCACAACATTCTCCCGTGTTATAGCTATCTCCTCCTTTCCCTCCATTTCCTCCATTTCCTCCATTTGCAGAAATTACTGCTGATGCACCTAAAGTTAAGTTTACTGAAGATTTAAGAGAAATAGAACCTCCACCATTACCTCCGGCAGCTCCTGATGCTGTAGTACCGCCTGCGCCTCTACCGCCTCCTCCGGCACCTCCACCACCTGAACCCATAAATACTGTATATGCTGTTGCATTATCGTAAGTTCCTCCACCTGTTGTTGAACCTGCACCACCTGTACCGCCTACATCATTTGTACTTCTGCAACTAGCAGTTCTACAGCCTGTTTCATCTCCTCCTCTACCACCAACTGCTGCATTACCGCCATTACCTCCATAGCCACCACCTTTTCCGCCACCTGCTCCACCTGCTCCGGCTACTCTTCCACCATCATCATCCCAATTATTACATTCTTGCTTTACTCCCATTTTATAGGCAGCAGTTCCACCACCACTTCCTGCACCGGCTCCTACACCGGCTCCACCGCCATTACCACCATATAGTCTTAATTCTCTGCAATTATCTTTATCCCAGCAATAAGTAATTCCTCTTCCATCTGAACTTCCATCTTCTGACCATAATTGACCATAGCCACCTCCAGAACCTCCGGCAAGTCCTCTATTCACGCCATCAATGGTTCCGTTTATTGTAATATTATTGGCTGAAATTGATAAATCGCAACCTGCTTGTTCAAAAATAGTTACACCTGCATTTAGAGTAAAATCGCCTGTTATCACATAATTTCCACCCATAGTTACATTAGAAGTAAGCGTTAAATTTCCTGTGTAATATGGAGGAACAATTCCTGAACCGATTAAACTGTTTACATCTAAAATGTTAGAACGTACCGAGCAAGGTCCGCTAGAATTTAAAACACTAAAATATCTATTGGTATTGCTATTTGTAATGCCAAAAGTTGTTCCAAAATTTCCTGTTGGAGTCCATGAAATTCCATCTGTAGATTGCTCCCATTGAATTGTACCGTTGCCACCTGTGCGCTGTAAAGTAAGCGTGCCGCAACTATTTGAAGCTACACTCACAGAACTCGCAACAGGGTTTGTAACTGTGTATGAAATTATTGAAGAGCTACCATTCCACACATTGGTGCAGCTATTGGTTTGGTAAACCATTACCGCTGCCGTGCCTGTAAAATTACTTGTGAAAGTTAGCGCTGTGTTTCCTGATCCAATCACAGTTCCTGTGCCATTGTTTTGCCTTACGGTAATAAACGCTCCGTTAGTTGAGGTAACTGTGTATGTCCAACCATTAGTTAATGTACCAATAGTTCCCCACGAAGTTGGCGGAATGGTGATACTTTGGCTTACACCACATGTAGAAACTGTAGCTCCTGATTGACCGGAAGCAATTGAGCTCGTACACTGTGCATTCGTAAACTGATAACACGCAAAGAACAATAGAATAAGTGAGCAAATTTTTCTCATTATATTGAGTTTAATATTTACAAAAGGATTTAGATTCAGAAAATGATGATAACCAACTGATAGTTGTTACAGACAGTGCAGTAGAAGCGCAAACACACTTCTTTTTCATTACACAATTACACTTGAAAGTATTGTGCCAAGCCGTTGCAGCAAAACAAGAACCCCTTAGAGTTCGGTTCATAATCAGTCCGTTAATTTATTATGAGGGACTGCGAAACTACTGCTTTTTCCACATTTTTAAAAATTTAACGCCTAAAAAATGGACAAAAATAAGTTTATCGTAAATCTATAAGCTTTAGCTGTGGGTATTTTTGAGTGTTATATTCAAATGCTGTATCGGGTAGTGTCAGATTATCTTTTTCGGCTATAATATTGTAAGTATAACGCACGCCATTTTTTGCATATATTTTTGTTTGCAACAAGGTAGAAGTTGCTATATCAATAGTAACATCTATTTTAAAGTATGATGTTTTTTTATTCACAGGGCTCATTTCTATCACTATTGCCTTCTTTCCATTTACCGGCTTCCGTTCTTTCACTTGGTAGGAATATCCTGTTTTGTAAAAGCTGAAAAGTTTTGCAGGCGAAAACACATCATCACTTTCCTCAAATAGGCTTAGTTGAGTTTCTTTATCAGCGAAATTGAGTGTCCAAATATTTTTGCCGTTGCAAATAATTTCTTGCTTAGGAAGTTTTAGAGAAAACTTATCGCCTTTTAAAGTTATAGTACCTTGCTGTTTTGTTGTGAGTTTTGCTTCATCATCAGTTGGTTTGGTTTTGGGGTTATTTACAACCAATTCAAACTCAGCATAAATTATACTTAACGCTTCATAGCGCCTACTCATTTTTTTCAGCGCCAAATCGGCTTCATCTTCTACATAAGTTTTTGCATCGTTTTGTGAAAACATAGGACAAATATTAAGCAATAAAATTACAAGAAAGGCGTATTTCATGTTGTTGCGACTAAAAATTATTTTTAGGGTTTAAAGTTTAATTAAACGAAACTGCTTGAGCGTATTCACTTTCAATTTCATTGAGCATACTCTGCAATTCTGCTTCGTTTAAATTCCATTCATTAGTAAGTTTTTGGCTTATTGGCTCAAGTTCAAAATGCGTTTGCACGCGGTTAAAAAATATACTACCCGTTCTTCTAATAAAAAAATCGGCAGCGGTAAAAATATTTTCATTCTGAATACAATAATCAAGCTCCGCTAAAAGCATTGGATCACTAGCTGTTTTACCTTCAAAATAAAATTTTGCTTTTAATAGAATCTGCTTGCTTTCGCTTCCGTATTTATGAAACAAAGTTTCCACTTCATCTTTATTAAAACCAACTTCATTTGCTTCATTTTGAAGTTCAGATAAGTAACGCGCAGCTTCTTCCGGAGTTGAAAAATTTCCTCCGGTTAAACATTGCCTTTTTGTTGAGCAATTACCAAAGGTTCTACCTTCAACTTTGCCAATATTTTTAGCAACTAAATCTACTATCTTTTTTGCCATAAGTCGATAGCCGGTAAGCTTTCCTCCGGCAATAGAAATTAGTCCTGAATTTGAAATAATAATTTCATCTTTCCGCGAAAGTTCCGATGCTGATTTTCCATCTTCATAAATTAGCGGACGAAGCCCTGCCCAACTCGAAACCACATCGGCTTGTGTGAGCTTTATAGTTGGAAACATTTCGTTTATTGCTTTCAACAAATACGCCACATCGCTTTTTGTTGCAATCGGTTTATCAATATCTTGATTGTAAACAGTGTCGGTGGTTCCAACATAAGTAATGCCGTTTCGTGGAATGGCAAAAATCATTCTGCCATCAGCCACATCAAAATAAGCAGCTTGCTGCAACGGCAATTTTTCGAATGGAAAAACAATGTGAACGCCTTTAGTAAGCTGTAGTCGCTTGCCTTTTAAACTTTCATCTTCTTTCCTTAATAAATCAACCCAAGGGCCGCAAGCATTTACAATATACTTGGCTTTAATTTCAAAGCTCGATTTTGAAATATGATCTGTCGCAACCACGCTTTCAATTTTGCCTTGTTCATTTTTATTAAAACTCTTTAACTCGCAGTAGTTGAGTAGCGTTGCACCATGCCTGAAAGCCGTTTTTGCCAACTCAATTACCAAACGTGCATCATCGGTTCTATATTCATAATACAAACCTCCACCGAGTAACTTTTTTTCATCTAAAAGTGGCTCTGCCATTTGTGTTTCATGCTTAGAAAGCATCTTGCGCCTCTCTGAATTTTTTACTCCGGCAAGCATGTCGTAAATCCATAAACCGAAAGAAGAGGTTTGCTTTCCCAAAGAGCCATTATGCACTATTGGAAGAAGCATTTTTTCGGGAATTACAACGTGCATTGCATTGTGATAAACCACTGCTCTTTCGCGCCCAACATCGTGAACCAATTTTAGTTCCAGCTGCTTTAAATAACGCAAGCCGCCATGTATTAATTTAGTAGAGCGGCTGCTGGTTCCCCATCCAAAATCGTGCTTTTCAATAAGCGCTACTTTCATTCCGCGAAGTGCTGCATCTAAAGCAATTCCACAGCCGGTGATGCCTCCGCCAATCACTAAAAGGTCAAATGTTTCGTTCTTAAGTTTCTCGGAAAAATGTATTCTATTATGCTGCGAAAAATCCATCTTAAAATTGCAGTTAAGCCTTAGCTTGTTTATCTTTTTTAGGTTTAATCATGGGCAAGCCAAGTTGTTCAAATTCTTCAAAATTAGCGACAACTGCACGTGTGAGTTCCATGCCATTTCGCTTTAAAATAGATGCTGCTGTGAATGCTTGTTCGGCAGTTGCACCAACTACATAAATTCGCATATCTTCTTTAAAATCTTGCGACATAGTTTCCATATCATCTAATGAAATATTTTCTGCAAACTCAATATGAGCGGCATTAAATTCATCGGCATTTCTTACATCAATCAAATAAAAATCATCATAGTTAAAATCCATTGCAAACTCATCGGCTTCCAAGGTAATTAAAACTGAAGTTGGCGTTTGCGTTAATTCATTAGCTAAAACATATCCTTTTAAATTAGAAAATCCACTTCCTGAAATGGCTCGTATAGCTTTTGCAGCATTGTTGCTATTGCCAATCAGCACAACTGCTCTTTCATTATTCACCAGCGTTTGAAAGGTTTCTAAAAATGATTCTCCGAATGGAATATTCAATGCGTTTGCAATAATATTTTCGGTTGCTTCTTCAATTGGGCGAACATCTAAAAGAAGAACATTTGTATTTTTAAGTTCCGTAAATTCTGCTTCTGTAAGTTTCTGCATGCAATAAAATTGAGCTACAAAACTAACACAAGCGAGCAACTTTAAACTATAAATTTGTGAAGTTTTCTATTTCTAAGGAATACGAATGCAGCGCAACTTACTTTCTGAGTTTTAAATCTGCAAAATGCTGAGCCAAAATATGTTCAACCATTTCGGTAGAAAGTGGTTTTGATAAGAATTCTATAATTTCAGGAAAAGATTTTGAGCGCTCCATGTCATCGGGATAAATTGAAGATGAAAGCATGAATATTTTTGTGTGCTTCCGAGCTTCTTCAGGAAATTTACGAAAGTTGGTTAAGAAACTCCAACCATCTGCACCGGGAAGGTTTATATCTAAGAATATTATATCAGGGAAACTGGCAGATATTTCCATTGCATGGTCTAATGTGTTTAATGCGTCTTTCACCATGCAAAAGGAGTGAACGTTATTTATATTAACACCACAATCTTCCAGCACAATAGTGCATAAATACCTATTGGCTTTATCATCGTCTATTATGTAGATTTGTTCCATAGTGCATCATTTAGGATATTGTTAATCAGTTAGAGGTAAATAAACAGTAAACTTAGTTCCTTCGCCAACTCGGCTCTCTACTTCCACACTTCCGCCCAATGTTTCTACCTGAACTTTCACCAAATATAAACCAATTCCTTTACCTTCAATTCTAGGATGAAATCTTTTGTAAAGTGCAAATATTGCATCCTTGTTATTTTCTGCATCAAAACCGAGCCCGTTATCTCCTACTACAATGCGCGTAAACTTTCCAAATTCATCAACTATTACTTTAATTTCACAGCTATTTTCGGTATTTCTATACTTAATGGCATTTGAAATTAAGTTATAAAATATGCTACTCAAATAGCTTTTAATTGCCAATATTTTTTTAATTGAATTGTATTCAATCTCAATTTTAGCATTTGCTTGCTGTATCTGTAAATCAAGCGATTTTACAACCGAGTTTAATACTTCATCTAACTCTACTTTTTCTTTCTTGTGGCTCGCATTGGAGCGTATTTGTAGAATTTGGTTAAGGTCTTTTATTACGCCATCTAAATTCTGCGCACTCTCCAAAATATTCTCTACAATTTTATCATTTCGCTTGTCGCCAATGCCTTTTTGATAAATATTTGAAAGCCCGATTAAGTTAGTTACCGAAGATCGCAAATTGTGTGAAACAATGTAATTGAACTGCTGAAGTTCTTTATTGGTTTGCATCAATTCGTTGATGAACTTTTGGCGTTCCTCTTCTTGTAGTTTTAGCGGAGTAATATCTTGCGCAGCACCAATCAACTTTATGGCTCTTCCTTCTTTATTTCTATAAATATGAACTGTTGCATCTATAAAAAACTCATTTCCATTGCGGTGCTTGATACGATATTCTGTTTGAAAACTATTTACATTTTTATTGCTCATAGCTTTCTGTTCTGTACTTAAGACATAATCAATATCGCTTTTATGGATTCGCTCTTTAAAATTTTCAAACGATACTGCTGATGATTTATCAATATCAAAAATTTCAAAAATCATATCGCTCCAATCCACTGTGTCTTTTTCTAGATTCCATACCCAACTTCCAACCCTACCAATTTTTTGGGCTGCTACCAATTGCCGTTGTTTTTCTGCAAGTTCACTTGTGCGTTCAGCTACTTTACGTTCTAATGTTTTATTTAGATATTCTTGTTCCTTTTCGTTAGAGATTCTATCTGTAATATTTCTGTTTATTGCTCTAAAACCAATCACTTCGTCTTTATCATTTCTTATGGCTTTTCCTCTGGCTTCAACCACAATTAAGGAACCATCTTTTTTAATTACATGATGTGTAATTGCCGGATAAGAATTTTTTCCTTTTGTGTGTTTAAATGAATGTTGCACCACATACAACAGTTCATTTTGTGGAATAAATTCCGAAATATTTCTTCCTAAAACATCTTCTTTAGAGTAACCCAAACTTTCTTTCATACTTGGGCTTACATAAACTATTGTGCCATCAACCGAAAGTTCAAAAAAGTAATCCACTGCCACCTCTGCCATATCGCGAAAGCGGTTTTCGCTAAGCTCTAAAGCCATTTGGGTGTTTACCAAATCTGTGATATCGGTAAAGGTTACAATTATTCCATTTAAAGTTTTATTTTTTGACAAAAACGGAATCATCCGTTTCATATAGTGTTTTCCTCGTCCGGTAGTTACTTTACCTTTAAAACCAATGCTGTTTTCAATAATTTTTTCTGCATAAAAAGTAATATCACAACCGGCAAAATATCCGGGAATATCCTTTATTTTTTTTCCAATATCTTTTATTGATATATTGTATAAATTATGTATTCCTTCAGAAAAAAATTGAACTTCAAAATCTTTATTCAACAGCATAGTAGCTACTCCTGCTGTTTTTAAAACTGCATTTAATTCGCTTACCAAATCGGCAAAACATTCTGACGTAACTTCAGTTTTATTCTCTCCAAAAAGAAACATAGCCTAAAATTAGTATTAAAGCTTAAAAAGAGAAAAAAACTTAAACTCAATTACTTATTTTACTAGTAACACCATACCTTTTCTTTCGATGTTTACACCATCGGATGCTGTAAATTTAATAAGGTAAGCATAAGCACCCATTTGCTGGTCTTTTCCATTTTGAGTGCCGTCCCAACCGATGTCAGGTGCATTACTTTCAAATATTTTTGCCCCCCAACGATTCCAAATTGTCATGCTATAATTTTGTGGTGAACCAAAAATAATTGTAGGCTTAAAAATATTGTTTACACCGTTTGGCGCAAAGGCATTTGGCACATACATAATTGGGCGATGGTCTATACAAAACACATTAGAAAAACTGCTTAGTGTGTCTTGATAAACACCCGAAATATCAATAGAATAAACAGCTTCAAGGCGGTAACAGAATTGCCCTTTTTCCGATAAAAATGCTTGGAGCGAATCGGCAGTTTGGTTTGTGCCGGCAGGGAAAGTTTTAATAAGTTGAAAAGCTCCTGTTCCCATATTTCGATACAAATTCCAGTAGAGAATATTGCTGAATTTTGCGGCAAAATCATTCCAATAAAGTGCAACAACATAATAGTCTAAAAGTTCACCACTTAAAAAAACAGTTTCAACCGAATCAGTAGAAGGAAATTTATTATTGCAGCTATCTATTGCTTTAATACGATAGTACAATGCAGAATTTTGTGGGTCCGAAGCTGAATCAATAAATGTTTCAAATTGCGGCAGCGGTTGAGCCACAGAGTACTGTTTCAACAAATTAAATTGTGAACCATTATTTCCCATATCAACCTGATATAAAGAAAGCTCTGCCTTATCATCAACCAACCACGAAACAGAAACGGTATTATCTAAATTCACCGTTGCATTTATTGGGTAAAGATAATCAGGACTTTGCACGATAGAAGGAACAAAACAAGCATAGTTTGAATGCGAAATAATATTTGTATCGGCAGCGCTCACAGCAATAATGCTAATACACAAAGAGTCGCCATCGTTAAAGCCAGAAAATGAAAATACTTGTGCAGAAGTATCAGAAACGCCAACTACTTCAAATGGCTGCATGTTTTTACTCACTAAAATGCGATATTCCTTTACGCCCATTTGCCAATTTTCGTAGCGCGTCCACTTTAGGTTAATGCTTCTTTCGCATTGCGATGTGGCATAAGTAAGCAATATAGTGCGCTGCGGTTTTGTATTAAACGAACTTATTTTATTGCAACTATCGGCTGCGGCTAAAGTGTAAGCAATTGAAGCTGTAGTTGGGTCTGCAATTACATCTAAGGCTGTGATAGTAGAACGATTCTGAACTGTATCAAACGGCTGTGCATTTCCATTTGGCAATGCGTAATACAATACATATTCTTTTGTTTGAGGGGAAATACTTCTTTGCCAATTTACAATTACTTGATTATTAGGCGTTACATCTACACTTATAATTTCCGGTGTAGCCGGAGGTGCATTTTGTATAGTATCTGATTGTAAAACTGTTGAACCCGGGCAAGTGTAATCGGCTTCCATATAATAAAACCAAGTTCCACCTTGCGAAAGTCGTCCTAAATCAACGTAAGATGTTTGGTTTTCGTTCACAATGGTTGTAACCAAATTGTAAGTGCCGTTAAAACTGCTTGCAGCATAAATTTTATATCCATTAAAAGTGCCTCCACACGGGTTGCCGGGCAAGCTCCACTGCAAATCTACGTTTGAGTTAAGCGCATCATTATTTACACATTGCAGTTTTGGAGCAGGAATAGTTTGCGCCAATAGAAATTGTGCATAAAAAATCAAAAAGCAGAATAGGTTACTTTTCATAAAGCCGCGCAAAATAAATGATTATTGCAGAACATAAATAGTTGCAACGAATACCTAAGTTTTTTTATTGTTTTTGTGTTAATGAAACATTACTACGAAGCATCTTTAAACAAAAAAGCCACATTAGATTTTAAGTTCTAATGCGGCTTAAATAATAAACTCAGATAAATTATTGGGCAATTATTTTTCCGGTGCCTATTACACCATTGTTCTGTTTTACTTCATAAACATACATACCACTTGCCAAATTTAGCGTTTGCAGTTGTATCAGATTACTTTCTGAAATTTGCTTCACAACAGTTCTGCCGGTTAAGTCGCGCACCTCAATTTCTATTGGAGATGCCTCAGCACCATTCACCAAAATATTAGTATAAGTTTTGAATGGATTTGGCGAAATAGTTATTGTTGGCTGTTTTCTGTTTATGTTCTTAACAGCTAAGGCAAAATCTATCGTATTCACAGTAGTGTTTGTGAGTATTGCTTCATTGTAATCAAAGTAAATAGCTGCACGGTTGTGAATAGGCGTATTATTTGGCAAATTTTGTTGGGCTTTAATTTTATAGCTCACAAAACCATGACTTTCTGCTTCGTTATGTAGGCTATCCGGCAACATAATATTGCTAAATCTAAAACTCACTAAATTGCCTTCTTGCTGAATATTGCAGCTATGGCTTGCATTCTTAAATTCAAAAGTACTCCAATCTAAATTATTATCTAAAGTATCTAAAACCACTACATTCACAGCGGGTGCGGTGCCTGTATTTTGGAAACGAATAGTATAAGCCAATTCTTGGCCGTTATTCGCAATATTGCCTTCCGGAGAAACATGCTTATCGTTCGGATCGTAAGATGCTACAACTGTTTGATGTGTTGTATCTATATTATTATTCAAGTTTGTTTCTGTGCAATTACTTGTGGTAACAAATTCAGCACGAGTAAAAATAGGGCTTCCTATTGGCAATGAAGTGGGTGTCATTAGCATACTCCCAACCACTTTGTTTCCTACCGGTAATATATTGTTTAGGTTCCATGATACTGTATGGGAGCTGCTATTGTAAACACCCTGCTGATTGCTATATACAAAAGTTAAGTTAGTGTCTAAACTTAGAGTAAGCAAGCCGCTGGCAATAGTATTGCCTATGTTCGATACTTTAACAGCATACCATGTGCCAAAACCGGGAACTACTTCTTGTAAAGGCAATAAATCAACAGCAACATCACATGCTCCGGTATCTAAATAAATTCCAAAATCATATCCTAAGAAAACACGTCCTGAGATATTATTAGCCGAAGGTGAATAATTGAGAGGCGTGGGTATAAATCCGGTGTATGGCGTCTTGGGAATGCAGTTTAATGTTGATATATTTCTAATATTTAAAACGTAATAACCAAATGCATCGGTGTGAGCAGTTTGGTTGTCCATAGTAACTGTTTGTCCCGATATGCCCGGTTCATTACCATCTCGTTTGCCACTGCCGTTCAAATCTGCATAAATATAACCACACACAAGATAGTGATATTGTTGCAATCCGAAGGTTAAGCCACAAATGTTTTGACCACCGTTTAGGGTAATAATATATTGAGAATTGTGAGAGCCGCCATGGTTATTAGTACTTATCGGAATTGTTGTAATCCATTCATCTATACCACGCGGCACTGTGCTGCTAATTTCATAAGTACCAGATGGAAGATATGCTTGCCACGCCCCTGTTATTGAATCGCTCAATACTATTGTTTGAAAATTATTGGAGCCGATAATGTTTATACTGGCAGCAATAAATGGCTCACTGCTATCTTTAACACCATTTCCGTTAAGGTCATTAAATGTTATTCCGCAAATAGTATCGGTGAGTGGAATACTTCCTGCATTGTAGCAGTTTGTGGCGGTGCAATTAGTTGCAGCATCTGTAACGGTTACGCAAAAAATACCATACTGCCCTGTAATGTTTATCTTCTTATTGATAGCATTATTACTCCAAACGTAAGAATAACTACTATTGCCCGATGCGACAGCTTCTAACCACTCTCTGTTACTTGTATCGGTATATTGTGTAATAGATACAGTTAAATTACATGGAGGAAGCGATATTGTTATCTGCTGGCAAAAAGTATCTTGGCAAGCCGGATTACTTTTTTGTGCTATTCGATGACAAACTTGATATGTTCCGGCCGGAAGAGTAATAGTTGGGTTTACTGAAGTATTGGAATAGTTCCCGATGTTCCAAAAGTGGTTTCTGTCGGCAAGCGTATCTAAAGAATAAAAATGAAGTACGCCTTTATTACCTGCGGTATCTAAAGTGAATTGAAATCCGGCATTTGCCATACATGTTTGCGTTTGTAGCGTATTGCAAAATGTATCGGTACAAGCAATGTTAGTTGAGTCAGTTAAAATGTGGCAAACATTTATACCTGCATAATTACTTTGAAACTTAAATTTAGGATTTACATCGGTGGAAAATAAAACCCCGTTAGCATACCATTGGTGCATGTAGCCGGAATATGGATAGACAGAATGAAATTGAATAGTATCACTCGCCATTGCTATATATGAAAATTCTCCATTGGCTTTGCATATTGCTATTGGCTGGCAAATAGAATCTTGGCAGCTTGAATTAGGAACAAACACATTTAAGCATAGCTGGGAATTGCCATCAGGAATAGTATCGGGAACAGTAATGATTACAGTATCGCTGTTATTATGGGTAGTTCCAATAGGAATGTTACCAATTTTCCAAACATAAATATTTCCCGATGTGTCGCCTCCGGTAGTTTGAGGCACAAGTTGTAAAATATTATTTTTAGGTTGAGAATACGAAAATGCAGCAGCAAGATTACAATTTGTGCTGCTCACTAAAACAGTTTTGCACTCTGTACGGCTACAGCCATTGGCTGAGTTGATGGTAGCACACACTTGGTAGCTGCCATCTGCTGCGTAAATATGTTTGGGATTAACTTGATAAGAAACCTGTGAGCTATCTCCAAAATTCCATTCATAAGTAAGTGGAGTAGAATTGCTGCCATAGCCTGAATTAAAATAAACTGTTTGCTGCTCTGCATTAAAAGAAAATGAACCCCAAATAGAATTAGGACAAGTGTAAATCACCGATTTGCAAATTGAATCAATGCAAACATTAGGTGTACCAGTAATTTGAGAAGTGATTTTTAAACAAACATTGTAAATGCCCGGTGTGGAATAAACAATGGTGGGGTTTTGAGTTGAACTTGCAGTACCATTACCAAAATCCCATTGCCAGTCTGTTATTACATAACTTGAATCAATTTGTGAAGAGTCGGTAAAATGGCAGATACCGCTATTGCCAAGAGTAGTATAAAAATTTGCTTGACAGCCTATTTGTGCCTTAGTAACAAATACGCCAATAAACGTAGTAAATAATAGGGAGATAAATCTTAAATAAATATTCATAAAGTAGGTTTTAAACTGATGAAAATATTAGAAGAGAATTACATAGGCAAGGGATTAAAAAGTACGCTTACACTTAGCTATATCGTCAATTTTATAAAGATTCTTCTTGTCGTAAATATATACTTTATTTTTTGAAACAAAGTTGAAATTTCTTACAATTTTTTCTTGTTTTTACAATCTCTCTTGCATAATCTATACTTAAACAAAAAAGCCACATCAGATTTTAAGTTCTAATGTGGCTTAAATAATAAACTCAAATAAATTATTGAGCAATCATTTTTCCGGTGCCAATTACACCATTGTTCTGTTTTAATTCATAAACATACATACCGCTTGCCAAGTTTAGCGTTTGCAGTTGTATCAGGTTACTTTCTGAAATTTGTTTTACAACAGTTCTGCCGGCTAAATCGCGCACCTCAATTTCTATTGGAGATTCCTCAGCACCATTCACCAAAATATTAGTGTAAGTTTTGAATGGATTTGGCGAAACGGTGATAGTTGGTTGCTTGGCATTTACATTCTTCACGCTTAATGAAAAATCAACCGTGTTGAGTGTAGTATTGGTGTGTATAGCTTCATTAAAATCGAAATAGATAGCCGCACTATTGGTGATGCGGGTAGCATTTGGTAAGTTTTGTTGGGCTTTAATTTTGTAGCTTACAAAGCCATGACTTTCTGCTTCGTTCTGCAAACTATCCGGCAACATAATATTGCTAAATATAAAGCTCACCAAATTGCCTTCTTGCTGAATATTGCAGCTATGGCTTGCATTCTTAAATTCAAAAGTACTCCAATCTAAGTTGTCGTTTAGCGTATCTAAAATTACCACGTTTACGGCAGGTGCGGTGCCTGTATTTTGGAAGCGAATAGTATAAGCCAATTCTTGTCCGTTATTAGCAATATTTCCTTCGGGCGAAACATGCTTATCGTTAGGGTCATAAGATGCCACAACTGTTTGATGTGTAGTATCTATATTATTATTCAAGTTGGTTTCTGTACAATTTCCATTGGTTGTAAACTCAGCAAAGCTGAAAACCGGAGTGCCAAGTTGGAAATTCTGTGGCGTATTTAAACGCACAGTAAATAATTTGTAAGTTCCCGGAGCAATATTGCTCACATTCCAAGTTACGGTTGCTGCACTATTATCGAAACTACTTTGAGCAGGAGCTGCACTATAGAAAGTTAAACCCGGTTCAAAATTAAAGGTTAGCAAGCCGCTTGTTGTGTAGCCATTCAAATTGAAAACTTTAATTGTGTATATTGCTCTAAAGCCCGGAGTTACCGTACTAAGCGGAGCTAAATCCACAGCCACATCGCACTGCCCTGATGGTACTTGAATACCAAAATTATTGCCACAATACGGCTGCCCAATTGTGGTGGCTGCTATAGTGTAGTTAGCAGGTAGTGCAGTATATCCGGTGTATGGCGAAATTGGTGTGTAGTTTACGGTATAAGTTCCAGCAGGAATATTCACTCTGTAGTAACCATCGGCATTAGTATATACGGTATAGTTGCCAACCTTCACTGCTTGACCTTGAATACCATGCTCTGTGGAATCTTTCACACCGTTTGCGTTTACATCAATATATACATATCCGCATATTGTAACTTTAGTATTTTGAAACCCAAAGTTGAATCCACACAAATTTTGATTAGGCGCTATATTTACTGTATAGCAAGCAGATGGCGATAAACCGTTATTGTTTTGAGAAACAGGAAGTGTAGCAACCCAACCGCCTGTTGTACCTGAATTTGCTACATACGCACAAACATTGTAAGTTCCGGCAGGTAAGTAAGCATGCCACTCTCCGGTAACAGAATCACTTACAACCGATAATTGTTGCCCATTCCCATTTATATATATCCTTATGCTCATTGGGCTTTCAGTTGAATCTAAAACTCCATTACCATTGGCATCGTTAAAAGTAATACCACAAATAGTATCCAAAGGCGCATTAGGCTGATAGTTAAAACAAGCAGTTGCAGTACATCCGCTACCAGCTTCAGTAACGGTAACGCAATAAACACCATAGTTATTGGTAACATTTATAACCTTTGTTGAAGATCCATTACTCCAATTGTAAGTAAAAGCTCCGGTCATATTTATGGCAGAAGCTTCTAACAAAACTTGCATATTTGGATTTACACTTTTTGCTATTGTTATATGCAAATTGCAAGGAGGTGCATTGCGCACAATTACTTGCTGGCAAATAGTATCTATGCAATTTGGATTGCCGTTTAGAGCAATAATATGGCATACATTATAGGTATCCGGTGAAAGATATAATGCCGGACTAATAGAATTTTGAATAACAGTATCGTTATTTATTATCCAAGTATGACTCCAATTTGTTGCATTGGTTACAGGATAAAATTTAGTTATTCCATTAGTATCTGTAAGAAATTGAAACTGTGCATTTGCATTACATGGTTGCGCTTGCAAAACAGTACAAAAAGAGTCTTTACAAGATGGCACTTGTGCATTCGATACAACATGGCAAATCGTCATTCCCACAAAACTATTTGAAAACTTAACTTTGGGTGAAATATCAGTAGAAAATAAATTGCCATTTGCATACCATTTGTGCGAATAAATATTCGCCATATTAGCAGGTGGAGTAAACTTAATAGTATCATTAGCCAATACATTGTAAGCAAATTCACCATTAGCTCTACAAATAGTTATTGTTTTACAAAACGAATCTTGGCAAGGTGCATTTGGAGTTTCTACTCTTAAACAAAGTTGAAGGTTTCCATCCGGAGTATTGGCAGGTAGTGGCGAAAAAGTATGAGAACTTCCATTGCCCGTTGTTGTGCCTAAAACAACACCATTCAATTTCCAAACATGAATATTAGAAGCAACATTGCCACCTGTAGTTTGCGAAGTTACCACTAACGTATTTGGTCCAGGCTGAGTGGAAGTAAAATATGCTTGAAGATTACAAGTTGCAGTGCCAATTATCACATTTTTACACTCCGTTTTGCTACAGCCAAAAGAATCGGAAACAGTAACGCAAACTTGATATGTTCCCTGGTTAGCATAAGTGTGTGTTGGATTAGGAAGTGAAGAACTTGCTCCATCTCCAAATACCCATGTATAGCTTAAAGGTGGATAATTGCTGGAATAATTAGAAGAAAAAGCAACCGTTTGCTGCTGAACAGTAAAGTTAAAACTTCCCCCAATATAAGTAGAACAACCAACCACAATAGATTTACATACGGTATCTACGCATGTAATTGTAGAGCCTTGCAACTGCGATGTAATTACCAAGCAAACATTGTATGTTCCGGCTGTGGTAAATTGCTGAGTTGGGTTCTGCACTACACTTGTATATCCATTTCCAAAATTCCATTGGTATTGGGAAATAACATATCCCTGTGCCGTAAACGAAGAGTCGTAAAAGGAATAAACCCCATTGGGATTTACACTCCACTGGAAATTTGCTTCGCAAGCTACTTGCGCTCGCAATGCTATTGCTGAAAACATTACCAGCAGCATGCTCAGCATAAGTTTAATTTTTGGTTTCATACAATCATTTTTTGTTTTAATGAAATACTATTTGCACAACAAAAGTAAATCTCATTTTAATAGTTCTAAAAAAAACAAACTATTTTCTTACCTATCCAAAATAATATAAAATTACTTGTCCTCAAATTTTAAATAAAGCCACTTTTCATAATTCAACAACTCGTTTCCTTCATTACTATTTTTATACTTCTTAATAAATCTGTTGTAATATTTATTAACTAAAAGATTATCTTCACTTAGTAATTCAAGTATTTTAAGAAAATCTTTATCGCGAACACCTTCGCGTTTTCTCAATACTAAATCAAAATCTTTTCTTACTTGTTCAAGCCTATTTTTAAATGCTTTTAAATCTGCACTTTCGTATTGCATAATCAATTCAGCAACAGAAATTTTAAGCTTAAATATTGGAGAAGCATTTTTATAGCTATCGTTTATATATAAACGAACTAATTGCCGAATAGCATCATTGTACTTTTTCAATTCAAAAAACAAGGTTGATTTATTCAGTAAAATAAACTGTTCATAATAGCTATTCTTCATTCCCTTCATCACTTTATCTAATTCATCTAACGCTTTGATGGCTTTATTCAAATCTGTTTTGGCATAGTTGATGTAAAGTGCATTATAGTAGTAAAAAACATATTTTGAATAGTTCGTTTTACCATATTCTAAAATTTCACGCCCAAGTTTATCGGCTTCTGCAAGTGACTCTTCATACTTCTCGTTTCTAAATAACACATTGGTTAAATAAACACGCATTTGCAATTTTACATCGTGATTATTTTTATCAAACCATTGCTTTGTTTCAAAAACAGAAATAGTATTGAGCATATATTTTTCTAACTGAAAATAATTGTGTGTTTGCAGCAACTGCTGGCTTACCGCGCGGTACAAGCGTGTTTGAAAAATTTTGCTTGAATCTAAAAAATTATCTCTGCTAAACTCCTTAACAGATTTATTCAACATTTGAAGTAGCGCAGTAGGTTTTTGCCCAAATGTTTGCGCTGTTTTTAAGCGATAGATTACCGTAGCCAGAGCTTGGTCTATGGTTCGCAATCGGTTTAAGTGAAGGGCATTTTCTTTTTGCTTCTCAATATAAATTTCGGGTTTTATTTCAGGATAATCACTTGACAGTTTTATGTAGTTGGAATATATCCAATCCAACACTTCTAAATTTTCAGTTATAGTTGCTAATTTTTCAGCCCGTTTTAAAAAATAAACCGAAAGCTGCAAATTCCCTTTTGCCTGAAAAGTTTCAAACAACATCATCTCTCTAAAAAGACTGTTAGCTTCAACCTTACTGCTATGAAGTAATGCAATTGCATCGCAAATATCTTCTTGCAATCTGTTCTTTAAACGATAAAACGCATTCATTTCTGCATAGTGAAGTTTTGCAGCAGCTTTATCATTACTAAAACTCTTTTCATCACTTCGTATCAAATCAAAAAGTTGCGCATCTTTTCGCTCTCCTTTCACGCTTATTCGCGAAAGATATATTTTAAAATATCGAACTTCTTCTTTGTTTAAAGACTGAATGATTTGTTGAAGCGCATCCATAAAATTCAATTTTGAATACGTAAGAATAAATAAAATAAATTTAATTCTCTTGCAACGGTTACGTATCTTTAAAACACCTATTAGAAAATAGAAATAAAAATTATGCGGAAGTTCCTACATATTCTATTCATTCTTAGCGCTTCGCTTGTTGCCCAATCGCAAACAAGTATTGATTTATCAATTAATCCATTGGTAACGCAACCGCCATTTCGCGTAAGCTATGGCGACACTATTTCTTATGCCACAGAAATCACCAACCAAGATTCCATTACCTTTTCCGGCACATTATTTATTGCGTTTAAAGGCTCAAATTCTACAAGTTACGATAGCCTAAACTTGGGAACAGTTCAAATTCCTCCTGCTGGCAGTATCCAACGTACAATTTCCATTGATGTGCAACCGCAATATTTTAAACCGGGTCCTGAAGTTGTGGTAGTGTGGCCTATTTTCAGCGGCACTGCGGGGAATCAAGTTGCCGATTTCATTTTTGTAAAAGACAATCTAAGTAATATCGAAGACAATAGTTTATCAGAAACAAATTACTTTGTTTGGAATAATAATTTAAAAACAAACACCGATAATAATCTTCTTAAACAAGTAAGAATTTTTAATCTATCAGGGCAAGAAATTTTCAATACACAAAACAAAAATACCCCAATTGCATTGCCGATATTAAATGCGGGACTATACTTTATTCAAATTGAAAAACTTAATGGAGAATTTAGCACTATTAAATGGATAAAGAACTAACTATAACTTTATCTTTCTTAGTGCTTCTATATTTATTTCGTGTCCCCCTTCAAACGTTATTGTTTCAAAGTCTGTTTCTGCTAAAAGTTCATTTAAAAAATCTGGCGCAAACGATGGCAACAAAGGATCTTTTGTACCGTAAACCAAATAGCTTTTTACTGTAGCAAAATATTTAGGAAGCGGCTTTGTTTGTAGCTCGTAAGCTATTTCACCTGCAAATAAAACCAAATAATCCGGCTTAAATTCCGACACGTTTAACCAGCGCGTAAGCGTTGCTACTCCTTGTGAGAAGCCAAGTGTTACAATCTTTGTTCGTGTTCTATCAATTTTAAATTCAGCAATCAAATTATCTAAATATTGATTGTTGTCTTTTATATCATCTAATCGCGCTTCTTTGGTGAGCCAAGTTGCACCAACATTTCCACTGTGTCCTTTGGTATAAAATCTATTTAAGGCTTCTGGCGCAACAATAAATTTATCTTCATTAAAAAAAGGCTCAAACTTTTGAATAAAGTTACTTGCAAGCTGTGCAAAGCCATGCAACACAATCCAAACTTCTTTGGTGTTTTCATTCAATTTTCCTAATGTAAAATAGCGCGCAGTGCGAGTTGTAACGATAGATTGTTCTTTCATTTTATTTCAACTTACCTAAAAATCTTGCTCCGCTCCACGCTCGTATTACAAGCGAAAGTATCACAAGCGAAATGCCAATATAAAATGGTTGTGGCAAAATAAATTGCAACGGCAAAAGTAGCAGTAACCACACATAAATAATGCGTAACCATTGAAAATTAAAAAGCCTAAAGCGTTTAAAAAAAAGCAAAAACGAAAGCGGTAAAAAGAATGGAATTGCCCATAGCACATTCAAGTTTTCAGCCACAGAATAATGTTCTGTGAAAGCCCACATTCCCAAGAAAAAAGTGCCTAATAAACCTGCAATAAAAAACAACAAAAAGTCAAAGCTAAAATAGTGCTTATTGCGCTTCACTTCAATTACGGTAATAGCAATTACAAAAACTAAAAGCACTAAAAGACAGTTTACTGGCGTAAAAAAATCATTGCTCTTTGTAGGCAAAGGATACTTTAATAAAGTATGCGATTGACTCACAAAAGGCTTACTTCCGCTTTCTGTTTCTAAACTTGCTTGCTTAAATGTCTTCTGTAAATAATCGGGCAGAAATGCTTGCGTGCGTGGAGTAGCAACAACATCGCATGGCAAACCCAAAATTAAGTAAAAACCAAACTGAACCCAATGGCTGTTATTTACATATAAATCCAGCATTTGCCTAAGTGTTTTGGTAGTATCAAATCCACTATAATTAAAGTGCAATTTGCCTTCTAACTCACTTTCAAAAACATCTCTAATTCGAGTGGCGCAATTATCAAAAAAAAACTCGTAGCGATAATCTCTATTCTCTGGCTGCGCATTGTGCACCAAAAAGGCAAATATGCGTTGTTGCTCTTCGTTTGTTAAGTTTAAAACATCTTCTTCCACACTCCTCTCCTCATATTCATACATTGCCATAAAATCATCAAATGAACCAACGTCAATCATATACAGCAATCTGCCGCGCACAAAATTTACATAAAAATTAGGCTGATAAAAATTGAAAGTTCCATAGTTAAAGACAGCATCAATATTTTGTTTGAAATCCTTTACCCGAATACCACTATGCCCAAATGCTGAATACAGTTCGCTGCCGGGTGCAACCGTGAGCAACGATACTTGTGCAGAATCAGAAAGCTGCAATGCTCTTGCAGATTTAAACTGCACAAAAAACAAACAACAACACAACAAAATCTTAATAGAAATTGTGTTTAAATTCCACTTCATAACTAATTCAAAATCGGATTTTCAGGATAGCCCGCCATAGTTGCATATATACCGCCCATTTCCTTTAGTGCTTCACGCCAAATATTATCTTGGTAATTGAAAATATATGAGGCTTTAGCTTGTGAAATTATCCATGAGCTACTCTTCATTTCATCTTGAATTTGCTCAGCTCCCCAACCCGAATAACCAATGTAGAATGCAATATCATCGGGCTTCACATTGTTGTTTTCTATCAGCAATTTTATTTGTTCAAAACTGCCGCCCCAAAAAAGCCCATCAGCAAGCTCTACACTGCCTTCAATTTTTTCGCCTAAGCGATGTACAAACTGCATCGTATCAGTACCCACCGGGCCGCCCAAATATATTTTACCAGCAAATGGCGGAAGCGTTGGCACAATTTCATTCAAACGTATTTTTACAGGTTTGTTTAATATTAAACCCATAGTGCCATTTTCCATATCGTGTTCACACACCAACACTACCGTTCTGCTAAAATTTTCATCAAGCATAAAAGGCTCCGACAAAAGCAACTTTCCTGGCGTAATTTGCTTGTCTTTCTCGTATTCGTAACTCCAAATATTCTTACTCATTGCGATAAACCTATTTTAATTTCTCAAAATCACAAACCATATCTTCACACATTGCATTAACAAGTACTTTTCAATACATTTTAAATATCTAAAAACAATCTCCTATTCACTCATTCAACCCTAAATAGCCAATGGGCGCTAAGTAAAATAGTTGCAAAGCTTACTGCATCTGGTTTTAAAGTAATTCATAACTTATAACCCGTTGTGCATTTTAAACAATGTTACTTTTAATGTTGTTGATGTTTCTGTTAAGATAAATTTATTGATGAACTGAATGAGTGTAAAGCAGCTATTACTCCTCTAGAGATTTTAGCCCTATTACTTCTTATATTTTTACAGATTTCTAACAGCATGCTATCTATCAAAAAATAGTTTTAAAACTCGTAAATTACTCTGCTAATCGCTGTTGAATTTGTCGAATGAAAGGAAGTAATTTACGCTTTCTTCTATTGTAAACACTGCCTCTATTTGCTTGTGTAATGATGGAGGGAGTTTGCACTTTCACTGTCAATCCATCCATATTTGGCTGTTAGATTTAGGCTCACCAGTTCAATATCAGACAACTTTGGTCTTCTTCGTTGAAGAGGTAATAGTTGTTCTTCTGAAATTTGACGGAGCGTGTTTAAAACTTTCTCGTAGTTTTCATATAAATTATTTATTATTTTAACTATCTTATTATCAATTAGATATAAAGAATTAGTTCAAATAAATACTTTTTTTACCATTTATTTAAATGCTCAACGGGTAAAATATTAAATGCTATTCAAAATCATTATTTATAGTGTCCCCCAAAATTAAGACAGTAAATTAAGCCAAATTAACATTTGTGATATACGTGGGCAACAACAAAAAGTAGAGTGCATTAACACTTTAATAGGCTATAGAATTGACATGAGTAATTTCTCTCCAGGTTTATATTTTTTCCATATTCAGTTATTAAGCGGAGAAAGATACATTCGCAAAGTACTAAAAGAGTAAGTACTATACCATAACTTTACTCTTGAGAACCTAAGCCCTACTGTCTATTTGCGGTTAAAACAGAATATTTATAACAAGATTAAATAAAAAAGCGGCTGTTCCTTTACAGAAACAACCGCTCTAAAATTTATTTTATTGATACTAAAGGCTTTCAATAACTACATAAGAGCCATTATGTCCAGGAACAGCGCCTTTTACAAGGATAATGTTCTTATCAGCCAATACTTGTACTACTTTAAGGTTAGCAACTTTCACGCGCTCGCCTCCCATTCTTCCTGCCATTCTTAATCCTTTCAAAACACGGCTTGGATCAGATGATGCACCCACAGAACCCGGAGCACGTTGGCGGTCATGTTGCCCGTGAGAGCCCATACCAACACCACTAAATCCGTGGCGCTTTACAACACCTTGAAATCCTTTTCCTTTAGAGATGCCAACAACGCTAATTTTTTCGCCTACGCTAAATACATCAGCACTTAAAACATCTCCTAAGTTTCCTCCTAAATCAAAGTTGCGGATTTCAACTACTTTTCTTTTAGGAGTAGTATTTGCTTTCTTAAAATGACCTACTAATGGTTTTGTAGTATTTTTTTCTTTCTTCTCGTCAAAAGCTAACTGCACAGCATTGTAGCCATCAGTTTCTTCAGTTTTAACTTGAGTAATTACACATGGTCCAGCTTGAACCACAGTTACGGCAAGGTGCTTTCCATTATCGAAAACACTTGTCATGCCAACTTTTTTACCAATAATTCCTTTCATGTTTATTTGTTTTTAGCGGTTCCTACAAGTTTTTTTTTTAAGGAACATAAATGAAAAAATACTACGCTTTAATTTCTACTTCAACGCCACTTGGAAGCTCTAACTTCATTAAGGCATCTACTGTTTTTGAAGTAGAAGAATATATATCTAACAAACGCTTGTAAGTGCAAAATTGAAATTGCTCTTTTGAGTTAGAGTTTACGTGTGGACATCTGTTTACCGTAAACACTTTCTTCAAAGAAGGAAGTGGCACCGGGCCGCTAACTACAGCGCCTGTACTTTTTACAGTTTTCACAATTCTTTCTGCGCTTTTATCAACCAAATTATGGTCGTAGCTTTTTAATTTAATTCTTATTCTTTGGCTTGACATATTAAAAGAACGTTTATTGTTTTAGTAATTTATTTTAAGATTAATCTTCTTCTACTTTTCCTTTCTTACCTTGGTTTTTAGCAATTACTTCTTTGGCTACGCTATCTGGAGCTGGTTGGAAACTATGAAACTCCATAGACGAAGTAGCGCGGCCAGAAGTGAGCGTACGAAGTTGTGTTACATAACCAAACATTTCGCTCAAAGGCACTTTTGCTTTAATAATCTGAGCGTTTTGCTTTGCTTCCATGCCTTCCAAGATACCTCTTCTTCTATTCAAATCACCTACTACATCACCTGTGTTTTCTTCAGGAGTTACCACTTCCAATTTCATAATTGGTTCTAAAAGAACAGGACCTGCTAACTTAGCCGCATTTCTGAAAGCTAATTTCGCACATAATTCAAATGAAAGAGAGTCAGAGTCCACAGCGTGGAATGAGCCATCATATAAGCGTACTTTCATACCATCAATTTCATAGCCGGCAAGTACACCAGATTTCATAGCTTCTTTCATTCCTTTTTCAACTGCAGGAATAAATTCGCGTGGAATAGAACCTCCGAAAACATCATTCACAAATTCTAAGCCCTCTTTATTTTCTTCACTTGGTCCAATTTCAATATGAATATCAGCAAACTTACCTCTACCACCCGATTGCTTTTTGTAAGTTTCGCGATGGTTTATAGTTTTAGTTAAACGCTCGCGGTAATTTACCTGTGGCTGACCTTGGTTACATTCTACTTTAAATTCTCTGCGTAAACGATCTACAATAACTTCAAGGTGCAATTCGCCCATTCCAGCAATAATTGTTTGGCCTGTTTGGTCATCAAAACTCACTTTAAATGTTGGATCTTCTTCAGCCAACTTATTAAGTGCTAAGCCCAATTTATCCATGTCTTTTTGAGTTTTCGGCTCAATAGCTAATTGGATAACCGGCTCAGGGAATTTCATACTTTCAAGTACTATCGGATGTTTTTCTTCGCAAAGTGTATCTCCGGTACGAATATCTTTAAAACCAACACCTGCTGCGATATCTCCTGCTTCAACGCGCTCAATTGCAATTTGCTTATTTGCGTGCATTTGGAACAAACGAGATATACGCTCTTTTTTTCCTGTTCTTGAGTTATATACATAAGAACCTGCGTCTAATTGACCAGAATATACACGAATATAGCACAAACGACCAACATAAGGATCGGTTGCAATTTTAAATGCCAAAGCTGTGAAAGGATCGTCAGTGCTTGGTGAGCGGTGCTCTTCTGCGCCTGTTTCAGGATTTGTTCCTGCGATATCTTTTTTATCTTCCGGTGAAGGCAAAATAGCACATACTGCATTCAATACAGCTTGCACTCCTTTATTTTTGAAAGAAGAACCACAAAACATTGGTACTACTTTCTGTGCAATAACTGCTTGGCGAACTGCTGCACGAATTTCTTCCGGAGAAATTGAATTTGGATCTTCAAAGAATTTCTCCATTAAAGTATCGTCAAATTCTGCAACTTGCTCTAACATTTTTTCGCGGTAGGTTCTTACATCATCAACTAAATCCGCAGGAATGTCGATTACATTGTAAGTCATACCTTTATCTTCTTCGTTCCAAACGATAGCCTCGTTTGTAACTAAGTCCACAACACCTTTAAATTTTTCTTCACTACCAATTGGTATTTGCATTACCATTGGAGTAGAACCCAACATGGTTTGCACCTGGCTTACCACATTAAAATAATCTGCCCCTTGGCGATCCATTTTATTTACGAATCCTAAACGCGCAACATGGTAATTATCAGCTAAGCGCCAGTTTGTTTCAGATTGTGGCTCTACACCATCAACCGCTGAAAACAAGAACACTAAGCCGTCTAAGATACGAAGAGAGCGGTTTACCTCTACGGTAAAGTCCACGTGTCCCGGAGTATCAATAATGTTGATATCATATTTTTGGTCTTTCCAAGTCCAAGCGCAACGAGTAGCAGCCGAAGTAATGGTGATACCACGTTCTTGTTCCTGCTCCATCCAGTCCATTGTTGCTGCACCTTCGTGTACTTCACCTAATTTATGACTCACACCGGTATAGTACAATATACGTTCTGTAGTAGTTGTTTTTCCTGCATCAATGTGAGCAGCGATTCCTATGTTTCTTGTAAAACTGAGATTTTTCCCCATAAAACCTTTCTACATTTCCCTTGCGGGAGGATTGAGATTCTCTTTTTATTTAGTGAATAATATTCTTAAATTTCTTACTATTTTAAAGATTTAGAACTTAAAATGAGAGAAAGCTTTGTTAGCTTCTGCCATTCTATGCGTATCTTCTTTTTTCTTAAATGCGCCACCTTCGCCTTTTGCAGCTGCGATAATTTCATTTGCTAATTTATCGCTCATTGTTCTACCATTTCGGCTACGGCTGTATTGAATAAGCCATTTCATTCCCATAGTAAGTTTTCTTTCTGGGCGAACTTCAGTAGGAATTTGAAAGTTTGCGCCACCAATTCTACGGCTACGAACTTCTACAGAAGGGCTAACATTTGCCACAGCTTTACGCCATGTTTCCAAGCCATCTTCTTTAGTTCTTTCCGATACTAATTCTACTGCATCGTAAAATATTTGGTAAGCAGTGCTTTTTTTACCGCTCCACATCAAGGTATTTACGAATTTTGTAACGATAGTATCACCAAATTTAGGATCTGGTTGCAAGTAGCGTTTCGGTGCTCTTTTCTTTCTCATCTTTCAGTATTTTATCTGATTTTTTTATCTGAATTTGCTTATTTCTTTTTGCCTGCGGCTGCCGGAGCTGCTCCTGGCTTAGGACGCTTAGTTCCGTATTTGCTACGGCTTTGTTTGCGATTTTCTACGCCCGCAGTATCTAATGAACCACGAACAATATGATAACGAACTCCCGGTAAATCTTTTACACGACCTCCACGGATAAGCACAATTGAGTGCTCTTGAAGGTTATGACCTTCTCCAGGAATATAGGCGATAACTTCCGTTGAATTGGTTAAACGCACTTTTGCTACTTTGCGAAGAGCCGAATTCGGCTTCTTAGGCGTTGTAGTGTAAACACGTGTACAAACTCCGCGTTTCTGCGGGCAGGCATCCAACGCACGACTCTTAGATTTGGTGCGTATAATTTGCCTTGATTTTCTTACTAATTGTTGTATTGTAGGCATTCCTCTTTTTTTGGGAGGTGCAAAAGTAGTATCTTCCTTCAAATAAGCAAAATCTGTTTTTAGAAAAATGAAAAAACAAGTAATTACTTGCTGTTTGGCGCTTCTTTTTTGAGAAAAAGTTATCAACATCGCCCGAAATTGATATTTAGAGGTATTAAACTACGATTTAAAAGAGAAAATACTTTTAAAAATTTCTCACTCACTTTCCTTAAATTCAATTTAATATCGCAGTTTAAATATGAATACTAAAAAAGTTATTTTAATAATAATGGACGGTTGGGGGCACGGCAAAAACCCAAAAGTGAGCGCAATAGCACAAGCAAATACGCCATTTATTGATAGTTTATATAAAAAATATCCCAATACCGAACTTTTAACGCATGGTGAAAATGTTGGATTGCCCGATGGGCAAATGGGCAATAGCGAAGTTGGGCATCTAAATATCGGAGCCGGCAGAATTGTGTATCAAGAATTATTGCGTATCAACAACGCTGTTAAAAATAGTGAATTAAAGCAAAATAAAACTTTACTCGCTTCAATTCAGTACGCTAAAGAAAATAAAACACCGCTGCATTTTATTGGCTTGGTAAGTGATGGAGGCGTGCATTCGCACACCAAACATTTAATGGCACTTTGTAAAATTGCACATCAAAACGGATTAGATGCTTCACAAATTCAAATTCATGCTTTTACCGATGGCAGAGATACCGACCCAAAAAGCGGCTTGAAATTCCTAAGTGAACTTCTAAGTTTTTTAGATGAAAATAAATGCGGAACACTCGCATCAGTTTGCGGCAGATATTTTGCGATGGATAGAGATAACCGCTGGGAGCGAATAAAATTAGCTTACGATTTATTGGTTCATGGCAAAGGCGAAAAAAGTAGCAATGTGCTAAAAACAATTAGCGAGCGCTACACAGCCAACGAAACCGATGAGTTTCTAAAACCAATTATTTGTGGCGAAGGAAAAATGATTGCGCCAAACGATGCAGTAATTTGTTTCAATTTTAGAACAGACCGCTGCCGCGAAATTACAAAAGCACTCACACAACAAAATTTCCCTGAACTGGAAATGCAAACGTTACCGCTTCATTACACAACTATGACTGTTTATGACAGCACTTTCAAAAATGTATTTAACATATTTGACAACGATGATTTAAAAAACACTTTGGGTGAAGTGCTTGCTGCACACAACAAAACGCAACTTCGCATTGCTGAAACAGAAAAATATCCGCACGTAACTTTCTTTTTTTCCGGTGGAAGAGAAAAGAATTTTATAGGTGAGGAGCGAATTATGATTCCTTCACCCAAAGTTGCCACTTACGATTTGCAGCCCGAAATGAGTGCTTTTGGAATTGCAGACAAAACTATTGAAGCCATAAAGAATAAAGGCCATGATTTTATCTGCTTAAACTTTGCCAACACCGATATGGTTGGGCACACAGGCGTTTTTTCTGCCGCAGTAAAAGCCTGCGAAACAGTAAACACTTGCGTAGAAAAAGTAGTAAATGCTGCGCTCGAAAACAATTATGCCATTTTACTTACTGCCGACCACGGCAATGCAGATTTTATGCAAAACGAAGATGGTTCGCCAAATACGGCACACACCACCAATCCTGTGCCTTTATTTTTTATAGATAAAGAAAATAAAACAGCAATTAAAAATGGCGTTTTGGCTGATATTGCGCCTACTATTTTAGGTTTAATGGATATTGCTTTACCGAAAGAAATGACGGGTAAAAACTTATTAGCATAAAAAAAAACCTGCCTTTCAGCAGGTTTCGTCAAAAAACAAATTTGACATCAGAGCAACACACTTGGAAGGTTTGTGTTGAGGTTTTTAATATGATATACGGTTAAGCATAGATAAGGTTTCACTTTTATCAGAAATTTTTACCAATGCCTCTGGAAATTGATATTGTTTTCCACTTAAGTCATAAGCCGAAATGCGATACCACAAGGTATTTTCCATTGCAATTCTATCTTCTAAAAGCAAAGTAGAATTTTCGGCTTTTGCTTCTGCTACTTTGTAAAATATTTTTCCATCAATGCTTTTTTCAAGTATCACTGTTTCCATATTTTTAAGCGAAGTGCTTGTAATTTCTACTAAAACTTTATCGCTGCCGCCCGCCACAACATTTAGTGAAGCATTACAATAAATTGATTCATCAATTTGGACAGCAGGATTGGTGAACGAAGCCTGAAACACATTTATATCTTTTCCATAAATTGAATTTGGCGAAGCAATCACAGTATTGTTTGAAAAATAACTGCCTTTATCTCCATCTAAAACACCGCCTTTATTCAATAGTGTAGAGCCGGCAAAAGTAGTTGCTGTGTTATTTATCACTCCGGAATTATCCACTTCCATCATGGCTTCAAGAATCAATTCATTATTTATTTTTCCTTCGTTTGAAAGGCGCTTCACAACTGTATTTCCTTTATTTTCGAGCAAGCCGCTTTTAGCAACTCTTATTTCTTTATTGCCTTGCAGCGCTGCTCCTTTTTCAATAAATAAAGTGCCTTCAACAGCAATAGGAATATTAAGTACAACTTGGGAATTGATAAAAACCGAATCACCAGCTTTTAAAATATTGCCGGGATAAGTTGGTTGCCAAATATTTTCATCAGAAAATTTTCCGTGCGAAATGGTTTTGTAAGTTGTTGCATAAGCGTTTCCGCCAAGTATTGATGCAATTAAACTCACCAAAATGAGTTTTTGGGTGGTTAAGTTATTCATGGTTTTTCAAAGGTTCTTTCTTATTTACGGCAATGCGTTCCAAATTGTTACAGAAAACTGTTCGATTATTTTTTCATGTAGACAGAAAAGCAAAACCAAATTCTGTTTTTCGTTAATCTTGCAATATGATTCGCATTCTACTATTGTGTGCCACCGCAAGTTTGCTGTGGAGTTGTGGCGGCAATTCTTCGCAGCCAAACAAAAAAGTTTTTAGATATAACCAAGCTTCGGGTATTAGTTCGCTCGACCCTGCTTTTTCTAAAGACCAGGCAACTGTTTGGGCTTGCAATCAGCTTTTCAATAGTTTAGTTGCCTTAGATTCTAATTTGAATATTGTGCCTTCCATTGCTAAATCGTGGCAAATTTCTAACGATGGTTTAACCTATACTTTCAACCTAAGAAATGATGTGTTTTTTCACGATAATGCTTGCTTTAAAGATGGTAAAGGCAGAAAGGCAAATGCCAATGATGTTGCCTTTAGTTTAAATAGAATTACCGATGAAAAAACTGCTTCGCCCGGTGCTTGGATTTTTAATGAAAAAGTAGCTAAAGAAAATGCTTTCACTGCTTTAAATGATTCTACTTTTCAACTTAAGCTATTGCAAAAATTTCCTGCGGTTTTAGGTATTTTGAGCATGCAGTATTGCAGTGTAATTCCGCACGAAGCTGTAGAAAAATATGGTGAAAATTTAAGAGCAAATCCGGTTGGCACAGGTCCATTTATTTTTAAAACTTGGGAAGAAGGAAACGCTTTAGTTTTTTTGAAAAATCCAAATTATTTTGAAAAAGATGAAAACAACATTCGACTGCCATATATTGATGGTGTAAAAGTTAGTTTTATTGACAACAAGAAAACTGAATTTCTTTCTTTTAAACAAAAAGAGTTAGATTTTATTTCAGGAATTGATGCGGCTTACATCAACGAAGTTTTAGAGAAAAATGGTGAGTTAAAAAAGAGCTGGAAAGGTATTATTAAACTTCAAAAAAGTGCTTATTTAAACAGCGAATATTTAGGATTTTATCAGCAAGGTCCAATAGCTGAAAACCCATACTTAAATAAAAATTTACGCCAAGCAATTAACTATGGAATAAACAGAGAAGAAATAATTCAATATTTAAGAAATGGCGTTGGCAAACCTGCTCTTCAAGGCTTCTCTCCTATTGGTCTGCCTTCGTTCCCAAGCAATTTAAAAGGCTATAATTTTAACCCTGAAAAAGCAAAGCAATTACTTAAAGCTTCCAACTACAAAGGCGAAGAGCTTAAACTCTACAGCAACGAAACATATAAAGACATGGCAGTTTTAATTTCAAAACAATTAGAAAGTATTGGCATAAATGTGAAAGTGGAAATGGCACAACCTGCCATATTACGCGAATGGATGAGCCAAGGAAAAGTACTGTGGTTTCGCGGCTCTTGGCTTGCTGATTATCCTGATGCAGAAAATTATTTTGCTGTTTTTTATAGTAAAAATACAGCTCCACCAAACTATACCCGTTTCAACAATAAAACATTCGATAATTTATACGAAACATCTTTTTCAATTACCGATGAAAAACAACGCTTTGATATTTACAGAAAATTAGATTCTATTATTATTGAAGAAGCTCCGATTGTGCCACTTTACTACGATGAAGTTTTGCGTTTTATGCAGCCAAATATTACGGGAATTACACCAAATGCACAGAACCTGCTGGATTTAAGAAGAGCAAAATTGTGATTGATTTAAAATATCTTCAAACAAAAATGCCACTGAATATTCAGTGGCATTTTTATATAGTTTAGAGAAACTATGATTACTTTCTAATTTCAGATAAGTTAGTGATTGGACCTTTCTCAAATCTCAAATCGGCAAATTTCGACATTCTCTTACCAACCATCATATCAGCAACATTACAAGTAATACTCCACTGGAAAGCAGTGTTTGAAGTTCCACCGTTTAGCTCCACTACATCAAATCCCGTAGCTGTTTTATTGGTAACATAAACTCCATTGCAATCGCCCTCTAACTGTACAAAAACACGTAATGGATGCTTTTCGTTTATGGCAATATTTTTAGCCAAAATTGGATCGATAGTAATGTGCGCTCTACCATTCACCAATTTAGCTTCGCCATAATCTTGGAAATAAAATTCAGGAGTTTCAATTGCGTGTAAGGTTACAGGTTCTCCGTTTAAATCTTCCACACAAGTAGAAACGGAACCTCCTGCGCTTCCCCAAATTTTGTAGTGAGTATTTGTATTAGAAAAGGCTTCAACCAAAGTAGTTGCATCACCAACAAAATAACCAGCAGCAGTTTGTATATTGGCAGCACCGTTTGTTTGAATTGCCGAAATACCATAATTTGAACCTACAAAAGCACCACCTGCTCCTTCGGCAGGTGCAGCAGGCGATGCGTTGTTGGCAACACCAACCACGCCATAAGATTGTGTGGCAGAAATCGCTTTTCCATAAACACCAATACCATTAGTTGCATCAGCATAACCGTAAGCACCAGTTAAATTAGCAAAGAACGCTCCACCTGAGCCACCATTTACTAAAGTGTAGTTTTGTAAATTATTACCAACACCTAAAATTGCTGTTCCTGTTGTATTTAGGTTTAATGCATAAACTCCAAACCCATTGGATTGCTGAGTTGCAGCAAATACGCCATTACCGATACCAGTTCCTGCAGCAGCACTATTTTGAGCAGTTAAGCCCATACCACTTGCATTTGTGTTATTAAACAACCCAAGCGAATTAGCCGTACCTGCTACATGTAATGGATAAGATGGGGCAAGTGTGCCAATACCAACATTGCCTGTTCCTGAAAACGCTAAGTTAAAACCTCCCAAAGGAATAGTAGTATTCATTGTAAGCGTGCTTCCTAATTGCACTACTGAGTTTGAAATTTGCACACCATTATTTGCTGAAATATTTCCTGAACCAGCAGGTCCTGTTGCACCTGTATCTCCTTTTGGTCCGGTTGCACCATTTGCTCCTGTATTTCCTTGTGGACCTGTTGCTCCATTTGCACCTGCAGGACCAGTAGCACCAGTTGGACCGACATTGCTGCTTGTGCCACCTGATTTTTCTGCATAAAGTGCATAAGGAACACTCAAAAGTTGAGTAGTGCCCATATTTGTAAATGCATTACCTAAACCTGTTACATCAACTTCTACTTGTAAGTACACCGAGCCTGCAGCCCAGTTAATAGAATTAAAAGCAGGAGAACTTGTGCTTGGTGAGCCTTTGCCTACTTCCGCATTTACTAAACCAAACTGATTAGTTGTTTTAGTTTGTGTTTCTTGGTAAAGTTGGTTTCCACCTGAAATGGCATCGAGTATCGAAAAACGAACCATAGTGCTTTGATTAGCAATTACACTTCCAGAATTATCGCGAACTACCGCTTGATAATTAAATGCTTGAGGAACTTGACTCCATACTGCAACTGTTGCTAAGCATGCAAACAGCAACAAAATACTTTTTTCCATGTTTAATTTCATGCGGGCGAGTATAATAGTTGACCAAACATTCTATATGCTTAATCATATTTAAAATTCATATTAAAACAAAATTGGCTGTAAAAACATTCCACATTCTAACTTAGAAATGTCTTTACTTGCAGTATGAATTTTAGTGTTCCATTACCAGAGCGAATGCGCCCAAAAAATTTCAATGATTTTGTTGGTCAGCAACATTTGCTGGGCGAAGGCAAAGTGTTGCGCAATCTTATTCACAGCGGCAATATTCCTTCCATTATTTTTTGGGGACCTCCAGGTGTTGGCAAAACTTCGCTGGCACGATTTATTGCAGCGAAAGTTAATTTACCATTTGTGCAGTTAAGCGCAATTGAAAGTGGCGTAAAAGATGTGCGTGCTGTAATTGAGCGCGCTCAAGCTTCGGGAAAAATATTATTGTTTATTGATGAAATTCATCGCTTCAACAAATCGCAACAAGATGCGCTGTTAGGCGCAGTTGAAAAAGGTACAATTACACTTATTGGAGCCACAACCGAGAACCCCTCATTTGAAGTTATTTCAGCTTTGCTTTCGCGCTGCCAAGTTTATGTATTGCAAGCGCTAGAGCGCGAAGATTTAGAACTTTTACTACAAAAAACTCTTCGTGAAGATGAGTATCTAAAAATTCAAGCAATAGAAATAAAGGAAACAGAAGCTTTACTAAAATATAGCGGAGGCGATGCTAGAAAACTATTGAATGTATTGGAAATTGTGGCTGCATCATTAGCTAATTCTTCAGAAAAAATAATCACCAATGCTTTGGTTGAAAATACGATTCAACAAAAAATTGCATTGTACGATAAAAGCGGAGAGCAGCACTACGACATCATTTCAGCCTTTATTAAAAGTATTCGCGGTAGCGACCCAAATGCTGCGCTTTATTATTTGGCACGAATGTTGGAAGGCGGAGAAGAGCCTCGATTTATTGCCAGGCGCATGCTTATTTTAGCAAGCGAAGATATTGGAAATGCTAACCCGAATGCGCTTCTGTTGGCTACTTCTTGCTTTCAAGCGGTGGAAATGATTGGCTATCCGGAGTGCGATTTAATTTTGTCGCAAACGGTAATTTACCTTGCCACTTCACCCAAGAGCAATAGTGCTTACCAAGCCATTCGCGCAGCACAAAAAGCAGTACGCGAAACGGGAAATTTATCGGTGCCACTTTCTATTCGCAATGCACCAACTAAGTTGATGAAAAATTTGAATTACGGTAAAGATTATCAGTATGCACATCAATACGAAGGCAACTTTGTAAACCATGAATTTTTGCCCGAAGAGCTTAAAGGTTCAAAATTTTATGAGCCGGCAAAAAATGCACGCGAAGAAGAAATTCGCAAGCAACTTAGAAACTGGTGGAAAGAAAAATATGGCTACTGATATAGCATTAAGCAATTTTAGAAAGTAATAACTTTCTTTTATTACACAGTTTAATTTTTGAAATGTTAGTTTAGTGCCTTCAAAAAAGAATACAGAATAGGAGTTTATATATATGGGATGTTCAAGTTGTGGTACTAATGGAGGAGGCGGTTGCTCGAGTGGTGGCTGTTCTTCGGGTGGTTGTAACAGGCATGATGTTTATGATTGGTTTTCAAATCTTCCGCTTTCTTTCAACGAAAACTTCAATATGGTTGAAGTGAGTTTTAAAAACGGTTCACGAAAAGGTTTTTATAGAAATGCTGATTTGTTTGATTTCAGCAAAGGTGAATTGATTGTGGTAGAAGCAGCACAAGGTTACGATATTGGCGAAATGAATTTGCAAGGCGAATTGGTGAAATTGCAAATGAAAAAGAAGAAGGTAAGTGAGCGCGAAGATACCATCAGAAATATTATCAGAATTGCCGACCAAGCCGATATTGATTTACTACTCGACTGCCGAAATAAGGAAAAAGAAATTATGGTTCGCGCGCGCGCTATCGCAAGAACTTTAAAGTTAGAAATGAAAATTGGCGATGTGGAATTTCAAGGCGATGGAAAAAAACTTACCATTTACTACACCGCAGATGACAGGGTAGATTTTAGAGAATTAGTAAAAGTTTATGCAAGAGAATTTAAAGTAAAAATTGAAATGCGCCAAATCGGCTCACGTCAAGAAGCTGCGCGCATTGGCGGCATTGGTTCTTGCGGTCGCGAATTGTGCTGCTCTACTTGGCTAAACGATTTTAAATCGGTAAGCACTAACGCCATTCGCTACCAAAACCTTGCTATAAATACTGAAAAACTTAGCGGCTTATGCGGGCGTTTAAAATGCTGCTTAAATTTTGAGTTAGACACCTACAACGATGCACTCAAAAACTTCCCTAAACATTCCGATAAAATAGCTACCGATGAAGGCATTGCTTATTTAAAGAAAACTGAAATTCTAAAGCAACTTTTGTGGTACGAATACGAAGATAAGCGCGGTGTGTTTTACAAGCTTTCAGTTGAAGATGCCAAGGAATTGCTTTGGATGAACAAAAACAACCAAAAGCCACAAAGTCTTGAAAACTATGCGTTGGTAGAAGAGGTAAAAGATGAAAGCAAACACGATGATTTAGTAGGACAAATTAGCTTGGCAACTTTAGAAGAGAAAGATAGAAAGAAACGCAATAAAAAACATCACTCTAAAGAAAGACAACCATATTCAAAGCCGCAGCAAAAGGCAAGTGCAAGCCAAACGCAAGCGCAAAAAGCTGATGAAAACAATGCACCTCCGCAGCAAACCGGAAACAAACAAGGGGCTCAACAACATCACAAAAAACATCATCACAAGAAGCCGCTCCATAAGCCAAATAACAATAACCAATCTGACAAAAAAGATTCATAAAAACTTGCTTTTCAATTTATGAAAAACACCTTTTGGCTATTTGCTTTTATCGCTATTTTATTGCTGAATAGTTGTAATCAAACTGTAGTTGTAGATAAAAACAATCCACTAAAAAATGAATTGTGGAACTATGAACAACACCAAGATTTTGAAGTTCCTATTGAAGATACCACAATACATTACAATATCTACATCAATATTCGCCATTCTTTCCATTTTGAGTGGAGAAACCTTTGGGTTGAAGTAAACACTCAATTTCCAAGTGGCAAAAAGCTATCGAAGCGCGTAAATTTAGCATTGAGCGAAGCAGACGGAAAATGGTTTGGCGATTGCTCCAGCGATGATTGTTTTATTCAAATTCCAATACAAGAAAATGCTTTGTTTCCTGAAAAAGGAAATTACACTTTCAGCATTTCGCAAGATATGCGTGTGAATCCGCTGCGCAATATTCGCAATGTGGGTTTAAAGGTTGAAAAAGCACTCCAAATAAAAGCAGAAGACTAAGCTTTATTTGGCATGTCTTTTACTGCCAAGGTAAGTCTGCTTATGCAAACTAATTTATCTTCTTCGTTGGTAATTTTTATTTCCCAAACTTGAGTTGTGTTACCTAAGTGCAAAGGTTTTACAGTGCCATAAACCCAACCTTCTTTTGCCGGGCGAATGTGATTTGCATTTATTTCTAAACCCACCACAATTTGCTTACCATATTCAACACATAAGCTACCTGCAACGCTGCCAAGTGTTTCTGCCAATACACAACTTGCGCCACCGTGTAATATGCCAAAAGGCTGGCGCGTGCGTTCATCTACGGGCATTTTTGCTTTTAAAAAATCCAGACCGGCATCTATCATTTCTATTCCCATGGTATCGCTTGCGCCTTTGCCGCGCCAACCATTTAATACTTCCAAATTGGGTTCTGTTTTCCAAATACTTTTCATTCTGAAATTGAAATTTACTTATTAAATTTTGATTGCTTTTCTCCCTTCACAGCAGAAGTGTCTATAATAATTTCTCTCTCGGGCAAAAGAAATGGAATAAAGCCTCCACGAAGAAAAATACGCGATGCTTTCGGCTTAATTAAAAAATTAAGAAAGCCGCCACTCAATTTATTTTGAAGGTCGGTAAGCACATAATTTATTGGCGCAACTAAAGGATAGCAACCTGTGTAAATATCGTTTGGATTTGCTGATACAATTTCAGTGATACTATCGCAGTTCGTATTTACTTTAAACACAGAAATTTTGCTTAGAATTTCTTTTGCTTTAGGAGAATTTTCATCACTAATATTAGCATAATCAATTAGCCCAACTGCATCTTTATTTTGTTCTAAATAAGTTAGCACACTATCTAAATTATTCATAGCAAAAATTTGATTACCAAAATTAGTTACGCCCAATTCTGTAGTAACAATTTTTAATCGGTTACTCTCTTTTCCTTCAACAATAATTGGTGTTTTCCCGTTGGTAAATAATCCTTTAAGTTCAGTATCGGTTAATGTTTTTGCCTCACCTTTTTTTGAAACTAATGCTAAGGCACTTTTTGCCAAAACATGCTGACTACATTTGATTGCATTTACCTGCGAAATTTTATCGGTTTCGGCTTTAGATAAATTTCTTGAAAGTATGGCTGTGCGTGCAGTTCCGTTTAATAATTTTTCAACGATTACTTTTTCTGATGCAAATATTGGTTTCACATTTGCGGCAGGATAATTAAGCACAAAAATTTCAATTTGCTGTTCAGCAATGCTCTTTAAATCTTCATCGCAATAAATTTCTAATGTGCCTGTGTTTTTCTCTTCAATAGTTGGATAATATTTAATTTTAAGTGCGTCTTCGCTACAAGCACTTAAACTTAAGATTACTACCAAAATAAAAAGCACTCTTACAATGTTCTTCATTTTATTCCTTCTTCCTTTTTAGCTTTTTGATATTCTAACCAAAATGTAACAAAGCGGTAACTGCCATACACAAAAGTGAGTGCGCTAAAAATGACTCTGGTATTGGCATTTGCGCCATTCGTTACCGATGGAATATATAAAATTACAAGGCTTATGCTTACAAAAACCAAAGCAAAAAGAAGCCGTAGCGAAACGGTTGGATACTTAGCAAGTATTTTAAAAAAGTTATTCATAATGTGCTGCAAAGATGAACTTATGACGCATGAAAGAAGATAAAATTTTCAAAATAAAATTAAACCCATACGATTTATAGAAATGAAAGAACAATAAACAGAAATATTCATAGCAAATAACTTCCTTTCGCGTATTTTTTTCATCTTGCATTTATGTTTTTACAAAAAGCAATTTCTATTTGTGCCATTGGCTTATTGATAATTTTAATTGTGCAGTGCAATAAAAATCCGCCATCGCATCCGATAGAGCCTGCCATTGAATTTAAAAGTGCTTCTGCCGAAAAAGTAAACGAATACGATACAGTTAGATTTGCATTAACTTTTACCGATGGTGATGCCGACTTAGGTGCTTCAAGCGGTTCGCAAGCCAAATACCAATCGCAACCTTGCGACCTTTACTCTGATACAAGTTATTTTAAAGATGATTTTTGGTCGCTGATACTTTTGGACCATCGCGATAGTTGTTTAGAAGCTAAGTCGCTGCCATTTGTTACGCCACAAGGGAAATATCCTGCTATTTCGGGCGAAATAGAGTTTACCACTTCTGCTTTGGCTTGCAAGGTAAGAAATTGCTCACCTGCTCCAGGTTGCCCTGATGATACTTTGGTTTATACTGTTTTTATTAAAGACCGAGCCGGGCATTTAAGCAACGGAGTGGTTACGCCACCGATTATTATAAATTGCAATTAATGGCAACAATAGATAAGATAAGTTACCTTCTCCATTCTAAAACAATACCAATGAAACGTCTTTTACTCCTAAGCTTAAGTGCTACAATAGCTACTGTTTTATTTTTAAGTGGTTGCACAAAAGATAAAGTTCGCCCTTTTAATAAAGCAATAAGTGGTGCTGTGCAAAAGGGTCCTTTTTTAAGTGGAACCTCTGTGATGCTCTATGAACTTGATAAAGATTACTCACAAACAGGTAAAACATTTTACACCCAAATCACAAATAATATCGGAAGTTTCCAGATAGATAAAGTTGCGCTGACTTCAAATTTTGTTGCTCTTAGAGCAGATGGATTTTATTTTAATGAAGTATGTGGTTCAAACTCTATTTCGCAACTTACTTTAAATGCAATTTCTGATGTAAGCAATACAAATTCTTTAAATGTAAATATTTTAACCCATCTTGAAAAACCGAGAGTAGAATACTTAGCAAAAAATGGAATGGCTTACGATGCTGCAAAAAAAATGGCACAATCCGAAGTGCTTAATATTTTCAATATTTCTTCAACCGGTATTCAAAACTCAGAGTATTTAGATATTTCAAACAATGGAAATGGCGATGGAATTTTACTTGCCGTTTCTGCCATATTACAAGGTTATAGAACAGAAAGCGAACTTTCCTCTTTACTAACTACAATTAGCGTAGATTTAAGTTCTGACGGAATATTAGATAACACTCTCGTAAAATCTTCTCTTATTGATCATGCTCTTTTATTGGATACTGTTTCTATCCGAAATAATATCACCAATTATTATTTAAACTTAGGTATAACACCTTCAATTCATAATTTTGAATATTACATAAAGCAGTTCATAAATAATTCAACATATACGGCAACAAATACCGTAATAAATTATCCGGCTATGGGAGATTTTGGTGATAATATCCTCAATAAAAGCAAACTCACTTTCAGCGGTTCTACCTTTAGCGTGAGAGTTCTACCCCAAAAATGCACTCGGGTAAAAATAAATATTCACTCATCAGACATTACTGATTTCACCTATGTGTTTAATTCACTCTACAATTGGAATGTTTCACAATATGATGAAACAAATAAAGTGCAATCATTTACTGTAATTAATTCTGAGCAAGCGGCCGATGTTTCAATTATGCTAAAACCAGGAAAAACATTCTTGATTGAGTATTTTGAAAACGACTTTTCAAAAGCGGCATTTTCAAAAACAATTAAAGTAAATTGAACTGCCTTGGAAAATTCTTAAAATAAAAAAGCCCCTCCACAAATAAATGCGAAGGGGCTTTTTACTATCGTTTAGTTTAAACTAAACTTCAAACAAACCTTCTACAGAAAGGTATCTATCTCCTGTATCGTAGTTGAAACCTAATACCTTAGCACCTTTTGGAAGTTCGCCTAATTTCTGTGCAATAGCAGCAAGTATGGCTCCGCTCGAAATTCCGCCAAATAAGCCTTCTTCTTTCGCGGCACGCAAAGTGTATTCATAAGCAGCATCTTTACTCACAGAAATGGTGCCATCTAAAACTGAAGTATCTAAATTTTCAGGAATAAAACCTGCGCCAAGTCCTTGAAGTGGGTGCGGTCCGGGTTTGCCCCCGCTAATTACGGCAGAAAGTTCCGGCTCAACAGCAAGCACTTTTGTATTAGGGAATTTTTCCTTTAGCGCTTTTGCAACGGCAGTAATGTGTCCTCCAGTTCCAACTCCGGCAATTACCACATCAACGCCATTTGGAAAATCAGCCAATACTTCTTTTGCTGTTGTGCGTGCATGTGCTTCAACATTTGCAGGATTTGCAAACTGATTCGGCATCCACGAATTTGGTATAGAAGCCAACAATTCTTGTGCTTTTGCAATAGAACCATTCATGCCTTTTTCGCGTGGCGTAAGTTCAAATTCAGCACCATAAGCCTTCATTAAACGTCTTCTTTCCACACTCATGCTTTCGGGCATCACCAAAATAATCTTATAACCTTTTACGGCAGCTACCATTGCTAAACCAATTCCGGTATTGCCGGAAGTAGGTTCAATAATTACTCCACCTTTCTTTAATGCTCCACTCTTTTCGGCATCTTCAACCATTCCAAGTGCAATACGGTCTTTAATACTTCCAGTTGGATTTGCCTTTTCAAGTTTTATCCACACATCTGCATCACCAAAAAGGCGGTTAATTTTTAAGTGTGGAGTGTTGCCAATAGTTTCAAGAATATTATTTGCTTTCATTCTGTATAAGTATCTGTATTTTGTTTATTTAATTACGTTAAAATTGCCTGTTCCTGTTATTTTGTTTCCATGGCTGATGGTAAATAAATAGCGACCTGCAGCAAGTTCGTTTACGCTTACTTGATTGCTCAATAATTGCTTAGAAATGCTTTGATTTCCTGCTAAGCTATAGATAGAAATAACGCTATTTTCTTCAATATTATTTAAGCCTAAGTTTAATGTGCTTACAACTGGGTTTGGATACACTTTAATTGTAGGTGTTGATACAGGTAATTCAACAATTCCGCTTTGTGTGTTGTAAACAAAGCGAACATTATCTACCCAAAGTTTTGAGCCTTTTGTATTTGCCATACCGCCTGAAAGAAAACCAATTAAAACGGTGTCAGCAGTTTGTCCTGCAAATTGTGGATCATAATCAATTGGAGCAGAAACACTATCCCAATTTGCACTTCCAGTAGAGTCTAAACTTTCAAATACACCACCAAGATTTACTGAAGAATCTACCGTAGAATTGAATTTGGTTAAGCGCACAAAGAACGAAGCACTATCACCACCTTGAGGCTCATATTTATATGCAAATTTTATTAAGTCCGGAGCAGCAGCAAATGCAGTTCCAACCGGATCGAAACTTTGTGTTGCTAAAGAAACATTGATTGTTCCATAAATTAAAGTTCCAGGAATTTTTTGTGTTCCACTTCCCGGAATAGAAACTTCATCGTTTTGAACACTTACAGCTTGTACTCCTTCAACATAATTTCCGGCAGTTGTTTCTTTGCTGCTGAATTTTTTTCCAGTTAATAGCATACCTAAACCGGCTCCATCGGCAGCAGATTCTACTGTACTCCAACCTGTTGGTGCTTTAGCTCCGCTTGCCCATGTTTCAAAGCCTCCGTTTTGAATAGGCGTTTGCTGTGCAAATAGTGTTGTTACCAATGCAACTGATGCGAAAGAAAGTAGTTGTTTTTTCATTTTACTCGTTTTTTTTATGTTTTGTTTAATTTCTGTAATGTTGGTTTAAAGTGAGCAATTATCAAAATAATTCTACCTAAAAAAAAGCTAAAACAACAAACGGTATTGCGGAAGAATAAAAAGCCCTTGCTGATATTCATTATTTAAAGAATTGGTACGCGGATTGTAAACCTTTCTAAAAATGTTTTTGATGTTCGCTATATTCTGCAAGTCAATAGAAATTTCTTGCGTTACTCTCTTCATACTTAGGCGATAACTCACTTTAAAATCTAAGCGAAAATAATCTTGATACTTTTGAGAAAAAGCAAGGCTATCAACTAAAACTTGGCTATGTGCCAAACCGCTTGCTGTTACATCAATTGGCGTGTAACACCGCCCTCCGGCTCCAGTCATTTTCATGTCAAAAGCAACGGTATGTCTTTTTGTTTTATCTTTCTTTCCACCAAAGCGATACTCATAACCGCCCAGCGCATTCACCACATATAAACCGTTGAAAGCCGTATTGCGCCACACATTGTCGCTGCCTTTATACTTTGATTGAAAGAGCGAAGTCGTAACCAAAAAATAATAGCCTTTATTGAAAAATTTTTCGACTGTGAGTTCTAATCCGTAATTATAACCAACACCTTTATTTACTAGAAAGGAATTGTTTGGTGTGGCAAAATCTGCTCCGGCATTCAACATACTAAATGAGCTCTTAAATTGCTCTACCGGAACTTTATCTACATATTGAAAATAGGCTTCAGTTTTTAAATGAAATGATTTGTGAAAAACCAAATCGTAACCGGCAACAATATGCTGGCTTCTACTAAAACTCATGCCGAGATTGGTAGGTTTTGCAGGCATTCCGGTTTTCACATCGTAGTTGTAGTACGTTGGCAAAGGTTGAATTTGATGATGCAAACCATAACCAATACTCACAAACTGATTTTCTCTAAACTGATATTTTAAATTGATGCGCGGCTCAGGAGCAACACTATTGCTAAGTGTAAAATATTGAATATGAAAACCTGTATTCAATGAAAGTTGCGTAGTAAATTTATGCTGCCACATTGCATAAGCTTCAATGAGTGCACTCCAGCCTTTTCCACTTTTTTGTGCTGCAAAAGAAGTAGAATCAATTCTTATACTGTCATTAAAATTCAATCTGAAAACATCAGCAATAATACCAGTCTTCACTACATTCTTTGCATTGATTTTATTGTTGTAAAAAACGTGCCCCGTAATCTTTGTTTGCAAAAGCCCCACTTTGTTCACGCGAACTATATCTGTTCTATTTACAATGCTCACAGAATCAATATTTGCATACTGTCCTTGGTGCGAAACAGCAACATTAAATTTGTAAAACGATTTTGAATTGAAAAAATAAGTATGCGAAAAACCGAAAACGCCTGTCTGCACTTTGTTGTAAATATCTTGATTTTCGTTGCCATAAAGATTGTTTGGATTTTTTGCCAAATCAACTTTGGAACCTAAAATTTCAATAGAACTTAAACCGCCCAAACCCCAGAAGCGAAATATACCCGCTTTCTTGGTCGGAATATCAATTTTAAAACTCAAATCTTGATACTGCGGCACCGCAGTTCCTGTTCCAAAATTTGCCTTCAGCAATTTAAAAAACGCGAGTGTGGAATAGCGATAGTTTATCATAAACGAAGCTCTACTTTTCTTTTTATGAAAAGGACCTTCTGCGCCTAATTCTATACCATTAAAACCAAGCTGAATAAGAAACTCGTGTTTATCTTTATTTCCGTTTCGCATTGATAAATCGAACACTCCCGAAAGCGCATTGCCATACTGCGCAGGAAAAGCGGCAGTAAAAAAATCGCCATGCGCCAAAGTGTTATTATTGAGCATACTCACGGGGCCTCCGGTGCTTCCAAAACCACCAAAGTGATTTGGATTTGGAATATTTATTTCTTCGAGTCTCCAAAGCAAACCTATGGGCGAATTGCCGCGAATAATTATATCGTTTCGCGCATCGTTTGCACCACTCACACCTGCAAAATTTGAAGCCATTCGTGCAGGGTCATTTCTATTGCCACTAAACCTACTTGTGAGTTCTACATCAAACGAGCGCGCACTCACTGCGGCAAATTCATTCTTGGCTCTTCCTTCGTTTTTACTATCTGTAATTACTACTTCGTTTATTTCATTTACTTTCTCTTCTAATTCGATATTTACCTGCGTTTCTTTACCCGACATTACCAAAACATTTGCAGCTCCGCCATCTTGATAACCCATGTACGAAACTTTTATGGAAACACGGCCCAAAGGAACCTCTAATTTGTAGTATCCAAACTCATCAGTTTGTGTGCCAACTAAAGGTTTAGAACCAAGCACAACCACCGTTGCACCAATAATCGGGTAATGTGAATCTTTATCAGTTACTTGCCCTTTTATCGCCTTTTTATCTTGGGCAAAAAGCAATTGAACTGTTGTGAGTATTAGTAGAAAAAAATAAAATTTTCTCATCGGATTTTACAAATATAAAAATAGCAATAGGAAGTTTTCTATTCAGCCTAAATTTCTTGTTTTCTTACTCTGCAATAATTTTAGCGCTCAAATGTTGCTTTTCATTTTTTTGTTTTGAAACTTAGCAGCATAAGCAGAAACCGGAGTGAGCATGAAAAAAACTAAAAGCGTTATTGATTTATCTAAATTTGATTTTAATCCACCATCAAAATCTTTTGCTAAAAATTTTATTCGCCCGTTTAAGCTTTGGTTTGCACCCAACTTTTATGGATTAGAAAAATTAGATGTTTCAAAACCAGCAATGTTTGTGAGTAATCACACCATTCTTGGCGTATTGGACGGTTATCCGTTTGGTATAGAATTATACTTAAAAAAAGGAATTGTACTGCGTGCACTTTCTGATAACAACCACTTTAAAATTCCATTTTGGCGCGACTTAATTACACAGCGATTAGGCGTGGTGCGCGCCAGCCGCGAAAACTGTGCAGCATTGATGATGCGCAAAGAAAGCATGCTGGTTTACCCTGGTGGCACAAGGGAAATTTGCAAGAAAAAGGGAGAAGAATATATTTTGAAATGGAGCGACAGAAACGGCTTTGTGCGCATGGCAATGCAATACGGTTATGATATAATTCCAGTTGCTGCCGTTGGTGCAGAAGAAGCATACACCATCACCAAAGATGCAAACGAAATTTTAGGCGAAACTGGATTTGGAAAATTTTTAAAATTTACCGGAATTGCCGATAGTGTTTTTAAAGGTGGCGAATTGATGCCGCCATTAGTAAAGGGTTTCGGGCTTTCTGTAATTCCCAAACCAGTAAAGCTTTACTTTAGTTTTGGCAAAAGAATTTCAACCAAACGGTTTAAAACCAAGTTTGAAGATGCCGAAGCTCAACAACAAGTAAAATCTAAAGTAGAAGCTGCTTTACAAGAGCAATTTGAAGCACTTTTCCGCTTGCGCGAAATGGACAACAGCGGCAGTGCTTTATTGCGCAAGGTTTTGGTAAAATAGAATTTAATATTTTTTACTGAATTACTCCGCCTCTATAGAATAATATTGTATTGAATATTTCTTCTTTTGAGGTAAAAAATTATGCTGAATAAAATATTAAACGAACGAAGTTCTATATATCGCTACGATAAATTTGTAACTGGATTTATTCTCGGATTGATAGCTCCTTGGCTTGGTGTATTGCTATTTTACGTAGCCAAATTTAGCTATATGCCATTTGTAGAATACATCAATTATGTATTTGACCCAAGAGTGTTTGCGCCACTCATGAGTTTAGGCATTGTGATGAACTTAATGGTGTTTTTTATTTTCATTTGGCGCAACTATTATATTTCAGCTCGTGCTGTAATATTTGCTTCCATACTTTATATTATACCTATTGTAGTGGCTAAATTTTTCTTGTAGCCAATACTATTTTTTAGCAGATAAAATTTCGGTATATTTTGCTGTGTTGTTGAGTATCTCCAATGCTTTAGCAACGCGTTCGTCTTCTAACATTTGTCGCTGTTCAAAACCTGGAGCAAAGTAATAGCGACTTACAATTTCAGCTTCAATTAAAGTTTTAATCTCTGCTTTTGCATTAAGCACATCTTGTTGCTTATTATGTGCTAAGCCTGTTTTTATAGCTTCATATTTTTCTTTTATGGCATTAAAATATTTCTCTTCTTCAGCAGCTTCTTTTAAGTTTTCTAAAAGATTCTCACTTTCGGTAGTGTAGGAATAATCTTTGTTTTTTATGAATTGCAAAAAGCCATCGAACTCACTTTCACTTAGTTTAAAATCTTTTGCAGAAGCAATGGTTTTATTCTTTAGTGCAAACTGTGTGGCAAAGTCAAAAATCAGGTGCTTTGAAATAAGTTGCTGCGCAATTTTACTCAATTCTTTCTTTGGTAATACTATATCAGGATCAATTCCACCACCATCGTAAACGGTTCTTCCGGCTTTAGTTTTAAAAGCAACTTTAAGCGAATCTGGAATGTGCTTCACGCTTCCATCAGCATTTCTTTCAGCATAATTTATTGCTTGTATGCAGCGTCCGCTTGGGATATAATATTTAGCAGTAGTTACTTTCAACACTGTGTTATAGTTTAAATTCTTGGTAATTTGCACCAATCCTTTGCCGTAAGTTCTTTGCCCAACCACTACACCTCTATCCAAATCTTGTAAGCTACCCGAAACAATTTCCGATGCAGAAGCACTCATATTATCTGTGATAACTGCCACCGGAATTTTAGTATCAAGCGGATCGTCTAAAGTTTTAAATGTAGTGTTCCATTCTGCTACTTTTCCTTTGGTAGAAACCACTAACTGATTTCGAGGAATAAATAGATTTACAATCTTCACAGCTTCTTGCAAAAGCCCTCCAGGATTGCCACGCAAATCAAGAATTAAGCTCTTTATATTCGGGTTGGTGCGTTTAAGGCTATCGAAAGCGTGTCGTACATCGCGTGCCGCATTTTCATTAAATATTTTTAAACGGATTACACCTGTGTTGTCAGTAATCATTCCAAAGTATGGCACATTTGTTTCTTGCGTTTCTAACCTTGTGAGATTAAGCGTTTTGGATTCATACTGATTTTCACCAACCACTTTTTCAATTTTTAAATTAAGTGTGGTATTTGGTTGCCCGCGCAAAAATCTTTCAATATCATCTTTAGACTTTCCTTTGGTTGCAGTGCCATCAATTTCCAAAATTCTATCTCCAGGCTTCAAATTATTTTCATACGCAGGTAAGCCTTTTTCTACCTGAGTAATTACTGCTACTCCATCAAAAATATCCACCTTAATTCCTATGCCTCCAAACTTTCCGGTTTGCTCCATTCGCGCTGTTTCTACTTGGCTTTGGCTAAAGTAGTTTGTGTATGGATCCAGTGTTTTTAGCATGCCGTCAATTAAGTTCCGCATCAACTTGCTTGGATCGGTTTCGTCCACATACGAAGTATTTACTTCGCGGTAAGCTGCCGCCATAATGTCTAAGTTTTTAGATATTTGAAAGTAGCGATTTCCAAAAGCGTAAATGGAAATCAGTACAATTGTGCATCCTAAAACTACTCCTATTTTCTTTAGTGAAAACTGCATCTTATTCTATAATTATTTATTCAGGATTTTGTTCATTCTTGCCGGTTCACTCAAAAGTTTTATCGCTTCTTTCAAGTCGTTATCATAGCGACATTGCACTTCTGCCCTACCGCTGTTTAAGTAATAGCGTGAAGCAATTTCTTCTTCCAAAAACATTTTTATTTGCTCTTTCTGTTTATACAAATCTTGCTTTTTATCGTGTATAATTTGTTGACGCAACGAATCAAATTCCACTTGTATATTTTTAAAATAATGTTCCTTTTCTGAAGCAGTTTTTAAGTCGTCTAATATTTTTTCGCTCTGTGTAGTGTACTTGTATTCTTTGTTGGCAACCCACTTCACAAAATCATTGTATTCTGCATCTGTGAGTGAAAATTTCACAGCAGGAGAAATAGTGCTATGTGTAGCTTTGTACAGCGTTGCGTAGTCAAAAATATAATTGCGTGCGTAAAGCGTAATAGTAAGGCTATGAATTTTTTCAGGCTCGGTAATAACGTCCGGTTCAATACCTGCGCCATCATAAACCACTCTGCCTGATTTTGTTTTAAAGGCTGTGCGCAAAGAATCCGGAAGGCGCGTAACTCTTCCGGTGCTATCGCGCTCAGCATAGTTAATTGCTTGTATGCACCTGCCGCTTGGAATATAATATTTTGCTGTGGTAATTTTTATTTTGGCATTATATGGAAGTGGTTTGGTAGTTTGTACTAAGCCTTTACCAAAAGTACGCTGACCAACAATCACAGCACGGTCTAAATCTTGCATAGAGCCTGCAACAATTTCTGCTGCCGATGCTGAATTTCCATTCGCTAAAACTACCATTGGCAATTTCGTATTCACCGCATCTCCCGTTGTTCTACGTGTGTAAGAATCTTCTTTTAGTCTGCCTTTTACACTCACAATTTCTGTGTTTCTATTCACAAAAACATTTGCAGTATTGATGGCTTCATCTAAAAGTCCACCGGGGTTTCCGCGTAAATCCAAAACTATTCCTTTTAGGTCTTTACTGTTTTCCATAGTCTGCAAAGCATTATGCACTTCTTGTCCTGCGCGCATGGTAAAATTTGAAAGTCTGATATAAGCAATGCTATCTTCAACAATTCCGTAATATGGTACATTGCGAATTTTAATTTCTTCGCGCTGCAACTTTATTGGCAACTCATCTTCTTTTCCTTCAGCATTTAGTCTTTTTATTTTTAAAGTTACCTCGCTACCCGGTGTGCCCTTCAGCAACTTGCTCACATCATCAGTTTTGTAAGCACGAACACTTTTACCGTTTATCTCAATAATTTTATCGCCTGCTTGTAAGCCACTTTTAGCAGCAGGGAAACCTTCGTAAGGCTCTGTAATAATTACATAATTATCACGAGTGCCAATCAACGCACCAATACCTGCATATTTCCCGGTAGTTTGTATTCTGTAATCATCAGCATCATCTTCCGAAATATAATTGGTGTATGGATCAATTTGATCCAGCATACTTGTAATGCCTGCTGTAATTAGTTGTTCGTGGTCGAGCGTATCTACATAAAGCGTATTTAGTTCTTTATACAGCGTTCCGAAAATGTCTAAATTTTTATTGATATCGAAGAATGAAACCGAAGAAAGCGAAATGCTTCCAACGGCTGCAATTAAAGCTAAAACAGCTAACTTAGGTTTACTTACAATGGTTTTCAATATGCACATATTTATGCTGTTACTTTTATTTGAAACGGCTTTAGGGCGAATATGTTATTAAAATTACAACGCACAAAAATTGCGGTATAGAAAAAGATTTTTTTAAGAGAAATGAAGTAAGCTTTTCAAGGCTTGGATTTCTATACTCATTCTTTCTAAAAGAAATTATGATAGAAAAAAAACAAAAATAGAATCTCAATTTTTAAATTGAGAATTTAGAATACTTTCTTCGCTCAAACTCTTATATAATCTATTTAAAATAACACAAAACATGATTTTAATCATAGCTGTTTTATATACAATGAAGTACTTTTGTTTTGATTAAAATAACAGGATAATTGCACCTCTTTTTGAGCAATTATTTTGATATAAAAATGTACGTGTAATATTTTAAAAATAAAATTGGAGTGATATAAAAAGATATTAAATATCGGATTGAGCAATAATGGAAACACAAACAACAAGTAGAAGAACAAAACAAGAGTTAATAGAAGAAATTCACCAGCTCAAAAAGGAAAAAGATGCGGTAATTCTGGCGCATTACTATATGACGCCTGATTTACAACTTACGGTTGATAAAGGTGGCTTCACTGATTTTATTGGAGACTCATTGGGATTGAGTGTTGAAGCAACAAAAATAAAAGCTAAAAATGTGATTTTTTGCGGTGTTAAGTTCATGGCAGAAACCGCTAAAATTTTAAATCCGGAGAAACATATTTTGCTTCCTGATATGGGCGCTGGTTGTTCTTTAGCTTCCTCAATCACCGCAGAAGACATTAAGGAACTAAGAAAAAAACACCCCGGAGTGCCAATAATTGCTTATGTAAATACGTATGCAGAAACTAAAGCAGAGGTTGATATTTGCTGCACTTCGCGCAATGCTTTAGCAATTGCAAAATCCTTTGAAGAACCTGAATTGATATTTGTTCCAGATGTTTATATGGGGCAAAATCTTCAACAAAATATAGAAGCACAAACAGGAAAAAAGCTCATACTTTGGCATGGAAGCTGCGAAGTGCACGAGCAGTTTACAGGCAAAAATATGAAGGCAATGCAAGCCATGAATCCCGATGCTGAAATGCTGATGCACTGGGAAGTTCCAAAAGAAACCATAAACACTTCTTTTGAAAATTCTGATGGTGTATTGGGCAGCACAAACGATATTTTACGCTATGTTGGAGAAAGCAAAGCACAAAAATTTATCCTTGCTTCGGAATGTGATTTAGGCGCAACACTAAAAGGAATGTATCCTGATAGGGAATTTATCACACCATGTTTTAAATGCCCGTATATGAAAACAATAACTTTAGAAAATACATTGGCAGCACTAAAATCTATTGAAACCGATAAGGTGTCGCACTACGAAATTACTTTGCCGGAAGATGTTATCAGCAGAGCTTATATGCCAATAAAAAGAATGTTGCAATTTACATGAGAAATGAAACCTATGATATTGTAGTAATCGGTAGTGGCATTGCTGGTTTATCCTATGCTATTCGATGTGCCGATTTTGCAAAAGTACTTATAGTAACCAAAGGAAACATTGGCGAGTCGAACACCATGTATGCGCAAGGTGGAATTGCTGCCGTGTTAGACGATAAAGATTCAATAGAAAATCATATTTCCGACACACTCACAGCCGGAGATAACCACTGCAATAAAGATTGTGTAAGGCTTTTAGCCGAAAATGCAAAAGATGCCATTTTATATTTAGAACAACTAAGTGTAAATTTCAACAAAACAGATAATGGCACATTTGACCTACATCGCGAAGGCGGACACTCGCACGCACGAATTGTACATCACGCTGATGCAACAGGAAAAGAAGTAGAAAGTGCTTTGGTAAATGTGGTGAAAAACAATACCAATATTACCATCTACGAAAACTACTTTGCAATAGACCTTTTAGTGAAAGAAAACAAATGCTACGGTGCTTTAATTTTCAAATCTGACAGCGAAGAATTTCTTCAGGTAAATGCAAAAGTAACCATGTTGGCGAGCGGTGGCCTTGGTCAAGTATTTTTACAGAATACCAATCCAGATGTGGCAACAGGTGATGGTTTCGCAATGGCGTACAGAGCTGGGGCAGAAATGGAAGACATGGAATTTGTACAATTTCATCCAACAACATTGTTTGCCCGAAAAGGAAGAACCTTCTTAATTACAGAGGCCCTCCGCGGGTTTGGTGCAATACTAAAAAACAGCAAGGGCGAAACTTTTATGGAGAATGTTCATCCATTATCATCACTTGCACCGCGCGATATTGTTTCTCGTGCCATTATTCAAGAAATGAATAAAGACAATAGCGAGTTTGTATATTTAGATGCTACCAAATTAGATAGAGAAAGTTTAGAAAAACATTTCCCTAATATTTTTGAACGCTGCTTGCTCGAAGGTTTAGATATTTCAAAAGATATGATTCCTGTGGTGCCTGCTGCGCATTACATGTGCGGAGGCATAAAAACTGATTTGCATGCTAGAAGTTCTATTGAAAACCTTTATGCCTGCGGTGAATGTGCTGCAACTGGCGTGCATGGCGCAAACAGATTGGCAAGTAATTCACTTTTAGAAGGAATAGTATTTGCAAAGCAAGCTGCAAATGATACACAGCAAAAAATTCAAGAAACATTTACTTCAGCAATCTTTGGCAACTTAGAATATAAAACTCCTGAAGTAAATTGTGAAGAATGTAAGCAAGAAGTCGGTGCCCTCAAAAGATATTTGCAAGCTCAAATGTGGCGCAACTGCGGCATTGTGCGCACCGAAAGTAAACTCACTTATTGTTTTGAAGAATTAGATGAGTTGCAAGAAAAAACAGAAAAAGATTTATGTGAAAATGGATTTTCCATTGCCACAATGGAATTGTTGAATATGGTTACTTGCTCAAAACTAATTGTGGAAGCAGCGCTAAAGCGAACCGAGAGTAAAGGTTGTCATTATAGAGCAGATTAAATATTACACTATTATTTCTGCGCACTCATTTTAAGCGAGTGCATTGCTTCTATACCACAATCTAAAAAGCGTAAATAGTCTTGAATCTCTGGTGTGTAGCCAACTGCAGGCGTAAGCAACTCTTCATTTGGCGACACTAAAACATAGTAAGGCTGTGTGTTGCTATTAAAATAAGTTGCTTGCATATCGCTCCATTTATTACCTACTGTTTTTATTTTCTTTCCACTGAATTTACTTACATATTGCTCACTTTCAGGCAGTGCTTCGCGGTCATCAACATATAAACTTGCTAAAACAAATTTTTCACTTAAACGCGCGTGTACTGCCGGATCAGTCCAAACATTTTCTTCCATTTTTCTGCAATTCACACAAGCCCAGCCCGTAAAATCTATCATCACAGGTTTGCCTTCTGCTTTCGCAATCGCCAGCGCCTCTTCGTAGTCTTTCACTACTTTTATTTTTTCTTCATGCTTAAATAAAGAGTAAAATTTTGGTGGTGGGAAACCGCTGAAAAGCTTTAATTCATTACCAAACAAGCCACTTGCTGTATATACCACAAAAGCTAAGGAAATACCTGCCCAAGCCCAACGTGCTTTAGAAATTACTTTGGTTGGGTGGTCGTGTGGAAAATGAATTTTACCGATTAAATATAAGAATGTAGCCAAGCCGAGAACAACCCAAATAGCAAGAAAAACTTCGTATTTTAAAATTCCCCAGTGCATTACTAAATCTGCATTCGATAAAAACTTGAAAGCAAAAATAAGTTCAAGAAATCCAAGAACCACTTTCACCGTTGTCATCCAACCACCGCTTTTAGGCAATGATTTTAGCATTTGCGGAAAGAATGCAAATATGCCGAAAGGCAATGCCAGAGCCAACCCAAAGGCAGTCATACCAACTACTAAATTTAATTTTCCGCCACTTGAAGAAAGCGCCCCAACCAACAGAGAACCTAAAATTGGACCAGTACAAGAAAATGAAACAATGGCAAGCGTTAATGCCATAAAAAATATACCAATAATGCCGCCAACATTTGAGGCAGAGTCCACACGATTGGCAATAAAACTCGGTAGTGTAATTTCGTAGTAACCGAAAAATGAAAACGCAAAGATTACAAATATGAGAAAGAAGAAAATATTGAGTGGTGCTCCGGTTGAAATTTCGTTTAGCGTATCGGGAGAGATATTGAAAATTAGAAACGGAACACTAATTAAAAAGTAGATAAACACAATACTAAACGCATAAAACAGCGCTTCTGCTTTTCCTCGTGCAGGGTTTTCATTTCGCTTGGTAAAGAATGAAACCGTAAGCGGAATCATTGGAAACACACAAGGTGTAAGCAATGCAATTAAGCCGCCAAGAAACCCAAGCACCAATATTTGCCAAAGTGATTTATTTTGAGAATGTGCTGTTTCTACACCGCAATTTTTTACTGGTTCACCAAACTTTTTATCGGTTGATAGCTGTTGTAAATTGGGCGTAGCATCTTCGATTGCAACATTAGGTGCTGGTGTTGAAACATCAGGTACAACATCGGCTGTAGTAGTTAAATTTACTTCAGTTGTTGGAGTTTTGTTTTCAACCGGAGTGGCTGCTGTACCATCGTTTGTTGTTTTTAAATCGAACTCAAACTCCTTTCCATCTGGCGGCAGGCAGCGACTTTCATCGCAAACCATAAACTCTAAACTTCCTTTTAACTTAGTGCTTTTCAGCAACTTTACTTTCTGTGTAAAAGTGGCTTGCTCACCAAATTTTTTCACATGAATTCCAAAAATTTCATCTTGTCCTTCAACAATTTTTTTTCCGGTTTCAGCAGCTTTTCCAATTAGCTGCACATCGCTATTTTTTTCAAATGTAAACGAAGTAGGAATTGGTCCGCCTTCACCCACAAACTGCGAATAGGTGTACCAACCTTTATCAATATTCGCTATGAAAATTAAATTGAACTCATTATTTTTTAGGGTTTCAACTTTCCAACTCCATTTCACCGGATTCACAATTTGCGAAAAACCATATTGAAAGAAAAGCGTAACCGCTAAAAACAAGAGTGCATTCTTTAACTTCATAAGCTGAATATTTTATCTAAAATCTAAGCAAACAAAAGTATAACTACTTGCGCTATACTCTGTATTAAAAGTTACAATAAGGTGTGAATAAATCTAAAAGTGAATTAAGCGCAAGTAATTTTGTTCACACGATTTTCATGCCTGCCACCTTCAAATTCGGTAGAGATGAAAGTATCGGAAAACTCCTTTGCTTCTTGTAATGAAATAAAACGCGAAGGCAAACACAAAACGTTAGCATTATTATGTTGGCGTGCCAAAGCTGCAATTTCACTTTTCCACGCTATGCAAGCGCGAATTTGTTGATGCTTATTTGCAGTAATTGCTACGCCATTGGCACTTCCGCAAATTAAAATTCCAAAGTTGCAAGAACCATTTTCTACATTCTCGGCAACTGGATGCGCAAAGTCCGGATAGTCGCAACTTGCATTGCTAAATGTGCCAAAATCTTTCACTTCAATTCCTTTTGAAGTAAAGTATTCTTTCAATGCCTCTTTATACTCAAATCCGGCATGGTCGCTACCAATTGCAATTGTGTTTTTCATGGTGTTAAGCTACATTTCTTTTTTCAACTCGCGAAGCTGCCACAATACTTAATTCAAACAAAAAATACATTGGCACAGCTACAAGCATTTGAGTAAAAACATCTGGTGAAGGTGTAATAATTGCCGCAGCTATTAAAATTACAACCACAGAATGCCGTCTGAATTTACGCATTGTATCGGCACTTAAAATTCCAAACCGCGCTAAGGCAATTGCGATCATTGGCAGTTCAAAAACAACTCCAATTCCCAAACTCATCATGGTAAAAAAAGAGATGTAGTTATCTAACGTAATTAAGTTCTTAATTTGGCTACTTACAATATAATTAAAAGCAAAATTTACTGAAAACGGAATGATAACAAAGTAGCTGAACGATACGCCTAAGAAAAAGAAAAATGAGCTACCAATGATAATTTTAGCTGCATTTTTTGCTTCGCTTTCAGTAAGTGCGGGGCGAATGAACCGCCACAATTCAAAAATTATATATGGAAATGAAACAATAAACCCAAGTAGAAATGCGGTTTTTAGCTGTGTAATAAACTGCCCGAAGAGTTCGGTGTTTAACAATTCCATTTTAATGCCGCTTACACAAAGTGATTCCGGCAGGCTGAATTTGTGTGCAAGCGAGCATAGCAATTTATAGGTAATAAAATTCTCGTTTGCAGGACCAAAAAGTAGTTTATCAAAAACAAAATCGCTCTTTATGATAAACAAAATAGCTAAGGCTACAATAGCAATAGCAATTCTCATCACGTGCCACCTCAATACTTCAAGGTGGTCGAAAAAGCTCATTTCATCATTGGTATCCTCTGCCATATTGCAGCGCGAATGTAATGATGCAGCGCAAAGTTTCTGCATAAAAAAAACTGCCACAAAAATTTGTAGCAGTTTTTAAGAAATCATTTAAAAAATATTCTGAAATATTAGTGCGCGTGTCCGCCACCACCGTGATTGCAGCCTGAATGTCCTGCTGGTTTTGCAGTTGAATTTTCAGTAGCATTTGTCGGTTTAGTTGCAGCATCTTTGTTTACTTGTGCAGCAGAAGCTTTGGCAGCGCAGCAAGCAGGTGTTGCTCCGCCTTTTGCATCTTTAGAGCAAGAGGCCGATGATGATTGCATTTGAGTACAGCAAGCTTTTTTCTTTCCTTTTTTCTTTCCACTTTCGTGGCTGTAAACAGAAATTGAAATTGCAAGCAACGAGAAGAGAATAATTGAAAATACAGATCTCATACTTTTCATGTTTATTTGGTTTGTTATTTAAGAATTTATTCAGGTAAAGTTCCGATTACAGTAACGCCACCTTTTACTTTTTGTTTTAAGTCCACTTCTAAATGTGTGTTAATAGGCAAAAATAAATCTACGCGCGAACCAAATTTAATAAAGCCTAACTCTGCTCCTTGGTTCACTTCATCGCCTTCATTCAAATACCATCGAATTTTTCGGGCTAATTTCCCTGCAATTTGACGTACCAAAATTTCAATACCATTTTCATTTTCAATCACCACGGTATTGCGCTCATTTTTTTCTGAACTTTTTGGATGCCAAGCCACTAAATATTTTCCAGGATGATACTTTTGGTAAGTAACTGTTCCAGCAAGCGGAGAGCGGTTTACGTGCACATTGGTAGGACTCATAAAAATACTCACTTGTATTCTCTTATCCTTGAAATATTCTTTCTCATCTACTTCTTCCACCACCACAATTTTGCCATCAGCCGGAGCAATAATTTTATTGTCTTCAATTACCAATTCGCGGTAAGGCATTCTAAAAAAGTAAGCAAATGCAATAAGTATCACCACAGAGAAAGAGCCTGCAATCCAATAAGTGATTTCATTCTGAAAAATTAATGCTGCTGATAAATTTACAGCAAGTAAAACCAATCCGGTAAAAAGGAGCGTTTTATGTCCTTCTTTATGAATTTTGATTTTCTTCTTCATTATTATTTAACTAATTCTATACGAAGATAATATACTTTCCGATATTGCGAATTAGAGCAACTTTTTAGCGTTGCAAATACTATACAAAAGTTAATAAAACTATTTTCCGATAATTTTCTTTTTTCACACTTCGCATGAGTTATTTATTTAGAAAAAAATCGGTTGAAAAAGTGTTGCATGACGCAGCAGTTGCAGCAAGCGATACCGAAAGCAAAAATCCACACTTAAAACGTGCTTTAAGTGTGCGCGACCTTACGGCATTAGGCATTGCAGCAATTGTGGGAGCAGGAATTTTTTCAACCATAGGCAAAGCAAGTTTTGATGGCGGACCTGGTATTGTGCTGCTATTTATTTTTGTCGCCATCGCTTGTGGATTTTCTGCTCTTTGCTATGCTGAATTTGCAAGCATGGTTCCGGTGAGTGGCAGTGCTTACACTTATGCTTATGTTGCTTTTGGCGAATTGGTTGCTTGGATTATCGGTTGGGATTTACTCATGGAATATGCCATTGGAAATATTGCCGTATCTATTTCATGGAGTGATTATTTCACCACTTTTTTAGCAGGCTTCGGCATTGCAATTCCTGCTTATTTCACTATGGATTATTGGACAGCGCAAGCCATGCTAACTCCCGATGCTGTTGCCGCTTGGACAAATGCGCCTATTCTTTTTGGCATAAAAATTATCTGCGATTTACCTGCATTTTTTATTGTTGTGGTAATTACTTATATCACTTACATCGGCATTCAAGAATCGCGCAATAGTGCCAATGCAATGGTAGCGCTAAAACTTGCTGTTATTTTTTTAGTAATTGCAGTTGGTACATTTTATGTAAAACCCGAAAACTGGTCACCATTTTTGCCTAATGGCATTTCAGGTGTTTTAAATGGAACTGCTGCTGTATTCTTTGCCTACATTGGATTTGATGCTATTTCAACCACGGCCGAAGAGGCAGAAAATCCACAGCGCGATTTACCTAAAAGCATGGTTTATTCGCTCATTATTTGTACTATTATTTACATAGCTATCGGCTTGGTTTTAACCGGAATGGTTTCATATTCAAAGCTAAATGTGGGCGACCCGTTAGCATTTGTATTCAACGAGTTGAATTTGGGTTGGCTTGCCGGAATTATTGCTTTGAGTGCCGTGGTAGCAACAGCAAGTGTAATGTTGGTTTTTCAAATTGGGCAACCGCGAATATGGCTGAGCATGAGCCGCGATGGTTTATTGCCAAAAGTATTTTCAAAAATTCACCCAAAATATCAAACTCCTTCATTTAGCACAATACTCACAGGTTTTGTGGTAGCCATTCCTGCATTGTTTCTAAATATGAATGTGGTAATTGACCTCACAAGTGTGGGAACACTTTTTGCATTTGTGCTAGTGTGTGGTGGAATTTTAAAATTACAACTTACGCCTAATCGTCCGAAATCAAGTTTTAGTGTGCCTTACATCAATGCCAAATATATTTTACCAATAATGTTTATTGCCAGTGTTTTCGCTTGGTGGCATTTTAATAGTGAAAGTTTTTTTAGCTCCGATTTTTCAAGCTGGCAAAGCATTAGAACCATAGTTCCATATATTGTATTTGCCTTATTAGCACTTTCACTTTCAGTACTTTCTTTCTTAAAAAATTTATCGCTCATTCCTGCTTTGGGAATGCTTAGTTGCAGCTATTTACTTTGCGAATCAGGCACTACTAACTGGGAGCGTTTTTTAATTTGGCTTCTGCTTGGCTTGGTAGTTTATTTTCTTTATGGAAAAAAGAAAAGCAAATTAGCCGCAACTCCAATTCAATAATTAAAAAAACATAGAAAACTTTATAGCAATGGCATATTGGCTTATAAAATCTGAACCCGGAACTTACCCGATAGAGCAAATGAAAAAAGACAAACGCACTTTTTGGGATGGCGTGCGAAACTACCAAGCGCGAAACAATTTACGCGCAATGAAGAAAGGCGATTTGTGTTTGTTTTATCACAGCGTAACTAATCCGGGCGTTGTTGGTTTAGTGGAAATAGTGAAAGAAGCGTACCAAGATCCAACTACAAATGAAACAGCTTGGGTAGTGGTTGATGTGGCGTATAAAGAGACTTTTAAAAATGTGGTTTCATTAGAAAGTATCAAGCAAAACAAAGCTTTAGCTGAAATGGTTTTAGTAAAAAGCAGCCGCTTGAGTGTGCAGCCGGTTCGCCAAGAAGAATTTGAAATAATTACAGCTTTGGCTAGAAAATAACAAAGCACACTATTGCCAAATTGCATTCTCCGTGTTATTTTACGAAGAAGTAAAAACATAGGGCATGAATCAATTTATGGTGGAAATTTTGCTGCCGACTTACATGAGTGATGCACTTTTTGCATACCTACCGCAGCAACAAAGAGTGGTAAATAAACTGTTTAAACAAGGAATTATTTGTAGTTATTCTTTCGCTCTAAACAGAAGCAAAATTTGGATTGTATTTAATTGCGCTTGCAAATCAGATGTGGCTGATTTTGTAGAGCAGTTTCCAATTGCCGCATACACTGATTATACAATTAGTGAACTAGCTTTCAGTGAACAATTAGACTATGCCATAAGTACCATGTCGCTGAACTAAGGCTTCAGCTTTTTGTTGTTTTGATGGCGTTCGCTATCGCGATTAGTTTTCTTTTCCAAGTTTTTCTTAAAAGCATCGGTAAGATTCACACCCGTTTGGTTGGCAAGGCAAATAAGTACCCAAAGCACATCAGCCATTTCATCTTCTAATTCGTATTTTTTATCGCTTTCTTTAAAAGATTGTTCACCATATTTTCGCGCCATAATGCGCGCCAACTCTCCTACCTCTTCCATTAAAATTACAGTATTGGTAAGTTCATTAAAGTACCTTACACCAACAGTTTTTATCCATTCATCAACTTGCGTTTGCGCTTCTTGAATAGTCATATTTTAAAGAATAATTTTAAGTAAAAGAGAATTACTACTTCAGTGCTTTTGTTTCGTTCACATTTAAGCGAACACCTTTTTTGTAAGCAATGATAAACGCATCAGGATAACCATTTGCCACTGCTTTAGGCAATAATTTTTCTGCGTCTTTATAGCTGCTGAATTTCCCTGCCATAAAACGATTTACGCCATTTGGTAATTTCTCCACTTCAATATTCACAAATACTTCTTTTAGTTTTGGATAAGCTGAAAGTGGTTTTGCAGAAGCCAATAATTGAACAAAAAAAACATACTCTGACTGCACATTAGATGTACCGTTTGATGTACTATTAGTTTGCTTGGTTTGTGATTTTACATTACTTCCGTTTGAAGTTGCAGCTTTTACTTCTGTAGGTTTTGTAATCGTGCCGTTTGATGTATTTGCCTTAGATTTTGCAACTTCCTCTTTTGTAACTATCGGTTTACTTTCAGTAGCTTTAGTTTCTGCGTCATCTGTATTTTTAGCCTTTTTCGGTGGAGTGTTTGCTTCAGGAATTTTTGAGGCAGCAGTATCTTTTATGTCATCAGATTTCGCAACAGTTTCAGTACTTGCTATTGGCTTAGCACCTTTTTCAATTGCACTTTTGTAACTGACAAATGCATTAAAAATACCGGTGGCAATTTCATTTTGTCCTGCTTTGCTTGCTAAATATTTTTCTTCTGTTGGGTTTGAAATAAAACCAATTTCAGCCAAAAGAGACGGCATTGAAGTTTTATACAATACAAAAAAGCCTGCTTGTTTCACTCCTCTGCTTTTATGAGTATTTTGTGTAGCTCCGGAAAGTTCTGTTTCTATTCGCGCGGCAATATCAATGCTTTGGTCTAAAAAAGCATTTTGCTTCATGCTCATAATGATATGACCTTCGGGAGTATTTGGATTAAAATCGTAATTTTTATCCACATTATCCTCTAACTCAATTACCGCATTTTCGCGTTTAGCAACTTCTAAGTTATCTTCAGTTTTATGCAATCCCAAAACATAAGTACTGCTACCTGTTGCAGTGCGGTTAGTTGCCGAATTGCAGTGTATTGAAATAAATAAATCTGCCTTGCTTTTGTTCGCAATATTGGCGCGCTCAACCAACGGAATAAACACGTCAGTGCTGCGTGTGTAAATCACTTTCACATCAGGATAAGTTTCCTTAATTCGTTTCCCTAAATCTAAGGCTACGGCTAATGCAACATCTTTTTCTTGTGTTTTGTTTAAACCAATTGCGCCAGGGTCTTTTCCTCCGTGTCCGGCATCAATTACCACTGTTTTTACAGCAAAAAGCGGTGTGGCGCTGCTCACTTTCGCCAACAATACACAAGCACTAAATAATAATATCAATACGCGCACGTTCCGTGTTTTTTTAGATTTGACGCTTGATTTAAAATATTCCACATCAACCAACAACAAAAATATAGTTACAATTTATACTTGCGACTGTTGAATAACACAGTAGTTGCGTTATTGTCTATTTTTGTGATTTCATCGGCAGCACATGCCCAAACAAACATCAGCAATCAAACTTCAAGAAACGCCCCAGATACTTTAACACACAGCGATACTTTAACTGCTTCACACGATACGCTTCAACAGAAAGTTGATACTTTTTCTTTAAAATTTTCTGATAGTGAAATTAAAAGCCCGATAAACTACCAAGCCGAAGATTCGATTGTGTACGACTTGGAAACGCGCAAAATGTATTTGTATAACAAAGCAGATTTGAAATACGATAAAATAACTTTGGCAGCCGATTCTGTAGAGTTCGATTGGAATACTTACACACTTGCTGCAGGAGGGAGAAAAAACGATTCCACAGAAGAAATTTCCGGCAAGCCTGTTTTTTCTGAATCGGGGAAAGAATACAATGCGGGGCGAATGGCGTATAATTTCAAAACTAAAAAGGGTAAGATTTTTGATGTTGTTACGCAAGAAGGGGAAGCCTACATTCACAGCGAAGCCGTGAAGCGTAACGAGTTTGAAGAGTGGTACAGTTTACGCGCAAAATACACTACTTGCAATTTAGACCATCCGCACTTCTATTTTCAAGCAAAGAAAGTAAAAGTAGTGCCAAATAAAGTTTTGGTAACCGGTCCGGCAAACTTGGTGGTAGGCGATGTGCCAACCCCAATTTTTATTCCATTCGGAATTTTTCCTGCGAAGCAAGGCAGGCGTTCAGGCTTAATAATTCCAAAACCGGGGCGCGATAACTCTTATGGATTTTTCTTGCGCGAAGGCGGCTTTTTTTGGGCAGTGAATGATTATTTCAACTTGAAATTTACAGGCGATGTTTTCACCAACGGAACATTTGGTGTAAACGTTGGTTCAGAATATAGAGTGAACTATAAAGCCAATGGAAATATTGGTTTCACTTACTACCGAACACAACCTGCCGATGCCGATTTGCCAGGTTCAAAAGCCAGTAATGCTTTTTCAGTGCAGTGGAATCACACACAAGATCCAAAGAGTATTCCCAACTCTAATTTTTCTGTAAACTTGAATGCGCAAAGCAGTGATTTTTATAGTGCTTCGCGCGTTACCGACTCTCGATTATTGCAAACACAATTTAATTCCGGAGCTTCCTTTTCCAGAGTGTTTCCGGGCACTCCGGTTTCGCTTTCACTCAACTTTAACCATGCTCAAAATTTATTAAACAAAAGCGTGAGCATTCAATTTCCGGTATTTCGTATAAATGTATCGCGCGTTACGCCTTTTAGAAGAAAAATTTCTACAGGAAAGCCTAAATGGTACGAAAATATTGGCATTCAATATTCATTTGAAACCAAAGCTGTTTTAAATACTTATGATAGTTTATTTTTCAAAAAAGAGGCTTTCACTAAATCACTTAAATATGGTATAAACCAAAACTTTACGGTTGATGCACCAATCACTATTTTCAAGTATTTCAATTTTAACCCAAGTTTCTCTTATCAAGAACGATGGTTTTTTCAGAAAGAAAATAAGCACTGGAATCCTGATACAGTTTATATTCCAAACGAAACCACAGGCAAAATTGATACTTTTAACGGAAGACTTCTAAGCGATACTTCTTTAGGTTTTTATGGTGTTCGAGACTTTGCTGTTTCGGCATCTTTGGCAACTAAACTTACTGGAACATTTAACTTTAAAGGCAAATGGGTGAAAGGCATTCAACATATTTTTACGCCTTTGGTAAGCTTTACTTACAAGCCCGATTTTGGCTCTGCACTTTGGAACTATTACACTTCTGTACAAAACGATGCCAAAGGAGATATTGTACGCTATTCTCCTTACGAAATTACTAATCCGCTTGGCTATGGCATTCCATCGCAAGGGCAAACGGGGCAGATAACTTTCCAGCTTAAAAATAATTTTAGTGTGAAAGCATACTCCAAAAAAGACACAGTGAAACATGTGCAATATCTTGGAATTTTAGAGCGTTTCAACATTAGTGGCGGCTATAACTTCTTAGCAGATTCGCTGCGTTTACAGCCATTTTTATTTGAAGGAAACTCAAGAATTTTAGATAATCTCTCGCTTAATTTCCGCTTTGTTTTTGACCCGTATGCAACTGATTCTAACAATAGAAAAATAAACACTTTCTATTACCAAAAAACAGGTCAGTTATTGCGCTTCGCAATGGCAAATTTTGCACTGAATGCTACATTTCAAGGCAAGCCAAAAGGCAATGCAGCAGCTGCCACACCGCCACCACCGCGCGGTGTAAGTAATTATGTTTCTCTAAATCCAGATGAATACTACGATTTTAATATTCCGTGGACGGTGCGCATTGCATACAACTTTGATATTACGCGTGGCACAATTTCAAATCCTGATACGGTGATTACCACACAATCGCTGCAAGTAAATGGTGATTTTAACCTTACACCAAATTGGAAATTTGCAGTGAACACAGGCTTTGATTTTATGCGCAAATTGCCTTCACTTACCAACCTTTCGGTAATTAGAAATTTACACTGTTGGGAACTTAGTTTCAACTGGACAGCTTTCCCAGTGGAAGTTCAGCAGTTTGTGATTGAACTAAAGGTAAAATCGAGTGTGTTGCAAGATTTAAAACTCACCAGGCGAAGAACTTTCTTGCAAAATGGATTTTAGCTTTCTACAATTCCAATAAAAAACTTTGATAAAAAGCGATGCTTTCCATTTGTGCCTCAAACGAAATTCGTTCGTTTATGCCATGAATTTTTGCTACATCATGTTTATCCATTCGCACAGGAAGAAAGCGATAAAGATTCTCGGCAATTTTTTCGAAATGTTTAGAGTCGGTGCTGCCAATCATTAAGTATGGAGCAACTTTTGCATCAGGAAAAACCTTAGCAATACTCTTTTGAATAATCTGAAAGCCAGGTGCTTTTGTATCTGCATTTTTCGATGGCTCGAAAGTGATTCCAAAAGGCTTAATCTGTACTTGTTCATCAGCAATTATTTCCTTCACTTTTTTAGTTACATCGGCACTACTTTCGCCTTGCAAAATTCTAAAATTCACTTTTGCCGATGCTTCTTGCGGTATCACATTTTCTTTCATTCCGGCTCGCAAAACCGTTGGCACACCTGTAGTTCGTGTCATTGCTCTTCCTTCACCCGATTTTCCATACTCACTTAAAATTACACTTTCAAAAAGCCATTTATTGGCAAAAACTAATTTCAATGGCATCTTCATTTCTGGTCCCACATAATCTAAAAAGTCATTTACCGTAACACTTATTTTTTTATCAAACTCATATTTATTCAATTTTTCTAAAGCGCTCACAAGTGTTGTTATTGCTGTTTTTGCAGGTGGGCGGCTGCTGTGTCCACCTTCCATTTTTACACTTAACTCTAAAGTAAGAAATCCTTTTTCGCCCGTGCCGATTAGCGCAAAATCTTCTTTTGCTCCCGGTACCATTCCGCGTGAAACCAATCCACCTTCATCTAAATAGAATTCTGCTTTCACATTGCGTTCTTGCAACAATGCTGCAATCTGCTTTGCACCTGCTTCCCCGCCAATTTCTTCATCATGTCCAAAAGCCAAATAAATATCGCGCTGCGGCTCAAAACCTTTTGCTAACAATTTTTCTACAGCTTCTAAAATTGCAAGTACACTTCCTTTATCGTCTAAAGTACCTCTTCCCCACACAAAACCATCTTTTATTTCGCCCGAAAAAGGCGCAGCACTCCAATCGCTCAGCTCTGCATCTTCAACCGGAACCACATCTAAATGCGCATACATTATTGCAGGTTTAAGCGCACTGTTTTTCCCTTTCCAACTAAAAAGTAAACTGTGTTTATTTACCACTTCCCTATTTAATTTTTGATGAACTAATGGGAATGACTGTTTTAAAAATTCGTGTAAACTATCGAACTGTGTATAGTCTATTTTTTCAATTTCATCGTAAGAAATTGTTTTAAACCGAATACTTTTACTAAGCCGCTGCATTGCTGCAGAATCAATATTCAATTTAACTACTTCGCTTGCGGGCACTTTTATTTGTTTACTCTTTAGTGCAAAAGTTCTAAACAATAAAAAAGCTATTAGCAATAGCAGCAAAGCCAATAGCAAGAGAAGTATTTTTTTCATAAATGGAACTTTTGGCAATGATACATTTTTGGTATCAAAATCTATTGCCTAAGCAAACAGATTAGCTACTTTAGCAACTGCAATTTTTAAAAATTAGTGAAACCAATAAAAGTTTTAATTACTGCCGGACCAACGCGCGAAGCTATTGACCCTGTGAGATATATCAGCAATCACAGTACTGGAAAAATGGGAATTGCCATTGCTGAAGCTTTTGCAGCTGAAGGTTGCGAAGTGAGTTTGATATTAGGAGCTACACATTTAAAACCGAGTTTGCCCATGCAAATTATTTCGGTTGAATCGGCACAAGAAATGTACAACGCTTGTGTAAAAATTTATGCAGAAACCGATATTTCAATTTTTGCCGCTGCCGTTGCCGATTATACTCCGAAAGATGTTTCTAATGATAAAATTAAAAAGAACAACAACAGTTGGCAATTGGAATTGGTAAAAACTAAAGACATTGCTTTTGAAATGGGTTTGCTAAAAAGTTCAAAGCAAGTGAATGTGGTTTTTGCTTTGGAAACCAACAATGAAATTGAACATGCAAGACAAAAATTAGAAAAGAAAAATGCTGATTTTGTAGTGCTAAATTCCATGCGCGACTCGGGTGCAGGCTTCGGTTTCGATACCAATAAAATTTCATTGCTTTACATAAACGGATTAACTACTAACTTCGCATTGCAGAGCAAACAATCTTTAGCGAAAATTATCGTTAAAGAGGCGCTTCAATGTTTTCATAATAAACAAGAATGATAAAAAACGTATTTATTGCTTTCCTACTTTTTGCCGTTGCACGGTGGCTTCCAGCTCAAGAGTTGAATTGTAAAGTTTCGGTGATGGGGCAGCAAATTACCAATGTGGATCAAAGTATTTTCGCTACGCTGCAACAACAAATTTTCGATTACATGAACGCACGCTCGTGGACACAAGATGCTTACAGTCAAAATGAAAGAATTGAGTGTAGCATTTTTCTTCACATACAAGCTAGCCCTGCACAAGATAATTACACCGCCACGATTACCGTTTCGAGTTCGCGACCAATTTTTAGAAGCAGCTATTCCAGCCCCATGATGAACTTTATTGATAAAGACTTTCTTTTCACTTATTCACCAGGGCAACAAATTGAATTTAATGCCAATAACTACAATGGAAATTTATCGGCAGTACTTTCGTTTTACGCCTATTTAATGATTGGTTTAGATGCCGAAAGTTTTGCAAAAGGCGGTGGCGCAAAATACTTTACCATAGCAGAAAATATTATGAATACCGTGCCTAACAATGCTCCTGAAGCCAAGGGCTGGCGACCGTTTGACGGTATTAGAAACCGCTACTGGATAATCAATAATTTGAATGCAGGGAAATATGATGCCTACAAAGAAACTTTATACCTATATCATTTTAAAGGGTTAGATCAATTTTACGATAAGCCGGAAGAAGCTCGAACAAATATCACTACTGCCATTGCCGGTTTGGAAAGCATTGCAAGAGATAATCCCAACAATGTTTTGCTCAACATGTTTATGCAAGCAAAGAGCGATGAACTCACGGGAATTTTTACCGGAGCGCCACAAAGCGAAAAATCAAAAGCAGTTATTTCACTTAGAAAAATTGACCCTTCAAACGCTTCTAAATACGATAAAATCCTGAAAGGGAATTAGCCTTCTATCTAAACTTCTACGCTTCTATCCTTATACTTCTTTAAAGATAAATTTTTTAAAAGTATTTAAATGCTTTTATTTTAATTTCTTAGATTTACGAAGTATTTCTAATTACTATTTAAAAATTATTTGCGATGAAACAGTTTAGCATTTTAGTACTCACTATCTTTCTCTTAGGCAACACATTTGCAACAGCATCAAATAGCAATACTGCAAAAGCTACCGAAACAGGAATTCAATTTCAAAATATAACATTTGCACAAGCATTACAAAAAGCCAAGCACGATAAGAAATTGATATTTCTAAATGTTTATGCCACATGGTGTGCGCCTTGTATGTCGCTCCAAAAAACCACTTTTAAATCGGCAAAAGTTGGGGAAGTGTTTAATAAGAATTTTATCAATTTATCTATTGATGCCGAAAAGGGTGAGGGTGTTGGAATTTCGCAGCGCTATCAAGTTACAGCACATCCTTTAATGCTTGTAATAAATGGCGAAGGCAAAGTTGTAAAACGTATTCTTGGTTATGTAAATAATGAGCAGTTATTCTCAGAGATGAAATCATATATTAAGTAAAAAAAAGCAGCTATAACTACTAGAAACAAAAAAGGCAGTGAATTACTTCACCGCCTTTAAAGTTGTAGCCCGTAGGAGAGTCGAACTCCTCTTTCCTCCGTGAAAGGGAGATGTCCTAACCGATAGACGAACGGGCCTTGTTGAAAGCGGCTGCAAAAGTAAAAATTATCTATTAAGTTCAAAGAGATAATTAAAATTCTTAGAAGATTTTTTTTTGAGTCCCTCTACACAAACACCAAATCAGAATTCTGTTTAATCGCAGCTTCAATATAATCGAAAGTGGTAAGTATTTCCGGTGCATTAGGCTTTATGCAAATCGTGTGTTCAAAGTGAGCAGAAGGTTTTCCATCTCGTGTTACAATAGTCCAATTATCATCGGCAGTATAAACCTCTCTTACGCCTAAATTCACCATCGGCTCAATGGCAATTGTTAGATTGGTGAGCAATTTTTTTCCATCTCCTCTCCTACCTACATTTGGCACTTGTGGCTCTTCGTGCAGATTTTTCCCTAAACCGTGCCCTACCAAATCTTTCACACAAGTGTATGGATTTTCTTTCTCACAATAGTTCTGCACTGCATACGAAATATCGCCAACACGATTATTGGTAACTGCTTTTTCAATACCCAAATACAAACTTTTTTTAGTTACACGCATCAGTTGCAACAAACTTTCGTCCACATCAGGAAAAGCAAGGGTATATGCCATATCTGCATGATAGCCATTTAAAAACACGCCACAGTCTAAACTCACAATGTCTGTGCTTTTGTATGGTTTATCGCTTGGGAAGCCGTGTACAACTGCTTCATTCACCGAAATACACATGGTGTAAGGAAATCCATTGTAATTTAGAAATGAAGGCGTAGCACCATGATCCTTTATCATTGTAAAGGCAATTTTATCTAACTCTAAACCTGTTTTTCCAATCTTAATTTCTTTAGTAACCTCTCCTAATACTTTGCTTAGCAAAGCTGCGCTGGAACGCATTTTTATTAGCTCTTCCTCTGTTTTTACTTGTAGTCCCATTATCTTATTTATTACTGATAAAATCACCTTTCGATAAAATTAAAAAACCCTCTCTTGGTTGGAGAGGGTTTCAAAAATATATTTATTTTTCAATTACATTGAAGCCATTGCATAACCTTGTCTTCCTTTAATTCTTCCGGAAGAAGTTAAGCCATCATAGTGGCGATTTAGCAAGTGCGTTTCAATATTTTGCAAAGTATCTAAAATTACACCAACCATGATAATTAAAGAAGTACCACCATAGAAAAGTGCAAATGATTGTTGTACATTTATTAGCATCACTATTGCCGGCATTATTGATACAAAGCCTAAGAAAATAGCGCCCGGTAAAGTTATTCTTGAAATTACGGTATCAATAAAGTTAGCAGTTGCCTTACCTGGTTTCACACCCGGAATAAATCCATTGTTGCGCTTCATTTCATCAGCCATTTGAGTTGGATTGATAATTAAGGCAGTATAGAAATAGGTGAATACTACAACTAATAAAAAGTAAGTTGTGTTGTACGGTATAGAACGAATATCGTTAAAAGCAATTAAGAACGAATTGTTTTGATCCATACCCGGAAGAAACTGTGCAATAGTAGCCGGTAAAAACATCAAAGCTTGCGCAAAGATAATTGGCATTACACCCGCAGCATTTATCTTTAAAGGCAGGTACTGACGAACGCCTCCGGCCTGCATCATTCTGCCGCCTTGTACAATATTTCTTTTAGCATACTGCACCGGAATTCTTCTTGTTCCTTGAACCAATACGATACATCCTGCAATTACTACCAACAAGAATGCCAACTCTAAAACAAACACGATTAAACCACCGCTTTGCAAACGAGAAGATGCTTCTTGAATTAAAGAACTTGGGAAATGCGCCAAGATACCAACCATGATAAGTAAAGAGATACCGTTTCCTAAACCTTTATCGGTAATTTTTTCACCCATCCACATCACGAACAATGTGCCTGTGGTAAGCACAATTACTGTTGATATTGCAAATAGTGTTGGAGAAATTAAAACTGCCGCGCCATCAATACTGGTTAAGTAAACTACATAACCCGCACCTTGGAAAGTTGTAACTGCAACTGTTAGCCAGCGAGTGTATTGATTTATAAGCCTTCTGCCACTTTCGCCTTCTTTTTGTAACTTTTGAAAATATGGAACTGCAATAGTAAGCAACTGAATTGCGATAGATGCAGAGATATAAGGCATAATACCTAATGCAAAAACAGATGCACGACTAAATGCACCTCCCGCAAATAAGTTTACCAAGCCTAAAATACCTCCGCTCCCTTGGCTTTGCAAAGCAGCCAAAGCATTTGGATCTATTCCCGGCAAAGTAATAAATGTTCCTACGCGGTAAATTAAGATAAACCCAAACGTGAGTAAAATTCGTTGCCTGAGCTCTTCTATTTTCCAAATATTAGAGAGTGTTTCAAAAAGTTTCTTCATCGAAAGATAAGTATAATATTATTTCACTATTGTAACTGTACCGCCTAAAGCTTCAATTTTTTGCTTGGCACTTTCGCTAATAGCGTGTACACTCACGTTCACTTTAGAAGTAAGTTCGCCATTTCCTAAAACTTTTACTAATTCTGTTTTGCCTAACTGTCTGCTAGTACGAAGGCTTTCTACAGTAATTTCTGTAAGGTTAAACTTTTCCACTAATTGTTGAATTTTACCCAAATTAAGTTGGTTGTATTCTACACGGAAAGGATTTTTAAATCCGAACTTAGGCAAACGTCTTTGCAAAGGCATTTGACCACCTTCGTGTCCTTTCTTAGCTTTGTAACCTGAACGGCTTTGAGCGCCTTTATGACCACGTCCGGCAGTTCCGCCAGTTGTGCTTCCTTGGCCGCGACCTAATCTTTTTTTGGTTTTGGTAGCGCCTGTTGCAGGAGCTAAATTATATAATTCCATTTCGCTTATTTTCTTTTGTTATCTGTTTAGAATATTAAACCGCTTCTACTTTTAATAGGTGTTTAACTTTAGCAATTTGACCTTCTAATGATGGATTCAATTCCACTTCTTTAGAAGAGTTCATTTTCTTTAAACCAAGAGCAGAAAGTGTTCTTTTTTGTCTTCCTGTGTGATCTATCTCACTTTTTACTTTTGTAATGCGGACTTTAGGCATAACTTATTTTTAATTACTTTATTGGAATTATCCTTTAAATACTTTTTCTAACGCAACTGTTCTGTTTCTTGAAACAGTGTAAGGATCACGCAATTCGCTTAGAGCAGAAAGCGTAGCCTTAATTACGTTTGCAGGGTTTGAACCACCCAAAGATTTTGCTAAAACGTCTTTAATTCCGGCACTTTCCAATACTGCACGCATTGAACCTCCGGCAATTACTCCAGTACCTTGTGTTGCTGGCTTCAACATTACTTTTGATGCACCGAATTTACCGTGTTGAACGTGAGGAATTGTACCTTTAAAAATTGGCACACTCACCAAGTTTTTCTTTGCGTCATCAATAGCTTTTTGGATTGCTTCTTGCACTTCGCGTGCTTTGCCAAGACCTTCTCCTACAATACCATTTCCGTTACCTACTACCACCGTAGCTGAGAATGAAAATGTTCTTCCACCTTTGGTTACTTTAGCTACTCTGCGAACATTAACTACTTTTTCTTTAAGTTCCAGTTCGCTGGCTTTTAATTTTGTTACGTTTAAACGCGCCATTTTTATTGATATTTTACTTATATTTTCGGTTTGTTTCCGAAAAAAGGACTGCAAAGATAAATTTTTGCTACATAATTCCAATACGTGCATTTTTTTATTTTACAGAATTTTCAAAATCTTGACTAAAACGTTGCATTTTCAAGCTGCTTACGCTTTAATCAAATGAAAATATTTTTCTATTTCAAAACATTTCTAACTGCTTTCTAAGTTTTTCTGCTTGTGTTTGAATAAATTTTCGCTCTACTTTTTCCGTTTGTTCAATTCTTCCCAACATGGGCAAATTGGTATAATTCAAAATATATTCTTCAGAAGAAGGCGTTGGTTCTCCATTAAATATGATTCCTAAAATTTCTACTCCTGCGGCATTTAGCATTTCGCAAGTGAGAATGGTGTGGTTTATACTTCCCAAATAATTTTTTGAAACCACAATCGCGGGTGTTTCCCAGTCCACAATTAAGTCTAAAATTACTGATTCATCATTTAGCGGCACCATAATTCCGCCTGCGCCTTCAATAACAAGTGTGTTCTTAGTTTGGGGGATTTTAATTTTATCAGGTTCAATTCGTGTATTTTCTTTTTTAGCGGCAAGGTGTGGCGATACCGGTTCTTTAAAACAATATGCCGATGGGTGAATTACAATATTCTCAAAACAATGCCGCCTCACAAAATCGCTATCTGTTCCTTCTACACTGCCGCTCTGCACTGGTTTCCAATAGTCAGCTTTTAGCGCTTCGCATAAAATAGCAGATATTACTGTTTTCCCAATATTGGTATCAATTCCGGTAACAAAAATTCGTTTGGGAAGTGCTATCATTTTAAATAAGAAATGGTTTGCAGTAAATCATTTATTTCTTGTGTAGTGTTGAAACTGTGTAAACAGATTCTAATTCGCTCTGTATCTTTTGCAACTGTTGGCGAAAGAATAGCGCGAACTTCAAAGCCTTGTTGTCTTATTTTTTCTGCCGCTGTTTTTGCATTTTCGTTTCCGGGAATAAAAAGTGTTTGAATTGCAGAAGGAGATTCGGCAAATTTAAACTCTGTAATTCCTTTAGTTACGCTTGAAAATAGCTGAATGTTTTGCATCAACTTTTTTCGCTCTGCTTCACAAGCAGTTGAGGCAAAATATTCATAGCAACTACGAATGGCGCAAACAGAATGTAGCGGCATGGCTGTGCTAAAAATAAACGGGCGGCTGTAATTCACTAAAAACGATTTTACACTTTCGTTGCAAAGCACTACTGCGCCATGCACTCCGGCAGCTTTGCCAAAAGTGTGAATACGAATAAAAATATCTTGATGTAAATTTTGTTGTTGTGCCCAGCCTTCGCCTTTTTCACCATAAATACCGGTGCTGTGTGCTTCATCTAATATAATGGCTGCATCATATTTTTTTGCCAGCGCAACTATTTCTTTTAATGGAGCAAAATCACCATCCATTGAGTAAAGTGCTTCAATAGCTATAAATTTAAAATTATGCGTTGCAGCAAGCTTTTCTTCTAAATCTTTAATTGAATTATGCTTGAAAGCAGTTGCTTTTGCCTTACTCATTTTTATGCCATCGTGCATACTTGCATGTATCAATTCATCATAAAAAATAGTAGCATTTTTATATGGAAGCGCACTCAGCACACCCAAATTTGCATTATAGCCCGAATTGAATAATAGTGCGGCTTCTGTTTGATGAATATTGGCGAGCAGCGTTTCTGTATCTTCTACAAATTGCGAATTGCCAGAAAGTAACCGTGAACCTGTGGCACCAAACAATGGCATATTGTGTGGGACCTTTCGTATAATTTTATTTAAAGGAAATGCCAGCGATTTATTAGTGGCAATTCCTAAATAGTCATTTGAAAAAAAATCTACTTTAGCTTCGGGTAAAAACAACTTCCTAAAAGTATTTTGTTCTTTTCGCTCTCTAATTTTTTCTTCAATATATTTAGAAACAGAATGGCTCATTTACAAATGTTTTTTTTCCAAGACTTCACAAATTACATTTTCTCCGGAACGCGAATGCCGAGCAATTTCATGCCTTCGTTTATTAACCTTGCCACTTGAGCAGAAAGTAAAACTCTAAACTTTTTTTCTGCTTCGTTTTCTGCAGCAAGTACAGGTTGCTCGCTATAAAATTTGCTATATGCTTGTGCCAATTTATACACATAATTTGCCACTTCGCTTGGGTCGTATTTTTCGGCTGCGGTAGTAAGCATATTGGGATAATCGCTAAGCATTAAAATTAAATCGCGTTCAGTGTTGCTTAGCGCAACTGCATCTTTCAGCTTTTGCTCTACTGCTCCGGCTTTGCGCAAAATGGCACAAATTCTTGCATGTGCAAATTGAATGTAAGGTCCGGTATGTCCATGAAAATCTATGCTTTCTTCTGGGTTGAAAATTATTTTCTTGTATGGATTCACGCGCAGCACAAAAAACTTTAATGCACCCAAACCTATTGTTTTGTATAGCTCTTCCGCTTGTTCATTGGTAAAGCCGTCAATTTTGCCCAAAGCTTTTGTTTGCTCTTCGGCAATGCGCAATACTTCTGCAATTAAATCATCGGCATCAGCAGTTTTACCTTCTCGGCTTTTAAATCTGCCGGTTGGCGATTCCACTAAAGCATAGCTTAAATGGTAAATTCCATCAGCCCACTTCTTTCCTAATTTTTGAAGTGCCAATTTCAATACTTTAAAATGGTAATCTTGTTCGTTGGCAACTACATAAACCATTTTATCCATTGCAAATTCATCGTAGCGGAGTTGTGCTGTGCCCAAATCCTGCGTAATGTAAATGGAAGTGCCATCGCTGCGCAAAAGTACTTTCTCATCTAAGCCATCTGCGGTTAAATCTATCGCTACTGCACCATCAGCACGTTTGTAAAACACCTTTTTTTCTAAGCCTTCTGTTATTACACTTTTGCCGAGTTTGTAAGTTTCGCTTTCGTAATAGTTTTTTTCAAAATCTACTCCAATGTTATTGTATGTTTGGTTGAAACCTTCATATACCCAAGCATTCATTTGTTTCCAAAGGTTCACGGTTTGCTCCTCTCCTGCTTCCCACTTCAACAACAATTCTTTTGCAAATTGAAAAATTGGAGTTTCCTGCTCTGCCACTTCGCGTTCTTTTCCTAAATGCTTATACACATTTGCTACATCTTCCGGAATATGATGAATTGCGCGCAATTGCTCTTCAACAATTCTACCAAACAGCACATAATAATCGCCCACAAAATGGTCGCCTTTTATTCCTGTGCTTTCTGGTGTAGCGCCTTTACTGCGTTCAATATAAGCAGCCATGCTTTTGCAAATTGCAATGCCGCGATCGTTGTAGATATTTGCCTTTATTACTTTGTATCCGTTTGCCTTTAAAATTTCGCACATAGCAAAACCAAGAAACATATTGCGCACATGCCCAATATGCAAAGGCTTATTAGTATTGGGTCCGCCATATTCTACCAGCACTTTTTCAGCTTTTTTAGAGTGGGTGGTAAATTGCGCTTTTGCGGCAATTTCTTGCAATTGTATTTGCCAAAAAAGGTCGCTGAATTTCACATTGATAAAACCTGTTTTTAAAGCAGCCGAAGCAATTTGAAAATTGCCTTTATCATACTCCGCAATTACCAATTTAAAATTGCTTTCGTTTATCAATTTTTCACCAAAGGCAGTATTATCTAAGGTTGTGAATTTTCTAAGCCCATTAAAATTAAATGAATAATCGCCCGTGCTTCTAAAATTGGGATTTGTAAGCGAAATATTCAGAAAATTAGGATTGTTTTCTATACCAAACTCTTGCTGGCAATAATCTAAGATACTTGCTTTAATTGCGTTTAACACCTTCATGCTGCAAACTAAATAATTTTTTTGTGCATGAAGCTTGCAAGCAAAAGTATTAGTGCTTTATTAACTTGATGCTTCTATTCCCAGAAAGCGAATTTGTAACTTGAAGCAAATACATTCCTTGTGTAAATTGGCTAATATCAAAATTGGTGTCGCTTGTAAAACTACCTTGTTGCACAACTTTCCCTTTCATATCCAATAGTGCAAAATGATAATCACCAGAAGTATTCATTTTTAAATTCACTATGCCGGAAGTCGGATTTGGATAAACTTCAAAATCGTTTAAAGTTGGCGTTTTTATTGCTGTTGTAACTGTAAAAGTTGAATCTTTCACAATCGGTTTTTCTTTATTTATTATCCAATTGCGTGGGTCAATTTTTTTTACTCCGGTAAAATTATTAGTGTTTGGAAAAGCTATTTGTGTTTGTGCTCCATCTATTGAAAACCTCATTACAGTATCGGTTCCTGTGCTACGGCTAAAAAGTAATTCAAGGTCATTTGTAAACACCGAAGTAACACTTGGCTTAGAAACTGTAGCATTTACTTCTATATAAAAATTTGCATTGTCTTTATTCCAGCGAACACCGTAAGTAGGATAACCTTCACCATAATACCACTGCTCGGCAAAATCTGTAAAACTTTTACCGCTTACGTTTTCAAACACCTGAATTAAATCCATTGCAGAAGCATTTGAGTCGGCATATTGAAACTGAATTTGTTTTAATGCACTAAGAAATTTCGCATCATCATTCATTAAAAAACGCAAGGTATGCACAATAGCTGCGCCTTTATCGTAAACCAATCGGCTATCGAAAATACTTTCATCGTTAAGAGAATCTTTTACCCAAACCGATCCACCTAAACTATCCATCACATTATTGTGACGGTTGAGCATATTTGGCGCTCTATCTGCCGGATATAAATACTCCAACATCAAATCTTCGGCATAGGAAGCAAAGCCTTCGCTCACCCAAATATTTGACCAAGAACTACAAGTTACATGATCGCCAAACCATTGGTGTGCCAATTCATGTGCAGTAAGCGTGTTCATAAAAAATCCTTGCGTTGTCATAGTTTGATGCTCCATTCCTCCTGAAATTGGAGCCATGCAATGACCATATTTTTCATTCCCAAAAGGATACGGGCCAAATAAATTTGCGAATAACTCTAAGAAATCTGCCGTTTCATCAACATCTTTTTTCACATAAGGCAAAGTTTGCGGATTATCGTAAATATAATTTTGAATAAGCACAGAATCGGAAAAAACCGGATGCGCATACACATTGTATTCTACATATTTTGCAACCGCTACCGAAATTAAATAATACGCAATCGGGTGCTTATGTTTCCACTCAAATCTATGCTTGCCGTTTCCCAAATCAACTACCTGCTGAAGCAATCCATTTGAACCTGCTTTGCAATTCAAAGGCACCGTAATCCATACTGCGCAACTATCTGCTTTATCCTTCAAATCTTGTTTACAAGGAAACCATTCATAAGCCATAAATGGTTCCGAAAGCGACCATGTAACGGTGTTTCCCCACGATGGGGAACTGGCATTGCTCATTCCACCGCCACCGAAAGGATTGTTTTGAGAAGTTGGCGGAGTTCCGGCATAATCAATTGAAAGTATGAAATTTTCACTCTGCAATTTATTCACCGGAATATATAATATATTTCCTGAATGAACAAACGAAGTTGAAGCACCATCAACCAAAACAGAAGAAACATTTAGCGATTGGTATAGCTCAAGAATTGCAGTGTCCAAATTTACACTTGCCGTTGCATGAATTTCAACTGTGCCCGAAAGTGCAGTTGAATTATTTGTCATATTCAGGTTTAGAAAATAGTAATGAATATTATACTTCGAAGCTTGAATTTGTTGAGAAGCAGAAAGTAATTTGTTTTGCGCTGTGGCATTTACCATTTGCTTTACACCCGAACAAAAATGAGCAGTATTTTGCGAAAAGCTATTGAGTGCAAAGGCGAGAAATAAAGTAAGTGTTATTGATTTCATATTTTAATTTTCAAAAAAGGTAATACCTAAAACTAAAAAAGCTCACACAATTTTTTGTATGAGCTTTTGTTTATATTTCAAACAAGTTTGAGTTTTTGTTTATGCTTCTTTAGTTTCTTCTACTGCAACCGGAGCAGCTGCATTTACTTTGCTATCTACTTTAATAGTTACGTGGTTGCTACGCTTGCGAATACGGTAAGCACGACCTTGTGGAGCCGGTAAAAAACGTTTAATTGAAGTGCCTTGGTTTACGAAAATTTCTTTTACAAAAAGTTCGTTATCTTCAGGGCGAGCATCGTTTTTCTGTTGCCAGTTGTTGATAGCGCTCTTCAATAATTTTTCCAATTTCAAAGATGCTTCTTGTTTGCTAAAACGCAAAATCACTAAAGCTTCTTCTACTTTTTTACCGCGAATTAAATCGGCTACCAATCTCATTTTTCTATCGCTGGTAGGATTGTTGTTTAAATGTGCTACTGCTTCCATTTCAATATTCTTTTATTCGTTTAAGCGAAATTATTTTTTCTTATTTCCTCCGTGTCCTCTAAACTGGCGAGTAGGGCTAAATTCGCCTAAGCGGTGGCCTACCATGTTTTCTGTAACATACACAGGGATAAATTTATTGCCGTTATGAACTGCGAAAGTATGACCAACCATATCAGGTAATAACATTGAAGCACGACTCCAAGTTTTAATTACGCCTTTTTTATTGGTTTCGTTTAGTTTAGATACTTTTTTAAGTAGTTTGTAAGCTACATAAGGTCCTTTTTTAATACTGCGTCCCATTTCTTTCTTTTTATAGATTAACTATTTAGCCTTTATTTAGCTTTTCTTCTTTGAATAATAAATTTGCTTGAAGCCTTTTTAGGTGAACGAGTTTTTAAGCCTTTTGCTTTCAAGCCTGTGCGGCTACGTGGGTGTCCACCCGAAGCGCGACCTTCACCACCACCCATTGGGTGATCTACAGGGTTCATTACAACACCACGGTTGTGAGGTCTTCTGCCTAACCAACGATTACGACCTGCTTTACCTAACGTTTGTTGGTTGTGGTCTCCGTTTGAAAGAATTCCAATTGTAGCTAAACAAGTTCTTAAAATTCTACGAGTTTCGCCAGAAGGCATTTTCAACACTACATAGCGTTCTTCTTTGGCTTGAAGCTGCGCAGAAGCTCCTGCACTGCGAACCAATACGCCACCTCTTCCTGGTTGCATTTCGACATTGTGAACGTTTACCCCAACCGGCATTTCGCCCAATGGAAGTGTGTTACCTACTTCTGGTTCAACTTTAGAACCGGCAACAACTGTTTGTCCAACTTTTAAACCTGCCGGAGCAAGAATATATCTTTTTTCACCATCAGGATAGTGAATAAGTGCAATAAATGATGTGCGGTTTGGATCGTATTCTATTGAAGCAACTTTACCCGGAATATCGAATTTGTCGCGTTTAAAGTCAATGATACGGTAGCGCTTTTTGTGTCCGCCACCCACGTAGCGAACGGTCATGCGACCAGCGCTGTTTCTACCACCTGAGCTTTTTTGTGGCCCTCCCAATAAACTCTTCTCAGGTTTGTTAGTAGTAATTTCTTCAAAGTTTACCAATTTGGTAAACCTCATACTCGGTGTGGTCGGTTTGTACTTTTTAATGCCCATGGCTATTTTTTTTCCTTATTTTAATTTTCAGCAGTTAGGTTTCTACTATAGTTTAATAATTAAGTACGATTTCGTGCTTATACGTTTCCGTAAAAGTCAATTACTTGTCCTTCTTTTAAAGTAACAAATGCTTTTTTGTAAGCTGCTTTCATTCCTTTTGCTAAGCCTTTTTTAGTGTAGCGGCTTTTTGATTTACCGGGAATTACTGCTGTGTTTACGCCTGAAACTTGCACGTTGTAGTATTGTTCAACAGCTTTTTGAATTTCAAGTTTGTTTGCACCGCGAGCTACTTTAAATACGTATGTATTTAACTTATCGTTAAGTTTTGTTCCTTTTTCAGTAATTAAAGGTTTGGTAAGAACTTCAGTTGCCATTTTTAATAAAATTAGTTGTTAGATAATGAAGTGGTGATGGCTTTAACCGCATTTTCGCTTAACACTAATTTCTTAGCATTCATAATATCGAAAATGTTTAGTGAAGTAGCTTGCACCAAATTAACTGTAGGAATATTTTTTGCGCTTTTATTTAAGCCGTTTGAAACTTCGTTGAAAACGATAGTGCTTTTTACACCATTCAAGTTCAAGTTTGAAAGAATACCTGCAAACTCTTTTGTTTTTGGAGTTTCGATATTAAAATCTTCCACCACAATGATGTTGTTGTCTTTTGCTTTGTAAGTAAGCGCACTCTTACGAGCTAATGCTTTTACTTTTTTGTTCAATTTAAAATCGTAGCTGTGAGGCTGCGGACCAAAAGTTCTACCACCACCGCGCACAAGAGGCGATTTCATATCACCACGTCTTGCACCACCGGTTCCTTTTTGGCGGAATGCTTTTTTGGTTGAGCGCGAAATTTCCCAACGCTCTTTGGTTTTATGTGTTCCTTGGCGTTGTGCTGCCTGATATTGGCGCACAGCTAACCAAACCACATGGTCGTTGGGTTCTATCCCAAAAATATCGGCTGCTAATTCCAGCTCGCGGCCGGTTTCTTTTCCTTCTTTATTAAGTACTTTAACCTTCATAATACTGCAAAATTTAAGCGAATTTTCGCATACGTCCCGAAAAAGGGAGTGCAAAAATAGAAAATAGAGGGAGGTTTACAAATTTTCGTGTAAAAAATAATACTGCTCAGTTAAAAAATAGCTGCGATGGCTGCTTTCACGTTGAAACCGAAGGCAAAATAGGGTACAAAAAATACTAATCCCCAAAGAATGCAAGAGGCAGTCATGCCCCAAAAAACTTTTCTGCGGTTAGCGGTAAACGATAGTGAAAACAAAACGCCTATTGGAATTGAAAGTATAACCGGTGTGAGTAATGCAATTCCGCTTAACCCAAATCTGCGTTTAATATGAACTAAAAAGCGGGTTCGCTTAGAAAATTTTTTGTTGTACTTATTGGGATATTTTTGAATTAACCAATTGCTAATAGCGCTGCCCAAATAGGTAAACAATAATACTCCGGCAATACCTCCTGCTACATTTGCCAGTGCACTTTCAATGCCCATACCACCTGCAATTACAGTAAGTGATGTAACACTAAACTTTGCTGTGCTAATAATAAAAATTGCCGCTTGCGCTATTAGGTTTTCCATTGAAGTTTGCGAATGTATGTTTTGATACGTTTACGAATTGTTAAAAGTTTAGTTTTATACGAAAAAAATTGCAAAAAGATTTAAACCGGATTTTGTAGTAGATTCTTTGCTATGATAAAATACTACTTTATATCTGCTTGACTCCTGTCCTATGAATGGGGAGCACTATACATCAAATACACCCAACTAAGGGTACAATATTTGAAAAGAGTACTACTCCATTACTTATTTGGTTTTACTCAATGTTTCTATTCTCTAAATCAAAGAACGGTTTAAGTGCATCAGAATTAGAAAGGCAAACAGGAGTTAATTACAAAACTGCTTGGAGAATCTTAATGAAGATTAGACAACTTACTAATACTGATACTTCACTTAATACAGGAGTATTTGAATTAGATGAAACCTTTATTGGTGGTAAGAATAAAAACCGTCATTGGGATAAAAAGGTAGCTAATTCACAGGGTAGAAGTTTCAAAGATAAAACACCAGTGTTTGGAGTTTATCAGAGAGGTGGTAAAGTAAATGCCTATGTAGTTGATAATACTAAGGCAGAAAGCTTAGTTCCTATTATTCAGCAAAATGTTGTAAAAGATAGTGTTGTTTACACTGATGAATGGACTGCATACAGCAGTTTAAATAAAGACTACCAACACAGTTTTGTACTCCATAATAGAAAGCAATACAAGTTTGAAGATTGCTGCACTAATGGAATAGAAAATTTTGGGTCTGTTCTTAAAAGGACTTTAGGAGGTAGTTATATTCATGTAAATAAAGAGTATTTACAGCAGTATGTTAATGAAGTAGCTTTTAGGTATAATAATCGTAATAGTGAAGTATTTAATGAGTTAGTTTCTCTTATTTCTTCTTAGGTATTACCTTCTTTAATACCTTCTCAAAGTCTTCTTTCCTTACTTCTTTAACTTTATTAGTTTTCTCAAATTCTTTAAAGCTTTTTTCTAAGTCATCTATTGTTTTAGGTGGCTTTTTCTTTGTTTTCATGTTTACGAAGATAGTTTTTAGATTTGTGTTATTATTTAACCAAAGGTTATACTATTGAAGTAAGAGAGAAACATAGTTAGTATAGTTGTTTACTATATTCCTGTAGTCTTAAATGTCCAAAATTTACAAACAAAACAGGGGATAGATGCAAGCAACACGCAAGTAAAGGCGTGGAACTTGTTATATTCTGTTCTGTAGGCTTTGGACAGCCTTAGACTGCGGATGCAACTTTGGTTCTACGCCTCTTTAGTTTGCCGCAAATCTAACTTTATGAAGTACTTCTTTCTTTTACTTCCTGTTTTCTTAGAAAGTCAATTGTTTTCACAGGTTAACAGGTATGATACTCCTGCGGAGCAACCTACTAATCAAAGCTATTATCAAATGTCTGATAATACTTATGAGCAACTAAAATCTACTTTATTAGCAAAACAGGCTCAATATGATGCTTTAAAGCAAAAACTTGAGTATGTGGAGCAAAGAGTATTTGACCTTAAATTAATGAACAACAAAAAAGACCTTCTTTTTGAATCTGAGTTAGATGGTATTCAAAACAAGATTGATTATTTAAGAGACAAAGACCTTACTCTTTACACAAGAGAAATTGAAGGTTTTAATCCAGCAATAAACAAGGCTTATCTTAGTTTCATTGATAGAAATAGAGCAAACTAAATTTACTCACTTATTTAAACGATAAATCTAATGTCAAATCTTATTAGAAGAGCAAAGTTTCAAGTAGGGCAAATTGCTTTTGAGAAAGGAACTAATGTTCAAATGACTATTCAAGAAGTAATAGAAGATAGAAATCCACCTATTCCTAATAGTAATAGACCTAGTACAGAGTTTAACGGTTACTATAAATGCAGTTATTTAGAGAATGGTATTAGAAAAGAAGCTAAAGTTGCAGAAGAAAATTTAAGTCTATTAATAGAGTAATTCTATCTTACTGCTTTTCGAGCCTCAATACTTAAATGAGGTTTATTACCTTCAGCAACATGAGCTGTATAAATCCTAACATCAATAAAAGTGTTAGGATTTTCTTTTTCTACTTCTGATAATACTTTAGCAGTTTTCTTTGCTAATTCAACAAGTTTTTTACTTAATAATGTTTCTTTTATCATTTTTAATAAGAAATAATGTCATTTTCAATTATTCAAATTATTTAGAATAATTAACAAACAAGGCGACTATTTGATTACCTGTAATTATTCTGTATTTTCAAAATCTATTAACAATATTTAACTACTGCCAATATGACACATGCCAGATATTGTTAAATTATTTTCTTTAGCTATTTTTAGCATTTAAGGCAATTCCCCTTTCAAAATCACCTTTGAGTACAATTTTTACACTTAATGAGTTAAGTTTGATAGTGTTTTGAAAGGGGAATTGCCTTAAAAAAATAGCTGCCACCATTTAAAAGTTTACACAAAAAGCTCCGCACAAATTTATATTTGCTTTTAATGACATTTAAAGGTGTAAAGGGAAGAGCAATAGCATTAGCATGGCCGGATACTACAGCAAGAGGCGATGAAACATGGATGCTGCTCTTAAAGAAAGCAGGTTTAGTAAAAAACCTAAACTTTAAAGTTGGACACGCTGCAATTATTTTAGTTGAAGATGGTTCGGGAGATTTATTCTATTTTGATTTTGGCAGATATGTTACTGCACGAGGCATGGGCAGAACGCGCTCTGCATTAAGCGACCCAAAATTAGTATTGCATACTAAAGCAAAAGTTAATGCCAATGGAAGTATTTTAAACTTACAGGAGATTGCAACAGAGTTAGATAATCTAAAACACTGTACGCATGGCAAAGGGCGAATATTTTTTTCTGTATCAGACACGCTGGATTTTAGAAAGGCACTCGCCTTTGCCAACAAAATGGTAATAAAAGGCTCTATGCCTTATGGCGCATTAGCATACAAAAACAATAGCTGCTCAAGATTTGTGGCACAAGTTTTAGTGGCAGGTTTGCAGCAGCAACATCCGGCAGTTCGGAAAATTATTTTACCGGAATCGCTGATGCCAAGCCCAATTAGTAATGTAGTTAATGCGCAGCACCACGGAGAAGTTTATTGCTACCATCAGGGTACTATGGAAGAAGTCAGCATGTCGAGAGTTCAATCACTAAAGTTTTTAATTAGCCAGCTAACTGATAATTTACAACACTCAACTTCTCGCGAATTGCCGAGCGACAATATAGCCGGTTCTATAAATGAACCAATGCGTCCATCTGACTTACCACACGATGCACAATGGCTTGGCGGCATTGGAGAAGGAGCTTGGTTTAGATTGCAGCTTATAAACCATTCCTTAACAGCCACACGCTACATGGAAAACGGCATAATAGATTTCTGTTTTCAATGCCAAAGTAATGAAGAACTAAACTCGAACTTGCCTTATCATTTTGTGTATGATAGCCATCATATTTTTGTTACCATTAGCCAAAACGGGAACAAGATTAAGCTATTGAATAGCGACTTAATTTAGGTATGATACTCAAAAATGGAATTCCACTTTAAAAAAGAATATTACAAACAAGAACAATACTGCACGACTCAAGTATTTGGGCGATAAACAATAGTGCCAAGCAGCTTTGCAAATTCTTTGCGTTGCTTGCTTAATTCTATGTGTTTGCTCATAAGTTCCATTAGCAACTCACTGTTGTCTTGTTTTTGACATTCAAGAATTTGTGCTTCAATAATTCGCAATTGTTTTAGGTTGTAAAACTGTTTTAATCGTATTAAAGTGCTTTCAATATCTCGAATAAAAAGATGCTTTTTTTCAGGAACAACAATCTTATGTTTTGTCCACCAATTATCGCTTACTTGATATTTTTCTGCCGTGATGTTGAGTGCCGAAATTCGTATTTCATCATTCTGGTGCGAAGTATAAAAAATAGAGTTGTGATAATTGTTTTGCTCAGCTTCTTCTTTAATCAATTTGGTGATTGCTTGCAAGTGTGGCGCTTCAATTTCAATGCCATCTAATTCTTCCAATAAAAATATGGTGATATTTGTTTCACTTCCATCTTCTTCTTTTATTGCCCAGTCGCCATATTCCAGAAACAGGCGGATAATTCCTTCTTCTAAAATTTTTTGTGTTTCAGGAAAACTGTGAACTTGCTGACTGTGAATTTTTTCAATTTCTTCATGCTCTTTGGTAGTGATAATTGGCTGAGGAATTTCGCTGGTTTCATTTGCTAATTTTCTTCTTAATTTATTCACTTCAACCGTAACCAATTGCTCCGGCATATCAAAGTGTTGTGAGCATTCTTTGCAATAAACAGCACGCTGTATCGGGTCTGGAATTTTTGCAATTGAAACAAGAATTTCGCGAATAAGTTCGCTCTTTTTAATTGGGTCGTTGGCTGCTTCTTTTGCAAAAAGTGAAGTTTTAAAAAGGATTACATCTTTCTTATTTTCTGCAATATATTTTAGGAAACCTTCGCCACCTACTTTTTTTACGTAGCTATCTGGATCTTCGGGTTCGGGCAAAAGCACAATGCGCACATTCATGCCTTCTTCCAAAATCATATCTGTGCCGCGAAGCGCAGCTTTAATTCCTGCTGCATCGCCATCGTAAAGCATGGTAATGTTTTGCGTCATTCGCTTCACCATGCGAATTTGGTCTGTAGTGAGCGAAGTGCCGCTCGAAGCCATAGTATTTTCTATACCTGCACGGTGCAAAGAAATTACATCGGTGTAGCCTTCCACCAAAAAACATTCATCGTATTTACGCACGGCTTGTTTGGCAAAAAATGCACCGTAAAGAATTTTACTTTTTTGATAAACTTCATTCTCTGAAGTGTTGATGTACTTTGGGCTTTTTTCGTCTTTCTTTAAAATTCTTCCACCAAAACCTTGCACTTTTCCGTTGATGCTGTGAATAGGAAACATTACACGGTTTCTAAAAAAATCGCGCATTCCGTAATCGTGGTCGGCAACCAATCCTGCTTTTACCAAAATATCTTTCTGAAAAGCATTTGCGAGTGCGTGGCGTGCAAAAATGTCTTTGCCATCGGGCGCAAAACCCAACTGAAATTTTTCTATTGTGGCAAGGTCGAAACCACGCTCTTTAAAGTATGCCAAACCAATTCCTCCGGCTTCTTCGTTCAATAAAAAATTAGTGAAATATTTTTGAGCAAAACCATTTGCAATAAAAATACTTTCGGTGAGCGATTGCTGCTCTATTTCTTCTTTGGATTTCTCTTCGTTTGTTTCTTCAATTTCAACATTGTATTTCTTGGCAAGTTGGCGGAGCGCATCAACATAGCTGAGTTGCGCATATTCCATTAAAAATGTAACTGAATTTCCAGCTTTGCCGCAGCCAAAACATTTGTAGATATTTTTTGCGGGAGATACATTAAACGAAGGCGTTTTTTCGTTGTGAAAAGGACACACGCCCAAATAGTTTGCTCCGCGTTTTTTCAATGCCACATATTCGCCCACCACTTCTTCTACGCGGGCTTCTTCCATAATTCGCTGAATGGAATATTTACTAATCACGTGGTAAAAATAGTTTTTTCATCGAAGCAATTTTGAAACACGAAATAGGAATATGATTTTTTGGACAAGTTTGGGTTGGAATAAAAACTAAGTTTGATGCAGCTTTCGCAAGGAAAGAGCTGTGTATTTTTATTCGTAAACGCGCTTGTTTTCCTGAAAACAATATTTATATTAGCCGCTTCTGCTAATAGTATCAATTAACAAAACAAAATAATAAGGGTGGAAAATAAAGACGGAAAATACAGTGGTTACTTTAGTAAAAAACTCCGCGCGGGAAAAAGAAGAACTTATTTCTTTGATGTGAGAAGCACTAAGCAGGGTGATTTTTTCTTAACTATTACCGAAAGCAAAAAGAAGTTTGATAGCGATGGTTACGAAATGCACAAAATTTTCTTGTACAAAGAAGATTTTAAAAAGTTTATGGAAGCGCTAAACGAAACTGTAGATTACATAAAGAGCGATTTGCTTCCTGATTATGATTTTGAGTCTGAACGCCCGTCATTTGCAGCAAAGCGCGAAAACGAGGAAGGCGCACATGAAGAAGAAAATGAGTCTTATTCTCAAAGCGCTGACAACTCTGAAAATTCAAATGATACACATAAAGAATTAGATGAAGAAGATATGACTTGGAATTAATTTCAAGTTATATCTTCTTTTAAAAACTTATATCTCTCTTTTGCCGTCAAAACTTTCTAAATAATCGGCAACTCTACGTACAAAACTTCCGCCCAAAGCGCCATCTACAATTCTATGGTCGTAGCTGTGGCTTAAAAACATCATGTGGCGAATTCCAATGGTATCACCGGTTTCAGTTTCTATTACTACTGGTTTTTTCTTTACTGCGCCTGTGGCTAAAATGGCAACTTGCGGTTGCATTATCACCGGAGTTCCCATCACGTTTCCAAAAGTTCCTACATTGGAAACCGTGTAAGTTGCACCTTCAATATCTTCAGGTTTTAGCTTATTGTTTCGGGCGCGATTTGCTAATTCATTTACTTGCATTGCAAGCCCAGCCAAATTTAACTGGTCGGCATTTTTAATTACAGGCACTATTAAGTTGCCGCTTGGCAAAGCAGTTGCCATGCCAATATTGATATCTTTTTTTACAATAATTTTTGTGCCATCAACGCTGCTATTTACCAAAGGAAAATCTTTAAGCGCTTTAATAATTGCTTCAATAAAAATTGGTGTGAAAGTAAGGTTCGCGTTATAGCGTTCTTTAAATTTATCTTTCACTTTGTTTCGCCATAAAACAATATTGGTAACATCAGCTTCCACAAACGAAGTAACGTGTGCTGAAGTGTGTTTGCTTTTTACCATGTTTTCAGCAATGAGTTTCCTCATTCTGTCCATTTCTATAATTTCAACATTGCCGCTGTAACTCTTTGCCGGAGCAACAGTTTCTGTTGCTGGTTTTTGTTCCGTAATAGGCTGAGTTGTTTGGGCAACTTGTGTAGCTTGAAGTGGAGCAATTTTTCTGTTTTCTACATAAGCTAAAATATCTTTTTTAGAAACTCTACCTCCGGCTCCTGTGCCTTGCAAGTTTTCTAATTCACTCATGCTTATGCCTTCTTGGCGTGCAATGTTTAGTACCAATGGAGAATAGAATCTATCACCGGTTGGCGCTGCTGAAGTTTGTGCTACAACCGCAGTTGCCACAGGTGCAGAAACTGCAGCAGGAGCAACCTTTTGAGCAGGAGCGGCAGAAGTTGAAGCGCCTTCGGTTTGGATAACGGCAACCGCTTTTCCAACAGCAACCACATCACCTTCTTTAAAAAGAATTTCGCCCATTACGCCACTTACTGGCGATGGCACTTCAGAATCAACTTTATCGGTGGCAATTTCAAGAATTGCATCGTCTTGTTTTATTGCATCACCTGGCTTTTTCAACCACTTTAAAATTGTTGCTTCCGTAATACTTTCGCCCATTTTGGGCATAATCAATTCAAAATTTGCCATAAGTTTTAGAACTAATGTTCGCGGCTAAAATAGAAAATCCGCTGTAGCTTTATAGTTTGTTGGAATTTAGAATAAACGTTGCTCACTTACTAAAATACCGTCTTCATCAATAGTAACGAAATGCCCGGGCACAAAATCTACGCCTGCAAAGGTTACTTTTATTTGTTCTTGGCCTTCGTTTCTTTTTACGGTTTTAAAAGGATGGGTATTAAGCGCTTTTACACCTAAATGCAGCTCCTTTAATACTGCGCTATCGCGAACGCAGCCATAAATTATTAAACCCTGCCATAAGTTTTTCACAGCTAATTCACCCAATTTATCACCCAATAAAGCGCATCGCAAAGAGCCTCCGCCATCAACTACTAATACTTTTCCGGAGCCGTTTTGCTCCAGCATTTTTCGTACTAAAGAATTGTCTTCAAAAATTTTGAGAGTAACAATTTCACCACTAAATTTTTTTGTGCCGCCAAAGTCTTTAAACATTGGTTCTGCGGCTTTTACAAGCTCTGGAAATTGATCGCTTAAATCAGCAGTATTCATCTTTTTTTTTAAATGTTATGTGCATCACAAAACTATCAAAGAATTTAAAACCATATTCGATAAAATTTTTTGTTGTTTTTAAGTGAAGAATAAAAGCAACCAATTGTTTTTTTAACTCGACTAATTTGGGACAGAACTATCACTTCTTTAAATATATTTACGTGCTGATAAACAACAGAAAAAAACGGACGAATGAAGGTTAGAAGTTTACACACTGCAATATTGTGTTTTGCATTGTATTTAAACAGTTTTGCACAAGTAATTCCAAATAATTACACATTAGGAAATGTTCGCGATATAAACATAAGCAATGGAACATTTAGTGATAATGGCGAATTGGGGTCTAAGTATTTTATTACCACATTGCATGGCGAAAGTATTTTAGATGTTTATTTTGAAAAGTTTGAAATTCCTACCGGTGGTATTTTAAAAGTTTACAATGGGAAAGATGCCAATGGAGAATTGTTAGGTATTTTTACTAATGGCAAAATAGCTAACCTGCACGGAAAAGAATTGACCTTTGAATACTTTCCACCAAACACGATTGCAAAAGATGCTTTTTATTTTAGAGGAAAAGCAAAAGCGCAGCAGCAAGAAAATAATGGAGCGGCAAGAGCTAATAATCCTGCAAGTGATTGCCCGGGAGCAATTCCTTTGTGCCAAAACCTTACAGCCGTTGCTTTAGCAGGGCAATACACAGATATTGGATTAGTGAGTGATGATGGCGGAAGTTGCTATGGAGGCACAGGACAAGGCGGTTCAGTTTGGTATTCTTTTCAACCGCAAAGCGATGGGCCTTTAGATTTTACAATTACACCAACAGGCTCTACCGATTACGATTTTGTGCTGTGGGATATTACTGCCGGTTGTGGAAATGGCAGCCGCACAGAAGTGAGTTGTAACTATTCTTTGTATTCTGGAAATACAGGAATAAGCAGTGTAAATTGTAATGAAAGTTATGGAGGAGGGGGAAACTGCAGTAACAATACTTGTACTACGGATAGCAAAGGCTCTGATTGTAATCGTTTTAATAGAAGACCAAATGTACAGTCGAGCAGGAAGTATGCTGTTTGTATCAATTTTTACAGTGGTTCCAATGATGGTTTTAATATTGAATTTAAAAAGGAAAGTGGTTCGGTAAATATTACAGATGTAACTCCGCCAACAATCATAAATGCGGCTGCCAATGCTTGTCCTTCTGCTTCTCAATTCGATATTTTATTTTCGGAATATGTGGATTGCAGTACTATACAAGCAAGTGATTTTACATTAGTAGGGCATTCAATAAGTTTAAATCCGCTGAATTGTAATAACAACAGCACAAATAGTGTTTCCATTACCATTACTCCAGCGCTTACTTCAGGCACTTATTCCCTACATGCACAAGACATAAAGGATTTATGTGGCAACAATATGAACTCCAATTTCAGTATTGTAATTGGTAGTAGCCCAACTGCAACTGCTACATCATCAGGTAATATTTGCAAGAGTCCGGGTCCATTAGGAATTGGAACAACCTATACTCCCAATTTTGTAACACTTACTGCTTCCGGAGGAACTTTTTACAAGTGGAGTGATGGACAAACCGGTGCCTCTATTACTGTTTCCCCAACTGCTACTACCACTTACACTGTTACCGTTACCCAAGGTGCTTGCCCTGCAACCAAAACAGTAACCGTAAATGTAGAAAATGCTCCAACTGTTAGTATTCCCAATCAAAACTTTTGTGCGGGGCAAACCAAAACACTCACAGCAACTGGTGGCGGAACCTACCAGTGGTATTCCAATCCATCATTGTTTAGCAATGGAACAGCAGTACCCGGTGGTAATGTTGCCACTATAAATGTTTCCCCATCGGCAACAACTACTTACCGTGTGGTAGTAACCAGCCCTGCAGGTTGTAAAGGTCAAGGTGATGTAAAACTTACTTTAGTAACAACTGGATGTTGCGATGCTACAATTATTCCTGCAGGACCATTTTGTACTTCTGACGCACCTAAAACTTTAACCGCAGGAACTTCTGGCGGCACTTGGAGCGGAACGGGAATCACCAATGCAAGCACAGGTGAATTTAGCCCTTCAGTGTCTGGCGCAGGTTCATTTAAAGTATATTATACATTAAGCTGTGGTGCGAATGATTCGGCAACCATTGTTGTGCAAACATGCACTTCATTAAAAGTATGTAAAGAAGCAAATAATAACCTCACAGCATCAGGAGGAATTAGTCCTTACACTTGGGAAAAGGAAACCACAACTTTAGATTGCAGCAGTTGCCCAGGCGGAAGTTGCATTCCTTTTATTTGCCCTGGCACAAATGTTACTACATGGACAAGTTTTGGAACTACTGCAACTGTAACACCTCCGGGAACTTATCCTATTCGCGTGAAAGATTCAGGTGGAAATATAATTACAATTGCATCTTTAGCATCTGTAACTCCATGTGTTACTTGCCCAAGCATTAGCGTGAGCGTACAAAGCAAACAAGATGCAACTTGCGCAAGTGCCAACAGCGGCTCAGCAACTTTTAGCGCCACAGGCGGAACTGGCGCATATACTTATACT
>MKTC01000018.1 GCA_001897535.1 Bacteroidetes bacterium 37-13 | reverse complement strand
TGTCGGGTGGCACTCCCGTTAGCACGAGAAATTATTTTCTTGCGGAAAAATGGGGAATTCTGACTAACGTTTTTCTGCTTTGCGTTGATGTTTATCTATATCCCGTTCTTTATTGTTTTTTTAAAAAAAACTATAGACAGTCAAGTTTTGATACAACTTGAGAAAACAGGGTTATATCTGTCGTGAAGGGAATTTATTTTTGTTTTTAACCTCGAAGGTGATTAGAGTTACTTTGCTTTTCTTTAAAAGCGTTTAGGACACTATTGAAAAAGCACAGTCTAAAAACAACTACAAAACACAACTCTAAAAAGTTCTATGCAGCAATTTTATAGAGAATATCTACAAAATATATTTCTCCGATATTTCTTTTTAAAGCCCAAAAAGATGCAATGCCCAAAAAGTAACTGCACCCATAATTGCTGAAGCAGGAATGGTAACAATCCATGCAAACACAATGTTTCCGGCAACACCCCAGCGCACGGCACTCAAGCGTTTGGTCATTCCTGTGCCCATAATAGAACCGGTAATAGTGTGTGTGGTACTCACAGGAACTTTTAATCCGGTAACCACAAAGAGCGTAAGTGCTCCGGCAGTTTCAGCACAAAAGCCTTCAAACGGGCGGAGTTTTGCCAACTTTTGTCCCATTGTTTTCACTATTCGCCAACCGCCAAACAATGTACCTAAAGCCATTGCAGAATAACAAGAAAGTGCCACCCACGAAGGCAATTCGTCTCCGGGTTTCACCAAGCCGTGAAAAGCCAATGCCGCCCAAATAATTCCCATTGTTTTTTGTGCATCGTTTCCGCCATGCCCCAATGAGAATAAAGCACTCGACAATAGTTGCAGCTTCCTAAAATATTTATCGGTTTTTGATGCCGGCAGCCGCTTTGCCAAGTTCATTACCAAAACGGCAATTAAGTACGAAGCCACCATACCAATTAGCGGAGCTAAAGGGATAAATGCAATTACTGTTGCGAGTTTATCCATATTGATGGCGCCAATACCTGCTTTTGCAAAAGCTGCACCGGTGAAGCCGCCCAAAAGCGCATGTGAAGAAGAGGAAGGAATTCCCCACCACCAAGTGAGCAAGTTCCAAACTATAGCGCCCATTAAACCACCAAATAAAATTGTTTCGGTTATCACATCTTCGCGCACCATTTTTTTTATGGTATCGGCTACTCCGTGTTCAGTAAAAATAAAGAAGGCAACAAAGTTGAAAAAGGCAGCCCAAATTACTGCTTGAAAAGGCGTTAAAACTCTTGTAGAAACGATGGTTGCAATGGAATTGGCAGAATCGTGAAAACCATTGATAAAATCGAAAATAATAGCTGTGGCTATAATAACAATTAGAAAAGTCATGCTGTGTTGCTATGAGTTTTTAATTAAAATAGTTTCTATCACATCGGCAACATCTTCGCATTTGTCGGTAGCGGTTTCTAAAAGCGCCAACACATCTTGTACCATTATCAAACGCTTGGTGTCGTTTTCATGCTGAAACAAATCGGCAATTGCAGTATGGAAGATATCGTCAGCATGATTTTCTAAACTATTGATACGCACGCAAGCCTCTTTAATTCTTACGATATTGTCCATGCTTTTTAAATCGGTAATAGCAATATTTACTTGGTTGGTGCTTTTCTCTATAATTTCAGCCAGTTTTCTAAACGATTCCGGGCTTTCTACCATGCGGTAAAGCTCCATACGCCTTGCTGCACCGTAAATATAATCGGCAATATCGTCTAAGGAAGTTGCTAAATAGTGAATATCCTCTCTATCAAAAGGCGTGATAAAATTGGTGCTTAATTCAGTAAAAATTTCGTGTGTAATATTATCGCCAAGCACTTCCAGCTCATTTATTTTACGCATTAAATCTTGCTTTTTCTCTACCGAATGTGCATTTACATATTCGGTAAGCTGCTTTGATATTTCTACCACATTGGCAGATGCTTTTGCAAAAAGAAGAAAGAAAGTTTTATCTTTTGGAACTAAGAAAGAAAGAAGTTTTTCTAAGCGCATGGTAAATATTTTTTCAATTATTTGAGTACAATACTAATGCTGCAATGTAAACTGAATGTTAAGGATTGGAGAATCAGAAATGTTTTCAGCAAAAAAACACGCGGCACACACTAAAATTTCAATAGCTGCGTTTTAGATTGAAAAAAGGAAAAACCATGAAACAGAATTTTACACCGAATCATTTATTATTGGCGGCTTATGGCGAATTAGCACCTGCTGCCACACACGAATTGCAGACCCAAATTTTTGATAATGAAACGTTGAGCAATTCCCTTCAAGAAATTTTAGATATGCAAATTGCTTTAGACGAATTGAGTTTGAAGCCATCAAACAGCAGCATTAAAATTATCTTAGAAAATTGCCACGAAGCCGAAGCTGCTTTCTAAAAGTTTTTACTTGCGTACGCTTGCGCCAATTTCACGCTCAAATGTAGCAACGAGGCGGTTCATCATTTTCTCAACTTCTTCATCGGTAAGTGTTTTTTCAGAATTTTGAAAAACAAAACTTACAGCATAAGATTTCTTGCCTTGTTCTACTTTTTCGCCTTCGTAAACATCAAATAGCGAAATTTCGGTTAAGAGGCTTTTAGCTTCTTTTTTTGCCAAAGTTTCAATAGTGCCGAATGCGATATTTTTTTCAACCACTAAAGCTAAATCGCGCTTCACCGAAGGATATTTTGGCAAGGCTTTATAGATAACTTTGTTCTGTGAAAATTCATTTAATAGTGCTTTAAAATCAAAGCAAGCATAAAACACATCGCCTTTAACCGAAAATATTGATTTCACAGTGTTTGCCACTTCGCCACCAACGATAATTTCTTTATTGTTTTTAGTTACTACAAAGGCATTTTGTAAAGCGGTATCAGCGCTTTCAGCAAAAATAGTTTGTGCAATTCCGAGTTTAGAGAGTACGCTTGTGATAGCTTGTTTTAAATGATAAAAATTCACTTTATCAGCAGTAGAAATCCAGTTGGGCGACATTTTATTTCCACTCAGCAACAATGCCAAATGCTTATGTTCTTTATAGCCATTTTCGGTTTTGTGATATGTTTTCCCGAACTCGAAAAATGCCAAATCGAAGGCCTTTCTGTTTTGGTTGTGCGCCACACTTTCTAACATGCCATAAAGCATAGAAGTGCGCAAACTATCTAATTCAGAAGTTTGGCTATTGAGCAATTTTACTTGCTGCTGGCGCAAGGTTTCATCTTGTTCAAAAGCCGATTGCGAAACCGAGTTAGTGGTAATTTCATTATACCCAAGTCCGGTAAGCAAATTGGCAAGTGTTTGCTCAAATTTGGTTTCGTCTTTTTCATTCGCCAACGAAATACTTGAATTGATTTTGGTAGGCAATTCAAAATTGTTATAACCAAAAATGCGTAGAATTTCTTCCATCACATCAGCAGCTCGCGTTACTTCTGTTTTAAAAGTTGGGATAGCTAATTTTAAGCCGGTTGCAGTTTGCTCCAGCACTTCAATTTCTAATTCGTTCAGAATTTTCACAATGGTGTTGTGTTCAATTTCAAAACCTGAAAGTTTACGGATGTATGCAAACTCAATTTCAACTATTGCCTTCTCTTTTTTGGTTGAATAAACATCTTGAATTTCGCTGCTTACTTCGCCACCGGCTAATTCTAAAACAAGCGACACTGCACGCTTTAGCGCAGCGATAGTAATGTTTGCATTACAGCCTTTTTCGTAGTGCATAGCTGCATCGGTGCGCAAATTATGCCCGAAAGAAGTTTTGCGAATTGAAGTAGGAGAAAAATAGGCGCTTTCGATAAAAATATTAGTTGTGCTTTCGGTTATTCCGCTTTTTGCACCGCCAAAAACACCTGCAATACACATTGGTTCGGCTTCGTTGCAAATCATCAATTCATAACCTTTTAAAGTGCGCTCTGTGCCATCGAGCGTTACAAATTTTTCGTTTGCTAAAGCATTGCGAACAATCACTTTGTTGCCTGTAATTTTATCGGCATCAAAAACGTGCAGCGGCTGCCCAAATTCGTGCAGCACAAAGTTGGTTGCATCTACTAAATTGTTGATACTCTGCACACCAATTATTTTCAATTTATTTTTTAACCAATCGGGCGAAGGCTTTACTTGAACTCCAGAAATGCTAATGCCAGAATAGCGCGGGCAGGCTTCCGTATTTTGTACCTCAATAGCGATATTTCTTTTTGTATTTGCAGTTTGCCAAGTTGTAATTTCGGGTAATTGCAATTTCAAATTTAGATTCTTACGCACATTTAAAACGGCTTTTAAATCGCGTGCCACACCAATATGCGAAAAAGCATCGCTTCGGTTTGGTGTAAGTCCAATTTCAATAAGATAATCGTTTTCAATTTTAAAAAAATCGGCAGCAGAAGTTCCTGCAACAGTTTCACTTGGGAGTACCAAAATCCCTTCATGCACATCGCGCAATCCAAGTTCTTTTTCGGAGCAAATCATACCGCGCGATTCCACGCCTCTAATTTTAGCCTTCTTAATTTTAAATTTTTCGGTAGCGCCCAAAGGCAACAATTCCGCGCCTTCAAGTGCTACAACTACTTTTTGTCCTGCTGCTACATTTGGCGCACCACACACAATTTGCAATGGCGCTTCGCCAGCCACATTCACCGTTGTTACATTTAATTTATCGGCATCGGGGTGTTTTTCGCAAGTAAGCACTTCGCCAATCACCACATTGCGCAAACCGCCTTCAACGGTTTCAAGCGCTTGCACATCTTCCACTTCTAAGCCAACAGAAGTAAGCAATTCCGAAACTTCTTCAACACTATTTTGAATGGGTAAATAATTTTTAAGCCAGTTGTACGATATTTTCATTCCACAAAAAATTAACAGCGCAAATAAAAGGAATAGAAACATGTGAACGACTAAATATTTTGTAATACCGAAAAATGAATTTTCATGTTCACCCGAATAGTGTAGGTTTGTAGCGTGATTGCGGTATTGCCATCTTATCAAAAAGTTGAAACCGGATTGCTGCCGAATGTGCCCAGCAGCGAGGGTTTTGTGCTGAATATTGAAATTGCACCACAGCAAATTTCGGCAACGGTTGAAGTAGCTGTGTTTAAGCAGTTTTTATATTTGGTTGAATTTAATTTCAGCAAGCCATTGCAAGCAGAGCAGTTTGTTCTAATGTGTGAAAAATTATTTGCCACAGAGCCGATTTTTGCAATGGATTTTAAAGAGGTGAAAGTGATGTTACACGCTGAAATTGATTTGCTTCCGGTTGGCTTTAAGCAATTTTCAGGAAATGAAAATATGCTGCAATTAAGCAATGAAACTTTTGCTTTGTTTAGCGATAAAAACGGCTTAGCCGAGGTAGTGAAAACAAAATTTCCTATTGCGGAAGTTACGGCTGTGGGTGCAAATTTTTTAAAAAATATTCTGCCATTGCCAAAAGGTATTTATGTTTTGGTAATGAATGAAAAATTCTCAGTCGCAATTTTAGATGCCCCTGAAAAACTATTGTTGTACAACACTTTCGAATTTAAAACTATCGAAGATTTCTTGTATTTTTTGCTCTTGGTTTGCGAAAGCACACAAGTAAATCGCACAGAATCGCCTTTGGTTTTATGCGGAAAAGTTCAAAAGGAATCGAAGATTTACGATAGCTGCTACCGCTATTTTTCAAATATTGTTTTTCTGAAACCAGGCAATGGAAAATTTTATTCCAAAGCAATTTCTGAAGATTTAAAATCTATTCATTTTTCACTATTCTCAATGTAAAAGCTATGCGTATAATTAGTGGAAAATATAAAGGCTACAGGCTGAACCAGCCTCACTTTGACCCAACAAGGCCAACTACCGATTTTGCAAAGGAAGCGCTGTTTAATGTTATCAATAATTACTTCAATTTCGATAATATTAAAATGCTGGATTTGTTTGCCGGAACGGGAGCCATTAGCTATGAATTTTTATCGCGCGGTTGCACCGATGTTACCAGTATCGAAATGCACCGAAAGTGCGTAGATTTCATCAAAAAAACTTCAGAACATTTAAAGTTTGAAGGGCACAAAGTGCTGCAAACAGATGTGTTTCTATTTATAGAATCGAGCAGCACTGCTTACGATGTTATTTTTGCCGGGCCGCCATATCCACTTCCAAATTTGGCAGAAATTCCGGATTTAATTTTTAAAAAGAAATTAGTGGAAGGTGAAGGTTGGTTTATTTTGGAACACAACCCAAAACACAATTTCGATGAGCATGAACATTTTTGGAGCAAAAGGCAATATGGAACCACAATCTTTTCCATATTTGTGAACGAACCAAAAGGATATGACGAAAGATAAATCAAAGCGCACTAAATAAATTTTAAGCAGCAGAAAATGAATTTCTTTAAAATATTATTCAACCGAATTACATCAGGCATTTTAGTGATGGTGGGTGTAATTGTGGTTATTTTTATGTTGTTTAATGTACTGCCTGTAAATAGTGCAAGAATGACTTTGGGGCAACGCGCAGATGCAGCTTCGGTTCATGCAATTGAAAAAGAATTTCGCTTAAATTACTCTTGGGATAAGCGCTTGCTGCTTTACTTTAACGATGTTTCTCCGCTTTCGTTTCACAATTTAAAAAATGAAGATTCTCCAACTTTTATCACTGAAGAAGAAACTGGTTTTACTCCGCTTTTTTCCATTGGCGAAACTACTTTGGTAGCAAAAGCTCCTTATTTGGGCAAGAGTTTTCAAACCCGCAGAAAAGTGAGTGAAATTCTTGCAACTAAAATTTTCCCTACTGCGGTTTTAGCTTTAGGTGCCATGTTTTTTGCTTCCATTATTGGTATTGTGCTTGGGGTAATTTCTGCCATTCGACAATACTCGTTTTGGGATAATTTTATTTTAGTGCTTTCCACCTTTGGTATTTCGCAACCTTCATATTTTTCAGGTATTGTTTTGGCAATGGTTTTTGGTTATTACTTGAGCGATTACACGGGTTTAAATGTGCGCGGCTCGCTTACCGATGTAAATATTATGGGCGATACCGTTTATGTTTGGAAAAACCTTTGGCTGCCAATGTTGGCTTTAGGCATTCGCCCAATTTCGATTATTGCGCAACTCACGCGCAGTTGTATGCTCGAAGCGCTGCAACAAGATTTTGTGCGCACAGCAAAAGCAAAAGGATTATCAAATACAACTGTAATTTTTAAACATGCCTTGCGCAATGCCATGAATCCTGTAGTTACTTCCATTAGTGGTTGGTTAGCTGCTTTGCTCACAGGCGCTTTTTTCATCGAAAAAGTATTTGATTACAAAGGATTGGGTTTGCAAGCTATAGATTCGCTTTTGCTTTTTGATTTTCCGGTAGTGATGGGAACAGTGCTTTTTGTGGCATTTGTATTTGTGGTAATGAATTTATTAACCGACTTACTTTATGCGGCACTTGACCCGCGCGTTTCAATAAAATCATAATATTATGCTAAGAACTATTTTAGGAATTGTAATCGGTTTGGCGTGTGGTGTTTTAATTATTTCCGGTTGGGAAAGTTTTATTCATACCATGTTCCAATTGCCTAATGATGTGAACCTGAGCGATAAAGTAGCGGCTGCCGCAGCTATGCAGCAGGTTTCTACGGTGGCTTATATTCTTATACTCTTAGGATATGCATTAGCTGCATTTGTGGGAGGAGCGGTTGCAACTGCAATAGATAAATCTAAGAAAGTATTACCGGCCTTAACTGTGGCAGGTTTACTAATGATTGCTGCTGCTGCAGATTTTGTAATGTTACCACATCCTACTTGGTTTATTATTTCAACATTGATTGCCTATCCATTGTTTGCACTAATTGCTGCTGCACTTATTTTGAAAGTGAAATTGGAGGCTTAGCTTCTTAACAGAAGTTCCATTGTAGTAATGTATTTTTTAAGCAAAATTATTCAGCCATGCTAAAGCATAGTCTAATACTTTTTTGCGGTCTTCTTCAGGCTCATTGTGCAGTTCGTGGTAAAAACCTTCCCACAATTTAAGCGTTACTAAGCCGCTGGTATTGTTCTTTGTAAACTCTTCACTTCCATGATAAGAGGTTAATCTATCTGCTGTGCCGTGCATAATTAGCAATGGCACATTTAAGTCGTTTGCATGTTCCAAAGCATATTTGCCTGCTTTGTAAAAACCCAAAAACATGCCTGCTGTTACTACATTAAATACAGAAGGATTTTCTTTATACTTTCTCACTTCGTTTTTATCGCGCGAAATAGCATCAACCTCTAAGTTGGTATTTTCTGTAAACTTCGGATAAATACTCACCATCATTTTAGCTAATAAAACTTTGATAGCAGGTGGTTCAAAACCAAGTTTAAACAAAGGTCCGGTTACAATAGCTGCTTTAATATTCTTAGGCTGCCTTCTCAACAAAAAATTGGTTACAATATTTCCTCCCAAACTATGTCCGTATAAAAACACCGGCAGGTTCGGAAAACGAGTTTCTGCTTCAAGTGTAATATCTCTCACGCAATCCAATAAGTTTTCATAATCATCAACGTGTCCACGCTTGCCTTCCGACTTTCCATGTCCAATTAAATCTAATGCAAGCACAGCATAGCCATTATCGCACAAAAACGAAGCTACGCGTTCGTAACGGTCGCTGTTTTCGGCAAAACCATGCACAATACAAACTACAGCTTTAGACTGTGTAGGCGCCCAACCTTGAGCATAAATTTTCTTCTCTTTATATTTCCAATTCCATTCAAAGTGATTCATAAATTCAATTTAATTTAAGTATCGAAATTAGCATTTCATAAGGTAAATAAAACAAAAAAGCCGACTGAATTATCAATCGGCTCTGTTTATTCAAAATTTAGAATTTGATTATTTGAATTTTAAAGAAGCATCTTCGGCTACTTTTGTTAAAGTGTCTTCGATTTCTTTAGTAAGTGGTTGTCCGCAAGCTTTTAATACTTCAGGGAAACGTGTTTCCAATTCTGTGATGAAATTCTTTTCGAACTCGCGCATTTTGTTCACAGGCACATTCTTTGCTAAGTTCTTTGTTCCAATGAACAAAATAGCAACTTGTTTCTCAACTGAGTATGGTGTAAACTGAGCTTGCTTTAAAATTTCCACATTGCGTGCACCTTTATCTAACACAGCTTTTGTGGCAGCATCTAAGTCTGAACCGAATTTACTGAAAGCTTCCAATTCGCGGTATTGCGCTTGGTCTAACTTTAATGTTCCGGCAACTTTTTTCATCGCCTTAATTTGTGCATTACCACCCACACGGCTCACGCTGATACCTACGTTAATTGCAGGGCGCACACCTGAGTTAAACAATCCTGATTCCAAGAAAATTTGTCCGTCAGTAATTGAAATTACGTTGGTTGGAATATATGCAGAAACGTCTCCCGCTTGTGTTTCGATAATTGGTAATGCCGTTAATGAACCACCGCCTTTAATAATGTGGCGAATGCTATCCGGAACGTCATTCATATTCACCGCAACTTCTTGGTTGGCATTTACTTTAGCAGCACGCTCTAGTAAACGGCTGTGCAAGTAGAATACATCACCAGGATATGCTTCACGACCCGGAGGGCGCTTTAATAATAATGAAACCTCACGGTAAGCTACCGCTTGTTTTGACAAATCATCATATATAATCAATGCTGGGCGACCAGTGTCGCGGAAAAATTCTCCAACCGCACAACCTGCAAATGGAGCATAGAATTGAAGTGGAGCAGGATCAGCCGCAGAGGCAGAAACTACTACTGTGTAAGGCATCGCGCCATTATCTTCTAATACTTTTACCACTTGGGCAACTGTAGAAGCTTTTTGGCCACATGCTACATAAATACAAAGTACCGGCTCTCCTTTATCGTAAAATTCTTTTTGGTTGATGATTGTATCAATTGCAACAGCTGTTTTACCAACTTGACGATCGCCAATAATCAATTCTCTTTGTCCACGTCCGATAGGAATCATGGCATCAATCGCTTTGATACCTGTTTGCAAAGGTTCATTTACCGGCTGGCGATAAATTACACCCGGAGCTTTGCGCTCTAAAGGCATTTCGTATAGTTCTCCGGTTATTGGTCCCTTTCCGTCAATTGGCTCACCTAAAGTATTGATTACTCTTCCCAATAAGCCTTCTCCAGCTTTAATGGAAGCAATAACTCCTGTTCTTCTAACGGTGTCCCCTTCTTTAATTTTCTCTGAAGGACCCATCAAAACCACACCAACGTTGTCTTCTTCAAGGTTCAATACAATAGCTTTTACACCACTTTCAAATTGAACAAGTTCTCCGGCACGAGCATTGGTTAAACCATAAACACGTGCAATACCATCACCCACTTGCAATACTGTTCCAACTTCTTCTAACTCGGCAGCTGTTTTAAAGTTCCCAAGTTGTTCTCTAAGAATAGCTGAAATTTCTTCAGCGCGAACTTCTACCATAACTTTTAATTATTATTTGTTTCTAATTTTTTAATGCTTAGCTCAAAAGCGGTGCGAAAGTAGCCGATTTTGGGTAAGGCGCAAAAAAAAGGGCTGCAAAATTGCAACCCTTTTAAGTATTTTAGTTTTAAGTCTAATAAGTCCACAAATCGTGTTCAAAAACGAAGATTTCATTCTTAACTTTTTCGCCTTCTAAAAGACCATCAATTCCTGCTGCGTATTCACTAATAGTTCTATCGTAAACGTTAGATTCTTTGTAAATATAGCTTCCGAATTTGCGTGCTTCAAACAAGTCTTCCCAACTTAAAGTTACTGCATCGTTTTTCGGATTGAATACTTCGTACTTTGCTAAAACAGGGCGCAAATCAGGATAGTAAACCCAATACATTGGCTGATCACCTAAAACTGTTTGAGTATTTTGATCTATCTTTTCAGCTACCGGGCAAATTCCGATTATTCTCACCATCATGGTAGAAGTCTCTTTATCGAAAACCCAATCTTCCTTTAAACGATACTTTACAACGTTCATTGGGTTAAATTCAGTTACCGCAACAACTTGCTTTTCCTCTAATGTAATAGGATCTACAACCATTGATGTATCTGTGCTTGAACCAATTTTTGAAACATCGCCAACTGGCATTACCAATTTAAACTGGTCTGCATTATCAACTGCAGGATCGTAAACTGTAATCTCACCATTTTTTGCAGCTGTATGAATAATGTTAATAAGCGGCATTTGCGGATATCTGAATGCCAAGTTCATTTTCTCACGCGTATCAATAGTTCTCCAAATGCGTTTACTCCAAAACACATCTGCTTCTCTAATGTAATCGTAAGGAACGATTTCTCTTTCTTTGTTAAGTACCTTTTGGTACGCACCATCTAAAGGTTCTTGGGCAATGGCAGTTGTTACACCCATTACCGCAATCGCTAAAAACATTTTTGCCACTATTTTCATAACGTACTTAGATATAAATATTAGATAATTTTGAATGCCAATTGAGGAATTTTACGTTGTGCTCCATCTGGGCCTACAACTTTAATATCATCAAATATAACGATTTGTTTTGGTTTTAAGCCTTGTAAAATTCCTTGAATTTTGCTATTGAACAATGGTCCAGAAACTCTTTCTTCAAAATAATCTGGTCCTTTTTGGTAACCCATTGTGTAACTTACCACATTAAAGCGAGCTTCAAAGTCAAAGTTTTCTAACAATGCTACTAAACCAGATTGTACTTTCAACTGGCCTGCTGCAGTTGGACCTCCACGTAATTTACCTCCAACAGTTGGAACCGGATCCGGAATTCTTTTAATACGAAATTCTTCAGAACCCATAGAAGAAGGTTTGCCATCTACTTTAGCTGACACATTGATAACTGTTTTTCCTGGTGTTTTTACACGTGCTGTGTATGTACCATCAGAATTTTTGGTTAATGTTCCATCTCCTTGGAATGAAGCTATTACATCTTGTTGTTGAACACCCGCAACTGAAATTTTCATTGGGTTATCTACACCAATATATAACACGTTCATTTTTGTAGGAGAGACAACCACTGATTTTGCACCAACTTGGTAACCTGCAGAAAACGGATACAATTTATATCCTGATCCATCAGGGTTTTTAACTCTAATAACCCCAGCATATTTCTTTTCACCAACTGCTGTAGCAGCTTGTTCAAAAATCCCTTTTCCGCCTTCTACTTTTAAAGGAGTACCAGCTACATTGCCATCAACACTTTCAATTGGCTCATATTGCTCTGTTCCAGGAATTTTCTTGGCATTTGCAGGAAGCGAACCGATGAAAACTTCAGGATCTTGTGATTTAGAAGATGCAGCCACAAATATTTGTGCAGTGTATTTTTGACCTTGCATTAAATAGCTCGAAGGAGCAATAACCGCAGCAGCCAACTGATCAAATTTGTAGTCTTTCGCGTTAATTTGCTTAATCAAGTGCTCAATGATAGCGCCTTCCGAAGAAATTACGTCATTTTGAAACTTGGTAAGAATCGTAACCGCAGCAGTTGCAGGCACGTGGTTAAACGCTGCATATTCCCAACCTTTTTGCACTAAATCTGGTTTTTTTCCTTTCAAAACATCATCTGGATTTAAAGGAATAGGAAAGTTAGGATTTCCTGAAGCTGCAATAAACTTATCGTGTGCAGATTTCAATTTTGCATAGAGGTCTTTGCCTTTCTTTCCGCCATTTTCAACGAAAATACGAGTAGCAACATCAATATTATCACGCTGAACGATATCTCCAGATTCTGGATCTATACCTTTAGCTTCTTTAATAATTTCTGCCTTGTAAGCTTCTATTTGATCAAAAATTTCTTTTGAAATCTTCTTAGCCTCTTGAGCTTTGTCATTAAAAGGTTTTGTTTTTTCAGGATTGTTCTCCATTTCCTTTTGAAATGTAGCGTATATTCCATCGTTCTTTTCAACCAAAGAACTGTTTGAAGTTTTTAAGCCATCATTTACAATCTTGAAGGCATTCAAAACTTCATTTGAAACGTTCAAGGCTAGCAAGGCTGTTAACACGAGATACATCATGTTAATCATCTTCTGCCTAGGCGTCAATTTTCCACCAGCCATTATTTATTATTTAATTTTTTGTTCTTTAATAATTATCGCAACACTCTCTCTATTCAATGAAAAACTATTGAGTTTTCATTGCAGCCAACATGTTACCATATACAGCATTCAATGAATTTAAGTTTTTATTCAATTTTCCTAATTCATCTTTGTACTTAATTGCATCTGTTGCAGTTCCGCTCAACGCTTCTGCTGCCGCATTTAAGTTACCAAAGAATTTATTCATTGATTTTAAATGGTTGTTAGAATCTTGTAATTCTAATTCGTAAATAGCGTTTAACTGTGAAAGGTTTTTAGCCATTGCAGAAACTTGCTCTTGGTAAACTTTTGTAAACTCTGCACCTTCAGCAATTTTACCAACAGAACCTGTTGCTGCTGCTGCTGCTTGCGCAAATGAATTGATAGAACCTGAAGCATTTTTTGCACTATCTGCAAATCCTTTAGCTGCAACTGAAGCATCGGTTAAATCAGTTAATTTACTTGTAGATTCAGATAGGTTTTTCAAACTACCACCTAAACTTGCAATTAGTTCTGGCCCTACTTTTGTTTCAGCTAATGCTTTATCTAATTGTTGTGTTAAAGACTTTTCACCCTTTTTTGCTTCGCCACTAAGTGCTAACTCTGGGTGAACTCTTTCCCATTCATAGTGTTTATCTACGTGCTGTGGTTCCAAAGCTGAAATTATGAAGATAATTACCTCTGTACCCATACCGGCTATAAGCATAATTTCTGCTCCCGGCCAGTGCATGATTTTAAAAAGGGCACCTGCAATTACCACTGCAGCACCAATTGAGTATGCATAGTTAAGATAGGTTCTTCCTTTTACGGTTTCGAACATTGACGGTTTTCCTGAAGCCATTTTTCTAAGTTTTGATTTTTAATTTTGTTAAACAAATAGATTTTTATGTGAATTTTTAAATAAAAAACACGAGAATAATTTAATGATACTTTAAAAGTTTTTTCACGAGATACTTATAGCTTATTTGCTATCCATAATATCGCGTCCTAAGAATGTAGTGATACAACGGAAGCCTACGTAAGACTTAGCTGAGTCGGCATATTCCCAATTACGTGTTCCGCACTGGATATAGTAACCAATATCTTTCCAAGAGCCTCCACGAATTGATTTTCTTTTCAATGTTTCAGATTCGTTACCTTCTGCATCGTAGCGGATATCAGGGTTTAAATCGTGAACGAATGAATAAGCATTTTCGTAAAAGGCTGAAGAGGTCCATTCTGAAGCATTACCTGCCATGTTATATAAACCGTAATCGTTTGGCCAGTAAGCATCTGCGCGTACTGTATAGAAACCTCCATCTTCAGGATAATTTCCACGACCTGGTTTAAAGTTAGCCAAGATACAGCCTTTAGAATTTCTTACGTAAGGACCGCCCCAAGGATAAGGTTGGTTTTTCTTTCCACCACGTGCAGCATATTCCCATTCAAATTCTGTTGGTAAACGGAATTCATCTAACAATGGTTCGCCTTTAGCAGTTTTGTAATCTTCCCAGAAGCGTGTACGCCAAGCGCAAAATGCTTTTGCTTGAAACCAATTCACACCAACTACCGGATAATCGTCAAATGCCGGATGGCTGAAATAGTGACGAGTCATTGGTTCGTTGTATGAATAAGTGAAATCTCTTACCCAGCAAAGTGTATCAGGATAAATTGGTGTAGCTTCTTTCTTAATGAAAGAGGTACGGTCTTTACCGCGATTTTTAGTAAGTGATGCACCTTTTAAATCGTACCACTCGTAAACGTAGTGCAATTTATTTGGATCAAGTTCTTTTCTTCCCCAAATTCTTTGGTTTTCAGGATAGTAAATTTGGTCTAACTGTTCGTTAGCTTCTTTACCGTTCCACTCAATTTTTTGTTTCCAATCAATTTGAGTTTTCCCTGCATCGTTTTCAGTAGTGTGTTCTAACAAAGTATGCCCAACAGAGTCGCGCACCCAATTCACAAACTGGCGATATTCATTATTGGTAATTTCGGTATCATCCATATAAAATCCCACAACAGAGATTTGTTTGGCTTTTGAGTTGTACGCAGAGTTCACATCTTGATCACCTGGACCGATATGTAAAACACCTGATGGTACAAATACCATTCCATAAGGAGTAATCGGGTTCCAACGTGGTCTATCTAATTCACCGATTAGTTGCCCGTTGTACCCGCCACTGCATCCCGCGACAAAGAGAGTTGCCGCTATCGCAGCCTTGCCGAAGAAACTGTTTAAGTTTTTCATGTTGTTGTTTGCTTGTTTGGCTCTATTTTGAAGAGCGTAAATATAGATGTTTTTCGTTTTTCCAAATATTTTTTCCCAAAAAAATCTTACGATAAGAAATATTTTTTGTTTCAGCCTATTCATTTTCATGTGTTTATAAAAAGCGCGGATTGTGATATATCAACGGTTTTCGCTCTTTTTTACCATAAGAAATTAAGTATGCCGCACTCACTTCGTGGCTGCCGGAATTAAAGCGATTTAAGGTCGAAATATTAACATCATACGAATAAATTAACCTAAAACCCTTGTACGTGAACCCTGCAAAAACCGCTACCGCATCAATTGAATTTCTATCGTTTCCTCTAAACGATACACCGGTTATTAAATTGTGTACAATAGTTGCTGTAACCGCAAAGTCTGTTTGAACTTTTTTAAAATCAGACTTTAAAAACACTGATGGCATCACTGAAAAGCGCTTTGATACTTTAATATCATAACCTCCGCTAACCAATATATTTCGCGCATAATTCAACTTTAAGCCAGATTGAAATTTAGCAACAGAAGCCGCTAAATGATTAACAGAAACGCCTGCAAACCATTTATCGTTATTCAAGAAAATACCGAGAGAAAAGTCAGGTGCTATTGCTTGCTGAATACCTGTTGGTAAATACGCATCGTTATGATTTATGCCACTAGTGTAATCGCCATCGGGTGCGCGAAGTTTTGCGCCATCTAAACCCGCTTGCATAAAGCCAACTCCTGCGCCTGCGGCAACATTTCCCCACTTAAATTTTTTGCGATAATTATACTGCACCGAAACATAAGTAGAGCGCAGTGCTCCTGCCAAATCATTCACGATTGAAATGCCAATTCCTGAGCTTGCTTTATAGATTGGTAAGTTTACTCCAAGAAACTGTGTATTGATTGCCGTTGAAGCAATATTTACATACTGGCTGCGGTGTAGGGCGTTTATTTCTATCGCATCATTTGAACCTGCATAAGCAGGATTAAAAATGGCTTTATTAAACATATAATGCGTGAATTGCGGTTCATTTTGAGCCAACAATTTTTCGCTACTAAACAGTGCTGATAAGAGTAATAAAGCAATTAAAATTTTATTCAGAAAATACATTCGTACTCAAAGGTATATTTTTTTGAGTTTGTTGAAGTGGTTTTTTCATTCAACAGTTTTTATTTTAAAAAATAGCAAAAGCTGCTTTATTCTTTTCCAATAAAAACAATGCACCTACTATACTGAAAAACTATTGCCCAATAGATTTTGTGAGCAAGTTTTCTATGGCAGCGAAAACGTGATGAGGCTTGAGTTTACGCCATTCCACTAACTGTTGATTTTCGCCCATCATCACATAATAATGAATTTGCTGCGAGCGCATTTCTTTCACCACGTGTTCTCTAAAATTTAACGCTACAATCCAGCCGTTTTGGTCGCGAATATCTTCGTACCACTCTTCGTAATATGAATCGTCTGAAGCATGGAAGTTCAATACATTTTCGCCAATGAGCAAAAACTTAGAAATGCCTTGTGCCGTCATTTTATCAATCAGCCCGCGTTTTAATTCCATTATATCGTTGTGAAGCGCATCGTTCCACTCTCCTAAGAGTTCAATAATGGCAAATTGGCTATCATAATCAGCAAATAAAACTTTGCAATAAAGCGTGCTGGAGCCAAAAAAATCCCACTGCGGATGAATAAAATAATTGTAGATTTTTTGCGTGTATTCAAACTCGCTGTATTGCCTTCGATAAAAAGGTGATTTTTTGTCGTTGGAAGCGATGTAGTAATCGCGCCATAGAAAGAATGGTTCTATTTCGTGCATGGTTTTTACATGCTTTTATTTAAACTAAACTTCGCTTAATGTTTTCACTTTTCCCGCGCGGCAGTCTTCTATAAGTTGGTCAATTTTTTTGGGTGTTAAAAACTCGTGATAAAAATCGCCCACCTGCATCATTGGTGCATAACCGCAAGCACCCAAACATTCAACGCCTTTCACGCTAAACATACCATCGGGCGTTACTTCTCCTTCTTTTACACCTAATTTTTTGCAAGTATATTCTATCATATCATCTGCTCCACGCAAGCCGCAGCAGCTGGTTTGGCAAAATTCAAACGAATATTTACCAACCGGTTTTTGATTGTACATGGAGTAAAAACTCACCACTTCATAAACTTCAATCGGTTTAATATTTAGAAGCTCTGCAACTTTATCCATTGCTTCAACACTAAGCCAATTGTCGTTTTCATCTTGCATTTCGTGAAGTACAGTTAGCAAAGCACTTTTATGTTTTCCTTCAGGAAACCAAGACTTCAACTCTTCCACTCTTTTTAAAAAACGCTCTGATGTTTTTACTTCTTTATTCGATTTTATATTTAAACTCATGTTTTCTTAAACTTAATTGTTTGCAATTTTAATGCTTAATTCTTTTACTTCTAAATCTGAATTGAATGTTTTCTGTATTTAACCAATTTCTGCTCTAAAATCTTGATTCAAAAATGGATTCGTTCTGCGCTCGTGTCCGATTGTGGTATCAGGCCCGTGTCCGCAATAAACTCTTGTGTTATCAGGCAAAGGCAACAAGCGCGTATCAATGGAATGCAAAAGTGTTTTGCCATTTGCACCGGGCAAATCGTATCTGCCGATGCTTCCTAAAAATAAAACATCGCCTACAATAATAAACTCGTTTTCTTTGCTGTAAAATGAAATACTTCCGGGTGAATGACCGGGCGTAAAAAGCACTTCTAAAGAAGAATTTCCGAAGTTTACCGTATCGCCTTCTTCTAAAAACGAAGCCGGTTCGGGAGAAGCAGGACAAACCACACCAAAAAACTTAGCAAAATTTGGAGCTTCGTGCAGCAATGCTAAATCTTGCTTATGAATTAAAAGCGGCACGTTATACTTCTCTGCCACAAAAGCATTTCCCGGCACATGATCTACATGGCAATGCGTGTTCAACAGCAAAACAGGAATAAGTGCTTCTTGCAAAATATAATTTGACAAAATATTTTTCTCTTGTTCGCTACTGCAACCCGGGTCAATTACCACACATTGTTTGGTTTCATCAAAAAGTACATAAGTATTTTCGCTTAGCGCATTAAAAGTGAATTTCTTTACCGTTACCATTTTTCTTCTTCTTAATTTTCAGAACGGCAAAGTTCAAAAACTAAATCTATATTTTGCAGCAAAAACAGAATTGCCATATTATCGCAAGGCAGAAAATAAAATATGCAAAAACAAATTAGCATTTCGGGCGCAGGTTTAGTGGGTTCTCTATTAGCGTGTTTTTTAGCTAAGCGCAACAGCAAAATTACGGTTTACGAACGCAGAGCAGACTCTCGTTTAGAAGGCTACGTAGGCGGTCGCTCCATAAATTTAGCACTAAGCGAACGCGGCTGGGCAGCATTAGATAAAGTTGGTTTAAGAAAAGAAATAGAACCCATTGCATTGCCAATGAGCGGTAGAGTAATTCACCACCAAAACGGAGAAAAATATTTTCAACCTTACGGAAAAGAAGGGCAAGCGATTTACAGCGTGAGCCGCGGTTTGCTGAATGAAGTTTTAGTGAACGCAGCTGAAAAAATGGGCGTTCAATTTCTTTTTAACCAACATTGTGTAGAGGTGAATTTTAATACCACTGAAGCTATTTTTGAAAATACTGAAACTAAGCAAACATCAACTATAAAAAGCGATGTGTTGCTTGCTGCAGATGGCGCATACAGCGAAGCGCGATACAAAATGCAACGCACACATAATTTTAATATTAACCAACAACACGAAAGCCACGGCTACAAAGAATTGTGTATTCCCGATTTAAACGGGAAACATCAAATAGAAAATAATGCGCTGCACATTTGGCCCCGTGAAAGTTTTATGATGATTGCTTTGCCAAATTTAGACGGTTCTTTCACTTGCACGCTTTTTGCAGCTTTGCATGGAGAAAACGGTTTTGACATGTTGAAAACAGAAAGCGATGTTGCCGCTTATTTCCAAAAATATTTTCCTGATGCAGTTGCCTTGATGCCAACTTTGGCGCATGATTTTTTTACCAACCCAACCGGTTCTTTGGTAACTGTAAAATGTTTTCCTTGGAAAACCAAAAATACTTGTCTGATTGGTGATGCCGCTCATGCCGTAGTGCCATTTTACGGGCAAGGAATGAATTGCGGATTTGAAGATGTGCGCATCTTAGATGAACTACTTACCACACACCACGAAGATTGGAATAAAACATTAGAAGAATTTCAAAATTTGCGCAAACCAAATGCTGATGCTATTGCCGATTTAGCACTTTACAATTTTATCGAAATGCGCGACTTGAGTGGCAGAGATGATTTTCAACTCCGCTTAAAAATCGAAAAGCGAATAGCAGCCGCTTTTCCATCGCAATTCCAAACACTTTACGGCATGGTAACTTTTAACCAAACGCCCTATTTTGAAGCAAAAAAACGAGGGGAAAAGCAAGCTGAACTTTTAGATGAAATTATGCAATTGGAAAACATTGAAAATCTTTGGCAGGAAGAGATAATTTTACAAAAAGCAGCCGAGTGGCTCAGCAAAAACTAAATGAAAAATCCGGAAGAAATATTTAAACAAGCGCTTGCTACAGAAGTGCAAGCTTTGCAAGCATTGCAACAACGAAACTTTCCTGATTTACAAGCTGCTGCAACAGCAATTTTGCATTGCAACGGCAGAGTAATTGTTTCTGGAATGGGCAAAAGCGGCATTATCGGAAAAAAGATTTCTGCAACTTTTGCGAGTACAGGCACTCCAAGTTTTTTCATGCATCCTTCTGATGCTTTGCATGGCGATTTGGGCATGGTGAAAAAGGAAGATATTTTGCTTTGCATTTCTAATTCCGGTGAAACCGATGAAATTTTAAAATTGATTGCTGCTTTAAAAAAGAATAGTGCAAGCATTATTTCTTTTACTGGAAACAATCATTCCACCTTAGCCAAAAACTCAACTTTTCATTTTAATATTCATGTAGAAAAAGAGGCGTGTCCTTTCCAGTTAGCACCAACTTCTTCAACCGCAGCCACATTGGTAATTGGCGATGCTTTGGCCATTACGCTAATGGAAATGCGCGGTTTTAAAGAAGAGGATTTTGCACTCTTTCACCCCGGAGGAAATTTGGGCAGAAAACTTTTGCGCACCGTAGCCGATGAAATGACAACTGAACCATTGCCACAACTTCCACTTTCTGCCGATATAAAAGAAATAATAAACGCCATAAGCAAATGGCAATTAGGCTTAACCGTGATAGTTGATGAACAAAAAAATGTGGTGGGAATAGTAACTGATGGCGACTTGCGCAGAGCGATGGCAAAAACACCACAACACTCATTCTTTAACCTTACTGCAAAAGATATTATGACACAAAATCCGGCAACTATTCACAAAGAAATGTTACTGGCAGAAGCAGAAGCACTAATGCATTCCTTGAATAAAAACTCGTTGCTTATAGTCGAAGCCGGTAAGTTGCAAGGTGTTATTTACCAACGCAACTTAAAATACGAGTAAGCTCAAAATCGGCAGCCCGCTCTCAAAAACTACCGATTTTTAGAACTTAGAAAAATCTTAGTGGCAAACCACATTTTTACAGCTTACCGTTTTGCGTTTATCCATATCGGTAAATGTGTGTATCAATTTCACATTTGTAAAATTAAAAGTTGGTGAGCCTGTGGCGCTAACTGCTACTGTAATTGTCCCCGAAAGGCTATCGCTAAACCAGTTTTGCTGCTGCTGTGCAGCTTCATCATAATAGTTGCCTACTCGCATGGTTGCTCTGCCTTGAGGTTGTGAGTTTTGATAAGCCCAAGTGCCGTTATCTAATGTAAAAGTTTCTGTTTGTCCATTTGCAGGCAGCTTACTTAGCATAATATTCACCGTAGGTACGTTCTGTGTTGTGTTTGCACGCCTCACATCTCGGTAGTGAACATAATGATCAAAAGCTGCTGTTCCACAAAATGTTGGTCCCGTAGAGGTAAAATCAAACACTTCACCTTGCAGTGCTATTTGGTCGTTGCCAAGATTTACATCGGAGTCTTTAGTTTTTGAATTATCTTCTTTCTTACAAGATGCCAAAAGCAAAGTGCAAGCTATAAAAGCAAGTAAAACTTTTTTCATGGTACTAACTATTTTATATGTTTTGTTTATTATGTAAAGATAGCCGCTATCCAATCGCAAAAAAACACACAAATTTCAGATTTCTTACCGTTAGGGTTTTTAATACTTTAGAGTTGTGATTGGGCAAGAAAAAAACTTATTAGTTGAGTTTTTGACATATATTTCAAAAGAAGATAAAGAGAAACTAAAGCTGTATATCAATACTAGTGGCAAAGTAAAACAGGTTTGGGACTATTCTTTAAATGCCGCACGAAATAAGCCTTTGAGCAAGATTACGCTCTACGATGAATTAAAAATTTCCCATTCGCACTTCGATAAAATATGTTCTGAACTATTACAAAAGTGCTATAATATTTTGGTGCCGGAAAGAGGATTAAAGCTGCTTTCTTTCCTAACTACAAATACAGGTTGGGTAAAGCATCTTTATGCCGAAATAAACCGGCAGCTAAAAGATATTTCTACTCTTTCGCAAGCAGAAATAAAAACCTTTGTATATAGCTGTATTGAAATACATTTTTCACTTGCTGCTATTGATAGAAACGAATATGTTTTTAAAAAAATAAAGCAGAAATTCATTGAACTTTCGCCCAAAAACCAACAACACAACAATCTACTTCTACTTACCTTTAAGGAAACTACAATTGAAATAAACAGCCTGCTGGCTAACGCACAATTCCAAGGCAAAGAAGACCAGTTTTATAATAAATTAAAGCGCTTAAAACCCAATTTTGAAACTACAAATCCAGAAATATGCTTTGAATATTTTTGGCTGCTGATTTTCTTAAATCAAGCTTCGTTGCAATTTGATAATGCGCTACTGCTAATTGAAGAAGCTAAAAATATTTTACCTTTATTACTAAAAGATAAAAAGGACTTGTTGCACTTGAAAATGGCTGAAATACTATATCAATGTAGCAAATTTCAAGATTCATATAAAGTCTTTAGTTCCTTATTAAAAACCAATTCTGAAACATTTCCTGATATTGGATATTGGTACACAAAATATTTACAGATTTGCCTTATCACTAAAAATTTTGATACTGCAAAATGGATATTAGACTATAAAAGAAAATCGCGTGGAGAACACTTTGAAAAACTAATTTCCATTCGGGATATTATTTCTTTTGCCAAATACTATCTCTTGGTTGGCGAATATGAAGAAGCCTTCTATTTTATTCGTTTAGGTTTCACCAAAAACCCAAAGGCAAAATATTTCCAGTACGAAATTGAATTGCGAAATTTAGAAGCCGCATATTTTTATTTATCGGGAAACACACAGCAAGCATTAAGTTTTTGCAAACGAAATATTATTTGGTTGGCACACAAAGGTTACAATATAAAAACAAGCATTTATCCTAAATTTTTTGTGGTAACAAAAGCTATCTACAACCAAAATACATTAGGCAAAAAGATACCTAAAAGTGCTAAAAGCTACTGGGAGGAGCTACAATTAAGCAATGCTGCCGTGTATGGTATTCTTCTAAATAAAATAAACGAAATACCGCTTAAAAACTCGAAACCGAATTAGCTATTTCTGTAAATCAACTTTAAAAATTTTACCGTTGAGTTGTAAAAAATACAAACCTGATGGCAAGGTAGAAATATCAAACTGTGTTTCTTCGCGAGCACAATTTCCTCTTAAAATTTCTGCACCCAAAATATTTACAATACTGAACTTACTACCAACTTTCTGCGAGTTTACCATTATTGTAATTAGCCCGTTTTTACTTGGATTTGGAAACACGCGCACACTTTCTATTTCTTGCGTTTTACCAATGCTGCTTGGCGCTGTAACTGAAATAGTTTTTGAAATACTATCTACATTTCCACAAGCATCAAAAGCAAATAATTTCACCGTATCATTTCCTGCGGAAGCATAAATATGCGAAGGAGCAGAAGCATTTGGTGTGCCATCACCAAAATTCCAAGTTACAAATTTGTACTGCTGCGATAGATTTTGAAAATTATATTTCATCCACGAAGAATCAAGTGTAGCTGTAAAATCAGCCTTTGGCAAATACGCGCCAATATTTCAAGTTGCAAGCGAATCGAAAACAGTGTGGTGCGCAATAGTTTGTAGAAATGCGGTTGTAGCAGAATCCCCAATTGGTGAATACGAAAGTCCAATCGGAGGTTTGCGAAAAATTGTTGCGTAAAAAACACAAGCCGTTAAATAAGTTCCGGCAACGCTTGGGTGCGAATTATCTGAACTCCACAAATTGATTAGAGAATCTGTTTGCCAACTTTTCTTCCATGCCATTCCTGCCGCAGAAACAATCGCATGATTATCATTCGCCATTTGCAAATAGCTTTCGCGCAAGCGCGCTTGCATTCCTGTGAAAGTACAAAGTGGCGGATAGCCCGCACAATTACTTTGGTCGCCATATTTTCTGCCCCAAGTCATGTAAAAAACTGTTTCTGTACACGAATCGTTATCTACAACTAAGCTATCCAACAAATGCGCATACGGCATAGTTTGCGATTGTACTTGCATTGGTGGAAATGAGGGTTCTTGGCTCTGTGCCTGCAACACAACATAATTCCATTTCTGCGATTGTATTTTTTGAATTGTTGTAGCATTTGCAGAATGATTTTGAAAAGTATAACCGCCTAGTGCATTACTATCGAACATAACTGAGTCGCCACCGCTGAGCGATAAGTTGTAAAACACTTGAGGCAAATTATTTACAGAAGTGTAGCTATTTCCAATCCAAAGCACTTTTGTTTGTTGTGCAAACAGAAAAGCTCAACTCATAAAAAATAATAGTTGTAGAAAATATTTTCATAGCGTTTATAGTTGTTTTTTATTTAAAAATGGTTGCAGCACACAAAAATTTATTCATCAAAACTCCAATTGCCATCACCACCGCTCGAAAACTTTTTGCGTGTTTCTGCTTTTTGCTTTTCGCGTTCAATAATTGCATCTGCCATTACAGAGGCAAACATTTCTTGTGGATGTTTTTTCAGTTCTTCTTTCAACTTATTTTCATTCACATCAACTCTATAAAGCAGCCACATCAACTGCTCCATATTGCGCTCTGCAAGTTCTTCAATACGTAAAATAAGCAAAGTTCGAAACTGTTGCCACTGCTCTTCTTCACTCAGTGTTTTTGCAGGCAATAGCTTTGGATTTATATCAAAATTCTCTGCCAATAATTCTTGAACTTCAGTACTCATTTTACAAGAAATTTTTAATGCTTTGTTTGTTGCTTACGCCAATTCCAAAGAGTGCAAAATCATACTTCACAGGATCTTTCGGGTCAAATTCTTTTAGTGCTTCCGTAAGTTCAACCACTGTTTGCCAATCGCGCTGTTTTCTATTTATTAAACATAATTGTCGCGCAACATTTTCCACATGCACATCGAGCGGACACATCAATTCCGAAGGTTTTATTTTCTTCCAAATACCAAAATCTACTTTCGATTTATCGCTACGAACCATCCAGCGTAAAAACATATTCAAACGTTTACAAGTGCTTTTTTTAGCCGGTGTGGCGATGTGTTTCCGTGTTCTATTTGGTGCATCGGGCAATGCAAAGAAATAATTATGAAAATTGGACAGCCGAACTTCCGCAGCGCTTCTGTTTTCTTCTTTCTTTTTGGCAAAAACAAAAGCATCTTCAAGCGATTCAAACTTTGAATAATGCTGTTTTAAAAATTCAACAAAATATAAAACATCAGTAGCATTAAAAGTGCGGTGTTTAAATTGCAGTAAGGGTTTTAGCTCTTTCTCATTGTGGTTCAAAATAAAATTATACGGTGAATTATCCATAAACGCCAACAATTTATTGGTAGAATTTATGATTGATTTTCTATTTCCCCAAGCCAATATAGAAGCGAAAAAAGCAGCAATTTCAATATCTTGTTTTTGCGAGAAGCGGTGTGGAATTTGTATTGGATCATCTTGAATAAAAGACATGGTATTAAACTCGCGATATTTCTTTTCTAAAAAATCGTGGAGCTGTTCTTCGTTATTGTTGCCTAATAAACTTTTAGTTCCGATAGTCATCGCACATTTTCAATGTAGATAATGATGCAAATAAATGTTTTTCTTTTCGGTGTTTTGAATGCAAATTATGTTTAACAATATCGTCTATAAACTTACTCTAATCGCGCTTTGCTTAGTTAGCGCGCTATCGTCTTTTTCTACCTTACCAGAAGATTATTTCTATAAAGGACAAAAGAACAAAGCGTGCAGACACTGGGTAGATTCTGTTTACGAGCAACTTACCGTAAACGAGCGCATAGCGCAATGTTTCATGCTTCCGGCATACACCGCAGGCAAAGATTACAACATGGATACGGTGTTGCGATTAGTGCGCGATGGCAAAGCCGGTGGTGTAATATTTTTTAAAGGAAACCCCACTGCGCAAGCAAGCTGGACAAACAAAATTCAAGAAGCAGCAAAAGTAAAGTTGATGGTTGCCATTGATGGCGAATGGGGACTTTCGATGCGCTTAGACAGCACTATTGTTTACCCAAAACAAATGGCACTTGGCGCAATGGCACAAGACGATTTAATTTTTGAAATGGGAAAGCAAATTGGCAAACAATGCAAACGCATTGGCATCAATGTAAACTTTGCTCCGAGTGTAGATGTAAACAATAATCCAAACAATCCGGTAATAAACGACAGAAGTTTTGGTGAAGATAAATTTAAGGTTGCCAACAAAGCCATTCAATATATGCTGGGAATGCAAAGCGAAGGAATACTTGCTTGTGCAAAGCATTTCCCCGGGCATGGCGACACCGAAACCGATTCGCATTTCGATTTACCTGTAATCAATAAATCGCTTGAACAGCTTAAAGAAACAGAGCTTTACCCTTTTGAAAAAATATTTGAAGGGCACGTAGGCAGTGTGATGGTAGCACATTTATTTCTGCCGCAATTAGATACTTCAAGCAAAATTGCAGGAACACTTTCGCGTAAAATTACCACCGACCTTTTGCGTACAAAAGAAGGTTTTAACGGTTTGGTTTTTAGCGATGCTTTGAACATGAAAGGCGTGAGTAAATATTTCAGCGGTGGCGTTGCCGATTCTTTAGCATTTATTGCCGGAAACGACATTTTGGTTTTTGCTGAAAACTGCGAAAAAGGTATTGAGAAAATTCGCACTGCCATTGATAGTGGCTTTGTGAAAGAGCAAGAACTTGAAAGTAAAGTGAAACGAATTTTAACCTTCAAATATTTACTTGGTTTGAACAAATTTTCTCCGATAGAATTAGAAGGCTTAGCTTACGATTTAAACCAGTTCAGCTATGTAAAAACACGCGAACAGCTTTACGAACAAGCTGTAACAATCGTAGCTAATTCAGATTCCTTAATTCCATTAAACACTAAAGAACCTCTAAAAAGAATTGCTTCTTTAGGAATAAAAACTTACAAGCCAAGCACGTTTCAAAACATGCTCAAACAATGGATTGAAGTTGATGAATTTTTAATTGGAGAAGAACCCGACACCACTCGTTTTAAAAAAACCTTCGATTCGCTTACAACTTATGATGCAGTAGTTGTGAGCCTGAACGGGCTTGGTCGCTTGCCTTCAAAAAATTACAACGTATCGCCACAAACGGTAAGTTTTGTAAATAAACTTGCTGCAGTTACCAAAGTAATTTTGGTAATTCCGGGCAATGCTTACATTTTAAGAAGTTTCCCCAATATACGAACAGCAATTGTAGCTTACGATGAAACCGATGCTGCACAACGCGCAGCAGCAAATGCTTTAATGGGTGCTATTCCGGTAAGTGGCACTTTGCCGGTAACAGCAGGAAACTTTAAGTCCGGAACAGGATTTAAAATTGATGAGCCGGTGCGTTTTCAATTTTCACTTCCTGATGCTGTAGATATTGACCCGCTTGATTTACAGCCTTTAGGCGATGAAATTTTAGATGGCTTAATTTCTCGTGCTATGCCGGGTTGCCAGTTGGTGGTGGCGAATGAAAATAAAGTGATTATCAACCGCGCTTATGGAAATCCAACTTACGAAACTGCCGAAAAAGTAAAAACAACTGATTTATACGATTTGGCTTCACTTACCAAGATACTTTCAACCACTATTTCGGTAATGAAATTGTTTGAAGAAAAGAAAATTGACCTTACCAAATCGGTTGATGACTACTTGGAATTACCTGCAAATGCCACCGTTGGCAATATTATGCTTCGCAATTTATTGCTGCACCAAAGTGGATTAAAACCATACATAAAGTTTTATGATGCATTTCAAGATGCATATGATTTTCAACAAGTTTTTAGAGAAGTGCCCGATAGCATTTTTTCGGTACCTGTGGCAAATAATATGTTTATGCGAAAAGATTATAAAGATACCATGTGGAATCAAATTATTCATTCGCCTGTGAGTACAAAGCCCAAATACGTTTACAGCGATTTAAACTTTTATATACTTCAAAGGATAGTTGAAAAAATTACTGCACAACCGCTTAACGAATATGTACAAAACACTTTTTACACTCCAATGGGTTTAACCCGAATCGGCTATTTGCCATTAGAAAAATTTGATGTGATGCAGACAATGCCAACAGAAATTGATACATATTTCCGCAAACAATTGATACAAGGTTATGTTCACGATCCGGGCGCTGCCATGATGGGCGGAGTTGCCGGACATGCGGGCGTTTTTGCCAATGCCATGGATGTTGCCGCAGTAATGCAAATGCTCGTAAACAAAGGCAATTACAACAATCATCAATTTTTAAAACCAGAAACGGTAGCCCTTTTCACTAAAAAATTAGGCACAAATTCTCGCAGAGCTTTAGGCTTCGACAAGCCTGAGCCGGATGAAAACAAACCAAGTCCATGTTCGGAAAATACACCGCTTAGTGCTTTTGGGCATTCAGGCTTTACAGGGACTTTTGCATGGGCAGACCCTGATACCAAAACGGTTTATATATTTTTAAGCAATAGAATTTATCCATCGGCTTCAAACGATAAACTAATAAAAATGAACCTGCGCACCAAACTCCAGCAGATAATTTACAAGGCAATTCACAATAGGCAACTAAGAGAGTCACAAGCAGAAAATAACTAATTCTATATGCTACAATTGTTGCAGAGCAAGTGTTTTGCGGAAAATACAGAAGTTTAAACGATAATTCTTTAAATTCTGTTTGGTAGTTTTAACTATCGGGCTATATTTGCAGCCGCTTTTACAAAAAAAGGCTACGATTCTGTAGCTCAGCTGGTAGAGCAATACACTTTTAATGTATGGGTCTCGGGTTCGAATCCCGACAGAATCACAAAACCCTCGATAAATCGAGGGTTTTGTTTTTTATTTAGGTTTAAAAAGAGAAGAATTTAGGTTGAAGCCAGATTATCTGTTAGCTTGGGATTAAATTTATGTTTTGCTATATGTATGCTATATTACCTTTTCATTGTAAATACTAGTTTTGTTATTCTATCATATAGTATTTCTTATACGAAAATGATTTTTAAAATAGCTGGAAATTTTGCCGTATAATACCGATGTGATAGCCGTTTAGACCAATTTTATTGGTCTATTACGGATATCCTTTCGGTATTATTGCCCCTTAATCACTTATCCTTATTTTTTCCGTTCTTTGTAATCATACCTATGGTTGCTGCCCACCCACCTAAAAATATAATTATATGCACAGCTTTTACATCTGCTGTAAAATAAAGCAATACAGTTGCCACTAACATCCCAATTAAAAAAAGTATTGGCACTTTGTTTGTCATATTAGAGATTATTATTTGCGGTAATGATTTGGATTGTTGGAATAATGAAACCAATAATTAGTGCTATTTTGCTTTGAATTAAATATACAGCATCAAGCAGTAGGATTAATCAATTGTCTTTATGCTTGATATCAATAGCAATCTTACGTAAAACATACACCCACCCTGCCAATGTAAATATAACTACATGTACAGGTTTTAACCCGAAGAATACAAACATGCCAGTTACAAATAGCACTGTGATCAACAAAATAGTATTAGTAAATTTATTTCTCATGTAAAATGTAATACTCAACGAAAATCTACCCTGTCCACATTTACGAATATAAAATTTAAACTGTCTTTAGCACTATCCGGTATGTTAGAAATTCCTCTTAACTGTATTATTTCCATTGCATTTTTGTAGTAGTATATGATGTTGTATTTTGAAGAGTCAAACACCTCTTTTGCTGTAACCTCCCGATTGTCAATTTCTTTCAATTTGGAGTACTCGTCTGTAAAATTAAGGTGTGTAGTACTATCTATTCTTATTTTTATTATATTCAGTATATCCTCAAAAGTTTCATAACAAGGGTGAATACTAAGTTGCATACCCTTTTCATTAAATATTTTATATTTAGGAAAATGTCCAGATCCATACTCAGAGAAAAATTCTTTTTTTATAAACCACACTTTAGAAGTGCTGTATTTTGCTGCATATTCCTTTATTTCCTTTTTGTTATATCGTTTATCAATAGTAAAAAAATTTATTCCTATATAATAATAGGCAGCAAGCAGTAATACACAGATTACCACTAAAATTATTACAAATATTTTAATGAAAGGTTTTGATTTCATTGCTATTAAAATTCAAAATGAAATTTATTGCAGCACCTTTGTATTTTATATGTTCCTGCAAAAATTGTGTATTCATTTATTCCAAGTTTATAGCAGATGTCTTTATTAACTGTAATATTATTTGGTATCACAATATGCCCTTGTATAAGATTCTCTAAATATTGAGATGGAGCGTTGGTTTCAGATAGTTCAACTGACAGTTTACCTTTCACCAATTCAATAGTGGCATCTGATTCATTCGTTTTAATTGCTCCAACCACTACATCAAAACCACATAATCCCCAAACGGGTTCGCAACCAAAATCCGGACCTCTATATCTGCCCCAAACTATTCTAATATTTACTACATATCGTACTAGAGATGGTGAGGATGAAGTCTCGTGGCTTAATCGTGAAAAGAATGAAGTAGTGGGATTAGGCGAATAATTAAACACCACTTTGCCAACACCCACTCCCAACGAGCCGAATAAAGACAGAAGTGTATTTGCCCCCACATATTCCAAAACAAGCCGAAGCTCGGCAGCCAAACTTCCATTGATTCTATTTTGATACATACTTAATCCAATCAATGTTCCCTGCATAGCTGAAGCTATCCAAGTAGGAAACTTGACAATGGGCGGAGTGAATGAGTTAATAAAATTTATCCATGGGTTTGCAGGTGTTAAATTGGCTATTGTATTTGCCCAATAATCGTAAGATGCCTTGCCTATTGCAGTTGCATAGAGCAATGGCGCTTGTTCATTTACACTTAATGGGCTTGCGGTAATCCTCTCTTCAATATTTATAATATGTTGCTTAATATCTTCCGGATTCCGCAGTTCTAATGTGCCGTTTACCAATTCAAATGCAAAAGAAGATTGGAGCGAGTTCAACTCTAATGTATCGCCATTACCAATGTTGATATAGCCGTTGATGATTGCATAAATTGCAGATTTTAAACTTCTTGCCTGCAAAGGGTTGGGTTCATCACCAGCCATATAGGTTGTGATGGTATAATTGTAAACAGCATCTGACAACGATTGGATAGTTTGGTCGGGATACAAAGGAGCAAGAACGCTGCCAATATTGTCTAACCCATTTTTAAAATCTGTTTCAATGTAAGTATAGGAGTTGATATATTTAATGTCCATTGCTTAAAGATTTATTGTATGAAGGAAATTACATGATATGAATGTAACTACTATTTCTCTAAATCATACAAATTTATTCAAGCTCTTCAATGAATAATCTGGTTTTAATCTAGCTTAAAATCTCTATAAAAATTGTTAGCCCAAGTGTGTAATAAAATTGATTGTTAGTTTTGGGCACATTAAAACTTGCTTTAGTGAAAAAATTCCTTCCACACATTATTATTCTTTTAATTCTTGGCGGCATTGCAGCTTTTTATTTTTTGTGGAACGAAGATGAAGGCACCATAAACAAAAGAGAAAGTAGTTTTAGAATAGAAAAACCCGAAAGCGTTACTAAAATAATTTTACACAACGAGCGGAAGCAAACCATCACCTTAGAAAAAAAGAACGGCTCATGGTTAGTGAATGGCAAGTTTGATGCGCGCGAAGATTTAATAAAAAACTTGCTCACCATACTTTCAAGAATAGAATCGCAAGCTCCGGTTAGCAAAGCGGCACACGATAATGTGCTGCGCGAAATGCTCGCAAAAAATATTCAAGTGCAGGTGTTTGAAAGCAATTCCTCTTCGCCCGAAAAAGTATTTTACGTTGGCGGCTCCACCACCGATGGCAAAGGCACTTACATGCTTTTAGATGTGAATGGAAAGATAGCTTCTCGTCCGCATGTGGTGCGCGTTCCGGGTTTGGTTGGGCATCTTACGCCTGCATTTGAAATGGATGAAGAAACTTGGCACAGCAGAAAAATTTTCGACATAAAACCTGAAAATATTGCAGAGCTTACTGTGCGTTATCCCGAAGCAATTGCCGAATCTTTCAGCATTGTGGCAAAAGGAGATTCCTTTGAATTGCGCAATGCAAATGGCGAAACAAAAGCCGTAAACCAATCGCTTTTATACAGCTATTGCGCCATGTATCAAGGCATTTATTTTGAGGCTTATGACAATGAAAATTTAGAGCGGCAATTCATTTTAAAAAATACGCCTTACGCAGAATTTTCTTTGAAAGAAAAAAGCGGAAAGCAAACCGATGTAAAATTATTTTATATGCCTGTGAACAAACGCAGCAAGCGTTTGGTTGATGAACAAGGCAATGAAGTAAAATATGATGTAGATAGATTTTTTGCATTAGCCAACGGCAAAGATTTTGCTATTGCACAAGTGTATGTTTTCGGAAAGTTGCTACGGAAGTATCAAGACTTTTTCCCTCCTCAAAAATAATTTTTTGCTACAAGTGTTACCAATACTGCATTATCAACCGATAAGCCTAAAAGGTTGCTTGCTTTGTTTTCTTTAATCGCAATTTCTAAAAAGCCGGAGCTATTAAAAACCGCAATAATATCGCCTTCTTCTGCTTCATAGTAGCCTTTAGAAATAGTTGAAATTGTTTCGTGATTGATGGCAATTTCAAAAGGCTGGTCTTTCACATATTCATAAAATAAATCGCGATGAATATTTGTAATTACATTGCCAAAAACATCAGTAGCTTCCACTATACCTTTTATTCCCATGTTTGTGATGGTAGCTTTCAGCAAGTTCTTCTTTTCAAATTCAAGATAAGGTGTTGCAATTTCTCGCAAGTTTTTTCCTTGTGCCAAACGCGAAACTACCAAAGCCAAAGCATCAAATAAAAATGCATCTTCCTTTTTAATTAACGTATTATTCAAAGCAAAAACTTCGGCTGTAAATTCTTTCGGAAGCAAGGAAAGCAGTGTGTTATCAAATGTTACCACAAACTGTTCTTGATGCTTTACCAAAAGTATTTTCGGGTTTGCGGCATTGGCATTTATATGGGCAACATGAATTGTTTTTACTGGAAAATATTTAAACGCTTCGCGAATATTATATGCAGCCTGCCGAATATTATATTGCCGAATATTGCAGTTTAAATCTACTATTTGCACTGCATCAAATGCCTTTAAAATAGAGCCTTTTAATGCTGCTAAATAATAATCGCTCGTGCCCAAATCAGTTGTAATTGTAATAACAGACATGCTGTTTTGCGTTACACGTTTTATTTAAATTTTCTTTATTCAACAAATAATGTTTTTCTAATTGAACCTTGCAAAAACCGTTGGTGGATAAGCATGTGGATTAAAAACTAATGTGTACATAGCTTTCATTAAAAAATGATTGTAACTTCGGTGAAACTAAATACTCGCAACTTTGACAGAATTAACTTTACAAATAGAAGGAATTGATCCAATAGATTTTTTTGGTGTAAACAATTCTCGGTTCAACTTCATTAAGAAGTCTTTTCCAACCATAAGAATGGTAAGCCGCGGCAACAGCATAAAAGCAGAAGGCACCGATGATGACCTCCAAAATTTTAAGCGGAAAATTTCGCAAATGATTGCTTCGATTGAGCGCTACGGAAAGTTGAACGAAGAAAGTATTGAAAATATTTTACTCTCCGATAAAGGCGTGATAAATACCAGCGCTTCTAAAGAACAAAACCACGTAATAGTGTATGGCAACAATGGTTTGGTGGTTCGTGCAAGAACCGAAAACCAACGATTGATGGCGAAAGAAAGTGAAACGAACGATATAATTTTTGCCATTGGCCCTGCCGGCACAGGAAAAACTTATACCGCAGTTGCTTTAGCGGTGAAAGCTTTAAAAGAAAAGGCAGTAAAAAAAATTATTCTCACGCGCCCAGCAGTTGAAGCCGGTGAAAATCTTGGTTTTCTTCCCGGTGATTTAAAAGAAAAAGTAGATCCATATTTGCGTCCGCTATACGATGCTTTGGAAGATATGATTCCTGCCGATAAGCTAAAATACTATATGGAAAACAGAATTATTGAAGTGGCTCCATTAGCATTTATGCGCGGTAGAACTTTAGATTTTGCTTTTATACTTTTAGATGAAGCACAAAACTGTACCAATCCTCAACTGAAAATGTTTTTAACTCGTATTGGTGCACACAGCAAATGCATAATTACAGGCGATCCAACTCAAATAGATTTGCCACGCTCGCAACAAAGTGGTTTACATACCGCAGTAAAAATTTTACGGCATATCGAAGGTATTTCATTTATTAGATTAAATGAAGATGATGTGGTGCGCCACCGTTTGGTAAAAGAAATTATTAAAGCCTACGATACTATAAGCGACCATCGCAACGAAGCACAAGAAATATTAAAAGACATGGAAGATTAGTAGAACGTGGAATAGTGTTGGGCGATGCGCTTTAAGCAATGAGCAAAAGAACATCACCTGCACAAAGGCAAGTTTCGCTCAACCAAAAAAGCTAATTTTTTCCCAACTGCAATTTACTTATTCATGTGATACAAGTGCATTTGCTCTCTTGGGTCAAAAGCAGGTTTTTCTGCAAGTATTTCATAGAAATCTATTGGAAAAACATAGTTGTCCCAACTTTCAATTTTGCCAATATTAAAAAGGTTTTGAAACTCGTTTGAAATAGTCAAATGTTCGAATGCGCTCATATCAACTTTGGGAGTTTTAATGTAGTTGATAATAAAACCTTTTTTGCGCAAAGCAGAAACCACCAAATGCAAATTGCCAATATCGTATTGATACGCTTCGTTTATTTGTCCGCAAATTTGGTTAATACGCAACTGCTCCCATTCATCGCTACTTTCGCGTGCAAACAAATCTTTAATATACACTTTACCTCCGGGCTTCAATACCATTTTAACTGCATCAAGTGCCAACGGCTTATCTTTTGAGTGCCCGAATGATTCCAAAAACAAAACTCTATCGAAACTATTGGCAGAAAATATTTCATCAAGAAAATGATAATCGCCCAAAGTAACATTTACGCTGCCGGCAACATTTTTCTCCAATATTTTTGCCTTAGCTTTTTCTGCTTGAACTTCAGAAATGGTACATGCTTCAATTTTTAATTCGGGTAAATTATTTGCAAAAAAAGATGCCGGCCCGCAAACACCGCAACCTGCATCAATAATATGCTGCCCGTTTTGTAGCTCTGCACTTTCCATTGTGTAGCGCAAATAATCTTCCACATTATTGGTGCGGAAAGCTTGTATCACTTCGCCATAAACCTGAAGAAACTTATCGGTAGTAGCATTGTAAAAATCTGCTACTCCGGCAGAGGGCGATTTTTTTTCTTCTTTCTTTCCAAACAATTTCATAAATCCGTTTTAAGCAAGTTTAGTGCGCAAAAAGAATTATTTATAGCCAACATTTGTAAATTTTATTTTATGATTTTTACAACCGTTAAATAAAAATGTTTAATACACTACAACATACAAAATTCAATATGAATACTTCTGTTAGAAGTTTGTTTTTGGCTTTCTACTTTGCTTGTATTAGCAGCAATTTATCTGCACAAATATTTAAGAGCAACGACACTATTCCTTTGTCTGACACGATGCAAACTTACTATTTGCCCGAAGTGGATATTGTAAATTTTAAAACCGATGACGAATGGCGCGAATATTACCAAACCTATAGCCGCGTGAAAAAAGTGATGCCTTATGTAAAAATTGCAAACCAGCTTTATGCTGAATTACAAAACAAAGAAGGCAACAGCAAACGCAGCGAATACCGCCACTACCGCAAAGATTTAGAAAAAGAAATGCGTCAAAAATTTGAGAAAGAATTGCGCAATCTTTCTATTGGGCAAGGTAAGGTTTTGGTGAAATTGATTAACCGAGAAACCGGCAACAACTGCTACAAAATTATTAAAGAAGTAAAAGGCGGTTTTAATGCTTTTGTGTGGCAAATTGTAGCTAAACGATACGACTATAATTTGAAAGAAAATTACGACCCCCAAAAAGAAAAAATGATAGAACTCGTAATTAAACAATTGGGCAAAGAATACAATGTTGCCGTAAAATAAACTACCATTTCCTTTATTTGCGCTTTCAATATTTTTCTACATGAGCAACGAAAAAACAACTCCCATAAGCGAATTGGGCGAATTTGGGTTAATAGAACATTTGACCAAGAATTTTTCAACCAAAAATAGTTCCACCAAAAAATCAATTGGCGATGATGCCGCAGTGCTTGATTACGGAACAAAAAAAACAGTTATCACTACCGATTTATTGGCAGAAGGCATTCACTTCGATTTAATGTATATGCCGTTAAAACACTTGGGCTACAAAAGTATTGTGGTGAACCTTTCTGATGTGTATGCCATGAATGCAAAACCAAAACAAGTACTGGTAAGTTTGGCGCTTTCGAGCAGGTTTACAGTTGAAGCAGTGAGTGAAATTTATGCCGGAATTGAACACGCTTGCAATGTTTATGGAGTTGATTTAATAGGTGGCGACACTACTTCTTCGCAAAGCGGTTTGGTAATTTCGGTTACTGCCATTGGCGAAGCAGACGAAGAAAATATTGTATATAGAAATGGCGCAAAACCGGGCGATTTAATTTGTGTAACAGGCGATTTGGGCGCTGCATTTTTAGGCTTGCAAATCTTAGAGCGCGAAAAAAGAATTTGGCTCGAGCATCCGGGCGTTCAGCCGGAATTAGGCAATGAATATTTAATACAACGACAACTAAAACCCGAAGCAAGAAAAGATATTATTGAATTATTTGAAGAACTGAATTTAAAACCTACTGCAATGCTGGATGTGAGCGATGGAATTGCCAGCGACCTTAAACATTTATGTAAACAAAGCAATGTTGGTTGCGAAATAAACGAAGCCACAGTGCCTATTGCCGAAACAACCTACAATACTGCATTAGAACTTAACTTCGACCCGATTGTTTGCGCTTTAAACGGTGGAGAAGATTACGAATTGCTCTTTACTATTTCACCCGAAGATGAAACCAAACTAACCAACGAAACCGAAATTTCTGTAATTGGTATTATTACCCAAAATGCCAACGAAACTATCTTAAAAACAAAATCAGGAAATTATCACAACATCACCGCGCAAGGCTGGAAGCATTTCTAATTTTTTTTAAATTATTATATGCAAAAAAATGAGTAACGATTGGAGTAATGTAAAATGCCCTAATTGCGGTTCGCAGAAGTTTTTAGTTGAAGAAAAGAACTTTAATACCGGAAGATTTCTTGGTGCTTATTGGCTAACCAATAGCCCGTTTTGGGGTGTGCTGGCCGGAAATAGCGAAGCCGGAAAAAAAATAGCAACTTGTTTAAATTGTAAATCGCAGTATAATGTTCAGGAAATACCGGATAAAGATTCAACTAGTGAAGGTTGTGGCTGCGGCTGTTTGCTGTTGATTGTAATTTTTATTTGTTTGTTGTACTGGATGTAAATTTCGCTTACTATTTTTATCTTAGTTCCTAATAAAAAAATTTAAACCAATGGGAAAATTTGTAATTACAAAAAGAGCTAATGGTGAATTTCAATTCAACCTAAAAGCAGGCAACGGGCAAACAATTTTGGCAAGCGAAGGCTACACTACAAAGCCTAATTGCGAAAACGGAGTTGAGTCGGTACGTAAAAATTCGCAGGACGAAAAAAAGTTTGAAAAAAATACTTCTAAAAATGGGAAGTTTTATTTCAACCTAAAAGCAGGCAACGGGCAAATTATTGGCACAAGCGAAATGTATGAAAGCGAAAGCAGCAGAGATAATGGCATTGCATCAGTTAAAACAAATGCCGCAGATGCCACAGTTGATGACCAAACTGCTTAATTTTTAATTTTATCTTTAAACAAAAGAGTCCAATGATTTTTTATTGCGGGGCTCTTTTGCTTTTATATCTATTTGCCTAAAATTTTTCTTCCCTGCAACAACTATCTAAATGGTTTCTACCACATAAAAGGTTAATAAATAGAGTGCCGCGCAAAATTTAAAGCTACCTTTACGCTCTATACTTTTAAAAACATGATAGTTTACAACGTTACCATTAAAATAGACTTAAACATAAATGATGTGTGGGTTCAGTTTATGAAAGAAGAGCACATACCGCAAGTTTTGGCAACAGGCTGTTTTACAGGTCATAAATTTTACCGCATTGTAGAAGCCGACCAAACCGATGGCATCACTTATGCCGTGCAGTATTTTGCCAATAGCATGAGTGATTATTTTACTTACCAAAACGAACATGCAACAGCACTGCAACAGCAAGTAAAAGATTTGTTTCCCGATAAATTTATTGCCTTTAGAACCGTTTTAAAAGAGGTTTAAAACCGAGCAAAAAATCCAAAGTAATGCTTAACAAACAGGCTTAAATGCTTGATATTACTAAGTATTATGCAATATTTTTCCACTATATTGCATGTGAAAAAAACTAAACTGAAACATTATCTACAAAATGGCGTAAGAGGGTAACAGGCGAAGTTTCTAATAACTCCTCCAACCTGTTATGAAAAGATTTAGCAAATACGTACCACTATTTGCTGCACTATTTTTTGCGGCAAATGCTGTAGCCGATGCGCCAAGCATAAGTTACACACCTGTAAATTGTACCAAAGTTGCGCCAGTAGGCGTAAGTGCAAGCATTTCAGATGCTGATGGCATAAATACTGCTTCGGGCTTTAAACCGCGACTATACTTTAAAAAGCAAAGCGAGAACAACTCACTTGCTGCTACAAACGATAATTTGAGCAACGGCTGGAAATATGTTGAAGCAAGTAATAGCACTTCTCCATTCAGTTTTGATATAGATTTTACAAAACTCACTTCGGCAGTTACCAAAGATGATAGTATCCAATATTTTATCGTTGCAGAAGATTTACTTGGTGAAGTTGCCGGAGATTCGGCTACATTTTCTGTTGCGCCAAGCAGTGTGGATTTAACCTCTACACAATTTCCTGTTTCGGGCATTATTAAATCTTTCAGAACAATTAAAACCTACACAGGTAATTTAACTATTGACCCTTTGGGAGTAGCAAACGATACCAACTTTCTTTCTATTACCAAAACTGGCGGCTTGTTTGAAGCGCTAAACAATGGCGCTTTATCAGGAAACGCAACTGTAACCATTAAAAATTCTTCAACCACAGAAACTGGCTTATTTGCGTTAAACCAATGGATTGAATACAACGGTTGCAAAATAAAAGATACTGCTTCTTATGGCTTAAAAATTAAGCCTTTTACCAATGGAATAGAAGTGAAAGGAAAAGTAGCCGGAGCACTCATAAAATTAAATGGTGCAGACCGTGTAACAATTGATGGCAGAACTTCTTCAACTAATGCAACAAATGAATTAACTTTTAAAAACGATTCTTCGGCAAATAACTCTGCTGTATTCCACTTAATAACCACAAGTTCAAATAATGGAAGTGAATATAATGCTATTCGCTATTGTAACATTGTTGGCGGTGCACCACAAAACACTACTTCTTTCAACACGTTTGGAATTTATGCAAACAAATCAACCATTAGCACAACTTTAAACGAAGGAAGAAATAACTACAATTCATTCGAGAAAAACAATATTAAGCGTGTTCGCTACGGAATAGCAATTGCAGGCTGCGATACGCTCTTAAACAAGGGCAACCAAATACTTTTTAATGAAATAGGACCAAATGCTGCAGGTATTGATGCCATTGGCAAAGTTGGTATAGCAGTTGCAAATCAAGATGGTACAATTATTCGCGGAAACGAAGTAAAATTTGTGGGTGGCGACATTTCCAATATTGCAGATACTGCCGATAGAGCCGGAATATTTCTTGGAACATTACAAAGCGATATTTGGAATAGCTCTTTCAATGGCGATAGTTCAACTGCAAGGTTTTTCAATATGCAAGTTGATGGAAACAAAATTCACAACATTATTAACGAAGCGGGGCTTTCTTCAGCGGCTATTGCTTACTTAAATAAAGTAGATACTGTAGCAACAAACAATATCATTTCAAACAACATGATTTATTCTATTTTATCGAATGGAAATACTGTTGAGGGCGACCACGCAGCAGGAATTGGTATTGCAGGCGGCAACAACGATATTGTTCAATATAATTCAATTCTTCTATCAGGAAATTTTGATAATCCGGGTATTGATGATGCAATAAATCCACCAGCCGGAATAAGAATAAACACAAGCACCACAGGCAGCTTAGTTACTAACTCACTTTCTCTTAAAAACAATGCAATAAATGTTTCGGGAGTGGTAACCAACAATAGTATTGATGCCTATGCAGTAACCACAAAAGATGCTGCCGATATTTGGTCTTCGAGCGGCAGTAATTACAATAACTTGTACACCGATTCAAAAGTAGGCGGCTATGGAAGCGCGGCAAGCTACACCGCCAGCACCACTTTAGGCGACTGGCAAAGCGTGTTTAGCCCTGTGCAAGAGCAAAATTCAATTTCTACAGATCCTAAATTTAAGTCTGCTACCGATTTGCATATTCTTTCTTCTTCACCTTGCATTGAAGCTGGAGATAACATTGCAGAAGGTGATATAGATTTTGATGGTGATGATAGAAAAGCAACAGCTCAAGCAACAATTGGAGCTGACCAATTTGGCAAAACATTTGTGTGGGTCGGAAGAGAAGATAATACCACTTTAAATGAAACCAACTGGAGAAATTTTATTGCGCCCGAACTAACTGGAAATGATAGCTTACAAGTAGTTGTGGCTACCGAAAATAAATCGTGGACATTAAGCAGCAATTTCACATTGGCTGATTTAACCATGAAAGACGGCACATTTATGAATCTTGATTACAACAATATACACGCAAAAGGCAATGTAGATTTACAAGGCAATAGTATAATGTATAGCGGAGTAGGAAGCTGCTTCCAAAGCTACAATGTAGAAGAAGGTGGTGTTTTAATTTTAGAAGGTTCAAAGCTACAAACACTTGCTACCAATAATGGTGCAGTATGCAACTTGCAAATTACATCAGATTCTGTTCAATTGCTGAGCCAACTAACTGTTCAAAACGATTTGATTGCTAAAAACTCTACCACACGCATTTTGCAAGATACCAACGCCATAAATATTGGTGGCGATGCAAAAGTTTGGGGAGGAATAATATTTGATACTACTTGCACCTCTTTAAACTGTGCGCTTATAAACATAAATGGCGCAAAACAACAGTATATAGATCTTCGTGTTGAACTATCTTCTTTAGGAAAAATTTCCAGCATACAAATTGATAAAAACGGAAGCGGAGACGATAGTAAAGCTATGCTTGGGGCCAGTTTGTTGGTTCTGAACAAAGTGAATTTAAAGAAAGGAAAACTCATTAGCGAAGGCAGCAATGCAGAAAGCGGTTTCAGATACAAAACTCTATATGTTTTAAATTCTGATAGTAGCGCCTTAACCCGTACAAACGGAAACACAAACGATGCTTTTTTCCAAGGCAGCATAAGCAGAGCTATTGGCAATGCAGCTTCGTATCTATTCCCTGTTGGGTTTGTAGATGCAGCAGCAAAACACCAAACAGCTGATGCGCCATATTTTACGCCAGCAGTAATTGAAGTTTTAGATAATACAGGAAGTGGAAAATCTATACTTGTTACTTATTACGATATAGATCCAGATACCGCAAATGTTGGTTTAATAGGAAAACCTTATGGCGACCACACTTCAGCCATAGAAGACGGCACAGGAAACTGGGTGGACGTGAAAGGCGACTTTGTATGGCATGTGGAATACAGTGATGTAAACCTACCTTACAATATACAATTGGCAGCACCATTCTTGAATGCAAACAATCAAGATGAGCTTATTGGCACGCCAAACGAATACCGCATTATGAAACGCAGTGATTGGCAAAGCGGCAACTGGGGTTTTCAAGGTGCGCACGATACTGCAAGCACTATTGCACTTTTGCCTGATTTTACAAACTTGCAAGCATCTCGCAGAACAGGCTTAAATACTTTTAGCGGCTTCGGAATTGGAGGAAACAGCGCAGGAGGTCAAGTGTTGCCGGTAAAAATGGTTTCTATTGCTGCTAAATCAGTAGAAAACAAATGGATTGAACTTACATGGCAAACAGCAGCAGAAATAAACAATGCCGGATTTGAAATTCAGCGCAGCACCGATGGCGAATATTTTGAAACCATTAGCTGGAAAGATGGTGCAGGAAACTCAACATCAGTGCTAAACTACAGCTATAACGATGAAAAAGTGAAACCTGGAATTATTTACTACTACCGCTTGCTACAAAAAGATTTTGATGGCAATAGCGAACTCACAAACATTGTATCTGCTCGCTTATTAGAAAGCGGTACAGTTAAGTGGATGCAGCTAATGCCAAATCCTGCAACAAGCGCAAGCAGTGCAGTAATAAATGCTTCAGCAGAAAGTGTTGCTACAATTTCTATAACAGATATGAAAGGCGTAAAAGTTTACAACCAAGAGGTGAAAATCTATTCCGGCATCAATACTTTGCCATTAGATATTAAAACATTCACTGCGGGAAATTATATCGTAACCTTTAAAACTGATGACGATACTTTCAGCAAGCAGTTGATTGTTCGCTAAGTGCTTTTAGCAACATAACAAAAAAGGCTACTCTAAAAATGAGTAGCCTTTTTTGTTCAAATCTGTTCGATTTGGATTTTATTCAACCGTAACACTCTTAGCTAAATTGCGAGGTTGATCCACATTACAACCGCGCATCACTGCGATATGGTATGATAATAATTGCAATGGAATAGTGGTAAGCAAAGGCTCTAAGAAATCGCTTACCTCAGGTATTTCCATTAAATAATCTGCCATTGCAGGAACTTTTGTATCGCCTTTTGTAACTATAGCAATTACTACACCTTTCCGTGCTTTCACCTCTTGGATGTTGCTCACTACTTTATCGTAGTTTGCAGTTTGGGTTGCAATTACCACTACCGGCATTTTTTCATCAACCAAAGCAATTGGCCCGTGTTTCATTTCCGCAGCAGGATAGCCTTCGGCATGTATGTATGAAATTTCTTTCAACTTTAAAGCACCTTCTAAGGCTACCGGAAAGCCGTAACCTCTTCCTAAAAACAAAAAGTTTTGTGCATTGCAAAAGCGCTCTGCAATTTCAACTATTTGTGGTTCGTATTTTAAAATATTGCTTACCTTTTCCGGTATAGTTTCTAATTCCGCCATTGCAGTGCGCAAATCATTTTTAGAAAGTTTGCCTTGCATTTCGCCAAAGGCTAAAGCCCAAAGTGTAAGAATAGAAACTTGAGCTGTAAATGCTTTGGTAGAAGCCACGCCAATCTCTGGTCCGGCATGTGTGTAAGCTCCGGCATTGCTCAATCGTGGAATTGAAGAGCCAACCACATTGCAAAGTCCAAAAACGGTAGCGCCATGTTCTTTAGCAACGCGCATGGCTTCTAAAGTATCAGCAGTTTCTCCACTTTGTGAAATAGCAATTACCAAATCATCTTCGTTAATTATTGGATTGCGATAGCGAAACTCACTGGCATATTCAACTTCAACCGGAATGCGAGCTAAGTTTTCAAACAAATATTCGCCCACCAAACCTGCGTGCCAGGAAGTGCCGCAACCTACGATGATAATGCGTTTTAAGCCTTTAATTTTTTGCTCGTATTCTTTTAAACTGCGCATGGCAAAAGTACCGCTGTGCGCATCGAATCTACCTCGAATACTGTCGTAAATAGAGCGTGGTTGCTCATGAATTTCTTTGAGCATAAAATGAGGGTAGCCGCCTTTTTCTATGGCTTCTAAATTCATTTCTAATTGGTGAATAAAAGGCGAAACCGCTTGGTCGGCAATAGTGCGCACATCAAGTTCTCCATCGAGAATATAAGCAATTTCTCCATCTTCTAAATACAATACTTTGCGTGTGTATTCAATTATCGGTGTGGCATCGCTTGCCATAAAGTATTCACCTTCTTCACCAATACCAACTACTAATGGGCTTCCTTTTCGTGCACCAATAAGTTTAGCAGGGTCGTTGCGCGAAATTACTACTATGGCATACGCACCAATTACTTGCCCCAATGCCAAGCGAACTGCTTCACCCAAATTGCACTTTTCTTGTTCTTTAATTTCTTCAATTAAATGAACTAAAACTTCGGAATCGGTATCGCTTTTAAATTCATGCCCGCGATTGATGAGTTCTTCTTTCAGCGTAGCATAATTTTCAATTATTCCGTTGTGGATAATAGCAATTTCGCCCGATTGTGAAAGGTGCGGATGACTGTTTCTATCGTTGGGTTCACCGTGTGTAGCCCAGCGCGTGTGGCCCATTCCCAAACTGCCCGAAACATCTTGGTTTGCAGTGGCAGTTTCTAAATCGGCAACCTTGCCCTTCTTTTTAAAAATTTTCAACTCGCCTTTGTTGAGCAAAGCAACTCCTGCGCTATCATAACCGCGATATTCTAAACGTTTTAATCCTTTAATTAAAATTGGATACGCTTCTTTTTTTCCAATGTAAGCTACAATTCCGCACATAATTTCTAAAGTTTAGTGTAAATTATTCTAAGGGCAATTTTGTGGTTTTTATCGGTGGTATTGGCTAAAACTACTCGTGCTCCGCTGGCATCGGGAGCGGCAAGTGTAAAGCCATTGTTTTTGTAAGTTCCTTTCAATAAATTTTGAGCGTATTGAGTAATGTTCACTCGATAGCGTTTTATGGTTTCGCCATTTATGGTTACGGTTTCTAATTTTCCATTTAAAAACTGTGTGTCATCTTTTTCAAGTCCCAAATCATCTATTCTATAAAAGCCAATGCTTGGCAATGGTGTGAAAATAGAATCGTAGCTGCCATAAACTGTTGAAAGTGGCAGTAGAATTTCTGCTTTATTTATAGCAATTTCTTTCGGTAGCGAATCGAATTGCGGAATAGTAATTTTCACTTTTGTGCCGCCACCGCTTATAATTGGTAAAACTTCATCGTTATTGGTTTCAGTATTGTTTAAATACTGGTTTACTGTGCTACTGAAAGTGTTTTCAAATCTATTTACTGTTTGCCCTGATGACGAAATCGGGAACGCATAAGCCAATGAATCGCTGGCGCTATTTCGGTAGTAAAGTATTATTCCTGTTTCAGAAGAATAAAGGTCTAAAGCTACCATTCCGTTGCCTTGTGAGCCGGGCTGAACGGAAACTCTAAGTCCTTTCATGTAAGAAAGAAAAGTAGAGCTGCTGGATAAACTAAAAGTATCTGCCAAAAGCAATTTATTTCCAAAATCGTTGCTTAGTTTAATACGCAACTGCGGGCTGAAAGTAAAACCATAAACTTTCACACTATCGGTAGTATTTGGCACAAAGTTGTTTACCTGCGCCACCGGAGGTGTTTTTATTGCAAAACTTGCATTGCTGTAATAATTTGTTTCGGGATAAATATTTTCATCTAATTCATACACGCCAATGTTTATTGGCTGCGTGTTGCTGCCGTATTTTGCGCGGTAGCGGAAAACTAAAACACAAGAATCTAAAACTAAGTTATCGCCAAAATTTATATTGTTGGTGGTGGTTCTAAAATTGGCATAAAACCCTGCAGAAGAAGAACCTAAAACAGGGTCGGTGATATTGCCCAAAACACCTCCGCCTACGCCACTTGTTTTCACATTAGTTTCGCGCAGCACAAAACTGTTTACGGCAAAAGTATCGGCAGTGCCCAAAAGCAGTTCTTCGTCATTTGCCAAAAGCTCTTTATCGGTAATTACAGGCTCTTTACAAGAGCTTGCTTCAAAAAAAAATGCAGTGAGCGCCAAACCCACTGCAAAATTTGTAATGTATTTCAATTTCTTAGTTTTTCTTTAGTTGTGCTAAAACGCAAGGCTACAAAAAAAATTTTATGCCTTCAATGCTTTTTTAATTCATAACGGTAAAGAAAAACTTACTCACTTCTTCCACATTGCCTTCGCCAAGGCTCATGTTTAAAGTTGGTTTCTTTGTCTTCTTTACATATTTCTGAACCTTATCGTCTAATTGGTCTTCTTCTACAATCAAAGCATCTGCAAATTCTGTTCCACCAATAAGCAAACTTGCGTTATCGCCATTTTTAAAATATTCGATGTGCTGTGGCGTAATATCGTTGCTAATGCGCAAAAGTTCAGAAAAATTATTGTTTAAGGCAGCCGGAGATTCGTTTTTGTAAACGGTGTAAACCACTTTGGAGTTTGCAAAAACAGGATCGTCTTTGTAAGTAGTTTTCAAATACATCGGAATTAAACTTGTCATCCAACCCACGCAATGAATAATATCCGGAGCCCAACCAAATTTGCGAACAGTTTCCAATGTTCCTTTGCAGAAGAAAACCATGCGGTCGCTGTTGTCTTCAAAATAGTTGTTGTCTTCATCAGTAAATACTGCTTTGCGCTTAAAGAAATCTTCGTTGTCCAAGAAATATACTTGCAAACGAGCACCAGGCAAAGAGGCTACTTTTATTACTAAAGGATAATCTTCATCGTTTATGATTACATTGATACCGCTTAAGCGAACAACTTCGTGTAGTTTATGTCTTCTTTCGTTTATATTTCCGAATTTGGGCATTAAAACTCTAATTTCATTACCACTTTCTAAAAAGTGCTTTGGTAGTTGGTTTAAGATTTTTGAAGCTTCAGTGAGGTTAATGTAGGGATCCATTTCCTGAGTTATTATCAGGATGCGCTTTTTTTCCATGCTTATCATTTAAATTTTTAGTGAACAATAAAGCGTTATGAGAACGTTTCCGTAAAACGGAGTGCAAAGATACTAATAAATTTCCGAATAAAACCAAAGAAAGATTGAAATTATATGTTTTACACATATACATATATTTAATACAAATATGAATGATACTGATAATCAACAAACAAAAAAACATAGTACACAAATATTAAATTCGTTCTGTTTCAAAGCTTAAAACGATTAAAATGCTGAAATCATAGCTTTTTAGCATAAAATCCGCAAATATCTGTTTCGGCATCACAAGCAAATTAAGAAAGTGCTTATTTTGCCGCAGTATTTTTAAAAAAAGGAGAAGAATCATGTCTATCGCAAAATTTATTGAAAAGCAGATTGTAAAACATCTTCCATCGGTAGCTCGCGCAGTGCAGCGCAGCATGAGCGATGAAAAGAAAATAGATTTAGTGATGAACGAAATGCGCAACGACCCAGCGATGGTAGATTCTCTTTTTCCTTATAGAGATAAATACGAAACGCACCACAACATGCCCGAAAAAGGCAGTTCGCGCCAAGAAGTTTTGCGCCAAATAAAAGAAATGCACGATGCCGAAAGCGCTCCTTGGAAAGGTGGAAAAATTTCAGGTTCATTTTATCATGGCGATCAAGACCACTACGATTTTTTGAATGAAGCTTTTGGTTATTATTCGCAGGTAAACTCCATACAGCGCGATGTTTGCCCTTCGCTCACCAAATACGAAGGCGAAATTATTTCGATGACTTTAGGGCTTTTTCACGCAGAAGAAGTGAACAAAAGAGACCCAAAGCAAAAGGCTTGCGGCTCACTCACCACCGGAGGAACTGATAGTATTTTTCAATCGGTTTATGTTCACCGCGAATGGGGCGTTGATAAAGGAATTTCACAACCTGAAATTGTGCTTCCCGTTAGTGCACACCCGGCTTTTTACAAAGCTGCACACTATTTAAACATGAAAACCGTAGTAGCAAAATTAGATAGTAACTACGAAGTTGATGTGCAAGATTTAGAAAGTAAAATCAATTCAAACACAGTGATGATTGTGGGTTCTGCCGGAAACTACGGACACGGCATTATTGACCCAATTTCAAAACTTTCTGATATTGCCGTGAAACACAACGTTGGTTTACATGTTGATTGCTGCTTAGGTGGTTTTATTTTGGCTTGGGCAGAGCCGCTGGGAATTGCCTGCCCTGTTTTTGATTTTCGCCTACCTGGCGTAACAGCAATTTCTGCCGATACACATAAATACGGTTATTCACTTAAAGGAACTTCAACCGTTTTGTTTAGAAACGAGCAGCTGCGCAGATACCAATATTATGGTGAAGTAGATTGGCCGGGAGGCGTGTATGTTTCAACCGGATTTAATGGAAGTAAATCTGGTGGATTGTTTGCTGCAACTTGGGCAGCAATGGTTCATTATGGCAAAGAAGGCTACATGAATCGCGCCCGCAAAATATTTGATGTAAACAAAAGGCTTCAAAAGGTAGTTGATTCTATTCCTGAATTAAAACTTATTGGTCGTTCTTTATTTATTACTGCCATTAGTTCCGATGTATTTAATATTTACCATGTAAACGATTATTTAAAAACAAAAGGTTGGCGAATGAACGGGCAGCAGTTTCCTAATGCTTTTCACTTTTGTGTAACCGGGCCGCAAGTAACCAACGAAGGCATTGTAGAGCTTTTTGAACAAGATTTAAAAGCCGGAGTAGCGTATGCAAAAGAGCAAAAAGGCGACCCAAAATCAGCAGCAATGTACGGTGGAGCAGGCAAAGAAATAGACCACAGTATGTATATGCCAATGCTTATTGCTTATACTGATGTTACACAAAGCACTTATCCATTCTAAAATAGCAAGCTAAAAACAAACATAATCTGGGGTAATAGCCTAATTCTATTAGGCAGAAATGGGCAATTTATTATGTTGTAATTTTCAATATATATGTACATTTATGTATGAAGTAGGTATAAAACAAAAAGCCCGTTTGGCGAACCAAACAGGCAAAACATTAAGCTAAGTTATTATTTTACTTTGCGCTTTTATCAATTACTACTTTACCGCGATAGTAAAGTTTATCTTCACTCCAATGAGCTCTGTGCAACAAATGAGCTTCACCAGTTGCTTGATCTACGCCTGTAGTAGGAGCTTCTGCTTTGTAATGCGTTCTGCGCTTATCTCTGCGTGCTTTTGAATGTCGGTGCTTCGGATTTGGCATTGTTTAAAATTTAAAAGTTATCTAATTTTTATTTAGTTTTTTCAAGGCTTCCCAACGTGGGTCAAAAGCTTGTTCATTATGGCTTTTTTGCTCCTGCTGGTTTAAATATTTTAATACTGCTTGGTTGCATCTTTCATCTTTTCCGGGTTCAGCACACGGTATTTTTTGAATGGGCAAACAAAGTACTACATATTCATAGATAAGTTGAGCAACATCAATATGCGACTCGTCTTTTCCGATAAAAATAATTTCATCGTCTTCCGCATCTGCATCAGGATTTCCGAGCAATTTTACATAACAAGTATAATCGCCAAAAATTTCCTTTTCGTAGGGAGCTAAACATCGGTCGCACTCTACAGCTACTTTTCCATCTATGAAAAAATTAAGTACAAAGAGCGTTTCCTTTTTGTCAAACTCAAGTTTCACGTTCACTTCGCAATTACCAATGGGCGAATCGGGAAAGTGTTCAAAAAAACTCTTGTTTAAGTTATAGTTAAACTCGTGAACACCAATTTTCAAACCTACAAATGGAATTTGAAACTCCTTCAACCCTTTCACTTTATTCAATTTTACATGTTCAAAACTTAGCTACTAAAAGCAAGCGTTTTTAAAAAAGGAGTGCAAAGATAACAATACAAAAGTCTTTTACAATAAAATAAATTGTAGCTTGTAAATATTTTTTTCGCTTTTCATTTTGATAGCCTAATGATATTTATATTTTTGCCGTCCCTTTCGCGGAAGGAGTAGTTCTAAAGAAGCCAATTCGGTGAGATGGGTGAGTGGCCGAAACCAACAGTTTGCTAAACTGTCGTACTTCAAAAGGGTACCGAGGGTTCGAATCCCTCTCTCACCGCTGCAAATAGCGGTATTAGTTTCGGGGTGTAGCGCAGCCCGGTTAGCGCACCTGCTTTGGGAGCAGGGGGTCGCAGGTTCGAATCCTGCTACCCCGACAAGTAGAACCAAGGGTTTTAGCATAAAAGCTAAAACCCTTTTTTGTTTTCGTATTATTTCATCTCGCTTAAATTTCTATTGCTTAATTTGGGTTAAAACAATTTTTCTAATTGGTAAGCGCGTGAGCCTTTCACTAAAATGTGTACGTTGTTAAACTTTTGGTTAGCAATCCAAGTTTGAGCCGCTTCTGTGGTTTCAAATTTTTTGCCAAAATCCACTGACCCAAATTCTTTTCCTACAAAAATTACTTGGGCAAAATGCTTTTCTTTTACCAAAGCTGCAATTTCAGCATGAACACTGGCGCTACTTTCGCCCATTTCTTTCATTCCTCCAAGAATTACCACTTTAGTGGTGTATTCCGATTTAGCGAAACTTTCTATTGCTGCTTTCATGCTGCTGGGGTTGGCGTTGTAGCAATCTAAAATAATTGCATTCCCATCTTTTACAATTTGCTGCGAACGGTTATTTGCCGGCACATAATTTTCCAAAGCAGTTTTTACTTTTTGAAATTCAACACCAAAATATTTTCCGATGCAACATGCCGCTAAAGCGTTTTCAAAATTGTAGTTGCCCACCAAATTCGTATGTATTTTTTGGCTTTCTAAACTAAAAGAAAGAAACTCTCCTTCAGTTAATTGCGCATGGCAAAAGCTATTTTCCTTAGTGCCGTATGTCACAATATCAGAAGATGAAAATCCTGCTTCGGCCGCTTTTGCAGAAAGTATCTCATTGTTACTATTTAAGAATATTTTGCCTCCGGCAGAAGACAAATAACGATATAGCTCTGTTTTGCCTTTTACTACGCCTTCAAAACCTCCAAAACCTTCTAAGTGTGCCATTCCCACATTAGTGATTAAACCAAAATCGGGCTCTACATACTTGCAATAACTTTCAATTTCTTTTTGATGGTTTGCGCCCATTTCGATAATAGCAAATTCAGTTTCTGCGGAAATAGAAAGCAAGGTGAGCGGAATGCCGATATGATTATTCAAATTGCCTTTTGTGGCGCGAGTAGAAAAGTTTGTAGCAAGCACTGCTGCCACTAATTCTTTAGTGGTGGTTTTGCCGTTGCTGCCGGTAAGTGCAATCACTTTCCCAAAAAACTTTTTACGATGAAATAGTGCAAGCTGTTGCAGGGTTTCCAGCACATTTTCAACCAACAAAATTTTATCATTTTCAGCAAATTGCTGCTCATCAACTACTGCAAAGTTTGCACCTTTTGCAAGTGCTTCTTCTGCAAACAAATTACCATTAAAATTTGCGCCTTTAAGTGCAAAAAAAATAGTACCTTGTTGAATATTCCGGCTATCGGTAGTTACTCCACTACTGTTTTTAAAATGTTGGTAGAGTTCAGAAATACGCATAAAAAATATTGTTTAGTTCAGTTGCGGTTGGCTATTTGGAGGCAAGTTGGTTTTATCAAAGGGAATAGAAACAAAGCTACCTTCTGCTGCATCAACCACAAAAACACAAATATAAATTGCGGGGTCGCGATAAGCATTTTTAAAGTCATCAACTTTCTCTAAAACAACTATTTTCTTGTTCACAAAATCTTCTAAGTGCGAAGCGCTAAAACTCCAATACAAATCCATTTCGGAGCGATGAATAATTGGCACGCCCAAATCTATTTCTTCGCGATGTGCAATAAAAATCGGATAATTACTCACTTCTCCTTTGCGCATAGCAATGGCAACTTGCCTTAAATATTCGCGGCAAACGCTTAAATCTTCTTCTAATTGTTTTAGTAATTCTTCGTCCATAAAAAATTTCGTATGTTAAGGTTAAGCGCCTTTTCTCAAATATGCAAAAAATAAAAGCCACTCACTTTTACAGCGAATGGCTTTTGTGCAATTATTTTAAAAACCTAAACTCGGCTTACTTTAAATTTGGCTCTTTAGCAACGAACATAAAAATTGAACCCACGCTCAATAAGAATACTGCAATAAGCGTAGGAACTGCCAAACCTGTTTGCAAATATGTTTGATATTTTGCAGGGTCGTTGTAGCTCAAAAAATTTGAAGAATTTCCCCATAAAAAAGCAATCCAGATAGCAAGAAAAGTTCCAACTACCATAAAAATTCCACCTATAACTTTAGACATGTGTTTTAATTTTCTTTTGCAAACATATTTTCTTATTGCGAAAAGTAAAATAGTTTTTTCAAAATCAGTCTAAAATTTTCACTTTCGACCTTGTTAATGAGCTTATTTCCACTTGAAAGATTTAAGCATCACGCGCAAATCTTCTTTCACAAAGTTCACTATCGGCTGCATAGAATCTGCATTGGGTGTATTGTTAAAATACAAAGCACCTCGAATAAAATGATGAACCGAATCGGTGAGAAAAAACTGAACATTTGAAGCCGCATCTCCGCCAACTTCATAAAGCAAACCGCCAACTTTATTTGGATTTTGAATCACTACTTCGTCAATATAATCAGCACGTTTGGTATGTTTGAACGAAAGCTTATGCGCGTCTTCAATTAACTTTTCGAGCGTTTCGTCTTTGTTTATCGGCTTGTAAGTAAAGTTCACCACGCCATTAAATTCCGGAATTTGAATATTGTACCAACAACTTCCCTTGATAAATTTATCGAAGTAAATCGTGTCTTCCACCACATTTGCATACGAAGGCACTTCAAACTGAAACGGGCAACCGGCAGGCGAAAACAAGGTATAGCCACGCTCTGGAAACACAACTCGCGGATATGCCTTTGGCTTGGGTGAAAATTCTTGCTTGCATGAAACAACAGCAACGGCAAGCAAAATTACAACCGAAAATATTTTAAAAATCTCTTTCATACCTAATTTTTCGCGAGGCAAATAAACCTAATTTTTATACTGTTGGTTGAAGTTTTTCAAAACCTACAAAAACTGGAATTGCATAGTAATAAGTACAATATTTTTCAACGTTAAAAAAGCAATTTTTAAGTACAAAATGAGTTTACCTTTTTTGCAAAGTATTTGTGAATAAAGCCGACAAACTTTATAGAATGAAGGCTGAATGTTATCTTTGAATTGTTATGAAGAAACTAATCTTTTCTTGTTGGGCGCTTTTTTGTTCATTCTCGGTTGCTTTTTCGCAAGATTTTGTAACCGAACGTTGCGAATTAGACCCTGTGATGAAAGACATAGACAGCATGTATTATGTTACTTTCACCAAAGATAAATTTTATCTTCCGCAGTGGGAGTTAGAGCAATACATCAACTTTCCGCAAGACCAACTGCCGCGCTATACCGACAACGAAATGTTTTTGCGATTGCAAGAAATTCCTGCCGTAATTCCCATGACTTACACCCGTGAAGTAAAAAGTTTTATAGACCTTTTTGTGTATAAACGCAGGGCTTTAATGACGCGCATGTTGGCAAATGCACAAATCTATTTTCCACTTTTTGAAGAAGCATTAGACAAAAAAGGATTGCCGTTAGAGCTAAAATATTTACCCATAATCGAATCTGCCATGAATCCACACGCAGTATCGCGTGCCGGAGCAACAGGCTTATGGCAATTGATGTTTGGTACAGGCAAAATGCTTGGGCTTGAAATAAATTCATTTGTGGACGAAAGGCGCGACCCAAAACGCAGCACCGAAGCCGCAGTAAATTACCTAAAGCAGATGTATGATATTTATGGCGATTGGCATTTGGTTTTAGCAGCATACAACTCAGGACCGGGCAACGTAAATAAAGCTATTGCGCGTTCCGGTGGCTCACGAAATTTTTGGACAATTATGCCTTACCTTCCGGCAGAAACAAGAAGCTATGTGCCAATTTATATTGCAGCAACTTATGCTATGTTTTATGCCAACGATTACAGCCTAAAATCTGCCGAGCCAAAGCGTGAATTATACGCTGTTGATACCATAAAAATGCCAGGCAAAATTTCGTTAGCACATATTGCAAAAACCATAGAAATTCCGTTAGATGAATTGCAGTTTTTAAATCCTTCGTTGCGTGCAGGAGTTGTTCCTTTCACTCAAAATGGATTTCCGCTTAATTTACCTGTAAACTATTTTTCAACTTTTGAAGCGCGCAGAAATGAAATTTTAAACGACCCACTAATGGCGCAACAAGATGTTGTGATGGCAATTACAGCTACGCCAAAAATCATTTTTGAAATCGTAAAAAAAGGCTGGTCGCTACAAAGAATTGCGGCCAAATATGCTTGCTCAGTAGCAGAATTAAAAAAATGGAACGGCTTGCGCAGCGACCATATTCACCCAGGAGCTAAACTAAAAATAATACAACAAGTTGCACCAAGCTCGGCAGAACAAACTACACCGCAAACAGCTACGGCAAGTAACTCAACACCAGAAGCAGATTCTTTAATTGCAAGCGCTTCAACCGAAAACATTCCTGCCAAAACCGAAAAAAAATATGAACCTGTTTACAGCACACATACCGTAAAAAGCGGTGAAGTTTTAGGCAAAATTGCAGATCGCTACAACACTACTACAAGTGAAATTATGCGACAAAATAAACTACACTCATCGCGCATAAATGTTGGGCAAAAACTAAAAATTAAAACCGGTGAAAAAGTAGTTTACGTTCAAGCCCCTTCAAAAACAATAAACAAAGATTGCAATTGTATTGAATACGTGGTTCAGCCAGGAGATACTTTGTGGTCTATTACTCAAAAATACGATGGACTCACAGTTCAAAAACTTAAATCGGAAAATGAATTTATACAGCAGCGCCCAATAAAAGTAGGCGATGTGCTGAAGATTGCACTATAATTTTTGCCTATGGGCTATTTGCGCGAACTGCTCTGTGTAATGACACCAGATGAAATTGAGCAGATAAAAGAATACGAATGGAAAGGTAATGAGCGCACAGTAATACTACATTTGTGCAAGTACCGAAGCAACGAAAATGCTGAGCAAGAAATATTTGAAAGCCATCAATTTTCGCGTTCTTATGCCGATAAAATCACTTCTGTTTTATACGGCAAATGCCTTGAATTAGTTGGCACAGACAGCATCATAGAACAACTTGCTTTTTTAGGCAGAAGACATTTACACACGCACATTTATCACGAACTAAAAATTAACGAGCGCAAAATTGATTCGGGAAAAATTGAAATAGACAAATCCTATTTTTACTTAGTAGCCTTTAAACTTTGCAGGCAAATGGGTTTTGAATTTTACGACCCTGATAAAACATGGCACTATGCAAAGCAATATTTGAAAACAAGAAAAATTAAAAGCAAAGATGAAGAACTGCAAATTAGCTTAATGCACCTTTCTGTGTACTTGCAATACATGTACGCGCAAGGAAAGCAAAAAACATTTGAACCCATTTTGCTTCAGGAATTTGCCACATTGGAAAAACAAATTAAAGGCAAAAATTTACCTAAGGCAAACTATCAATTACACTGCACATTAGCTTGGTACCACACACATTACACCAACAATAGCGAACAAATAATTACACACCTAAAGCACGCTCTTTCGCAATACGAAGAATGTGCTGATTTATTCATGGAATTTGACCGCGTTTATGTAATTCGAGCATTGGCAGAAGCCAATTTAAACGCAAGCAACTACACCGCAGCCTTTCAACTTTACAGCGAACTTTGGAATAGGCATTATCCGCTTGTATATACCAACTATTACCATTTAGGCTTGTACCACGATGTTGCACTTATTATAGGCAACTTTAAAATGGCCGAGCAACTTTTAAAAGAAATTTTTGACCTGAGTTTAAAGTTTGAAATTGTGGTTTCGCCACGCATGGGCGCTTACTTTCAATATGCAAAATATTATCTTCTTCATCACAAACCCGAAGAAGCTTTGGAATACGTGAATGAAGGCTTCGCGCTGAACGATAAAAATATTATGGTGTTAGATGAGTTGAATCTGCGAATGTTACAAATTGCGTGCTTTATTCAATTAAAAGATTACAACACAGCCACACAGCTTATTGCAAGGCATTCTAAATTTCTACGCTTAAAAAAATTACACACACCCGATACAGATTTCAGCAAGATGTTTAAGGCACTTAAAATGCTTAATAACTATAAGCAGACCAACAAAATAAAACTGAATGACTATCGTGAACTAACAAGTGTTTTTCAACTTGGAAAAAATAAAATTTGGGGTTTAATTTTAGATAAAATAAGTGGGGATTAGCTACCCGCCCCGAGATTATTTTTTCTTTTTAGGGCTCAAAATATACATAAAGCGAAACGTAAGCACATTGTTATATTGCTTTCGCACCTTGGAACCCGGTAAGGCATCGCGCATTCCTAATAGAGAGTACGAAAATCTTCCACCTAATGCAAACTGCTCTTTAATTACAAAATGTAAACCTACTTCGGCACACACATCAAACCTTCGAGGGTCTTTTAAAAACTGCGATGCTATTGGTGCAGAAGGATCGGGATGTGTGTAATCTTTACCGCTAATAATTTGCTGAAAACGCACCATATAACCAAGCGAAATGCCTGCGCTAAACATCACAATTCGCTTATCGTGTACATTAAATAAAAACGGCACTTGCACATAATCGTGTACCAATCTAAAACTACTGTCGGCCGTGTTATTATTAAATAATCGCCTTTGTGCTCCTTTCATATTGTACAAAATTTCCATGCTCACGCTCATGTATTTATGAAATTTCACCATTGCGCCAACGCCAACGTGCGCACCCAAATAGCTGTAACCTGAAGCATCATCGCCATCTACTTGGCAGGCATTTAATCCCGCAAAAAACAAACCTTTGAACAAACCATTTCTAAAATCCGGCTTCTCTTCTTCTTTTTCTTCCGGCAAGGGCTTTTCAGCTTTTGCCTGCTTCACTTTCCTTTCCTTTTTTGGCTTATCGGCATCCGGTTCTTCATCATCCGAAGGATAAGTTGTGGTTTGTTCCTGCTCTATATTTTCCGAAGGTTTTGTTTCTGTTTTTTTCTTGCCAATATTATTCAAATCAAATTGGATAACAGGTGCTTGCTGTGCCATTAAAAACAATGGAAAAAGAAATATCAACAGTGTTTGTTTCTTCATAATTAAACCGCTTGCGATAAAACATTAAATTCGTTGCAAGTTTAGCATATTCACTTATGCTTTTCAGAAATAAAAATTGAAGTAGGATTATGTTTAAGTACAATGCCGCATTGCTGAAAAAAATTGAAGACATTTACGAAGAAAGCGGCTATTCGGTTCGCTATGAAAAAGGTAATTTCAACAATGGCTATTGCGTGCTGGAAAGTAAGCGTGTAGTAGTTATCAATAAATTTCACGACATAGAAGCGAAAATAAATAGCTTAATGGAAATACTTACCGAAATAAATGTTGTTCCGGAAGCTTTAACCGAAGACACGCGAAATTTATATCTAAAAATTTTAAGCTCAAAAGCTGAAACGCTTTTCGGATAATTACTACCGTGAAAATTACTTTTTTAGGCACAGGCACAAGTTCAGGAATACCACAAATAGGCTGTAGTTGCGAAGTTTGTACCAGCAGCGACCCACGAGATAACCGCCTGCGCTGTTCTATTTTTGTAGAAACAGAAAACCTGAAACTTTTGGTGGATATGGGTCCAGATTTGCGCCAACAGTTTTTACGCGAAAACATTAAAACGCTCGATGCTATTTTAGTTACGCATCCGCACCGCGACCACATTGGCGGTTTAGATGAAATTCGTTCGCTCAACTTTATTTTGCAAAAGCCAATTGATATTTACTGCAACGAATTTTCTGAAGAAGGAATTAGAGAATTACACGCTTACGTTTTTAGAAAAACTAATTATCCGTATTTACCCAAAGTGAATTTTAAACGCATTTCAAATGCACCATTCAGCATTGGCGATTTGGCAATTACACCTGCCGAAGTGATGCACGCAGAAATGCCTGTGTTGGGTTTTAGAATGGGGAATTTTGCTTACGTAACCGATTGCAAAACCATTGCACCAAGCGAAAAAGAAAAGTTGAAAAACTTAGATGTTTTAGTACTGAATGCTTTGCGCGACCAAGAGCATCATTCGCACCTTACATTTGCTCAAGCTATTGAACTTGCTACAGAACTGAACCCAAAAAAAGTTTATTTTATTCATATCAGTCACCATGCCGGAACACATGAAACTCGGCAAGCTACACTCCCAAAAAATTTCTTTATCGCTTACGATGGATTAACATTAGAAGTATAAACTTGAGAGAATAAAATTTACTTCTCTTCTTCAAATACTTTCATTTTGCAGCACGCAATTTCATTTCCATTTTCATACACCACTCCGGAAATAATAAATGTATTAAACACTTTGTGTTCCACTTCTATAATGGTAGAAATTATACTTCCGGTTTTAGGTAAACTTTTGCAAGCAAAATTGCGTACATCACCAATAAAACCAAGCGGAATTGGCTTGCCTTCCAACACACTTTCGTAGCCGGCTTTGGCGGCACAAGTTTGTGCAATATTCTCTATTAAACCGCCTTCGGTAAGTGTATTATTATTTACCATCACATGGTTTTCTTCAACCAAAAAAGTAGTTGTGCATTTATTTCCTTCTATTTCTTCGATGGTAGAAATTAAAACAAATGGATTTTTTTGTGGTATCAAATCCCAAAGTACAGCACCGGAAATTGGCAGTTTCATAAGTGATTATTTTTTCCAAAAATCGAAATAATTAAACCATTGTTCAGGATATTTTTTTGCCATGCCTTCTAAGTCCTGAGCGTAATCGTTCACAATATCTTGCAAAGTAGTTTTTGGTGTAACTTCTCTTATCGGCTTCGCGAAAAAATCGTATTGTGTTAATCCTGTTTTCACACCATACACAAAAGTGTAAGGAACTTTAAAAGATTTAATAAGCTGAAAAGGCCCTGCAGGGAAAAGTGCTTCTTCATTAAAAAACTTTGCGCTCACCGTTCTGTTTCCGGGCAAATATCTATCGGCAGTCATGCAAATAACTTCGTTTCGTTGCAGCGCTTCGCCTATTTCATAAATATGCGAAAGGTCGTTTTTAATTACAATAGCTTTAAACTTTATACCACCGGTAACACCACTCAGATATTGCTTAATCTGCTCGTGTTCGGTATCGTAAACCAATACATTCACATCACTGCCATAATTCATAAGTCGATGTGCCGCAATTCCCCAATTGCCAAAATGCGAGCTAAGCAAAATTCCACCTTGGTTTCTTTTCACTAATTCCTTTATGTTTTCGTTTCCTTGCAGCGCTGTTTTTATTTGCTTGCTCAAACCTGCGGTTACGGCAACTCTATCAATAAGCGTTTGCCCAATTAGGTGATAAGTAACATATAATTTCCACCATGCTTTTAACTTGCTCCAGCCAATTCTTTTAGTATAAAAACTAATGATGTGCGGTGTGGTTTTTGAGGAAAAAAACACATAATAAATCGCCACAAAAGTAAGCAACAAATAAGCAGGATAAACACCAAAATTTGACAGAATAAAAACAAAAATTCTATAGCCCAAAGGCGTTCCTCTCGATTTTCCCTCCCATTCAGCCATTGTAATTCAGGTTCGGATATTTTTAAAAATTAAAGGTGGTTTTGCAGTGTGTGCAAAGTGTTTCTTCTGCAGCAAAAATAAAAAAAATAGCACACTACCGAAACCACAATTAGCAATACTGAAATATAAAATTTTAGATTTACTTATTCGTAAAAACTGTTTTTCTTCAACCTGCTAAAAACATTGCAACATGGTGAAATCAAAGCACGTAAAATCGTTTCTCACACATAAACCTTCAGACAATTTTGATGTAATTGTGGTTGGCTCCGGAATGGGCGGAACGGCAACTGCTGCCTTGCTTGCAAAAGAAGGAAAGCGCGTGCTTGTTTTGGAACAGCACTACACAGCCGGAGGGTTCACACATGCTTATATGCGCAGAGGTTATTTGTGGGATGTGGGCATTCACTATGTTGGCGAAATGCAGAACGAGAAAAATTTGATGACTAAGCTTTTTAAATACCTGAGCAACGACCAACTGAAATGGGCAGACATGGGTGAAGTTTACGACAAAATGATTTTCGGTAAAGAAGTTTACGATTATGCAAAAGGTAAAGAAGAGTTTAAGGCTAAACTAAAAACCTATTTTCCTGAGCCAAATGACCAACTGGCAATAGACCATTATGTGCAAGCAATTTACGATGCACAGCGAGCGCAAATGGGCTTTTTTACCGAGAAGTTATTGCCTCGATTTTTGCAGCCGTTTTTGAGTACTTGGCTTCGTAAAAAAGCATTGAAATGGAACAAAACCACTTTGGAAGTTTTGCAATCTATTACACAAAATAGAAAGTTGATTGCCGTGCTCACAGGGCAGTTTGGCGACTATGGTTTACCTCCTGCCGAAAGCAGTTTTATGATGCACGCCATTTTAGCAAAACATTACATGCGCGGTGGAAATTATCCTGTTGGCGGTGCAGGAAAAATATTTGAAACTATTGCACCTGCTATTTGTGAAGCCGGAGGCGAAATTTTTGTAAACGCTCCAGTAAAAGAAATTATTTTAAAAAACAACAAAGCTATTGGTGTGAAAATGGAAAGCGGAGAAGAATATTTTGCGCCAACTATTGTGAGCAATACCGGAATAAATACCACTTTCAAAAAATTGCTGCCGAAAGAAATTGTGCAGCAAAATCATTTAGATAAAAAACTAACGCAGCTTACTCCTTCTGTTGGGCATGTGTGTCTTTACATCGGGTTAAGGCATTCAAAATCTTCGTTGAATTTGGGCAAAGCAAACTATTGGATATTTCCTGATAACTACGACCACGATCTAAATATTAAAAACTATCTCGCCAATCCGGATAGCGAAATTCCTGTTGTTTATATATCATTTCCATCGGCAAAAGATCCTGCTTGGGAGGCTGAATTTCCTGAACGCTCCACTATTGAAATTGTTACGCTTGCGCCTTACGAATGGTACGCAGCATGGAGCAACCAACCTTGGAAAAAAAGAGGACAAGATTACGAAGCGCAAAAAGAAAAACTAAGCCAGCGACTACTCGAAAAACTATTTGAGCAAGAACCGCAACTGCGCGATAAAATTGATTATTACGAACTCTCTACACCACTAAGCACCAAGCATTTCACTAATTACGAAGTAGGTGAATTATATGGCATTAACCACGATGTGAAGCGCTTTAGCCAAACTTTTTTGCGCCCAAAATCACCAATTAAAAACTTGTATTTAACCGGGCAAGATATTGTGAGCTGTGGTGTGGGCGGAGCGCTTTCTGCCGGATTGCTCACCGCTTCTGCCATTACAGGAAAAAACTTAATGAAGCGGTTGAAGTAATAGCCTCTTCAACTTAAATGTTTATTCACTCCTAAATTAGAGTCTCTAAAAAACAATTTAAAGTAGAACCTACTAAGGAATTAGAACTTTAAATCCCCTTGCCCCAACATTCATAATATAAAGACCAGAGGTAAGTGGAAGTGAAAGATTACTACTATACTCATGAACTATTTCTCTCCCTAAAACATCTCTTATATATATATCGCTTGCTTTATTTAGCATTACATTTAATACATTACTACTCACATAATATTTATTTACTATAACTTTTGTTTCATCAATTCCCGAAATATTGACAGTTAAGCGATTTGATTTAATAAATAATGGCGTTTTTGCGCTTCTCCACGCTGTAGATTGACATCCATTATCATTATAAACATACCAATAAAATATTCATCGCCATTCTGGAAGTTTGGATCTGTATATGTAAGACTCGCAGTGCTATCAATCAAGCTAAAACTCCCCAAACTATTTCGCTTATAAATATAATAACCACGTAAGTTAGGATCTGCCCCATTCCAGCTTAAATTATTACCATTTGCTTGCAAGTGTATTGTAGTTATTTGGTTACCTTCTGAACAAAAACCTCCTTCTAATTTATAAGTATATTGCTGTGAAGCTGTATTGGCTGTGATGTCTGTAAACACTAAACTATCTCCTGGGTTAATAGTGCCTACTGTTTGCCACGAATTAGTTGTTGCTTTCCGTTTTACCGTTATTGAGGCGATCCCAGGCAGCCAAGAACTGTCAATATAAATTACAGAATGATTATTGGAGTCACTCGTTATTGCACATATTTTAGGCTTGCCATAAATTATTACATAAAAACTTGTGTCGTACCCAACCGACCACATTCCAGAGGTTACACAATGGGCAGTTGCCACTCCTTCTGTTCCAGCAGGAAATATTGTGCCAGGCTCAGAAACACTAACACCATTGAAGCTAACATATCCTAGTAATCCATTACACACAGAATGCCCACTAATAGCTTCACATAGTCGTAACGTATCCAGTGAATAACCTTTAGCACAAAAGAGGGATAAAAACAAACCGATTATGAATAGCTTTTTCATAACACAGAATTTAGAGTTTAAAAGAGATTTCCTTATCAAAAGAAATAATAATCTTTTAAATTAAAAAATACGACAACTCCCTTACCCTCTATATGTAAAGATATTACTTTAATCACTCCTAAAACCAAAAAAACTACTCTAAACGCTGCTAAGCATTATTCTAAATCCACGTATTTAGAGTACACCACTTGCTTTTGGAAATAGGTTTTGAAACCTGGAACAGCAGCGGTATCTAATACAGTTGTAAACGGTGAAATTTGAATTAAGCCAAGCGACCTGCCTGTACCTAAAGTTTGCATTTCTTCTTTAGAGAAAACACAGCTCTTAGCATTTGGCCCTTTTACCTTACGTATGCTGGCATTTGGTCCAGAAAGCACAAAAACAGTAGAGTCAGCAATAATGGTATCGCCAGCCATGAGTATAAAATTTTCTTGAGTGTTTATCTTTTTATCCTGAATAGTTGGCTTTGCAGGGAAAGGTGTTCCATCAGTAACGTTTACTACAGGAATTCCGGTAGCAGTATCGCCCGTTGCTTGCCAAACAGCCCAGTTATTAGTGAAAGAAACGCCCTCTGGCACATTGCCTAAATTTTTAAATTTGTAATTGCCTTCGCCATCTTTTTCCAATGGCCAAGTGTTGAGTGTAACATCTCCGGCATTCACTTTTTGCCCGGAACTATTTTTGAAAAATCCAAAACCATCTCCTACTTTGTACTCGCTGCTTTGTCCGTAAGCATTGGTGCTTGAAACATAAAAAAGCGAAGACTTAAAAAAGAAACCGGCATCATCAGGAATTGATGTAGCAGGCGCTGTGTTCTTTGGCGTTGGCACATTGTTTTCTTCTGTTTTGTTGCAAGATGTAGCACCAAACGCAATTGCTACCGCAACTGATAAAGAGAGGAATATTGTTTTCATTTTTTATTTACTGTGAGGTGAAAATAAAAATTCAAATAGAAATTAAAAGTTTCACCATAAAAACATGTTTAGCGTAATAGCGTGATACTTCCTTTAAAGTCATTCTTTGAATAATTATCAATCCAAGTAATTTTTAAAGAATAAACATACACACCGCCCGGCAAATATTGCCCGTTGTACATTCCGTCCCACTTAAAGTTTTTGTCGTAGGTATCATATACTTTTTCGCCCCAGCGGTTGAATATTTGAATGTGCATTTGTTTCCACGCATCTTTGTTTCCATACAATTCAAAAAACGCATTTCTGTTATCGTTTCCTCCCGGGCTAAAAGCATTAGGAACAAACACCGGATAATCAGGAATTACTGTAATATTTACGGTATCTTCCCACACACAGCCGTTGGTATCAATTCCCGTAATAACGTATGGCATTGAAGCTAATGGCGAAGCAATAGTTGTGGCGCAATTTCCGCAACTTAAATATTGGTTTGGCCTGTAAATATAGCTTGATACTTGTGTTCCGGGCGAATTGGCTACTTCAATTTTCACCTTGCCACCAAGCGGAATAAATGTATCGTTTGGCGAAGCATATATTTTGAAAATAGAATCGTTTAGTACTTCTAAAGTTGTATCTGCTTTGCAGTTTCTGCTGTCGCTCACCGTTACGGAATATGTTCCTGAAGGAAGGCTCGTAATATCTTGCGTAAGCGCACCATTGCTCCATTGGTAAGTTACATTTCCGATAGCACCAGTTTGCACCATGTAAATCGCTCCGTTTTCTAAAGGCGGGCAAAGCACATTCATCACCAAAGGCATGAGTGTAATTCCCGGAAGTTCATTTACAAAAATATTTTGTGTATCAATGGTGCAGCCTCTGCTATCCGTAACCGTAAGATTATAAAGTCCTGAAACCAATCCAGAAATTGCACTGCTATCTGCATTTGCGGGATTCCAATTGTAGTGATAAGTTGGCGTTCCTCCACTTGCAGTTGCCGCAACTGTGCCATCGCTAAAATCTTTACACGAAACCGGAGTTGTAGCCACGCTTAAAGCTAAAGGCGTTGGTTCGGTAATGTTTATGTTTTGAAGAGCAGCCGTACAATTGTTGGCATCTGTAACTGTTACGCTGTAACTTCCTGCGGCTAAATTGCATGCAGTAGAATCGGAAGTTGAATTAGACCAAGTATAGCTGTAAGCTCGTGTTCCTCCTGAAGGTTTCACATAAATACAACCGTTAGTTTCACCATTGCAAGCAATATTCACCGTAGAATCTGTTACTGCTAATTGCGCAGGCTCTTTCACACAAATAGTTGCCGAAGCGGCAGCACAGTTTGTAATATCGTGAACAGTTACCGTGTAGCAGCCGGCAGCTAAATTTGCAATATCTTCCGTTGCTACTCCGTTGCTCCAAGCTGTTGTCCAAGGTCCACTCAATCCTGATATTGTTATATCAATCGCTCCATTGTTTCCACCAAAGCAACTAACATTTGTAATTACAGAATCGATAAAGGTAGAAGCCGGAGGGCCCGGAATAATAAATTCTAAAGAGTCAATACAATTATTCGCATCAACCATATAAGCTTTAGTAGGTCCGGCACACAAACTATCTTGTGTGTTTCCGGTTGGATTTCCGGCAAGTGCCCACACCACCGTCATGGTTCCGGTTCCGCCACTTGCATCAACAGTTGCCGCGCCATCGCAAGCCGAAGGGCAAGTAGTTCCAGTTGTATCTAACAGTACTGGAACTATCGGTTGTGGTTCAAAAATATCTCCGCTTGCTATTGCTGTGCAATTAGAAGATAAATCTGTTACCGTTACCGTATATTTTCCGGGACAAAGTCCTGTAATTGCTCTTGTTGCTTGTCCGCTGCTCCATGCAAAACTATTGTTTCCGCTGCCGCCAATGCCGGCAACTCGAATTGTTCCGTTGCAAGCACCGTTACATAAAACCGGAGTTAAACTATCAATATAAGCTGTGAGCCCGCTGCCTGCGCCAATTACACCATTTCCAATTGCAGTACAGCCTGTTGAATTATCGGTAACTGTTACGTTATATCCTCCAACACCTAATCCTGTTACAAAAGAATCAGTATCTGCAATTGGCGATTGCCAAGCATAAACATAACTTCCTGTAGGATTTGGAACTGCTTTTATGGTTCCTGTTGGCCCACAAGTGGCAGGAGTAGTTACAAAACTAAGCGTTGGTGGCGGCTTCACCACTACTTCAAAAAACGTGTCGGCAACGCATAAACCTGAAGCACTATATCCGGTTAAGAAATAATTAAAATTGGTTGGTGGTTTTGCCACTACGGTTGCTGCGGTTGTACTACTTAAATAAGTTGGTGGTGTCCATTCATATCGCACTGCTCCAGTAGCCGTAATCGTAGCGCTATCGCCCGGGCAGTAACCCAAATAGCCATTAAATGCTAATGTTGGATATGGATCAACCCACACATAAACTGAATCATAAGGTGAATAACCGCAACATGATGTGCTGATGCGCATTTTCACTTTAAAAATTCCAGGCGTATTAAATTTCAAGCCTAAAACTTCATCGTATTGAGGACCAGCGTAAGTATTTACAGCTAAAGCTCCTCCAAAATCCCAAAAGAAAGAATCTGCACCGGGAATCACACCATAAAAATCTGCGATTTGACCTTGGCAAAGCACAAAAGTATCAGATACGCCAATTCTTGTTGCCGAAGCATCAATATCCGGCACATAGCTGTTTGCATCTATTGGAATAATGGTGAAACCAGTGTAATTATTACTGCTGTAAACAATATCTTTTCTACCAAAGGCTGTATATTGAAGTGTAACACTTGCGCCATTTCCGGTATTTGGCGAACCGCCTGCGCCAAAATTCCAAGCACCTGCCGAGGCAGAAGAAAAAGTAATATTCCGATAGGTACAATTTGTGTTGGTGGCTGAAATAGTAGGCTGGGCAGCCAAATTAAATTTAGTAGGATTGTTTATTCCTATGCTAATAGTTTGCGAAGTGCCACCATTGATAACAACAGGCACAATACCGTTTGAAACTATTCCTGCACTTGCACCATTAGCTCCCGGTTGTCCATTGCCGCCTTTTCCGCCATTTCCGCCATTTCCACCGTTTCCACCTTTGGAGCTGCTACATGAACCTGTAGTGGTAATACCTATGGCTCCAGGTGTTCCTGCCGTTCCAGCTACTCCTATTCCGCCATTTCCACCCGCTCCCGCAAGGTTTGTATTGATATCGCAATCTGTGAATTTGGCTCCTGCACCGTTATTAAATAAATATACGGCAAAGCAGCCACCACCGCCAAATCCGGCAGTTCCTGCCGCTCCACCATTTCCGCCATTTCCGCCATTACCACCATTGGGAGTTCCGTTTATGCTACAGGTACAATCAGTGCCTTTAGTGCCTCCACCGCCTCCACCGCCACCGCCTCCTGCGCTTCCATTTGTGCCGTCAATTCCCTTTCCTCCTACTTGGAAAAACTGAGTTGTAGTAGGCGCGGTTGGATTTGTTGCGGGTCCATCTGTTCCTACAACTCCGGCAATTCCATTTCCACCATTTCCACCGCTCATGGCATCTGCACCGCAACCGAAAATGTTACATCCATCACCTATTGCTGCTACACCTCCTGCGCCTCCTGCGCCTCCTCCATTTGAACCTGCTGTTCCTGCTGTTCCCGCATTGGTTACTAAATTACAACCCGTGTTTGGATTGCCATTAGCTCCTGCGCCTCCAACTCCGCCTGTGCCGGTTAATCCCACACCATTAATCCCGTTTCTACCTCCGGTAGCTTTGCCGGGTATTATTTGGCATCGCACAAAATCGTAATTAGAGCAATTGGTAATATGAAAAACATAGTTGCTATAACCGGAACTGTCTGCAGGTAAAAGTGCCGGACAATCGGCAGTTTCAAAAGTTAAATCTTGAAATCTGAAATAGGATTGGCTATTCATGTAAATTGCAACCAATCTTTTTTCAGCAATAGTTGTTCCTTCCATATTTAAAGCACTTCTATAGATTCTTGTAGCGCCCGGAGTACTTGTTTTTGTCCATGTAGTCGGGTCGTGTCCGCCTTCCATTGTGGTGTAACTGCTAATATTGGTTATGGCACTATCAATGGTGTAAGTTCCTACTGCCAATTTTATTAAGGCATTGTTGCACTGTGCTTTTGCGATAGCGCCTTTTAAATTAGTAGGATCTGCCATTCCTCCGGTTCCTGTGCCTGTTGGTGTAGCATAAATTACTTGGCAACTTTGCGGTGGTGGCGGTGGGCTGCTCGTAATATTTACGATAGCCGTATCACTCGGACAACCATCTACATTGTAAGCTACTACTTTGTAAACTGTACTGTTAGTTGGTGAAGCAACTACAACTTTACAAGTGTCGCAATTTAAACCTGCTGAAGGAAACCACTTTTGCGTTACCGCACCATTAGTAGTAGCAGTAAGCTGAATAGAAGCTCCGGCACACAAAGTAGCATTGGCAGGAAAAACAGTAACACTTGGTGTAACACTTCTTTTTACTAAAACTTGATCTGTTTTTACACAACCATCAGTGTAAGTAACTGAAAATGTATAAACCGTAGTTTGTACCGGATTTACTGCCCAAGTTTGTCCGTTGTGTGTAGTTACCCCATCGCCCCATACATAACTTTGTACATTAGCGGGAGGTGCAGTAGTAGAGCCGCTTAGCGTTGTAGTTTGTCCCGGGCAAAGCGACACATCGGGTCCGCCTACCGCAGGTGGCTGCGGACAAGGCAAAACAACAATGGTATAAGAACGAGTTCCTTGTCCGGTAATAGGGCAGTTATTATCTTTTACCGTAACTGTAAAAATATGTGTTCCCGTATCTGCTTGTGTGGTTTGCCAGCAAAATGTTCCGGTTGGGTGATTGGCTGAAGTGCTTGTGAATGTTGCTCCGGGAATAGATTGATCCCAATTCATGGTTACTACATCTCCTGCATCGGCATCGTTACTATTCACATCGAAACAAATATTTTGCCCTGCGTAAATTGAAGTAGTAGTGTTAGATGTTCCGTTTATGCCAGAAGCAGTTGGGTTTTGATTGCTGCAGTTTATTATGGTGTATTGAATATCGCGAACAATAGTACTAATGAGCTGCCCATTTCTGTATTCTTTTATTTGTACCGCAATAACCGCTACTTGAGTTTGAGTGGGCGTAAAGTTCACATCTCCATTTGTTGAATTTATAGTGATTCCGCCACTGGTTGCAAGTGGGTTATTTACGTTATATGGATTTTTGTAGGTTACGTTTCCGGAAGTTTGCTGCGGTGTTGCAAAAGAAAAAGCTAAAGAGTCGCCATCTAAATCTGTTCCTCCCGGGTTAAAACTTACAGGCTGATTGATACAAGTAAAAGGCACGGGCGGTACCGTAAAAATTGGGGAACTATTACACGGGCTTAAAGTATTATCTATGGTAGTAGTTACATACATATCGTTGCTGCCCGGATTGGTGAGTGTGTTTATCGCATTGTTTCTGCAACAGCTTGTCCAGCCAAAAACCCAATCGTTACCGCAACCCGGAGGTAAAGTTACGGTTCCTTGATAAACAAATTCTTGTACTCCGTAAGGTAAATTTCCGTTTTGGCAAACAGAACTTTGTCCCGGGCAAGTTGGCGTAATATCTCTTGGAAAGCCCGTTACCAATTGCATAGAAACCGAACTGGTTACATTACACTGTGTTGATTTATACGATACCGATTGAAACGAACCTGCATCAACACCACGGCAGTCGCGATAAACTTTAAGTGTAAGCTTATACTGACCAGAGCCTAAACACTCGTAAGTGAGGTCAGCGCCCATCAAGTGGGTTGCGTTAGATTTCTGAGCTGCAAATGCAAATAAAAAAGCAAGAATTGCAGGTAGAATTTTTTTCATTAAAAATTGATTTTTCCCGATTAAAATATACTAATAGAAATAGAGATGTAAAGAATTCTACTTCCGTTGCTAAACAAAGAAAAAAATAAGTTTCTATGTAGTTTTGTTACACAAAATTTTTATTGAAAATTTGGGTTAGAAGAAACCTTCAACTATTCATCTTTTTCGCTTGCAGAGCGTACATCTTGATTGCGTTTCACATTTCCCATATCTAAATTTTCCGCTACCGATATTTTACCAAAGCCGTACTTTAGTTTCACTTCATCAATTGCTTTGTATAAATCTGTTTGTTCTTCATTAAACATTTCCGACTGTTGATTGCCTTTTATGAGTTCAGAAAATCTAATTCCCAACAAGCGAATTTTAGTTCCTGTTTTGTAGAAATCTTGAAACAAATGAAGAAGACTTTCTGTTAGTTTTTTGGTAGAAGCAGTATAGCTTATTTGCGTTTGCTTGGTTATGGTTTTGAAATCGGGGAAGCGCAATTTTAGTGTGATACAAGAAGTTAGCATTTCTTCTTTACGAAGTTCTTGAGCCAACTTTTCGGCAAGCATAACAATTACTTTTTCAAGCCATTCTTTTTGGTTGGTGTCAATATCAAAAGTGCGTTCCACACTCAGCGATTTCGATTCTTGATACGGCTCAACTAAACTGCGATTGATGCCTCTTGCGCTATTGTATAAAAACATACCTTGTTTTCCGAATTGCTTCACCAATTTCTCTAATGAAACTTCACGAAGTTCAGCAATGGTTTTTACTCCAGTTTGGTTCAACACTTGCTCTGTTTTTTCTCCCAAAAAAGGAATTTTACGTATTGAAAGTGGTGAAATAAAATCAAGAATTTTTTCTTGTGGAATAAAAAGGTGTCCGTTTGGTTTTGCTTGATTGGTTGCCATTTTTGCTATCATTTTATTTGCTGAAAGCCCAAATGAAATTGGCAACTTGGTTTCTTCCATTATTCTACTGCGAATTTTTTGCCCATAACTATAGCAGCCAAAAAATTTTTCCATTCCGGAAAGGTCTATGTAAAACTCATCAATAGAAGCTTTTTCATAAAGCGGTGTCATGTCGGCAATAATGGAAGAAACCCACTTAGAATATCGGCTGTATTCTGCCGAACTTCCTGAAACAAAAATAGCCTGAGGGCATAGTTTTTGAGCTTGTTTTGAAGGCATAGCAGAATGTACGCCAAAGGCTCTTGCTTCGTAGCTGCAAGAAGCTACCACACCACGATTTGCAGAGCCGCCAACAATCACCGGTTTGCCTACCAGCGATGGGTCTAAAATTCTTTCAACCGATACAAAAAAAGAATCTAAATCTGCATGTAAAATATACCGTTGCTGCTCCACCAAACGAAGGTACAAGAATGACAATAAAAAAGCCACCTTTTTATTGGTGGCTTTTTCTTTCGTTTGTTTATATTACTGCTATTAGTGGAATTGACCTTTAGGTGTTTCAACTCCTGTAACCATTATTATTGTTTTATTCGTTGTATCAATAATTTCGTATTTTAATTCATACCCAATAACTGAACCGTTTAAGTATTTGCCATTCACAGTTGGTCCTTTTAATAATGTGCCGCCACCCTCTAAATACAACTTCACATTATCAAAACTCATCGTATCTCCAGGAACTTCTTGACGAAAAGTTGCTTCTGTTGTACTTGTTTTGGTAATGATTGCTTGTGGATATGGATCGGCAAAAAAGAATTGTTGATCCAAAAAAGTTAGTTGAAAAGTGTCTGCTACAACTTTGTACTTGTATGTGATATAGTTTGTAGTAGAAACAAATTTGTAAGTTCCCTCAACTATGTTTCCTGCATCTGGTTTATTGCACGCATTTTGAACTATAACAAAGCAGCAAAGTGCAGCTATTACTAATATATTTTTCATGTTTTGTTAATTGCTTTTCGGTAATTAAAATTGGTAAGAGAATTGTGCGGTATAGTTTCTTGGTTCACCATAGTAACCCATGCGGTAGGTGTATTCCCAGTTCAACAAGTTTTTAATTAAGAAACCAACTTTTAGTTTGGGTGTTATGTTCCAAGAGAAAGTGGTATTTAAAATCATATCGCCTTTTATTGCTTTGTTTTCTTGTCTTTTACGGTATTCTGACAAGCCTGAGAACGGTGATGCATTAAATCCTTTTTCAAAACCAACAAAAAGCTCACTGGCAAAAGCATAGTCAATATTTTCAACATAGCTATTGTATTGCATATTAAAATTCCACTCAATCACTTTGTACCTAACTGTGTAATCGAAACGGAAAGTATGCTTGTTTCTATACTTCAACACATTGGTAGCAGATGAAGAAGTTGCTGCGTAAGAATTTGTATTGGCAACTTGAGAGGTGTCTTTACCGGCAACTCTTACTTTGTCGCCAAATACATTATATAGTTCTAAGTCATTTTTCTCCCAATCAGCTTTTGCAACTTTAGGGTCAATAAAGGTGTAACCAAATATAAAGTTCATAGTAACATCGTTGCCTACTTGACCGTTTACAGCTCCCAAAATTTCAGTTCCCAAAATTCTTATGTTGCCAATATTTTGCGAAGAAAATCCAACACCAAACAATGGGTCGAGCGGTTTATTGGGGCGATAGTTAGGGTTAGCTGCTCCGCCAACAATATCGTACATTGTGTTTCCGAACTGCCCGAATGTAAATTCCATCATATTGGTGTAGCCGTTGTAAAAACCTGCCACATCAACAAATCCACTCCATTTGCCAAACTTAAACCCTTGCTTTAAACCTAACTCTGCACTGTAACCTTTTTCAGGCTTCACTTTAGGGTTTGGATAAATACCGATTGCGCCCACGCTTGTGCGGATATATTTTTCAGCAATAGTTGGGTAACGGAAACCTTGCCCAAAAGATGCTCTAATATAAGTTGCTTCTGCTGCTTGGTAGTTTGCGCCTACGCGGAACACAGGATAAGGTAAATCTTTTAAGCTATTATCTTTTTCAATTTGGAAATATTCCCAACGAGTACCTAAAGTAATGTTTAGGGTTTTAATAATTTTCATATCCACTTGCGCATAAACAGCAGCGCTGTAGCCCACTTTGTTTCCAAATAAAGAGCCGCTTGCACCTTCCGGGCTGGAAACTTTATCGTGCGTTCCAACCAATCCTGCCATAAAGTTCAGGTTAAAGTTTTCTTTCTTTTGGAAAAATGGTCTTGAGTATTGAAATTCTCCATAATACTTGGTAGGAATAGAACCTTGCCCTGTGTTGTTATAGTTTGGAGAAGTAAAAATTCTTCCGCGCAACAAAAAGTGGTTTTCGTGTTTGTCGTAGTAATCAACAAATGGATCTACGGTTGCACGAAAAGTTCTATAAACACTTACTGAATTAGGCAATGGTTTATATGCCAAAGAGTCAATACCTGCCCAAATAAAAAATGTTTTTCCCCAGCTATGATATGCAGTAACGTTTACGCCCATGGTTAAGCCTTGCACTTGCTTCACGCGCCAGCGGATTTTGGCATTTGCTCTAATCCAACTTGCATCACTTGAGTCTAAATATCCTTTATTGCCATCGTAAGCAACACCGGTTACTAAATCTACTTGCCCTAATTTTCTTCTATCAGCAAAGTTAAGGTTTCCAAAAGCATGTGTTTTGCTATCCCAAGTTTTAGCCATAGACGAATTAGCTCGTGGACCTTCGTACAAACCGGCTGACATCTGTATGCGAGTGTATGGTTCGTTTCCCGGAACCGCTGTACGCGCATTGATAATACCATTTAAAGCGGAAGAACCGTAAAGTGCAGATGCCGCACCTTTAATAATTTCTACTTGTTCAATATTTTCAACCGGAATGGCACTCCATTTTGCATCGGCAGCATCGGCACTCATTATCGGCATATCATCGTACAAAATTGCTACGCGGCTACCTGCACCATAGCTCCAGCCCGCGCCACCGCGAATATTTGCCTGCCCGTCCACAACAGTAACTCCCGGCACACGGTTCATACCTGCATCTAAAGAGTTTAAGTTATTGTTTTTTAAGAGGTCACTTTTCAATACGTCAATGGAAACGGTTTCCTCACTCATTTTCTTTTCGTATTTACTTCCGGTTACAACCACCACATCCATTAGTCTTTCACTTTCTGCAAGCTTCACATTCAATGTTTTAGTTTCGCCTTCGGCTAAAGTTACTTTAATGCGTTTTTCATCTTTGCCCACATACTTATATAGTACGGAATAAGTGCCAGCAGGAAGCGAAAGTTCGTAATTGCCATCGTAATCGGTAACAGCTCCTAAGCCTTTTGAGGCGTTCACAATAACGTTGGCGCTAATTAAGCCTTCGCCTTGTTCATCAGTAACCTTACCAACTAATTTGGCATTTTGAGCATGGAGTGTAATAACGGAGAGCGTAATTAAAAGTGCAAAAATTTGCTTCATGTTCGTTTGTATAATTTTAACCAAAAATTTTCAAGACGGGCAAACCTAAATTAAATCCCCGAATGTGCAAATTCATTTAACTTGTGAATTATTAAATAATAAAATGCCGTATTATGCACAAAAATTGATGATGAAAAATTTAACCATACTATCTTACAACGTAAATGGAGTGCGCTCCGCAGAAACCAAAGGGTTGAGCAGTTGGCTAAAAACCATTGATGCAGATATTGTGTGCCTGCAAGAAATAAAAGTGAGCCGCGAAGATTTTTCTGATGAGCCATTTAAAGCATTAGGCTACCATTGTTATATTTTTCCTGCGGTGAAAAAGGGATATAGCGGAGTGGGAATTTTTACCAAAGTAAAACCGGATAATATTGTTGAAGGAATTGGTTACGAACCATTTGATAGTGAAGGGCGAAATTTGAGATTGGATTTTGGCGACCTAAGTGTGATGAGTGCTTACTTTCCGAGCGGCACCACAGGCGATGAACGCCAAGCAGTGAAAATGCAATACTTAGAAGATTTTTATAACTACATACATCACTTAAACAAGGAAAGAAAGCGGATAATTGTAGCCGGAGATTACAATATTTGCCATACTGCCATTGATATTCACGACCCGGTGCGCAACAAAGATGTTTCCGGTTTTAAACCCGAAGAGCGCGCTTGGATGGAAAAGTATTTTACTACCGGATTTACCGATAGTTTTCGTTTTAAAAACCCAAAAGCGCTGAACCAATACAGTTGGTGGAGCTACCGCGCAAATGCCCGTGCAAACAACAAAGGCTGGCGTATAGATTACATTGCCGCCACCGACAGCCTACGCAACAATATTACAGAAGCAGGTATTTTGCCCGAAGCCAAGCACAGCGACCATTGCCCTATTTTGTGCAAGTTAGCTTTGTAAAACCTCCTACCGATTTTTGTTCCTCTCTAATACCTTATTTTAATGCTGCTATTGGTATGCGTTTAAATTCGGTAGGGTATAAAATATCTTGGCTAAAGCTTTATAATAAAAGCCAGTTTAAAAAAGGCAGGGCGGTTATCAATAGGTGTGCCTGTGCCTGTGGCATTTGTAGTGCCAGTATGTGTATGTGCGCCACCGGAAATAGTACCTGAAGGCGTACCGGCAGAAGCATTTGCAACACTCACCGAACCTGCGGGTGTACCGGCAGAAGCATTTGCAACACTCACTGAACCTGCGGGTGTACCGGCAGAAGCGGCAGTTACGCTTACCGTACCCGTAGCAGTTAAAGTATGTGTATGCGCTCCGGCATTTGCCGAGCTGAATGCTGCAATATCTAAAGAGTGCGCGTGATCTCCGGTACTCGCAGCAGTACCTGAAACGGAGTGGGTATGTGCTCCAGCACTAAAGGTTCCATTATGTGTGGTATTGCTTCCTCTAGTGGGAGCCATCATATAATAATTATTTTGTCTATCTCCAGAACCATCTGGCCAACCATTGTCAGCTAAGTTTAACTCGTGTGTATGTGCACCAGCACTTGCAGCCGTGCCTGAAACTGTGTGTGTATGTGCTCCTGTACTATTTGTATTAGTAGAAGGAGGATCAATAGAATGTGTGTGTGTGCCATTAGAAGAAGAAGTAACGGAATTGCCTGCGAAAGTAGCAGTGTGCGTATGGGTTCCTAAAGCTGCACCTGCAAATGTTGCAGTGTGAGAGTGGTCGCCTAAAGCTGCACCTGTAAATGTTGCTGCGTGAGAGTGATTGCCTAAAGCCGCACCTGCAAATGTCATACTTGGAGTGGTAGAGCCTGTGGTAAAACCATGTGTATGCGAGGGCAACTGGGCAGTGGTAAGCGTTGTGTTGTTTGCACCTCCCGTAGTGTTTATATCGTAAGTAGAGCTTACTCCCATTATAAACCTATCGGTTAAGTCGGGAGTGCCGCTGCTGCCATCGCATAATGCCCAACCAGTTGGTATATTTGCTTTTGTGCCGCTCCACATTACTATTACACCTTGCGGTATAGAATTATTTACCCATGTGCCATCGCCACGCAAAAAGGTTGTGCTTGTTGCCCCGCTTGGCAGTTTGGCAATGGTTACTGCATTATTTGCAATTTTTGCAGTTGTTACTGCATCATTTGCTAATTTGGTATTGTCTATTTTTCCTGCATCTACTATTGGGGCAGGATAGTTTCCGGTTAAATCGCCACCGGCTGCTCCGGTTGGCGGGCCGCCTGCTCCATCACCTACGGCTTTCCAAGCAGTACCGCTCCAAAAATCGGTGCGGTTTAAATCAGTATCAAATACCAGCAAGCCTTTATTGGCAGATGCCGGAGATAAAGCATTTTTTTGGGAAGTAGTTAAACGCGGTATATAAAAGCCTTTATTGGTAATATCTGTACTAAAAATAGCTTTTGCTGTATCGGCAGTAACATTTCCTGCCACAAAACCGCGTGTGCCTATTACTTTGTCGTTGGCTTTGGCATTTCCTGCCACATCTAATTTTTGTTCGGGATTAGAAGTGCCAATTCCTACCCTGCCGCTTTGGGAGTAAGAAGATGTAATTGAAAATAATACAATTGCTGCTAATAATCAATAGTTATTCATGAGTCGAGTTTTTTTATCCGTTATATTCATTTAGCGCTATAATAATAAAATAATGGTAAAAATAAAGAATCTTATAGCTCTTAATATTTACTTTATACGATTACTCTTTAAAAAGGTTCATTTTCCCAAAAAAGCAACTTACATAACAAGATTATCTGTGTAAATATTTATATTTTCTCAGCAGCAGCATCATGCAGCCATAGTGAAAAAGGTTGGAGTTCTTTAATCTTTGTAAGGCTTTGCTACGCAATAAAACTTCTACTGTATAATTTGAATACTTAGTAAAAAATTTATCTTCGCACGCAATAAAATTAAATAAAGAACATGGGAAGAGGAGATAAACGCAGCCGCAAGGGTAAGATTTTCAAAGGCTCTTTTGGCAATTCACGTCCGCAAAAAGTAAAAAAAACTACTGCTTCGGCAGAAGAAACAACAGTAGCAGCTAAAGCAGCCAAACCTAAAAAGGCTGCCGCAGAAACTACAGAGAAAAAAGTAGCCAAAAAAGCTCCGGCTAAAAAGGCTGCTGCTCCAAAGAAAAAAGCAGATAGCGCAGAATAGTTTCTTAAAAGAAAAATAATTTTTAGAAGCTCCGCAAATGTTTTGCAGGAGCTTTTTTGCTTTATGTTACTACAAAAAAAGTATTGCCAAAAGCGATGAAACCGAAATAGCTACCCATAAAATAAATCCTTGTAAAATTGGATTAAAGCCTACCGAACTTATTGTTTTTTTAGATAAGCCTGCCCCGATTAAAAATAAAGTAACCGTTAATCCTTTTTTAGCAACAGCAACAATACTGCTACTAAAATCTTGCACAAATGGTACATAAGTATTAATGAAAATTGCCAACACAAACAATCCAATAAAATAAGGAATTTGAATTTTCTGGTCTTTAGACTTAAAGAAGATACCACTCAAAAATGCCACAGGAATAATCCATAAAGCACGTGCCAATTTTACGGTTGTTGCAATTTGCAGCGCTTCGTTTCCATACACACTTGCTGCGCCAACCACCGAGCTTGTATCGTGTATGGCAATGGCGCTCCAAAGCCCAAAATCTGCTTGCGAAAGTTGTAGTTGTTTGCCAACCATCGGGAACACGAGCAACGCCACCGAATTTAGAATAAACACAATACCCAAAGCAACACTTATTTGTTTTTCTTCTGCTTTAATTACTGGTGAAACTGCAGCAATGGCACTGCCTCCGCAAATTGCTGTACCGGTAGAAACAAGAAAAGATGTTTTTTCATTTATCTTAAAAAGTTTACCGAGAAAATAACCCAAAATAAGCGTACCGAAAATAGAAACAACCGTAAATAAAAAACCTTCTTTTCCGGCTTTTAATGCGGTGTTTACATTCATGCCAAAACCTAAACCAACTACCGAAACTTGCAACAGCAAGCGCACCGTTTTTGAATTGTATTGAAGAAATGGATGCCCAATAAGTTGTGCCAGCACTATACCCAAAAGCAAAGCAATTGGTGGCGAAGCAATAGGCGACAAACAGAATACAACTGCCAAAATAAAAATGACTTTTCTTGCATTGTCATTCAAATTCAAAAAGTAATCTTTATTGCTTTGTGTTTTCTGCTCCACCACTTTTAGGTTTTGAGTACGAAATTTAAAAAAGAAAAGTATTTAACGCTGCTAATATCTTGAGTTTGGAAATAATTAGAGTTTGAGCATAAAGATTTTGCGATACACAATCTCTTCACGCATATTTGCTGCTACATGAAAATTGTAATTCTTGGTTCTGCTCACCCTTTGCGCGGAGGTTTGGCTGCTTACAACGAACGTTTGGCGCGCGAATTTATTAAGCAAGGGCACAGCGTACAGATTTATACTTTCAGTTTGCAGTATCCCGAATTTTTATTCCCCGGAACAACTCAATACAGCGACCAGCCCGCTCCGGACGATTTATATATTCATGTAAAAGTAAACTCGATTAACCCATTAAATTGGTATGCTGTTGGGAAAGAAATTGCCAAGCTGAATGCCGATTTATTGATAATAAAATTTTGGCTACCTTTTATGGCTCCTTGCTTAGGAACCATTGCCCGCTTGGCAAAGCGCAACAAAAAAACTAAAGTAATTTCAATTTTAGACAATGTGATTCCGCACGAAAAAAGAATTGGCGACCTTTCGCTTATTCGGTACTTTGTGAATAGCGTTGATGCCTTTATTGCCATGAGCAAAAGTGTGCTGAATGACTTAGATAAATTTGACACAAAAAAACCACGCTTCTTTAATCCTCATCCGCTATTCGATAACTTTGGCGAACCCATTTTTAAAGCAGATGCTTACGAAAAATTAGGACTTGAAATAAGCACAGAATACATTTTGTTTTTTGGTTTCATTCGCGACTACAAAGGTTTGGATTTGCTTCTAAAAGCTATGGCTGATGAACGTGTGCGCAACTTAAATATGAAGTTGATTATTGCAGGTGAATTTTACACCGATTCTAAACCCTATTTAGAGCTGATTGAAAACCGGAATCTGCACGATAAAATTATTCTAAAAACAGATTTTATTCCAGATGATGAAGTGCGAAATTATTTCTGTGCAGCCGATTTAGTAACACAGCCGTATAAACATGCTACACAAAGCGGAGTTACGCAGATTTGCTATCATTTCAATCGCCCGATGTTGGTTACCAATGTTGGAGGTTTACCCGAAATTGTTCCCAACGGAAAAGTAGGTTATGTGGTGGAGCCAAACGAACTTTCCATTGCCGATGCTATTGTAGATTTTTATGCCAACCACCGCGAATTTGTAATGCGCGACAATGTGAAACTGGAAAAAGTAAAATACTCTTGGCAAACAATGACAGATAAGGTTTTTGAACTGTTTAAAATATTAAGTAGTTAATTTTATTTTATCTCAAATTCTCTAAAACTTTTAGTGTATTCATTTCAATTTTTAAAAAGAAATTTACCTTAGTAAAAAACTAAAAATTGGTTTACGGAAATTCCATAGTAGAAGATTTGCGCTACCGTTTTCGCGAAGGAGATATGGTAACTAAACTTATATTTCTAAATGTGGGCATTTTCTTTTTCATCAACATTTTAAAACTTGGCTTTTTCCTTTTTCAAAACAATACTACTTACTCGCTTATACTCCACAACTTATCGCTGCCTGCATCACTTCAAGCAATAGTAAAACAACCTTGGGCAATATTCAGTTACATGTTTGTGCACGAAGGCTTTTTTCATATCATTTTTAATATGCTTTGGCTCTATTGGTTTGGAGAAATTTTCGTATTGTACTTGGGTGATAAAAAAATTCTCCCACTGTATTTATTAGGCGGCATTTGCGGTGCGCTATTTTATGTTGCTTCTTTTAACTTAATTCCGGTATTTAAAACTAATGTTGGCAGCGCTGTTTTAATTGGTGCATCTGCAAGTGTTTTAGCTATTGTGTTTGGTGCTGTAGCGCTTAATCCAAACCATCAAGTTCGCATAATTCTATTAGGAGATGTTCGCATTAAGTACATTGCTTTATTTACGTTGCTTATTGATATTATTAGTATTCCACGCGGAAATGCAGGAGGTTACATTGCGCATTTAGGTGGAGCTTTCTGCGGCTGGTTGTTTATTCGCGCTTTGCGAAATGGAATAGATATTTCGCAGCCAATTACCAAAGTAGCAGAAGTGGTTAGCGCTCCATTTGAAGAAAGAGAACGGGTAAAAATATTACAGCAGGAAAGAATTAAAAACTTAAGAGAACACGCCATAAAACCATCTCGTGCAACATCAGAAATTCTTACCGAACAAGAACGTTTAGATAGTATTTTAGACCAAATTTCTCGCTCAGGCTACGATAGCCTTTCTGATGCGGATAAAAAATTCTTGTTTGAATACAGTAATAAATAGTTTTTCCAAAAATCACCTGTTTCTTACTCTATCCTCCTACTTACAAAATTGGAATAATACGTTTGCATCACATTTCACAAACTAAATTATTCTACAATGAAAAAATTATTCTTTTCTCTATTAGCCTTCGGGTTGTTTGCAGTTACTTCTTGTAACAAAACCAACAACAATACTACGCCATCTAGTTCATTGAATACACCACCACAAGTAAACACACCTTCTGATGCTTACGGTGCACTGGGTGTTATTCGTGTACAAACTACTTTCTCTACGCCTGCTACTGTGCCGGGAATTACTATTCCTCCAATTGATTTCGATATGGGAACTGCAGTTGCATTCTTTAGCAACAGCACTGGAAGTTCTACTTTTGTAGATGCAGGCAATATTTCAGTACAAGATTCTGCGCTTACGAAAGCTTCTAATAACGCCTATGCGTTTACACCAAAAGGTGTACCAGATGGAAGTGATATGGGAATTGCCACTTCAGGTGTTTCTACTTACAATTGGAAAGTTTCAGGAAGCAGCGATGTGCCGGCTTTTAACCAAAGCTTAAGCGGCACAATGCCTGTAATTGGTAGAATTTCAAGCTCTGATAACGTAACTACTTCGAACAGCTATACCGTTAGTGTACCAAGCTTACCTACAAATTGTGATTCAGTAATTTGGGTAATGCACGGGCCTTCAAAAAGTATAACCCATATTACTGCTCCACAACTTTCTTACACTTTCACTGCTGCTGAAGTAGGCTCTTTAGGCAAAGGTGATAATGCTGGTATAGTACAAGCTGCGGCATACAGAGTTACCAGCTTCACCCAAAACGCAAAGAAATACTACTACATACGCGAAACTTGCTCAACAAAATCTGTGTCTTTAAAATAATCGGCTCCGAATAATACTACGACACAACCCCGCTATTACACACAAATAATTCTTTGCTAAAGCCTTCGGTAATGACCTCCGAAGGCTTTTATTTTTAACCCATTTTTATCAAAATTCTTTTACGTTTGGAGAGTGAAATTTTTAAAAATCTTTTGGGCGCTATTTTTGGTTGGAATAGCTTGTTTTACGCTATTCTTTTACATGCTTAATGCAGAATATTTTGGAAGCCTTCCCAATTTTGAAGAACTCGAAAATCCCGAAAGCAGTTTAGCAACAGAAATTATTTCTACCGATGGTGTGATAATTGGAAAATATTACACACAAAATAGAAGTAATGTAGATTACTCTCACTTGCCACAGAATTTACGACAAGCACTTTTAGCAACCGAAGATGTTCGCTTTGAAGAACATGCCGGAATTGATTTTAGAGCATTGTTGCGCACCTTATTTTCGGGTGGCACAAAAGGTGGCGCAAGTACCATCACACAACAGTTGGCAAAAAATCTTTTTCCCCGAGAGCGCTTAAATAAATTTCAATTAGTAATACGAAAATTTAAAGAATGGATTATTGCCACGCGCTTAGAACATTCTTATACTAAGCAAGAAATTTTTGCCATGTATTTGAATACCGTAGAATTTAGCGACAATGCTTTCGGTATTAAATCTGCTGCCCAAACTTATTTCGGCAAGCCTGTAGATTCACTTAAAGTTGAAGAATCGGCAGTGCTTGTTGGTATGTTGAAAGCACCGTATCAGTATAATCCACGTTTGCATCCGCAAGCCTCTTTCAATAGAAGAAATGTGGTACTCGCACAAATGCACAAATATGATTTTCTAACCAAAACACAGTTTGATACACTTAGCAAAAAGCCGATAGCGCTTAACTTTCAACCACAGACACACGAAAGCGGCTTAGCTCCTTATTTTAGAGAATACTTGCGCTTATGGCTCAAAGATTATTTAGAGAAAAATAAAAAGCCAGATGGTACTTCGTACAATTTATACCGCGATGGTTTGCGCATTTATGTTACGCTTGATTCGCGCTTGCAGCGCTACGCAGAAGAAGCACAAGAGCAACATTTGAGTGAACTTCAAAAAATATTTTTTGAACATTGGAAAGATAAAGATCCTTGGAAAGATTTTAAAAAAGAATGGGAAGCTATTTACACACATTGTGAGCGCTACAAAGACATGCACGAAGGTGGCTTAAACCGAAGTGAAATTGACAAAGTAATGACCACGCCTGTGAAAATGAAAATATTTGCTTACGGTGGTGATAAAGACACTTTAATGACTCCAGCAGATTCTCTACGTTACTACCACATGATTTTGCAAAATGGTTTCATGGCTATAGATCCTGCAAACGGTTACATTAGAGCGTGGGCGGGCGGTATGGACTATCGCTATTTTCAATTTGACCACGTAAACATCAACACCAAAAGGCAAGTTGGTTCAACCTTTAAACCATTTGTATATGCCACCGCTATTCGCGATAAAGGCTATTCGCCTTGCTTTAAAGTACCAAACCAACCCGTAACTTTTGAAGCCGGAGATCCGCGCTTTGGACTATTGCAAGATTGGACACCAAAAAACAGCGACAACAAATACGGTGGAATGCTTACATTAAAAGAAGCCTTGGCAAATTCAATTAACACCGTAACCGCTTATTTAATGCACGAAATGACTCCTGATGCAGTAATTCAACTTGCGCGAAACATGGGAATAAGTAGCGAAATTCCTGCGCAACCTTCCATTGCATTAGGCTCAGCAGATATTTCTTTGTTTGAAATGGTTGGCGCTTACGCCACATTTGCCAATAATGGCGTTTATACCCAACCTATTTTTGTAACCAGAATTGAAGATAGAAATGGCAATGTTGTGGGTGAATTTACCGCTCAGCAAAAAGAAGTTTTTAATGAAAACACCAACTACACCATGGTTGAATTGTTGCGCGGTGTAGTGCAGCATGGAACCGGAGTTCGCTTGCGCTATAAATACAAATTGCCAGGCGATATTATCGGCAAAACCGGAACCACTTCAAACTATGCCGATGGTTGGTTTATTGGCGCAACACCACATTTAGTTGCCGGAAGTTGGACCGGTTGCGATGACCGCTACATTCGCTTCCGCGCTATGCAGTACGGGCAAGGCGCTACAATGGCATTGCCGGTTTGGGCATATTTTTTTCAAAGAGTTTTGAACGACAGCACACATTTTGCCGCAGACTTTAATGCCAAAGATGTATTTCCAATTCCCGAAGACCTGAACCCTTCTTTATTTGACTGTAACAAGTACAATCAAAATACCGGAACCAAAAAAGTAGGAAACGATTATGATTAAAGAACTGTTTTACCTTTATGGTTGAACTATTACGCCTGTAATTTTTGAACCAACCGGCAAATCAGTACCTCCGGCAACAACAGTTCCGATTTTAGAAAGTTCTAAGTTCTCAAAAGTTACTTTCTTTTTCCCGTTTACTGTACTTATTGTTACCACTCCACTGCTGGCAGTTGTGGTAAAATAATTTACGCCATCAAAAGTGGTGTTTTGTTGTGCTTTTCCTGCCGGTAACTCTGAAGTATGTCCATTAGGAGGTTGCATAACAGGATATTCACCATCTGCAGGCATAGAACTAAAGCCAACTGCCACTCTATCGTAAGTACTTGCAGCGCCAACGCTAAATCTTGCAATGTAGGAAAATTCATTGTTAGTAACCATACTTACATTGCTAATTGTTACTGTTTGTTCACTACCATCGGGTTTAATAATTTTAAAACTATTATCAGAAAGTCCTTTTGGGTTTGATTTTGTGCTACCGCTATCTTTTTTGCAAGAGCCTAATAGTAAAGTGCAAGCCACAATACCTAATAAAAAATTTTTCATCATCGCATTTTGTTTTTAAATATTTCTTGATGCGAATTGATACCAAAAAACAAAAGCAAAAAATACACATATTTCATATTTCTTACTACATCAAATTTGTTGGGTATAGTTTGAATGTTTATTCATTTTTAAGTGTTTCTTTATGAAATGGAAAACACCTCACCATTAGGAATTAAAAGTTGGGCTGAAGAAGATCGCCCCCGCGAAAAGTTGATTTTAAAAGGTAAAAGCGCTCTCAGCGATGCGGAGTTACTTGCTATTATTCTCGGATCGGGAAACGATAAAGAAACCGCAGTAGATTTAGCCAAACGCCTCTTACATTCCGTACAAAACAGCTTGTACGAGTTGGGTAAAAAAGATATTGAATCGTTGAAAAATTTTAAAGGAATTGGCGATGCAAAAGCCATTTCAATTATTGCAACATTGGAACTCGGCAGAAGGCGACAAGCAGAAAATGTATTGCAAAAAGCAATGGTGAAATCACCAAACGATGCATTTGAAATTTTGCAGCCACACTTAGCAGATTTACCTCACGAAGTGTTTATGGTTTTACTGCTCAATCGCAGAAATGAGCTAATTAAAAAAGTTCAAATTAGTTCAGGAGGCATTGCCGGTACTGTGGTTGATACCAAAATGATTTTGAAAGAAGCTATTCTAAATTTATGCTCCAGTATTGTTTTGGCACACAACCATCCGAGCGGAAACACTTCGCCTTCGCAAGAAGATAAAAAGATAACACAGCAACTAAAAGAGGCTTGCAAATTGATGGAAATTACACTTTACGATCACATTATTATTGGCGGCAAAAACTTCTTTAGTTTTGCAAATGAAGGCTTGCTTTAGTTCCTTAAACCCAGATTACGCAATAGAAATTTAAGCGAGATGAAATAATACAAAATATCTGCAAAAATGCGATAAAAGCATAATGAATTATGGTTTCTGAGCAGTTGAAGCAGATATAAAGTAGTATTTTATCGTAGTAAAGAATCTATTGCATAATCTGGGTTAAAATACTATTTCCAATACTACAATTTATGCATTGCTTTTTATCGCAGTAATTGCTTTTAAGTTGTAAAATTCCTTGTGTAAACAAAGCATTTGGAGCTGCCATTCCATACTTTTTATATAAACTTATTGTGGTATTTACTTCGGGTTTGTATTGCCGCAAAATATCTAATGCTTTCTCTGTAAGTATTTCGTTCCCTGTGTTTTTACCATAAGCAAAAAGCAATGGCACAATAGCGTTTATGGTAATAACTTGAACCGTGCTTTTACCGATTGAAGAAAATTTATTTTCTGCTTCTTCATCAAATCTAAAATGATTTTTCCAATAGCTATTTACTTCAAGTTTGCTCAAAAAAGTATTTATGAATTGTACATCACCTTTCAATAGTTTTGAGAAGATATGCTGAATATTTTGTGCCAATGCAGCAAGTTGTGCCAAGCGAATAGTAGGAAAATTTGCAGGGCGCGTTTTTGCCCATTTAAAAATTTCCTTATTCAATTCTGGCAAGCTGTGCAAGCGTTTTAAGTAATTAAATTCACGCTTCAATTCATTTGGATAATCATTTGCAAAACTCTTATTCAACATTCCTGCCACACCAAAAATCATTGCTTCAATTTGCAAAACATTATCGCTGTGTTTTGCAATTGTTTTTATTGGAATATTGGCTGCCGTAAGCTCTAGCGCATCACCGTGAATGCCGCTTCCCAAATAGCGCGCCAAAGTTTGCCAGCACACTTGCTCCCAATCTCCATTTGTAGTTTTTAGTTGCGTTTCAATATGTTTTGTTTTGTTTTCTAAGCGCTCAATGGCAACTCTTTCCAACATATTTTGCTGTGTAAACTCATCTACATTTTTTAGTGAGGCAGCACAAGGAAAAGGCAATTCGCTTCGCATTAAATAGTCGTAGCGGGCAAGTAATTTTTCGTCTATTCTGCCCTTCAATTCCAAACATGGAATAGTGTCGTTTTCCAAGCATTTAAAAAATAAATCCTCTGCTTCTAAAACTACATGCAGCACCACATTCTTGTATGCTGCATCTAAGTGATGTTTGTGTGCATACCATTCTTTGCCATCGGTATGAATTTCCACATTTCCAGCCCAAGTTTTGTTGCCAATTTTAATTTTTGCATTAAAAAAATCTGGTCCGCTGTTGTGGTTGTGTGTACCGCAATTGATAATTTCCACCTCTTCTCCAGATTTTGCAAAAAGTGCATTAGAGTTAAAAAGGCGAAACTTCCATAAATAGTGTAATAGAGACTCGGTCATGCCCGAATATAGCTGTATTCGTTTACTTTTTTATTCGTTTCGCGTTGGCAATGTTTTCATGTAAACAATATCACTTCTTGCATTTAAAGCAAACCTGTAAAATTGTATTATCCAAAATACTGCCTTGCGTAATCTTCCACAATCAATTACACAATGAAAAAAACTTTACTTTTCTTCTTCTTTTCCATTAGTATTCTTTACATCAATGCGCAATTAAAATCTCCTGAAAATTTAAGCACAGGAAAAAATAAATCTACTGGTAAAAAGTTGCTAAAGAAAGGCGCGCTGGAAGCTTCTATCAATTACTTAGAAGCTGCTGAAGCAAAAAAACAAGGCAATAAGAGTTTAGTAAAAATACTTGCTCCGGCAGAATTGGAAGCGCGAAATTATGCAGCCGCAGAGCACTATTTTTCTCTATTAGTTGAAAAAGATAAAAAGCACAAAAAGCCTGAACTGCTTTACAAAAAGGCCATTGCTTTACAACAACAGCAAAAATATAGTGAAGCACTTGCGGTGTTTAAGCAGTTTAGAGAAATCGCAACAAACGATAAGTATTCAGAATTGGTAAAAGCTGCAAAAAAGGCAATGGAAGGTTGCAACTTTGGATTGACACAAACCGATACTTCAATAAAAAAAGAGTTTAAAGTTTTGCATTTGGAAAATGGTATAAACACAGCGCTTGATGAACAAAGTGTTGCATTTTTAAATCGAAAAGATTTATTGTTCTCGCAATGGGACAATAGCATAAAAACTATTTCAAAAAAGCAATTTAGCTTTGCAAATAACGCCACTTTGCAACTTGCCGAAAGTGCAGGAAAAGTATGGCAAGCGAAAGGAATTTTTTCTGGTTTAGCTGAAAATTCAGAAAATCTTCACCTTGCCACACCTTCATTTTCTGATGATGGGAAAACGCTTTATTTCAGTGTTTGTTCCGAAGCGCTTCCATTAAAATTGCGTTGTGATATTTACAAAAGTGATTTAGTAAATAACACTTGGCAAAAAGCCACGAAACTAAACAGCAGCATCAATTTACCTACTGCTGATAATCTTTGGCCAAGTGTGGGAAAAGCTCCAGGTGGCGAAGAAGCTTTGTTTTTTAGCAGCAACAGAAACGCAAACAAAGGTTACGATATTTTTTATGCTGTTCGCAATAGCGATGGCACATTTCAGAGAGCTAAAGCATTAGGCGCTCCCATAAATACCAAAGATGATGAAATTGCTCCGTTTTATGATTACGAAACCAATCTACTCTATTTTAGTTCAAACAAAATGGGAGGTTTGGGTGGCTACGATATTTTTTCGGCACAGCGCTTGGTAATTGGAGATTTCTTGGACCCGAAAAACTTGGGAATGCCTGTGAATAGCGGAGCAGATGATTATGGATTTTCTTACTTCGATAGAAAAAATACAGGCTTTTTAATTAGCAACAGAAACTCTGTTACCAACAGCAACTGCACCACTTGCAACGATGATATTTGGGCAATAGAAACTTTTAAGATTTACCCTGCTGTGAAGGGGGAAATTGTGCGCTGGCAAAACGATACCAAACAAACTGTAAACGATGCTACTATTTCTTTATTAAATACCACTAATGGAACACAAGCCGGCTACACACAAGCTACTGATGGCAAATTCTTTTTCGATTTAGAAACCGAAACCCATTACAAATTAGTAGTGAAACGAGAAGGTGTTGCAGACTTGGAAAGAACCATTTCTACTATTGGTTTGCAGCAAAACGACACTTTCACTTTTAATTTTGTTTTAGATAGCGTAAAAGATTACACTGGCGAAAAACTTGCTACTGTTTTTTGGGATTTCGACAAATTTCAACTCACGGCTTCTGCTCCTGACAGCTTACAAAAAGTTATAGATTTCTATACCAAATTTCCGCAATATAGTATTGAAGTTGGCTCGCACACCGATAGCAAGGGCGATGAAAAATATAACTTAAAATTAAGCGAACGAAGAGGTGCGGCAGTTGTAAAATTCCTGCTTAGCAAACAAATTCCTGCAACAAATTTGGCAAACAAACCTTATGGCGAGAGCCGCCCGATTGCACCAAATACTTTGCCAGATGGAAAAGATTCTGAGGAAGGAAGAGCATTAAACAGAAGAACAGAATTTAATGTTTTAGGTGTGCAGCAAAAAAAATAATGAATGAAACACATTGCGCATTTTGAAACTATTCTTTACGTAAGCAGCCAACAGGCAAGTACAGAATTTTATACTAAATTATTTCGCATACAGCCAACTTTAAATGTTCCCGGAATGACAGAATTTACTGTTTCCAAAAACTGTAAACTTGGATTGATGCCCAATGCCGGAATTGAAAAAATACTTTTAGGCAAAACGCCAAACCCAAGCAGTGGCAACGGTATACCGCGATGCGAACTTTATTTATTAGTTGAAAATATTGAACTCGAATTTGAAAATGCCCTTCGCAGTGGTGCAAAACTCATCAGCCCGATTGAAGCTCGAAACTGGGGCGATACCGTTTGCTATTTTGCAGATTTAGACGGGCACATTATTGCTTTTGCTATGCGAGGGAAAAGCTAAAATTCTTTTAGTGATAAAATTGCTATTTTGCAGCACACATGCGCATTTACTTTGCATCAGATTTGCATTTAGGCACACCGGATTTTGCTAGTTCCAAGCAACGTGAAGCTGTTTTTATTCAATGGTTAAAAACCGTAGCTGTCGATGCAGATGAGATATTTTTAGTGGGTGATATTTTTGATTTTTGGCACGAATACGAAACCGTTGTTCCCAAAGGATTTGTGCGCCTGCAAGGTAAGATTGCCGCACTTTGCGATAGCGGTATTCCAGTTCATATTTTTACCGGCAACCACGATTTGTGGATGCACGGATATTTAGAAAGAGAATTAGGCGCAACCGTTCACTACAAACCAATAGAACGCGAATGGAATGGCAAAAAGTTTTTTATCGGACATGGTGATGGTTTAGGTCCTGACGACAAAGGTTACAAGCGAATGAAAAAGTTATTCACCAATCCTTTAGCACAATTTGCTTTTCGTTGGCTTCACCCTGATATTGGCATGAAACTCGGTAGTTATTTTTCAAAAAAAAGCCGATTTGGAAATGGTGAAATAGCAGAAGAAAAATTTTTAGGCGAAGCGCGTGAATGGTTAGTGCAATACTGCAAACGCAAACTTACAAATGCTCATTTCGATTATTTTATTTTCGGGCATCGCCATTTGCCGCTGCAAATTCAACTAAATGAAAAAAGCACTTACATCAATTTGGGCGATTGGATTCACCATAATTCTTATGCTGTTTTTGATGGAGACAAAACCGAACTAAAATTCTTTAAGCCATGAAAATTTTAGCCTCTCTTTTTTTGCTTTTTTCTATTCCGATTTTTGCGCAACAGCAGACTGAATATCATTTACTATCAAGCGTTTCAAGCGATGCTACGATTGCCACTATTGATAAATTCGGAAATTATTATTTAGCTTCTCCACACAAACTTTTCAAGTATTCATCTGATGGCAAAATGCTTTATCCTTATGAAGAATTTCGTTATGGAAGTATTGGAAGCATTGATGTTACTAACCCACTGAAAATTGTAGTTTATTTTCCCGATGTGATGAAAGCAGTAATTCTCGACCGTTTTCTTTCTCCATTGGTTACTTACGATTTTTTGCAGTTAGGCTATTCTTCTGTTGGTGCGGTTTGTGGTTCAACAGATGGCAGAATTTGGTTCTACGATATTGCTGCTCTAAAGCTGAAAAAGATTGACGAAACAGGTACAATACTTCGCGAAAGCCAAAGTTTAAACAATGTATTAAACACCATTCCTGCACCTAATTTTTTGCTGGAATATGACAATCGTGTTTTTATGAACGATAGCAGTTTAGGCATTTTAGTATTCGATATTTTTGGAAGCTATCAAAAAACTATTCCCATTCTCGGCTTAACCAAATTTCAATTAACAGAGCGAAACATTATTTATGCCGATAACCAAAAACTATATTCCTATAATATGCTTTCGCTTGCAACAGTAGCACTCACGGCACTTCCTGAAGAAAATTTTTCACAAGCCGTATTTGGTAAAAATTCACTGTTGCTCATTAAAGATGGCAAGGCTTTGTTTTATTCTTTCTGAAAGAAAAATTATGTAGGTTTGAAGCATGATAAACAAAGTTGTAAGCGGAGCTGAAGAAGCCATAAAAGATATTCAGGATAATGCCACAATTATGTTGGGCGGTTTTGGTTTGTGCGGCATTCCCGAAAACTGCATCGCTGCATTAGTTAATAAAGGGGTGAAAGGTTTAACCTGCATTTCGAACAATGCTGGAGTAGATGATTTTGGACTCGGCTTGTTGCTAAAAAAACATCAAATAAAAAAAATGATTGCAAGCTACGTGGGTGAAAACGCAGAGTTTGAGCGCCAGTTGCTGCAAGGAGAATTAGAAGTGGAATTGATACCACAAGGAACTTTAGCTACGCGCTGCATGATGACCGGTTACGGTATTCCTGCATTTTACACGCCTGCTGGTGTAGGCACCGAAGTTGCCGAAGGCAAGGAAACACGCGTTTTTGATGGAAAAGAATACTTAATGGAAACCGCCTTCAACAGCGATTTTGCTATTGTAAAAGCATGGAAAGGCGACACTTCGGGCAATTTAATATTTAGAGGCACAGCGCGCAATTTTAATCCTATGATGGCGATGGCTGGAAAAATTACCATTGCAGAAGTGGAAGAATTAGTGCCTGCTGGCGAACTGCACCCAAATGAAATTCACACACCGGGAATTTATGTAAACAGAATTTTTAAAGGTGAAGTTTTTGAGAAGCGCATCGAACAACGCACAGTTAGGAAATAAAAAATCTCAGATGAAATAGCAGTTACTTTTTATTTCATCTGAGATACAATTTTCAGCTATAGTTTTAGACCTAGTTATTATTGATGTGTTGGTTAAGTTCATCAACACTGCTGCTAAAGCCGAATACATCATTTACTTTAAAGTAGCTGGCTTGATCAGTGCAACGAGCGTAAGCAAATTTTGCAAAATCTAATTTCGATTGTTCAAACCCAAATGCTTTGCATATCTGTACAATTTGTGCAGTAGAAAGGCATTGTTTTCCTGCAATAGTCTTTGCAGTAGAAAGTTTTGTTTCATCAAAACCTTGTTTGCTAATAGTTTGCAAAGCACTTTGGAAATCGCTGCTCGACATTGGATAGTTGCCATTACAACCTCTGTTTACCGGTGGCTGATGTTGGTGCGTATGTTCAGGATAGCCTGTGGTGGTAGTTGTAGTGGTGCGAGTAGTAGTGGTAGTTGTTCCATTTAAAAGTGGGTCGTTGATAGTTACGTTCAAGCCAACACCCAGAACGCCAACATTCATATTTACATTTTCGGTAGTGCCGGTTCTAGTAGTTGTTGTTTGCTGAACTATTGTGGTGGAAGGTGTTGTAGTTTGGATATGCGTGTGTGTAGGTGTAGGAACCGGAGTTGGAGGTGGTGTTGGCTGCCCATAGCGAATTACGGTAACATTATTTGGTGCTATAAATCCTTGCTGCACCGGAATCATAGAAAAGTAATTCAACTTTGGCGTGCCTTTTTTATCCTTCTTAATTTTGTAGGTAACATCCATAAAATGCCCTTCTGCATCGCCAATTGCCAAATAGTTTTTGCTTATTTCTGGCAATGTTTTGTCTTCAAAAATTACTTTGGCATTGTAATAAGGTTGGTTCAAATCTTCTATTCTTAAATTGGTTTCTGCCACATTGTTTTGGCGCTCACCATTTAGAATTAAAAAGAATTTATCTCCATTTTCTGAAAAGATAGTAAGATGGCCAACTGGAGTAGGCTGTGCGATGGCGCAAGTTGCAATTATTAGTGCAAATGAAAGTGTAAGTAACTGTTTCATATATATCCTTTTTGTTTTTATACGGATAATATTTTCAATTTAAAGATTAACTACACGCTCTATTGCTTCACAAAAATTTACACCTTCTTTTTTGCCATTCGTTCTTTTAGCACACCATACACAATAGGCAAAACCGAAATACCGATAATGATAAAAACAACCTTTTCAAAATTATTTTTAATAATATCTATTTCTCCTAAAAAGTAACCCAATAGGGTTATTCCAATAATCCAAATAGCGCCACCTATAACATTGTATAAAGCAAAAATATTGTACTTCATGTGGCCAATGCCGGCTACAAAAGGCGCAAATGTTCTAACAATAGGTACAAAACGAGCAATGATAATGGTTTGAGGCCCATGTTTATCATAAAACTCGTGTGTTTTTTGAATGTATTCCGGCTTTACTAATTGCTTTCCAAAGAGCTTAAATTGAATAAATTTTTCACCTGCAAATCTGCCGATAAAGTAATTACAAGCATCGCCCAAAATGGCAGCGACCAGTAATATAACAATAACTGTCCATACATTTATGCCCGCACCTTGTGCTGCCAACATTCCGGTTGCAAAGAGCAAAGAATCTCCCGGCAAAAAAGGCATAACCACTAATCCTGTTTCTACAAAAATGATAAGGAATAAAATTAAATATACCCAATGATGATAATTAGCTACTAAATCAATTAAGTGCTTATCAATATGCAAGATAAAATCTACTAACGCTCCAATATATTCCATAAGGCTGCGAAAGTAACCTTTTAACTGATGTGGAATATAAATTGTTGCTAATTGCATAACGTTTCAATTTTCTTTACAAATCCTTTTGCTTTTATTTCAACTTTTTAATTTTATGCTATATTGAATTTCAATATTTTAAAAAATCAATGTCATAGCTTCGTTTTTCCTAGAATAAATTAAAAATTATGAGTTCATAAAATATGAATGAATTACTACTACAGAAAATTAAAAACCTTAGTGAAGCTGACTGGCAACAACTATTGGGCAAAATAGAACAATCACTATTATTAAAAAAATTAGCACAAAAATTTAGAGAATGGAATAGCGAGCCACTTAAAACAAAAACACTGGTATTGGCAGTATATGGCAAACAAGATATGTTGCATTATACTATTGCCGAAAATCGCTTCTACAAACTGCGTAAAAAACTTTATGAAATATTTCTACAAAGCAGCAAAACACAAAGCAGTCATAAGCTAGCACAAGAAGAAATGGCAAAAGAATTTTGCAAGCAGTTGATGGATAAAGGAGAAATAGCGCAAGCTGCCAAAGCATTAGAAACATTGGAACAACAATGTTTTTCCAACAATATTTTTGAACTGCTACCAGAAATCTCAGATATGCGAATACAAGCTGCACAAGCATTAAATAGATTTTCAGAAACTAAAAAAATGTATTCAAAATTTGAAGAGGCTACTGAACTTTATATCGCACTTTCAAAACAAAAACTTTTAGCAAGACGTATTTACGAAGTTAATGTTCAACAAGGAATTGGCGCTACACAATCTTACTTTAAGCAAATGGATATTATTGCGAGAACACATAAAAATTATCCGCGCTTTAGACTCATTTACAATTTTGTGGCAGCATACTACAAAGCCGGCTCCGGTGGTAAAAATTCGCAAATTAAAAGCTATGCAATAGCACGGCACTTTGCCGCTGCCACCAAAATTATGAATAGCAATCCAAATATTCCTATCATAAGCTTTTCGGCCGACTTTCAGCAAAAACAACAATTTAAAATTAAGGAACTGGAGGCTATTTTCTTATTTAAACAATTACGGTTTAAAGAAGCAGCAGCTATGCTTAACGAGCTTTTAAAAAGTGCCGTTAACAATACGCACAACAATAAAAAAATGTTGAATGAAATATTGATTACAAATACCATTCATGCAAATATACTTGCGCAGGATAGCCAAACTGCATTTGCTACGGTACAGCACTATTTTAGTTTTCTACGCGATAATAATTACGCTTCTAGAATAGCCAGAGCATTTTGCGAATTAGCAAATGTGGCTTCTACATTACATATTTCACCCAAAAACTTTGATGCCAAAAGCATTTTGAAAAATATCAATTTGTTTATTGACCAGTGTAAAAAGCAACAGCTAAAAGAATTGGAAACTGCTGCTACTTTCTTAAAAGCACAAACACTTCTTTTGGTTGGAAAGAAAATAGAAGCCCGCAAAATATTTGAAACAGATGACGTGAAAGCGCACTTTAAAAACAAAGAAATTCAACTACTATTTTATGCTGCTTTGTATGCCATTCTTAATAAAAACTACACACAAAAAGCAGCGCTAATTAAGCAATTTAAAAAAGCAAAATACAGCTTCTCTTCTTCTGAAGATACAATGGTTTTAACTTGGATAGAATGTGCCATCACCAAGTATTTTCATTAGCCCGATTATGAAACCTAAACTTGCTGTCCGATTTCAATTCAGCAATTGAATTTTTGCTAATGCGCCAACTCATAATGAGCACGCCAAATGTAAGAATGCTTAGCGAAGGGAAATTTTGTTGCATCACAAAAAAGTCGTATGCACCGTGCATAAATGTTGCATACAAAAGACCTTGCAATAGCAAAACATTTTTCTTTTCAGGATGAAACTTTGCTTTGCCTACATAGTAGCCCATAATTACGCCAAACGAAAAATGTGCAGGAACAGCCGTAAACATTCTAAGTATTCCGGTGCCAAAACCGTGCATCAATACATAAGCGATATTTTCTACCGCAGCAAAACCAAGTGCCACAAAAGCAGCATACACAATTCCATCAAACGGCTCGTTAAACTCCGGTTGCCGATAAGCGTGAAAACGCAACATCAAAAACTTGCTTAGCTCTTCACTAAAAGCAACTACCACGAAAGCATAAAAAGCAGTTTTAAAAATGTTAGTCGAAATACCATGTCCAAAACTGGCTGCCCAAGTTTCTAATGCCAAAGCCGGCACCACACTAAAGCAACCCCAAAGAAATGCCACCAGTAAAATTCTTTTTGGCTCGGGCGAATATTTATCGTGTCCGTAAATTACAATAGCAAGATAAATAGCAGGCGCTAATGCTAATGCCAAAAGCGACATCACTTCATTCATTCGCCAATGTTAAAGATTTATACACAAAATTTCGCTCGGTTTGCAAAATCTGGGTTCAATCAAAATTTGTATTCACTAATTGCATCTTAGTATATTGCACATATATAGTTTATGAATGTTCAACAATTAAGTTTTAGCAACTGGGGCGAAAACATAAAATCATCTTCCACAAATTATTTTCAGCCCAAAACTGAAGAAGAAATTATTACTATCATTAAGACCAATTCCAAGATAAGAGTTGTAGGTTCCGGGCATTCGTGGTCGCCACTTTGCATCACCAAAGGTATTTTGCTCAACTTAGATTTTTACAACAAAATTCTCGAAATAAACAAAGAAACAAAGCAGGTTAGAGCACAGGCAGGCATTAAACTTTGGCAACTTATTAAAGCACTAAAACAACATCAACTTTCACTCGAAAATTTAGGTTCAATTGACCAACAATCTATTGCAGGCGCTATTTCAACCGGAACGCACGGCACGGGCTTAAATTTTCAAATTTTAGGTTCACAAATTGTTGAACTCACACTCCTAAAAGCCAATGGAGAAAAAATTACAATCAACAAACAAAGCACTCCCGATTTATACGCAGCAAGTATTGTGAATTTAGGTTGCCTTGGTGTGGTGTCCGAAGTTGTAATTCAAGCAGTAAGTGCTTTTAATATAGCTGATGAAACGCAAACTATTCCATTTGAAACTGTAATAGAAAATCTCAATACTTATTTAACACAAAACGACTACTTTAAATTTTGGTGGCTTCCACCTACTGAAAAGACAATTATCTATCAATTTCAACAAACAAATAAAAAGACCAACGACAGCCGCCTGCGAAGATTATTTCAAGATAGAATACTTTCTGTTTTGGTTTATAGATTTGTTGTGCTGCTTTGCAAGTTTTTTCCGAATTTAACCCATGCAGCAAACCGATTTTTAACTTCACAAATTCATTACCTAAATAGAATTGCTGAAAGCGAAAATGTGTTTATTGTACCTGAGCCGCCAAAACATTTAGAAACCGAATGGGCTTTTGATTTAAAAGATGCAAAAGCTATTTTAAAAGACTATAAGACTTTTGTTGAAACAGAAAAACTAAACCTGAGTTTTATACAAGAAATTCGCTTCACTAAAGCAGACAATTTTTGGCTAAGCAGTTGCTATGGAAGAGATACCATCTGGATTGGTTTCTATGCCTACAAACACGAAAACTGGGAAACAAATTTGAAGAAGTTTGAAACCTTTGCCACCAAGCACAACGGACGACCACACTGGGGAAAACTCTCGAATGTAAATAGCAGCTACTTAAAACAGCAATATTCTAACTTTGAAAAGTTCTTAGCGCTACGAGCCGAATTTGATCCCGAAAACAAATTTTTGAACGAGTATCTCAGAAAATGCTTTGGGTTAGAAAAATAAATATGAAACCATACATTTATTGCAAGAATAACAGATGTTATACACCTGCAAAAAGCATGTGTTCAGGGTATAAATTCATTCACCTTTTAAAAAAATAGCTTTTTATAGTTTCATAACTATGTAAATTAAAGTCAAATATTACCTTTGGCGCACTTTGAAATTTTGAACAATAAATTGTAAAAAAATGGCAGAAACAGCAACACTCTCGTACGGTGGCAAATCATACGAATTACCGATAATCACAGGCACAGAAAATGAAAGTGCAATAGACATTTCTAAACTGCGTTCCGATTCTGGCTTAATAACTTTTGATGAAGGCTACAAAAACACGGGTAGCACAATAAGCAATATCACATTTTTAGATGGGGAAAAAGGAATTTTGCACTATAGAGGTTATACTATTGAAGATCTTGCCTCAAAAGCTTCTTTTGTAGAAGTTATCTATTTATTGCTTTATGGTGAATTGCCTACACAAACACAATTAAGCGAATTTGAAGGCTCAATTTCTAAACACACTTTAGTACACGAAAACTTGGTAAAAGTGTTTGAAGTTTTCCCTACCGGTTCGCACCCAATGGGGCAACTCATGACCATGATGTCGGCACTTTCTTCCTTTTATCCGGATTCATTAAATCCAAACAAAAAGCCGGAAGAAACAAACCTAACCGTTATTCGCCTATTAGCGAAAATGACTACCATGTGTGCCATGATTCACAAAAAAGGAAAAGGACATCCGGTACTTTATCCGCAAAATAAATACGACTACGTTACCAACTTCCTTTACATGACATTTGGCAATGTATCTGAAGAATATATAGCCGATCCGGTTATTGTAGATGCCATGAACAAGCTTTTAATTTTGCACGCAGACCATGAGCAAAACTGTTCCGCTTCTACTGTGCGTATCGTAGGTTCATCTCATGCAAATTTATATGCTTCAATTGCTGCAGGCATCGCTGCACTTTGGGGACCAAGACACGGTGGCGCAAACCAAGAAGTGTTAGAAATGTTAGAAGACATTCGCACCAATGCAGGTGGCGATGTAAAAAGAGCAGTTGCCGAAGCAAAAGATAAAAAGCGTTTGCTATTTGGTTTCGGGCACAGAGTTTACAAAAACTTCGACCCACGTGCCAAAATTATTAAAGTAGCTTGCGATAATATTTTAGCTAAATTAGGAGTGAACGATCCGCTGCTTGCCATTGCAAAAGAATTGGAAGAAGTTGCTCTAAACGACCCATATTTTGTAGAAAGAAAACTTTATCCGAATGTAGATTTCTATTCAGGAATTATTTACAAAGCATTAGGATTTCCTACACCAATGTTTACAGTATTGTTTGCACTTGGAAGACTTCCGGGCTGGATTGCACAATGGAAAGAATTGCGCGAAAGAAACGAAAACATCGGTCGCCCACGCCAAATTTATACCGGCTACACACAACGTGCTTTTACAAATATTGCAGATAGAAAATAAGACAGCAATAAATCAAAATAAAAAACGCAGTAAGCAATTTGTTTACTGCGTTTTTTTATTGGGGCTAAATATTTCTACCGCTTTTATATCTGCACAGCTTGCTGCAAGTTCGTCTATCGTTTTAATCAAAGTAGGGTGAATAATATTGGGAGCAATTTCCTTAAGCGGCAGCAAAGCAAAATTACGTAAATGCAATTGCGGATGCGGCACTTCGAGTTGCGAGGTTTTTACCACCAAATTTTCTATCAATAAAATATCAATATCAATTTCGCGCTTGCCCCATCTTTCACGGGTTTGGCGACCTACTTTTACTTCAATTAACTTTATTTCGCTTAGCAGCTTTTGGGGCACTAATTCGGTGTTTACGCATATTGCTTTATTCAAAAAATCTTCTTGGTTTTCGTTGCCCCACGCGGCAGTTTTATATAACTGTGAGGCTTTCTCAATTCTGCCAACACTTTCTTCAATCAACTGCAAAGTTAAATTGATGTATTCAATTCGCGGCTCAATATTGGAACCAAGTAATAAGTAAACCTTCATTCGCATCAAAAATATTTATTATTGCAGCACATTTTTATTCCATTCATATTTTATGAAACAATTTTTAAAATTCACACTCGCTACGATTGTAGGTATTTTTCTTTTTACCTTAATTTCTTTTGCGCTTCTGGTAGGTATTGCATCTTCGGCAAGCGGCAAAAAAGTAGTTTCTGTTCCGGCTAATTCTATTCTAAAATTAGACGTAAATTATACTATTCCTGAGCAAACAAACGACAATCCTTTTCAAGACATGGATTTTACCAGTTTTAAACCAAAAGTTTCGTTGGGCTTGGCTGATGTTTTGAAATCAATCGAACTGGCAAAAACAGATAAAAACATTGCCGGAATTTATTTGCCGATGGGCATAAACATGAATGGATACGCCACATTAGAAGCTGTGCGCAATCAACTTTTAGATTTTAAAAAATCAGGAAAATTCGTTTATGCTTATGGCGTTATCACTTCGCAAAAAAGCTACTACTTGGCTTCTGTTGCCGACAAAGTTTATTTAGATAAAAATGGTTACATCGAATTGCGTGGCATGGGCACTCAACTCACTTACTTCAAAAATGCATTTGAGAAAGCAGGAATCGAAGTTCAAGAATATCACGTAGGAAGTTTTAAAAGCGCTATTGAGCCTTTCATTAGAAACAATATGAGCGAACCAAACCGCGAACAACTCACCATGATTTTAGGTGGTTTGCAAAGCCATTTTGTAAAAGAAATTTCTGAACAACGAAAAATTTCTCCCGAAACTTTTCAAAACATCTTAGATAGCCTAAAAGCCACTACAGCTGATGAATGCAAACAGTTAGGCTTGGTAGATGATGCACTTTATTTCGACCAACTGCTCACACTCTTTAAAGATAAAACAGGCATAAAAGAAACTAAAGATTTAGAGTTTGTGGAACTTGCAAAATATGCCAGCAACATTCAAAAAGATGACAAGAGCGAATCATCAAATAAAGTTGCCGTGGTAATGCTACAAGGAAATATTGTAGATGGCGAAGGACAAGACACCGAAATTGGTGGCGACAGAGTTGCAAAACTTATTCGCAAACTGCGCGAAGATGAAAAAGTAAAAGCGATTGTAATTCGTGTAAACTCACCAGGCGGAAGTGCCGTTGCCAGCGATTTAATTTGGCGCGAAATTATTTTAGCAAAAGAGAAAAAGCCTGTAATTGCTTCGTTTGGCGATGTGGCAGCTTCTGGTGGATATTATATTTCTTGCGCTTCTGATAGAATATTTGTGCAACCAAATACTATTACAGGCTCTATTGGCGTGTTTGGTTTAATACCGAATTTCAAAAAACTTTTGAACGAAAAAATTGGTATTACTACCGATGAAGTTGCGCTTTCTAAACATGCAAACTTTGGCGGTGGTTTAAAGCCTTTAGATGCGTTTGAAAGTGCCGTGATTCAAAAAAGTGTTGAGCAAGTTTACAGCACTTTTCGCCAACGCGTTGCCGATGGCAGAAAAACCGATACTGCTGCTATTGAAAAAATTGCACAGGGCAGAGTTTGGACCGGAGAGCAAGCTATTGAAAGAAACCTTGCTGATGAAGTTGGCAGCTTAAACGATGCCATTGCTTACACGGTGAAAAAAGCAAGTCTTAAAGATTACAAAGTGAAATATTACCCTGAAGAAAAATCTTTTGCCGATAAAATTTCTGAAAGTTTTGCTGAAATGAAAACCAGCTGGATAAAAGAAACTTTAGGCGCACAATATGAAATTTTCAATGCCGTAAACCGCTTAAAACAAATGAGTGGCGTACAGTGCAGAATGCCAATGGAAGCAGAATCTCTTTAATGAAACTACACCGAAATTTAGTAGCTGCTGTTACTCAAGCACTATCCGAAATTATTTTTGATGGAAGCCATGCCGAGCAAGTGGTTGAAGCGCTTTTGATTTCAAACAAAAGTTGGGGTGCACGCGATAGGCATTTTATTGCCGAAAATATTTACGAAATTGTGCGCAATCAACGTTGGTTGGCACATTGTGCACAAAGTAGTAATCCATATTTTTTGTTGGCAACAAGACTAAAACTACAAGGTATTGAATTGCCTGAATGGGAAGAATTTAAAGGCTTTGCATTAAACTTTCCTATCGAAAAAGCTGAGCGAAAAATTGAACTTTCTATCCCCGATTGGTTAGATGATTTTGGAGTAAAAGAATTGGGAGAAAACACTTGGCAGCAAGAAATGCAGGCAATGCACACAACTGCAAAAGTTTGCCTGAGAGCCAACACACTTAAAACAACTTTTGAAAACTGCATTTCGCAATTAGAAGCAGAAAACATAGAGTTTGAAACCGTAGGAAATACCATTGTGCTTAGCGGAAGAAGAAATATAAAAAGCACAAAAGCTTATCAAAACGGCTTAGTAGAAATTCAAGATTTTAATTCGCAAAAAATAGTGCCACTACTGCAAGCCGAACCTTGTGAAATTGTAATTGATGCTTGTGCCGGAGCCGGAGGTAAAACTTTGCACTTGGCTGCCGAAATGAAAAACAAAGGCAAGATTTATGCCTTAGATATTTTTGAAAACAAATTGAAAGAACTCAACAAAAGAGCGCAACGAGCAGGAGCAAAAAATATTACTACAGCAGAAGCAAACGCTACTATTTTTGCGCAGCTTGAAAACAAAGCCGACAAGCTGCTTTTAGATGTTCCATGTAGCGGCTCAGGTGTGTTTCGCAGAAAACCTGACAGCAAATTCAAACTCAGCGAAACACAACTTACAGAGCTTCAAAACTTGCAATGGAAAATTCTTTCAACCTACCACAATATGCTAAAACCGGGCGGCACAATGCTTTATGTTACTTGCAGCATTTTTCCATCGGAAAACGAAAAACAAATTGAACGCTTCTTGAATGAGTTTGGCGATAAGTTTCAGTTAAAAAGTACGCTTAACTTTTCTCCGGCACAAACCGGATTTGATGGATTTTTTGCGGCACTGCTCACCAAGATTTTATAGGAAGTAAGAAATTGCAACATTTGTAACCGAAAATATACTGTATTTTCTGCACCTTCGCTTTGTATTTATTTTTAGAAAGCGTGAATAGAGTAGTAATAACCGGTTTGGGAATTTGGAGTTGTTTAGGCAAAAACGTAAGTGAAGTTCGCGATTCACTTTTTAAAGGAAAATCGGGAATTGTGTTTAACCAAGAGCGGAAAGATTTCGGTTATCGCTCTGCACTCACAGGTTTTGTAGAACGACCGCAACTAAAAAATTTGTTAGATAGAAGAGCCAGAATCATGCTCCCCGAAGAAGGAGAATACGCTTACATGGCAACTTTAGAAGCCTTAGAAATGGCTAAAATAGATGCTGATTATATTGAGCAAAACGAAACGGGAATTATTTACGGCAACGATAGCACCGCAGAAGGTGTTGTGGTTTCTACCGATATTATTCGCGAAAAGAAAAACACGGCTTTTGCAGGCAGCGGTGCGGTTTTCCAAACCATGAACTCTACCGTGAATATGAACCTTGCAACTATTTTTAAACTAAAAGGAATAAACTTTACTGTAAGTGCTGCTTGTGCCAGCAGTTCACATGCTTTAGGAATTGCCTTTATGCTTATCAGGCACGGCTACCAAGAAAGAATTGTTTGCGGTGGCGCACAGGAAACCAATATTTTTTCGATGGGAAGTTTTGATGCGCTGGGTGCATTTTCTATTAGGGAAAATAACCCACAGCAAGCATCGCGTCCTTTCGACCGCGACCGCGATGGTCTGATACCAAGTGGAGGTGCAGCAACTGTAATTATTGAAAGTTTAGAAAGTGCACAAAAGCGTGGAGCAACCATACTTGGAGAACTCTGCGGCTATGGTTTTTCTTCTAACGGGGCACACATTTCTAACCCAACGGTTGAAGGGCCGATGCGCTCCCTACAAATGTGCTTAAAAGATGCCGGATTAAGCGCCTCAGCTATTGACTATATAAATGCCCACGCCACCTCTACTCCACAAGGCGATGCCTGTGAAGCACAAGCAATTTTTAAAGTTTTTAGCGAAACAAATCCTTTAGTAAGCAGCACCAAATCTATGACAGGCCACGAATGTTGGATGGCAGGTGCCAGCGAAATTGTTTACAGTTCTATTATGATGCAAAATAATTTTGTGGCACCAAATATCAATTTTGAAAACCCCGATGAGTTTTCGGCAAAGCTAAATATTGCCACAAGTGCCATAGAAAAAGAAATTTCTATATTTTTGTCGAACTCTTTCGGCTTTGGAGGCACCAATTCTTCGCTGATAGTTAAAAAATGGAATAATAAATAAACACACAATAGAAATGACCAAAGAAGAAGTAAGCAGTAAAATTAACGAGTATTTAGCAGAGGAGTTTGAAGTTGATATTGCAGATATTACACCAGATGCAACATTAAAAGAAGCCTTAGAATTAGATAGCTTAGACTATATAGATTTGGTGGTAATTTTAGAAGGAAATTTTAATATAAAAGTAAAGCAAGAAGAGTTTACTTCTATTTCTACCTTCAACCATCTTTATGATTATGTGTTTGCTAAAATGCAGCACGTAGCAGCATAATTGAAATGTAAATAAAAAAAGCAGAAGTAATTTTGTGTTTTACTTCTGCTTTGAACCCAGATTATGCAATAGGTTTTTTGTTATTTCTTTCAGTAATAAAAGCCAATAAGAAACAATTTGTCTGGTAATTTTCTAAATAGGAATAACGCTCATTTGAAGAATTTTAGAGAGGAAATTCAACCCTTACCGGCCTATTTAATGGCTTGCATAAAAAACATTGTTACTAACCCAAATGTAGCTACCATGACCGGTTGTCCAATAGCCATATCCGGTCCAATCTCCCGTAGCCGGTGAAGAAGTACTTCCATCTCCATTGGTGTCGCCACCACGTGTATCATCTCTGTAAGAGGTAAAAATTACAGAAGAAGCTATGTTTGCATTGTTCCGATAGTCTCCTAAATCTACTGCTGCACTTGCTTGGCCGAATTTTAGTATTACGTTATCTTCTATCTTTAAAAAATCGGCACTGCCAACACTGAGTGTTGCATTTCCCGATACATTAAATACATACGGTACTTCTGTTTCGCCATAAACAACAGACATTCCCTTCATTCCGCCTCCATAAACAAATATCCCGTTGTACCTGTTGGTTTCGCTTGTGTTATCAGGGTTATGATAACTGTTGCTCGCATCTAACCCATAATAACTATTAATGTAAATGGGTATGGCATTGTCATAGAAAACATTGTTGGTAAGAACGCTCACCGATGCATCTTTCATATCCCCTGTGTTGAATGCCGCAGAGTTGTTGCTATTGCTTCCGTAGGTATGTGCAAAAGTGCAATGGTCGAAAGTGAAATCATGTATATTACCTGTTCCGGTATTCGCAAGAATAACATTGCCGCCACCATTTCCACCACCATATAAAAATTTGCAATACCTAAAGAGCGAGCCGTGTTGGTCGCCACGCATCGTAAGTCTGCCCCAGTCGCCTTTGCTTGGTGTACTTGCAGTGCCATCTCCGTTATTGTCACCACAATAAGTATCATCTTTGTAAGATGTAAAAACAATAGGCTTAGCAGCAGTAGCATCAGCTGTAACTTTTGCATAAATTTCCATACCGCAATTTGCATTAAGGAATTTTACTATTACACCGGGTTGAATAACAAGTGGGGCTTGTACATCTATCCAATTTTTAATCACGTAAACATTACCTTCTGTCCATGTTGTTGGTGCAGTTATTTTTTGTGTAACCTCAATTATATTACAACCGTTTGGGTTAATAACACCACCTGCCGTGAAAGAAACTTCTTGCCCGTATGCAACACCGCTTTGGTTAATGGCATAAGCTTTTATGTAGTAAGTTTTGCCAACTTCAAACGGTGCAATATTGGTTGAGAATGCACCAGCACCACTGCTAATTGAAATCTTTACATCATTAGGATCATCAATACTTGGATTAGGGTCAAAGCTTCCTACCACACCATTTTCTGTAACGGCAGAGCTGCCCTGATTAGTTACATTACCTCCACAGGTATAAGTAGAATCGTTTACTTTTATCGGTTGTGTGGTTGTTACAGTTGGTAGTAAGCCTGTCGGAGCCGTGTTGTCTTCTTTTTTACAAGCCGATGCAAAAATCAGCGCTGCAGTAAGAGTTGAAAATATTAAGCGTTTCATAACATCATTTTTTTTTGGTGAATTGAATGATGCAAAAATGGAGAGCGGTGCAACTTCTTCCAATCCCTGAAAAAGAGGATATTTTAATTTTTAAAGAAAATCATGTAAAAAGAGGATAACAGATAATTGCGATTGAATTTCCTTTGTATTCATAAAATTGGCATAATATTCTACCATGAAAAAAATACTGTTGCTGCTCCTTCTTAACTCCTTGTTACATTATCAAAATATAAATGCACAAACACGAACTTTAGATAGTATTAAAGCAGAACTTCGCAAGCATCCGCAGCACGATACCACACGGCTAAACATGCTAGTAGATTATGTTCTAAGTGCTGTAAACACTAATACTTCGCAGGCGTTGCCTTTTATGCAAGAAGTAGTTTCTATTAGTAAAGAATTAAACCATCAAAGAGGTATAGAGCTTGGTTATATCTATTTGCAATTATATTTTTCTGACCGTGGTGATTTTGCAGAAGCCAAACGCTATACCGATACGGCAATTTATTACTTGGCACAAGACACTAGCAGATACGCTCAAAGAAACCTTGCCTACTTGCTTTACAACCATGCAGGAGATAATTTAAAATTAGGAAACTATGATGAAGCTATTGAAAACTATACCAAAGCCGCAGCAGTTTTGGAAAAAATTGAACCGGAATCTTTAGCCTCTGTTTACAGTGGATTGGCAGAAGTTTACAACGAACTAAATCAACCGGAAAAAATATTTGAATACGATAGAAAAGCTATTGCAGAAGCCGAAAAATCAGGCGAGAAAGCTTCTATTGCCAGACGAAAACTAAATTATGCAACGCATTATATTCAACAAGGAAATTTTGCAGAAGCCGAAGCAATTCTACACCAAACCGAGCCTTTGGTAACTGAAACAAAAGACGCCATTTCACAAGCCTTATTTTATCAAATACAAGGGCAAATACACCAAAACAAAAAACAGTATCCACAAGCAATTGCCAGTTTTAACGCTGCCTATAAAATGGGAGTAGAAAATGATGACAAATACCAACAAATAGCTTTACTAAATCCACTTGTAAATACACTGATAGAAGCCGGGAAAATACAAGAAGCTCAAAGTATGAACGATACTTTATTGCAAAAATCTCTTCTTTACAATATGCGCTTCGGACGTAAAAATGCCTATGAAAATGCATCGAAATTATTTTTGCTGAATAAAGACTACTTTAATGCCTATAAATATTTAGCGCTTAAAATGCAGCTTGCAGATTCTATCTCTTCTGACGAGGTGAAAGAAAAAGCAAACAAAATTGAAATACGTTTTAAGGTTGCTCAAAAAGATCGCGAAATAAAAGCCTTACAAGCTGAGAAAGAATTACAACAACTTCAACTTCGCCAAAAGAGTACTCTTAACTATATTCTTATTGGCAGTGCACTTGCAATTATACTTATTTCACTGCTTACTTACCGGAATTATAAACAACGCCAAAAAATTCACCAACAACGCATTGGCGAGTTAGAAACCGAAAAACAACTTATGGCTACCGAAGCAATTTTAAAAGGCGAAGAACAAGAGCGCAGCCGCCTTGCTAAAGACTTACACGATGGGCTTGGCGGAATGCTTTCGGGCGTAAAGTATTCACTCAACAACATGAAAGAGAATATGGTGATGACCTCTGATGATGCCAATACTTTTGAACACAACATTCATTTACTCAATAACTCCATAAACGAAATGAGGCGTGTGGCACACAACCTTATGCCCGAAGCACTTCTTAAATTTGGATTAAACGAAGCGCTCAACGACTACTGCGCAGAAACCAGCAAAAGCGGCATTTTAAAAGTATCGTATATGTCGTTTGGATTAAAAGATAAAACCATTGAAAGAAGCCTTTCCATTACCGTTTACAGAATTGTGCAAGAACTGCTTTACAATATTACTAAACACGCAAATGCCACACAAGCCATTGTGCAGCTAAGCGCATCTGAAACCCAACTTACTATTACGGTTGAAGATAACGGCATCGGTTTTCAAAAAGAAAACACATTGCCAACTGCAAGCGGAATTGGTTGGAAAAATATTCAATCGCGTGTAGATTACTATAAAGGAAACATTAGCATAAACTCTTCACCCGAAAAAGGCACCTCTGTTTTTATTGAACTAAATTTAATTTGAAATGAAAACTAAAGTGTACATTGTTGATGACCATTTTATGGTGATAGAAGGTTTAAAAGCCATACTGCAAAGCAACTCCGAAATTGACCTGATGGGATATGCCTATAATGCAGAAACTTGTCTTTCTTTTTTAAAACAGCAACAGCCTGATGTAATACTTTTAGACATCAACCTGCCAGATGTTAGCGGTATAGAATTATGCAAAGAAATTTCAATTAAATATCCAGCAATTCATATTCTTGGATTAAGCACATTTAACCAGCTCAGCTACATTTCTAAAATGCTTGAAAATGGTGCAATGGGCTATCTTTTAAAAAATGCATCTAAACAAGAAATGCTTACGGCAATCAACACCGTAATGAAAGGCAAAAAATATTTAAGCCCCGAAGCTTCTGAAACCATAAAAAAGCCAAGCAATAAAGATACGCCAATACTTACGCGCAGAGAGTTGGAAGTATTGCAGCTTATAGCCGAAGGATTAACCAATGCAGAAATGGCAAGCAAATTATTTGTGAGTGCCACCACCGTTGATACACACCGCAAACACCTTTTAGAAAAATTTAATGCAAAAAACACTGCCGCATTGGTAAAATTGGCTACTCAAATGAAGTTTGTGGAGTGATGTTTACGGTATTTCTCTTTAAAGTAGTTTCATCATTTTATAGTTAGTTAAATCCACTCCCTTTCGTGTTACAGTTTGCTCTTGCAATAAACTAAAACCCGCTTGTTCAAAAAACGCCTTCGCGGTTTTGCTTACATCGGCAGTTATTGTTTTCTCTTTTAATCGCCTAACCTCTTCTTCAATATTTGCTAAAAGTTGCTTTGCTATTCCTTGCCGCTGGTAGTTTCTATGAACATAAAAAAGATTGAGATAACTTCCTTGCTTTAGCGTAGCAAAGCCCACAATTTCATTTTGTTGCTGTGCCACCAAAACAAACTCATTTTGCAATGTTTCTTGCCACAGTTTTTTATCTTTTCTATTTGCAATCCAAGCTTCAATTTGTAGGCTGTTGTAGTCGGCAGCACAAACGGTAGAAATGGTTTCAATGAATAGCTTTTGCAGTTCAACTGCATCTTCTATTTTCCCTTTTCTCAATACAATATTGCGTTCCATTTTCTATGATAAATATACTTATTTGCGCAATAGTCTTCTCTTGGCAAGTATATAAATTCTTAGCTGTATTGATATTTATTTAACCAAGCATAGCTTCACAATTTTATGTTCGTTTTTGTGCTTAATGTGTAATACCGATTGGATATTCATAATAGTCCAATTACATTGTCCTAAACGATTATCTCATCGGCATTATACAATATATTATTGGACTAATTTATAAATCAATTTTGTATAAGAAATAAAAGCCGCTTTCAACAAAATAAAAAATCCACTTTTTGCGCATCGTTGGAAGAGAATGAAGATGGTTGAAAGTTTCCAAAAAGGTCTTGGCATTTACGGCATACAAGATATTGAAAACTTAGTTGAAGAATTGCAACTGCAAGAATGGATTGAAGAAGAACTACAGACCTTATTTCTTTTATTCGGAAATACATATAAAAACATTACGCCTCTGCGTAGCTCTCAATGCTTGGGCAAGTACAAATTAAGTTTCTATCGCCATGCGAATTATTTACCCTGCCCACACTTGGCCAAAACTTTCCTTCGCGCAAATATGGCAATGGATAAACTGCCTCTTCGCGTGAGTAGGAATGATTCCAGTTTCCACTTAGAACCGAAGCGGCTGTGTGCGGTGCATTTTTTAATGGATTATCAGTAGCATCTGCCGTTTTATTTTCTATCGCTTCAATTTCTTTTTTAATTGAAATTAAAGCATCGCAAAAGCGGTCGAGTTCAGCTTTATCTTCGCTTTCCGTTGGTTCAATCATCAGCGTTCCCGCTACAGGGAAAGAAACCGTAGGCGCATGGAAACCATAATCCATCAAGCGCTTTGCCACATCTTCTACTTCTATGCCAACAGTATGTTTAAACTGCCTGAAATCTAAGATTAACTCGTGTGCTACCCTGCCGTGTTCTTTTCCTACATACAAAACTTGGTAGTGTTCTTCTAATCTCGATTTAAGATAGTTGGCATTTAAAATAGCGTAGCGTGTAGCATTAGTAACACCCGAAGCGCCCAACATTTTAATGTAACCGTAAGAAATAAGTAAAATAGAAGCGCTGCCAAAAGGTGCTGCACTCACCGCGTGAATAGCTTTTTCTCCGCCCGCTTTCACTACCGGATTGCCCGGCAAGTAAGGTGCTAAATGTGATGCCACACAAATTGGCCCCATGCCGGGTCCGCCACCACCATGAGGAATAGCAAATGTTTTATGTAAATTGATGTGGTTTACATCTGCACCAATTATGGCAGGAGAAGTTAAGCCAACTTGTGCGTTTAGGTTCGCCCCGTCCATATAAACCTGCCCGCCATTGGCGTGAATTACAGCACAAATATCTTTTATCTTGTGTTCAAAAACTCCGTGGGTTGAAGGATAAGTTACCATTAAGCAACACAAGTTCTCTTTGTGTTGTTCAGCTTTTGCACACAAATCTTCAAAATCAATATTCCCGAAACTATCGGTAGCCACAACCACCACTTTTAAGCCTGCCATTACTGCCGTTGCTGGGTTTGTGCCGTGTGCCGATGCCGGAATTAGCGCAATATTGCGGTGTGCTTCGCCTTTATCTTTTTGATATGCTCTAATTACCAACAATCCGGCATATTCACCTTGTGCTCCGCTATTTGGCTGTAGCGAAGTGGCTGCAAAACCGGTTATCTCATTCAAATAATTTTCTAATTCTTTTATTACTTGTGCATAGCCTTCAGCCTGGTTTGCCGGCACAAAAGGATGTAGGTTAAATTCACTCCAGCTAATTGGCTCCAACTCGGCTGCTGCATTCAGTTTCATGGTGCATGAACCAAGTGGGATCATACTTTTGGTTAAGCTTAAATCTTTGTTTTCTAAAGATTTTATATAGCGCATTAAACGGCTTTCGCTGTGGTGCGAGTTAAATACGGCATGAGTAAGGTATTTTGATTGGCGAACCAAGTCTTTTTCCCATCGCAATTCCACTTCTAATTCTGCAGGAACCGAAATGCTATTGGTATAGTTTTTCGCTTTTGCAAAAACTTGAAGTAACTCTTGTAAATCGCTTGGCAACACCGTTTCATCAAAAGCGATGCTCACCAAATTTTCTTTTGAATAATTAAAATTGAAACTGCTTTCTAAAGCGTTTTTGCGAATGCTTTCACGCAAAGTTTCATTGCCTTGCAAATTGATGGTTACGGTATCGAAAAAGCTGCCGGAATGTAAAGTGTAGCCCATTGCCAGCACTTCTTTTGCAAACACACTTGCCAAACCGTGGATGCGCAATGCAATATTTTTAATTCCTTCTGAACCGTGATAAACTGCATACATTCCATTCATAATGGCAAGCAGCGCTTGTGCCGTACAAATATTGGAAGTTGCTTTTTCTCTGCGGATATGTTGCTCGCGGGTTTGCAATGCCATGCGCAATGCCGAATTGCCATTTCCATCTACCGAAACTCCAATAATTCTTCCCGGAATAATGCGTTTGTATTCATCTTTAATAGCAAAAAATGCTGCATGCGGACCGCCAAAACCCATTGGCACTCCAAAGCGCTGAGCACTACCAATAGCACAATCTGCGCCTAATTCAGCAGGTGGCGTAAGTAAAGCCATCGCCATTAAATCGGTGGCAAGGGTTACATAACATTCTACTGCTTTTGCTTGTTCAATAAAAGTGCGATAGTTAAGCACCGCACCATCAGCAGCAGGATATTGCAACAATGCACCAAAATAAGTTTGGTCTAATTGAATGGTTTCGTGATCGCCAATTACCAATTCTATACCGATAAATTCGGCACGTGTTTTAAGCACATCAATGGTTTGTGGAAAACAAAGCTCCGACACAAAAAATTTGTTTGCTGTTTCTTCCGCCTTATTTTTCACACCATAAAAAAGGTGCATAGCTTCGGCAGCAGCTGTACCTTCATCTAAAAGCGAAGCATTGGCAATTGGAAAACCGGTTAAATCGCTCACCATTGTTTGGAAATTTAGCAATGCTTCTAAACGACCTTGCGAAATTTCGGCTTGATATGGCGTGTATTGTGTGTACCAGCCCGGATTTTCCAAAACATTTCTACGAATGGCTGCCGGAGTAATTGTGCCGTAATAGCCCAAACCAATATATGAACGATATTGCTTGTTTTTTGCAGCAACCGTTTTTAGTGTTTTTAAATATTCAAATTCGCTTTGTGCGGCAGGAATATTCAAGCTGTCTTTCCTGCGAATATTTGCCGGAATAGTTTGGTCAATCAATTCATCTAAAGAATTAACGCCAACGGCAGCAAGCATTTGTTTTTCTACTGCTGCATCAAAAGTTCCGATGTGTCGGTTAATAAAATTGTCCGTAGATGTAAGCGAAATTTTCACGGTATTGCGATTTTTTGTTTTTTTAAAAAGCGCTGCGAATATAGCAAGCTAAACGTGAAAATTTGTGCCGGAATAACCTTTGTTAGGAAGTTATTTGATTATCCTTACTACTACGTATAAAAATTGGTTGTTAGCGCTCACAACCGCTACTTCGTTCGGAACTAAAATTCCTATTTATATGTTTGAGATACTCTGCGAAATATATAGAACAGCAAATTATTTTCCTTCGTAAATGCAGCCCGAAGTTGCTGTTTCTTTCAAGTGTACTTTTGAAAGCTGCGGCAACAGCGGTTTTATTTTGTTCCAAATCCAAACGGTAATATTTTCTGCTGTAGGATTTTCTAACCCTTCTATTTCATTTAGCACGCGGTGATCCAGCATTTCCACAATTGGATGCACAGCCAACTTTATATCGTGAAAATCAATGAGCCAGCCGCTTTTCGGATTTAACTCTCCCTGCAGATAAATTGTAAACTTATAGGAATGACCGTGCATATTTCGGCATTTGTGCGTTGCAGAAACGTTTGGCAAAAAATGCGCAGCCTCAAACTTAAATGTTTTGTAAATCTCCATTATATCAATTTCTAAAAAAAACTTTTACGCTGCAAACTTACCGAATTAGTACTAAGGTTTTAAATACTGTTTTTTTAGTTAAATATGAAAGCATAAAAAGTGCCGTATTACTTATTTGGAATTTTTGAAAAAATTGTTGGTGTAGTTAGTATTACCTTTGCTAAAATGTTTTTGAAACGAAAAGAAATACTTGCCATTTTTTTGCTCTTGTGCAGCATAGCTTCGCAAGCTGCCGATTCGCTACCGGGAATGAATTTTAAATCGCTCTTGCGCGTTGGCAACAAGGAATTTAAAAAGGGTTATTACTACGATGCACTAAGCTATTATGAAGAAGCAGTAAAGCGCGACTCTTCTAAAACAGAATTGCTTTTTCAATTAGGCATTGCCAACCAAAAAATTCGCAATTACAAAGAAGCGTTAAAGTGGTTCACCAAATCTGCAAACAGCGATGCCGGCTGCTTAACTGCTTCGCTCTACTACGAAGCACTTGCGCTTAAAAATTTAGGAAACTACCCCAAAGCCACTGAAAAATATAAACAGTTTTTGAGTTGCTACAAAGGCAAAGAAACTATGCTTAAAGATTGGGCAACCACCGATATTTTTGGCTGCTTGGAGCGCAAAACCACAGACGATACTTTTAATATTATCCAACTGCCTTCTTACATCAATTCGGGCTACAGCGATTTATCACCCACCGTTTGGAAAGGCAATTTACTCTTTGCTTCTATCCGCTCCGATACTTTGGTTTATTTAAAATCTGACACTGGATACAAACAACCTGTAATGCAGTTTTTTAAAGCAAAAAAAGACAGTAACATTTTTGAGCGTCCGCAACTTTTTACAGACTTAAATTTAAACGACCACAATCTCACTTCACTATCTTTTAACTCAAAATATAAAGAACTGTATTTTTCTCTTTGCTATGGTGAATTGCAAGAACAGATTTGTGCCATTTGGCAAGCAAAATACGAAGAAGGAAAATGGAGTTCAGAACACGAATTGGGAGAAAAAGTAAACTTTGGTTTACACGCCAGCACACACCCAATTTTAGCCGAAACCGCTGACGGGCGCGACCTGCTTTGGTTTTCAAGCAACAGACCCGGAGGTTTTGGTGGCTACGATATTTGGTATGCTGAGCGCCAAAAAGATGGTAAATTTTCTGCTGCAAAAAATGCAGGAAAAATCATCAACACTTCACGCGATGAAATAAGCCCGTTTTTTGATGAAATGACAGGCACACTCTTTTTTAGTTCATCAGGCTTGCCTTCGCTTGGCGGTTTAGATGTTTTTTATGCGCGCTTTAGCGATGCAAAATTTGCAGAACCAAAGCCGCTGCCAAAGCCGCTAAACAGCAGTTACGATGAATCGTTTTTTAGATTTTTTGAAAATGGGAAAGGCTATTTTGTATCCAACCGCCCGGGAGTATTTTCGGTGAAAGGTGAAACTTGCTGCGATGATATTTTCGAGTTTGAAATTAGTAAATCCATCAAACCTTGGTTAAGGATTTCTGCCGCAGATAGCAACGGAAACAAAATTGCAAATGCGCTAATAATTGTGCGAAACCAAGCAGACAGCACACTCTTCACACTTCGTGGAAATGGTTTGCTCAAACAACTTCCACAAAATGGAACTTACCACGTTTCGTTTAGCAGCGATGGTTTTTTTAATACTGAAAAGCAATTTAATATACAAGCATTTTCAAGCGAAGATACCGCAGAAGTTGCTGCTATTTTGCAAGCTGTGGAGCGAAACAAAGCATACCGCATTGCCGATATTTATTTCGACTTCAATAGCTTTGAACTAAACGAAGAAACTAAAGAAGCGTTGCAAGAAGTAGTTACACTATTAAAGAAAAATCCTTCGCTGAAAATTGAAATTGCTTCGCACACCGATTCGCGCGGTGAAGAAGATTACAACTTATCTCTTTCGCAAAAACGTGCAGAAAATGTGGTTCAATTTTTAATTGAAAATGGCATAAACGAATCGCGTCTTACTGCAAAAGGTTATGGCGAAAGTGTGCTGCTACAAGATTGTTCAGCCATAAAAGATTGCGCAGAAGACGATTGCGACTGCCACCGCACCAACCGCAGAACAGAATTTAAAATTGTTGAATAAAATGTTTCGGTTTCATTTTCGTTTTGTAACCTTGCAAAGCAACACCAAACTATAAGTGAAACAATTTATTCGATTACTTAGATACTTAATTCCTTACCGCAGCAATGTGCTGCTTAATGTTGTTTTCAACTTGCTGAGTGTGGTATTTTCGCTCGTGAGTATTGTAATGCTTATTCCGTTTTTGCAATTACTATTTGGCAAAACACCACTCATTAACGAAGCGCCAACATTTGCTTTCAGCCCGAATTTTGCAATTAGTTTTTTTGAGTTTAAACTAAGTACCATTATTAAAGAAAGCGGCACCACTCAAGGCTTGCTCTTTATTTGCATCATCACCGCCATTATTTTCTTCTTAAAAAACCTGTTTCGTTTCTTGGCAGTTTATGTAATGAGCCCTGTGCGAAACGGTGTAGTGCGCGACATTCGCAACGACTTGTATAAAAAAATTCTTTCGCTTCCATTAGCTTATTACAGCAAAGAAAAAAAGGGCGATTTAATTGCGCGAATGACCGATGATGTAAAAGAAATTGAAACCAGCATTATGAATGTGTTGGAGATTTTTTTTCGCGAACCGGTAAATATTATTGTGTTTTTAGGAGCCATGGTAATGATGAGTTTTCAGCTTACCATTTTTGTGTTTGTGATGCTGCTAATAACCGGTGGAATAATTGGTAGAATAGGCAAAAAACTAAAACGCACTTCTGCCGAAGGGCAAGAAAAACTTGGTTTTCTAATTTCAATTATTGATGAAACGCTTAGCGGCTTGCGCATTATTCACGCATTCAATGCAGGAAAATTTAAAACTGCACAATTCAAAGAAATAAACAGCTCACATTTTAAAATTGCCAATCGCCTCACTTTGCGTAGAGAACTTTCTTCGCCTCTCACAGAGTTTTTGGCGATATGCGTAGTGTGTACAGTACTTTGGTTTGGAGGCAGGTTAGTATTGGACAAACAACTTTTGAGTGCTGAAACTTTTATCGGTTTTATGGTTATTTTTTCGCAGCTTATTCCACCTGCGAAAAGTTTTTCAAATGCGTTTTACAATATACAGAAAGGCTTGGCTTCTTCGCATAGAATCTACGAAATTTTAGATGCCGAAAATTCTATTAAAGAAATTCCAAATCCCATTTCGGTTAAAGATTTTCACCATTCTATTGAACTAAAAAATGTAAGTTTTGCCTACAACAATTTCGACCAAAAAGAAATTTTATCGCAGGTAAATTTAAAAATAGAAAAAGGGAAAATGATTGCTTTGGTTGGGCAAAGTGGCGCAGGGAAATCTACTATGGTTGATTTGCTTCCGCGCTTTTACGACCCGCAAAAAGGCGAAGTTCTTATTGATGGTGAAAATATCAAAAACCTTAATCTGCACTCGCTTCGCGATTTGTTTGGCATTGTTTCGCAAGAGGCAATTTTATTTAACGACACAGTGTATAACAACATTGCATTTGGCTTTCCCGGAGCAAACAAAGAAGCAGTGAAAGAAGCTGCAAAGATTGCTAATGCGCACGACTTTATCATGCGTTTAGAAAATGGCTACGAAACCAATATTGGCGACCGCGGCAGCAAACTTAGCGGTGGCGAAAAACAGCGCTTAACTATTGCTCGTGCAGTACTAAAGAATCCGCCAATTTTAATTTTAGACGAAGCTACTTCTTCATTAGATTCTAACTCCGAAAAGTTGGTACAAGAAGCATTGAATAAATTGATGAAAGGCAGAACTTCTATTGTGATTGCGCATAGGCTCTCAACCATTCAATTTGCCGATGAAATTATTGTGATGAAAAACGGTGCAATTGCAGAGCGCGGAAACCACATCGGTTTAATGGCACACAACGGAATTTATAAGCAGTTAGTTGAATTACAGGCTTTTTAATTCTAATTTCTCAGACTCTAAATTTGTGCTGAAAAATCTTTAGAAACCATACTGTTCCAGTCTTCTTTTGTAGGGAAAAAATCCTCTTCAAATGTAGCTATCAACTGCGAAACAGTTGCATTTTCTTCACCCTGCAATACCATTGATTCTTTCAAATCTTCGATAAGTTGTTTAATTCTAGTTTCCTTTTTTTGAGTAAGCACAATTAGCTCAGAAATATTTGAAGGCTGATTAGTTGTGTTTTCATCAAATGCCTTTAAAACTGCCGGAAAAACTAATTTAGTTTCGTAGGTGTAAAGCGAATTAAACTCTGTGCGCAAGTTGCTTAAAACCTCTTCGGTACCGCTCTTTTTTTCTTCAAGTAAAAAGTCGCCTTTCCAAACCATCATCAAAAAATGATACTGAATAGAAGGGTAAACTTCTTTCATTAAAAGCTGAATTAAATATTTGGCAGTTTGTTTGCGAGCAGTCATACTAAAACCTTTTTATACTATGCAAAGTTGCACCATAAACAACTAAAAAGGTATGACGTTTACTGATTTAAAACATGATATTACTCATATTTTAATCATTCGTATTGGCGGTTTTGAGCAGCTTCGGGAGATTGGTTATTTTAATTTTTTTTCCGTCTAACTCAATAATTTTATCTTGATTAAATTCTGATAAAAGCCTAATAGCGCTTTCGGTTGAGGTGCCCACATAATCTGCAATTTCTTCGCGCGAAAAAGTAACGTTCAGCGTTTGCCCATCTGGCAAAAAACCAAATGTTGCCTTAAAAAACAAAAGTGCTTCTGCCATACGCTCGCGCACATTGCGCTGCGAAAGCGAAACGATATGTTCTTCTGCCGTTTTTAAATCTCGACTAATTATCCTCACCACTTCAAACAGCAACTGCGGATGTTTGCGTGTAGCTTCCAAAAAATAGTTTCTATCCACCACACAAATAGAAGAGTCTTCAATTGCAACTGCCGAGCAGTGGTAACGCTCGTTCGAAATTAGCGCGCGATAACCCAAAATATCGCCTGTTTTTACTAAGCGCAAAATTTGTTCTTTGCCATCTACACCAATCGTGCAGAGTTTCACCTTGCCGCGATTTAAACAATAAAGCGCGTGTGGAAACCCATTTTCATTAAAAATGAACTGACCACGCTTGTAGGTTACGCAAGTTTTATGCAGCGCCAATTCACTCAATCCTTCTTTATCCAAAATATTAAAGAAGGAATGCCCATGAGCTACACATGTGGTACAATCCGGGTTATTTTCTTTTAAATTAGACATAGCTGAATGATTCCGTAAAGTTAGATAAGATTTCCTTTTTAAAAACTATTTCTTAATTAAAAGTTTCTCGATTTCTGATACAAAATATTGATGCTCTAATTGTTGCACTTTTTTTGCAATTATAGTTGGAGTATCGTTATTTTCTATTGCCGCTTTAGCTTGGAAAATAATATCTCCTTCATCATACTTTTCGTTTACAAAATGAATGGTGATTCCTGTTTCTTTTTCTCTGTTTTCCCAAACTGCTTGATGAACAAACGAGCCGTACATACCTTTTCCGCCATATTTAGGCAACAAAGCCGGGTGAATATTGATGATGTTTCTGTGATATTTTTCTGCTAAAAATTTTGGAATAAGTAATAGAAAACCTGCCAGAACAATAAAATCAATTTGATGCTTTTGCATAAGCTCCAACATAAACAATTCATCATTTAACTGCTGCTTCGTAATCACCACCGATTCTACACCGGCATTGGCTGCATGTTGCAGTACACCCGCATTTTCTTTATTGCAAACAACCAATTCAACCTTGGCTATTGAGCTATTTCTGCCGTTAAAATGTTCAATAATATTTTTGGCATTGCTGCCTGTGCCGGAAGCAAAAACTGCTACTTTTTTCATGGGAATTATTTTGGAAAACACAAGTTAGTTAAGAGTGAAAAATCTTCGATGCTAAGTTGCTCCGGGCGCTTATCTAAAAATGGAATATTTGAAAAATCGGCAGGTAAAAATTGGCGAATACAATTACGCATTGTTTTTCTGCGCATGGTAAATGCCTGCTTTACCAATTTTGTAAAATCTGCCTCATCGCAATTTAGCTTGCGGTGGTGGCGCATAATTGTAATTACACCACTCATTACTTTTGGTGGTGGAGTAAAACATTGTGGCGGCACATCAAACAAATATTTACAATCAAAGTAAAGCTGCGTGAAAATACTTAGCACACCATAATCTTTTGTGCCTGGAGATGCTGCAATTCGCAGTGCAACTTCTTTTTGAAACATGCCGGTGAGTGCTGTTACTTTTTCTCTTTCTTCTATTGCTTTAAAAACTATTTGTGATGAAATATTGTACGGAAAATTCCCAATAATATGAATTGGAGCTTCAAATTTTTTGAAGTCAAGGTTTAAAAAATCTTCATTCAAAATTCTTTCGCCATTATTGAAATAAATGCCGGCATTTATGCGTAGCCATTCTGCCCAGCGATTATCTAACTCAACTAACCAATAGTTTTTGGGCTGCTTTTCTAATACCTTAAAAGTGAGCGCTCCTTTGCCCGGCCCTACTTCTATAATTGTAGCAAACTCGGCAATATTGCCAACTGCATCGGCAATTTTTTGTTGTATTTCTACATCGTGTAAAAAGTGTTGCCCTAAAGATTTTTTGAGTGCTCCGGCTTTCATTTCTGCTGCAATAATGAGCAAAAAAAAGGGAAGCAATTTCTCACTTCCCCTTTTTTAGCTATAATTTAATTCCTTACACCTTAGCGAAGAACATTGAATTTATAGGTAGAAACGGCATTCCCGCTTTTCACACGTGCAAAATAAAGTCCGTTTGAAAGGCTGCTAACACTCTCTGTGTGGTAAGTAGTACCAGCCAAGAAAGTATCGTTTAAAACTGTTTGTACAACTTTTCCATTTAAGTCTAATATTTCGATAGAAACATTTGCTTGGTCTTTCAAATCAAAACCTAACACCAATTCGCTTGATGCTGGATTTGGAAACATGCGGAAAGACATATCAGCAGTAGCCGGATTGGTAATGCTGGTTGTAATTGATGTATCTTGCAAGAAAATAACAGCCGGGAATGGTGAAGCTGGTACACCTGCAAAAACTCTAAACGAAGCTCCATTTTGGTTATTTGCAGTATCTAAGAAACCTGAAGTACAAACTGTTACCGCTTTGCCATCAAAAGAAGTTAATGGCACTAAGTATGATTTGTAAAGTGTAGTATCAATTTTTAAATCTACCACTACTTTACCTAAGCTCGTAGGCAAATCTGCTCCGATACCGGTTGGAGCAACAAGTGTAAATTTACCATATTTAGTAGCTGGAGCTAATACCATTCCACCCAAAGCCGGTGCAGAAATTGAAACTTCAGCAGCATCAGTTGAGCCATTAAACAAGGTCATTCTTGTAGTTCCTGTAGCAGCAGAAATTCTAGCCGGTTCGTTTAAGTAAAAATTCAAATCTGTAGCTTCGCCATCTGGGTTTGCTTTAAATTGTGAAGCATTTAATACGCCTGAAACCACAGCTACTACGCTATCATCACCAAATACCAAATTAGTATTTAAAACACTGCTTGAAGAGTCTTTTTTATGTAAATCTATACTGTAATCAAAGTCTTGAATAAAACCTGCTGATTGGAAAGCCTTACGAAAACTTAGTCCGATTACTTGCTTAATTCCACCAACATATAAATCAACATCTTTAAGAGCCGGATCAGCAGCATTGTGATAAACTTGAACCACACCTGCTACTTTTTCTTTAGGTAATTCTGAAACTTGAACCAGTCCATTTGCTTGTCCAGCTGGGAGCTGAATGGCAAACACACCAAATGTAGCACCGCCCGCAGGTGGATTAACTAAACCAGACGTAAACACAACTACAGCTTGATTACCAAAACTTCCGAAAAAGTTACCATTGGCTTGATAGCTCGGTGTAGAGGTTCCTGTAGTGTGATAGTGCAAGCGCTTAGGTGCTGCAGGATATTGAGCCGAAGTTGTTGTAGAACCGTAAGCTAAATTATCTTCAACGGTATCGCGTGGTGTTATTTGAATTGTAGTGATAAAAGATTGTACAGTTTGTGCAGGTGCATCAACCACACCATTGTGTAAGGTTAAAGCCATTTCCGAAGTATTGCTTGAAGTGAAACTTACGCCAGATACAACCTCTAAATTAAAATCACGAGGTAAACTTGAAGGGTTTGGAGTTGCAGCATAGTTGGTATCAACCAAACCATTTAAAACTAAAAAATAATTTCCTGCTGCAATACCAGAAGGGAAACTCTTAGTATAGAAACCATCAGCAGAAGACGAGCTGCCCTTAGGTGCAACTACTACATCTGTAGGTGTTGGAATAACTGGAAATCCCGGATCATAAAAAAATGCAGTTCTAAAACCGAAGTCATCAATAATTTTTTGTTCACCTCCAGGCAAGTTTGCATTCTTTACATACACATCTACACTGGCGGCTGCCGTATCGGGACTATTGTTCAATAAAAGTAGTTTTATTTGGGCTGATGCCGAAAACATAGTTAAGGCAGCACCAAACGAGAGAAGAATTTTTTTCATAGCACAGAAAATTTTTGTTTTGAAAATTGTTTCGTGCTAAAGTAATTTTTTAGTTTAAAATTCCTATATGTTTTTTAAAAAATACTCTTAATTATTCCATTCTAACATATAAATATTCTGTATATTTATATAGTTAAGTTCGTGTTTTATAGTTGCTTTTTGCCTTTACACATAAAATTTATACGGCAATACAAAACTACCTTACCCGTAATTTGTTTATTTGGTTACGTATTATTTTCTACTCTTTTAGAAACTTAGTCCTTTGTTTTAACCCGTTGCTAAAAGTAACTTCCGTAAAATATACTCCGCTTGTGTTTATTATATTTTCGAGTAAAATGGTTGTGTGCATCGGTTACATAGTGGAATACCATATCAATACGGCTAATATTACCCATATTGCATGGTTCACAAGTAGCAGTTTAATGCTTGAAAAACAAATTGTACAATGGTTTCATGAAACGATTGGCTCACAACCTTTTTCTACTCTTTCAACAACCTTAGCGAACCGGTAAACTTATTGTTAGATACACTTAAAATATAAATGCCGCGGGCAGAAATATCAGACAACTCAAGGTATAGTGATTGCCCCACCGTATTTACAT
>MKTC01000017.1 GCA_001897535.1 Bacteroidetes bacterium 37-13 | reverse complement strand
TTTTTTTGCCATTTTGCTGTCCCGTTACAGCAACTTAGTCAAACGGAATTTTGTTTTGTCGGAATGGTCTTTTTGTGCCGAGAGTTCCGTTAGCTTTGCTGCCAACGTTTTTGCGCTTGGCGTTCGTGCGGGATTTCGGAGCACCAAACTGTCAACCCAGCACTAAAGTTGATTTGAAAAACTGCACTTGAATTTAAGCACTTCACCCCGCATGACGCCAAACGCATGTTATGCGTTCGCCCTTTTTGTCGGTCAGTTAAGGTTATTTCTGAAATCGTCAATTACTTTGTTTGTGTAAGTTTCCATATCTGCAAAGTTTTGGTTTGTCAATGTTGTGTCAATAAATTCGGGAATTGTATAAGGTTTCAAGTAAAAATTCTGTTCTTTGATTTTGTGTCGCACAACGGAATAATCATAAAATTCTTTCGTGTCTTGATGGATAACAGGTGCAACGAACGAAAGATATTTTGTGAGATACTTGTTTAGTTTATTGTCTTCTAAAAAGTGTCTGACTACAGATGTAGTTTCGCTGTTCAGTTGTTGAGTTTTGTTTCGGATTAGCGTTACTTCAATGAGCCAATACAATTTCTTTGAGTAAACTTCAATGTCGCCTGTATTGCCCGGTGCGTGTGAAATTGGTAAACCAACGTAGTCCGCTTTGTAGTTTGGTCTTATCGCAAATTCCTTTCCGTGTTTTAATGCTAAAATTAAACTCAAATAAAATTCTAATTTCAAAGGTTCTGCAATGTATTTGAACGCAGGAACAATATTTTTTGAAGTTCCGATATAACCAATACTTTCAACTATTTTTTCTTCGTTTAGTTCGTAGAGTTTAATAATTTCAGACACTTTTTGCACATACTCAAATCCGTCTTGTTCAATTACTTCTTCACGGAATTTGTAAACAATATCAAGTAATTGTTTGTTATGTGTTTCAAGTTTAGCAAAATGCAAACTTGGGTTTTCTTTTTCTTCTGTTGTCAGTTCAATTTTTACCGAAAGTAAATCGTTTATATAATCATCGTTTGCAATGTTTCGGTAAATGAAAACTTTACCTCTAAACTGAATTGAAACAAAACCCGTGATAATCAAAAGTCGTAAAACAACGTCTGGATAATCACGCAAAATTGTTTGTGCTTTTAGATTTGTTCCGTATTCTGTTCTTAAAAATGTTTCAACTTCTGACGGTTCGCCAAAAGTGTTTTCATCAATTATTTTCAAAAATTCTTTTACGTTTCCATTGTTACTGAAAGTTGAAACAACAAATTGTTCATATGAAATTCGTTCACGTTGTTTCAGAACTTCCAAAATGAATTTGAAATAGTTAAAATCGTTCAACACATTTCTGTATGGCGAACGCCTGTTGTATTTCATTGCTTGAATTGAAAACGCCTCTTGCTCGTCAATTTCATTGCTGATGAGTTTTAACGCCACTTGCGAAAATTGTAAAGGTTGTTCGTATTGTGCCAATACGAAACCCATTTCTGAAAGTGTTCTAACATAAGTCCAAAAACGTGATTGATAACCTTCAGGAAAACCGCCATCGGCTTTTCGTGTTCTGTTTACAAAAATCACAGCTTCCGCAATGTTTTCAATCGTAGAATTTTCATCAATCTCAACACCTTCGCTTGAAACAATTCCGCTTAAATACATTGAAGATACAACTTGTAAAAGCGTTTCATCATTCAACGTTTTGTTGATATATGGCGAAATTGCTGTCAAAATTCCTTTGTAGCGTTCGGGATTTCTGACAGCTGTTTCAAAAGCCATTTGTTTGTAGGTTGGTGTAACCTTTCTTCTAATTTTATTGTCTGTCGCCATAATTCGTTACTAAAACTTCCGTAAATGTTTTTATACTGTTGTCGTGATAACTTATGTAATTACTTTTAATCGGAATTACATTGTATTTCTTTGCCCAATCATTAAAAATCTTGTTCTCTTGACCTTTGTAAAAAACAACATTTGAACAAGCAAAACGAATGTTTTGCTTGTTCAAATTGTCCAATGTTTTTATCAATTCTTTTTCATTTTGTTCGTTCCACAATTTGTTATACTCGCTAAAAGTAATCAAATACGGTGGGTCAAAATACAGAAAATCGTTTTTTGTAGGTTTGACTTTTTGCAAGAAATCTGCATAATCCAAATTGTGCCATTTTATTTTTTGGCTTTTTACTTTTTCAAAGTAGTTGTTCAATGCAGTTACAACATTGTTGTTGAAATCAACATTGCCGACAGGCAAATTGTATTTTCCTGAACTGTTAAAACGTATCATTCTGTTAAAACCATAAATCAACAAAACGTAGAATTTGTAAAGGTTAAATTCTTTTTCGTTATTGAAATCGGTTTTTAGTTTTTCAAAATTCTGTTTGTTGAATTTTGCGTAATACGTTTTTTTGAATTTTACTTTCAGTTCGTTTGGAACAATATCTTCTTTATAGGAACGTGAAAGTTCATATTCATAAATAATTTTCTCAACTTCATTAAAAAACGTGTTCGTTTTTTTAGCGTGTTTGATTAAAAATTTATGCAACAAGAAAACGTTTTTATCAATGTCGTTAAGCAAAAATTCATCAGCCGAAACATTTAGAAACACCGAACCACCGCCCGAAAAAGGCTCAATAAAACGGGCAATTTCCGTAGGAAATTGCGGTTTTATTTCTTTCAGCAATTTGTATTTATCGCCAACATAAAACAATGGCGAACGAATGAATTTATTTGCCATTTACTTTTGTGATAAATAATAATTCTTTGTGGTCGTCAAACTCGGTTTTACCTGTGTTGAAAAAACGATGTGAACACTCAAATACTTTTGTTTTTCCTTTTGATTTCAAAATACTTTCAATCGTTTCTAATTTGATTTTATTTTCTGATGAATGACTTTTTGAATTGTAAGTATTGTTATAAGAAACTGCAAGATATTTTACGTTTAGATTTTGAACTAAATCTTGTAACGCTCTTCCTGCGTTTACGGTGCAATACACACTCATATTTTCGGCTTGTGGTTTTAACGCAACGCCAAAAAGTGGCGGTTTGTCCCACTTTACAAGATTTTCGTAAACGTGGTAAAAACGGCTATATTGTCGTGAATTGTAAGGCGGGTCAATGTAAGCAATATCTGCCGTGATTTTTTTTGCTAACACATTTGCGTTTTCTTGATGAATTTCAACGTTTTGAATTTCACTTGGTTTAATCAAACGCAAATTGAGTTGTTTGTATTTAATCGGCTTTTTGATGTAAGCGTCAAAATGCCCAACGGTGTTGGCAATTTTGTCAATGTTGTAAATCAATGAAGCCAATAAAACAGAATATTCCTTGTCAGTTAGATTTTCTTTTCTGTTTTCTAAATCTTCTCTTATGTAGCCGATAAGTTTTGCATTTAGTTTGTCAAAAAACTTGTCGCCATAATTTTCAGAAAAATAATTTTCTTCCAATTCGGTTGGATTTATGCTGTTGTAATAGTCAATAATATCCTCAACTTTTTTCTTGTCCCAAAAATCGTTTTTGAAGAACGCATTGTAAATTACGTTGTTTGCGTGAAGAATGTCATTGATGATAATTTTAGGAAAGTGTTGTGATGCAGATTTTGCAACGCTTGCCGTTCCTGCAAAAATGTCAATTAAAGAACTAACGTCTTTCGTTTCGTTTTTGATTGTGTCAATAATCCAATTTGTCAATTTTGCTTTACTTCCGATGTATCGTCTGCTTTCAAGTTGAATGGCATTGTCGGCTTTGAGTTCGGGAAAAAGCGTAACTGATTTGCCATATAAAACTTTTTCTTCTGCAACTTGCAATGCTTCAATTCCAAATTCTTCGTATTTGATTTCTGAAACAACTTTGTCGCTTAACCAATGAACAAGCACTTTATGCTTGTCGCATTTGTAAAGTTGTGCAAGTTGTAAAAGTTGCGGTTTAGTCGGAAAACGCTTGCCGTTTTCAATTCTACTCAAAACCGTCAAGTCAATTTCTGTTCGTGTCTGAACGTCTTGTAACTGCAAAGCGAGATTTTCTCGGGTTTCTTTTAGAAATTTGCCTATTGAGTTCATATTTTTTTATTTGTCAATGTTTGGCAAATTTAGGAATAAATTCCATATAGTCAGTCAGAATGTTGGAATTTTTTTGTTGTCTTGTCTGTCGAGCGGTGGCTTTGTGCGGTGGGTTTTAGGGTGACGCATAACGTTCCCACGCTTGGCGCAGTGGGGGCTTTTGGAAAACTGAACTTTCAGCCTGCACAAATGTGCAATAGTAGCCAGATTTTTGATTGTAAAACGTCAGCCCCCATTGTGCCAAACGTGTGTTATGTGCTGTATTTCTATTCACTCTTCAGTATTTTTTGTGTCGTAACTACTTCGTTTTGGCTTGTTAAGATAGTTATAAAATATTGTCCATTCGCAATGCCTAATAGTGAAATTATTTGTTGGTCTGTAGTTAATGACTTTACGATTTTACCATTAAGGTCTGTAACGATAATTGTCTTGTTACCATTTATAGGAATAGTGATTTGGTCATTTGTTGGGTTTGGAAATACAATTAATTTGTTAATCAAAGAAAAGTCTTCAAGAATTGATGTCGAGCCGCTTTTAACAGCCTTTTTAGTAATAGATTTTGTTGAGCCGATGTCAAGCCGAACAATATAAACACCGTCTTGTAAACTGTCCCCTTGAAAATTGATATTGTATGAGCCACTTGGTAAAATTGTTGTCTGGAAATACGTCCTTACATTTTGTCCAAGTAGGTTAAAAACTCTAAGTGTAATTGTGTCGGATTGCACGATGTCGAAATGAATAGTCGTTGAACTTGCAAATGGATTAGGAAATACACTTAAACTGTCAACCGTTTGAGAAAAAGTTGTCCCAAAACTTAAGGTCAAAAGTGTTACTAAAAGGAGTCGTTTTATTTGTTGCATAGTTGTCAATTGTCAGATAGTTGTTGGTCGTCATAATATAGCACATAACGGTCCCACGCTTGGCGCAGTGGGGGTTTTTGAAAAACTAAACTAGCAACTACCACAAATGTACAATAGTAGCCAGATTTTTGATTGTAAAACGTCAGCCCCCATTGCGCCAAACGTGTGTTATAGGGCGTTTTTCTTTTTATGTCTAAGGTTACTTTTTTAATGTTGTGAATTAATTCTAACTGTCATTTTGCTTTGTGTCATTTTGTAACTGTCAACAAAATTTTAACTGTTTTGATAGTTGTCGGTGGACTAGCTCCGTTTGAACCTTCATATGTTTCAATCTCAATATAGTCTTGTCCAGTGAAATTAGCTTTGGGTTTGTAGTCGTAGAATACCACCCAATTATTTGTCTCATTGCGTCTGAGTTCGCTTTTCTGATAATTTTTTGCTTGTCTTATTATTTTAGCTCCATCTTCGTCACCGCTAATTCCTGTATTGTAAGTGTAGGTGTCCGAGTTTTTGATTGTCACTTGGATTGTGTCTTTGTCAATTGGAAATTCGTCCTTTTTGCAACTTGTAATAAGTGCAAAGAATAAGGTAATGATAATTAGATTTGTTTTCATACTGGTGTGTTTTGATTGGTTGTCTATGTTTGTTAATTCGATTACTGTCGTCTTTAAAATGCCCTATAACGTGCCGCGTATTGGCGATGGGCGGGGTTTTTAGCACCGAACTTTAATCGAAGAACAAAAGTTGAATTTTGCACTTCCGTTGATGCGAAGCCGTTCAGCCCGCCTATTGCCAATACGATGTTGGTGGCTGCCTTTTTTGTCATTGTTTGAATATTAGAGTTCTGTTTTTGTAAATGTCATCATCTTCATCAAATTCGTCTATCTCAGCATAGTTGCGATAGACTTCTATTTTCCCTTTTGCCTTGTATTTTTTTCCTAAGTCTAAAAGCAATTTCATTGCAAGTTCCTCATCAACGGCATAAAACCATTCTTCTCTTTCTCCGTCATCATATGAACCACCGCCTTTTGTCCCTAAGCCACTCCACAACAATTCTGTTTCAAATTCTGCTAATGCGTCACTCCAACTATTGATGTTATTCCAACCGTTGAATTTTATTGTGAAACTTATGTCGCATTGATTTCCGTAGCCGTCTTTTTCAACTTTTTCCTCAAGATTGTCGTATGTAAATGGTGCATATTTGTCAAGTGTTACCGCTAAATTTTCTTGTTCGCCAACTATTCCTGTATGAACGCACAAAAGACCGTCAACCGTAGCAAGATGATAGAAATGTATTTTGTCGTCAATGCGTTTATGGTGCAAAACTTCATCTCGGAAACCCAATTCTTTAAGATTGTCTTTCACGGAATATACATTTAAGTCATACGCTGTTGAAGATGTGTCGTCTGGCTCGGGTAAATATTCGTCAAGCAGTTCACTTTTGCTCCAATCAATACTTTTAAAATCATCAATGAAATATGAATTGTCAAAATCGTCCGCAACTTCCTTAAATGTTGTTTTTGATTTACCGTATTTTTCCTGAAGTGCACTCTCCATTTCTTTAAAAGTTCCTTCGTAGTCAATAAATTCTTCTAAAGGATGTGCGTTGTCTGCAAGATAAACAACTTTGTCGCCACCAAATAGTTTTACAACGTGTTGCATATATTTTCTCCATTCGTCACGGTGAACATCATCGTCCATTTCAAACCATTGCCAATATCTATAAGGCGGATTCCAAAATGTAATTTTGTTTTCGTCAAAAGTTAAGTGTAAATGAAATGGTCCATAAAACTCAATTTCTTTGTCCTCTTTAAAGTTGTAATAATCATTTTCCTCCCGAAAAGTCCAATGTTGCTTTGTTTTTATTTCTCGTATATCTCTTATGTTTCTTGGTTCGCTATTTGCCCAACGTAATGCAGCGAGTCTTAAAAATTCAGCATTGGGGAAAATAGTATTGTCAAGAGTTGTTTTTATTTCAGTTGTCAACTCGCTGAAATGTCGTTCTTTGAAACGGATTTTATGATTTCCTAATTGGTAAAGGTCTGTTCCCATTTGTCAAAATTATGTCTTGTCGTTTCAGTTTGTAGCGGTGTCCGTAAGGTTGCCACCAACGTTTCGGGTATTGCCGAAGGCGGGGATTTTAGCACAAAAGTTCAATCGAAGAACGAATGTTGAACCTTGCAAAAATGTCCAATCGAAGCCGTTCAGCCCCGCTTTTGGCAATACCTTGTTATCTGACGGCTTTTTTTCGTGTGGTTGTCTGCGTTGGGAAAACCATACTCTTTTGCAATTTTGGCTTTGTGCGGTTGGGTTGTGCGAATTGCAAATGTGTATGGTTTTGAGCGTTGGCATCGTCAGTTTGAAATGTTTGTAAAGTCAAATATTAAATGCTTCAAAGTATCAATATCGGAATGATTGGATTGGTAAATAGACTTTAATACTTTCTCTGACTTTAAGTTTAAGACTTCTGTATTCCTTTTGTCTTTCTCCAACAATGAGTTTATTCCTTTTATCGTTTCATCTGTTTTGCCTTCAAGAAGATAACCCAACATACAGCCGATTGGATACTTTTCAGAAATATATCTGTCCATTCCCTCATTTATGTATGCTCTCTTTAAATCAGAACTTTTTTCTTTTAATCTTTTTGCTTCAAAGAAATATTTAAACTCTTGCTTTAAAGCAAAATGAGCCATTTTTAAATCAATTCGGGGTAATTTATCTGAAAAACCTTTTGTTTTGGACACATTTTTAGGAATACGAAATTCGGGAGATAAATGTAATTTGAATTTTGAAACCCTTTTTGGGTTTGCTTCCATTTTTTCATATAGCTCATACGAAATATCATTTTCGTTCCAATCTAATTGTATTACTTTTTCTGTTAGAGAAGTTTGATATGCTTCAATGATTAACTGACAGCATTTTTGCTCAAAAGCATTTCTGAATTTTTCGTAAACAATCGTATTCAATGCCATCATTAATTCCCGTTTAATATTTCAAGAATTAACTCAGATGCATCTTCTATTGCCATTGATTTTGACCAAAATCTACGTTGGTTGGGGCGAATGATATAAATATCATCACCTTTTTTATAGTTCAGTTTCTTTCTGAAATAGATATTGCTCGATTTCTCTTCCCATAAATGTTGGTCAATTTTTTTCAATTCATCATCAATAAACTCTTTAGATTTAATAACTTCTTTTTGCTTTTTAGCAAACGAAAGTTTTATCATCATTAGAGGTGAATTTCTATTGATGCTTTCAAAAACAGTCGTGTTTGCAAACAAATCCTGACCATCAAGAAATTCGTTGAGTTCAGCACTTATTGTTGCTCCATATTCTGTCGTCTGTTCTTTTAGAATCGGACAAAGAGCTTTTGATTTTTCTTTATTTTCTAATAAATCTAAATTGTAAGTAATCGTATCATTAATTAGACTTTTTTGTCTATCATCTACATTTAGTAAATTGAAGATTTGCTCATTAATTTCCTTTTCTATATTTGGAATGCCATTAGTTTTTCCAGCCTTTTCATCCTCTATTATTTTATCGACCAAGGATGAGATTACTGTTAGTTTATGAATATTCTTTTCTTCTGTTAGATAAGGAAGCAATAGAATCTCATTAGGTTGAATTCTTTCTCGTTCTATTCCCCACGAAGAAGAAATTAAAGACAAATAGTATTTAGCAAAAGTAGAGTTTATTAAGGCTGCAATCACTTTATTATAAGCATCATTCTCAACACTTTTTATTCCAAAAGCTGATTTTAAGAAGAATGCATTATAGTCAACTATTGTTGCACAATACATCCAGTTTTGTTGTCCTTCTTTCACTAATAAAAAAGGAGGAGTGAATTTTTTGAAATCCTTGGGATTAAATAATTTATCCGTAGTATATAACGATGTTGAATTAGTATAAAAACGCAATATTTTTTTTGTGTCAATAATCTTCTCATTTACTTTTTGAGCTTTACCCTTATCTAGGTTTTCCGCACTTGCTTTTAGTAAGCCTGTGCCTTTAATCCATTTATTTGGGTTTCTTTCAAAAACGGTTGAAAGAGTATCGAAGGAGTTTGAGATAAGTTTATATAATTCAAAATCTAAACTATGTCCCCACATTGAAATTTTCCAAATTTTTGTATCAGATTTCTGGCACTCTTCTCTTGGGAGATATTTTAAATCTGTAAAATCAATATTCAGTCCATCGATAACATCAGTTTTTACGAAAGTTTTTGGTGCGTAATATGCAATTTTATCAAACGGTATTTTAGGTAGCTCTTTTTGATAAAACACAATACTAATCGGCCCTGTTGCATCACCAAACAACTGTCCACCAAAATTCTTCTTTGTATTACGAAGAATAGAGAAGTTGAAAACTTTCTCTACATAACAATCATTGAATAACCATTTTCTAAAATCTTTATAAACATCTTCTGTATTGGTTAAAATTTTGGTGTTAAATATCAAAGCTATTTCTCCATTGGGGGCAAACTTTGTTGCCTTGTGTAGAAATGGTAAAACCATTTCTTTGGCAAAACCATATTTGTCGCAATAATTGCGAACGGATTCTAATAAATCAGTTTTTCCAAATGGTGGATTTCCGACTACCAAATTGAACTCAATATTTTCAATTTCTACATTTTGCAGAATGGTATCTCTGCAAAATAGATTTTTACCTTGTGCTTTTAATGATGAATCGTCAGGATTATTAATCAAATTTGGCAAACGATGTTTTTTCTTTTGCCATAAATTTTTTGGGTCTAATTTATCAACCAACGCCAAATACAAACTAAATGCCGCTACCTTTATGGCTTGCGGATTAATTTCAATTCCAAAAATATTTTCTTCTAATAACTTAACCAGAGTGGCAAAATCTGGTTTTGCTTTATACTGGTTCTCATAGCGTTTTACCAATCGGTTAAAACTCTCAACTAAGAAAATACCTGAACCACAGCTTGGGTCTAATACCTTTACATTGTAATTCTGTTCTCCATTATTAGTTGGTAATTTTTCATTCAGAATAAACTCAACCAAGGCAGGTGGGGTATAGTATGTTCCTGTTTTTTTCTTTAGTTCGGGGTCGGTTTTAAACAAGAAATTTTCATAAATTTCACTTAATAGTTCAATTTGAATAATACTAAAATCAAACAATCTCCAATCATCAAACAATTTGGCTTGTAGCGTATTATCATTTCCACTGACAAAGCATTTTTGTATAAGTTGAAGTTGCTCAACAGATATTTTTTCTGTTATTTGATTATTCTTATCCTTTTCTAATGTAAAAACATTGCCGTTGAAATACTCTTCCAACTTTTCATATAAGTCGTAAGTAGCTTTTACGTCATTTAATATGTCAAAATATGATTTTGTTCCTTTTTTGATTTGCCCATAAAACTTTTCGTCCGTTGCTCCTCTGTGTTCAAGATACAACAAGAATAAAGAACGAAGAATAATCTTATGAATAAAATTAATTTCAAGCCCTTGCCGTTCGAGTTGATTTGCAGTATTTACCAAACTCTCTACCAAATATTTATCAACCCTTCGTTGAAGTTTTATTTTATCTCTAACAAATTGGGCATCTTCTAAAGTCCAAATTATTCCCGAGTCAATGGCAATTCTTGAAAACAGCCTGTTGAGTTCTTCAAGTTGCTCTTTATCAGAATATTGGTACGATTTTATTTCAATATTTTGAAGTTCTTTTGCGTAATCAAAATTCTCTTGTGTTTTAATTAGAGGAGTTTCAGAACAATTGTAAATACGGATTTCAGTTTCTGAATAAACATATAAGAACAATACTTTTTTGTAATTCCATATCTTTTTATGAATATCTGTAATGTTTTGTAAGGTTGGTAAATCAAAAGTCTTTACCTCTTTCAAGAATACAGCAGGGAAGCTGTTTCCCTTTTCATCAGTATTGAAATAAATTGAATCAACTCCAAATTCACGTATTTGGTCAAACACAATAGACTCGCTTTCCAAGAGTTTTTTACCCTTAGGATTTACGGATTTGGCTCTGTCTAAACCTATTAATTCTATTACTTCTTGCCCTGTCATTCTTTGCGTTTGCGTACGAATACGAAAATTTTGACTAAAATACAAATTTTAGTCCGCAAAGGTACTTCTTTTTGCTAAATTTTTTGGTGTATTTTGTATCAAATTACACTTATATTGTCAACTTCCTTCATCAGTCTATCTGTCTCGGTCAATGCCACAATAATTTTTTGATAATGCAGAATATCGTCAAATTCTAAAGTCCTGTCTTTACGATCTTTCAGCCATTTTTGTACTGGTTGATAACCTCCGATGTAGAAATTCCAAGCTGTCTCGGGAACATTGGCAAAATACTGCGTGTCGTTGATATACACATTGCCATTTTTGTAAACAGGTTTACCTACAATGTTATTGCCACTTTCGGGATATTGCGTGATGTAATTTTCTACAATCGGGCTTTCCAATAAATGTATTTGCCTGATTTCTCCTCCTAATTTTACCAATTTCCAAAACGTGTTTTTATCTTTTGGAAAAGGGACTCTTGGGAAATCTATTTTCAGAAATTCTTTGTATTTTTCTCGGTACGCTGGAGAATGCAATACGGCATAGATGTAATCTAAAATGTCGATTGGAGCAAAAGTGCTTTCGTTTTGTTCTTTCTCAGCAACAAATTGCAATTCCAAAATTTTAGCGATTTCATTTACAATCTTCATATTTAGATTGGGCGTTCTTTCTGCTGTTTGCTCGATGCTTTGTTGTCCGTTGGTTTCAGGGTAAAGGTAGAGTGGGAATAAGTTTACACCGCCACGTCTAAACATATTTGCATCAACAGGATTTTTTGAAACCGTTGTTAAACACCATTCAATATCGCCAACAGCAAGCCCTTGTCTGCCGATACCAATTAAAAGATTTTCTTTGTTTAGAAAATTCTGAATAAGTTCTTTTCGGGGATAATCCATTGCAACATAACTGAAATAACAAGGTCTATCGTCAAAAGGTCTGTAACCACAATCGATAATTTTATTTTCCCAATTTTGGTCTGTTTGAATTTCTTTTCGTGCTTTTTCTAATTTCCAATCACGATTGTCTTTTACAGAATACTTGTTGTAAATTTCTTCGTTTGAAATACTTTGATTTCTTAAATCTAATGCACGACTTTTTATGCTTTGTTTTTCAAAGCCAATTGCAAAATCATCTCTGTGGGTTTGAAAGCCCATTACATTGATTTTAAAAAGTTCCGTTGGGTTAATTCCTTTGTCGTAATTTTTGTGTGCTTTTTCGTCTATTTCTTTGAAAACATAACTGTTTGCAAAAGGAACAATGTTTTTGAATGATGTACTTTTCAAAGAATTTTCTAAAAGAAAATCATACTTTTCTTCTCTTTTTCCGAACAAATCATAGTGAAATACTTTACCCAACTCGTTGGCTTTTTTCTTCCCTGTTTTTACAAAGAAATTTATCGAAACGCCCTGTTCAATATCAAATACGTTTACATCTGCACTTCCGTCTGGTGCGGTTTCTTTTTTCTTTGCGTTTCCGTGTAAATCTATGGTGTAAATTTTGTCGTAAGTTTTTAGCAAATTCCAACGCATACCTCTAAAAGTCGGGTTATCTAAAAAGCCGTGCGGATTGATGAAAGCCAAAACGCCACTTCCATTTTTCTCAATAAAATGCTGTCCGTAACGCAAAAATTTTACATAGTCGTCATTTATAAATTTTGAGTTTTGTTCTTTCAGTTTTTCTTTTCCGCCTGGTTCTTTTTTATAATCTTCCATCAGCTTCATTATCCAATCGCCTTTGTTGGCACTTTCTCCACTATACGGTGGATTTCCGATAATGCACATCACAGGTGTATCTCGTTTGATATAATTAGCTTCGTTGGCTTCGGTGCTTAACCAATTTGCAAAAAGTGTTCCTGTGTCGGGGTGGCTTTCTTCCAAGCTATTGGTCAGATAAACTCTAAACCGTTGGTCGGTTGTTGGTTTGTAACCAGTTTCGGTAAGTAGTAAATCTAACTGCAAATGTGCCATTGCATAACTTGCCATTAGCAATTCAAAACCGTTCAAGCGTGGTAATAAATGTGTTGCCACATAATTGCTCCAAATGCCTTGTTGTCCTTCAAATTTTTCATGAATATGTTTTACTACTTCGGCAAGAAATGTACCTGTACCTGTTGCTGGGTCAAGAATTTGAACTTTATGTACTTCTTGTTCCGCAGTTTTAATATTGTCTTTATAGCGATTGTCTGTAGCTTGTAAGTTTATTTTGATTTTAGTTTTGCTGTTGTCGGCAAGTCCTTGAGGTAAATCAAATTCGGTTTTTAAAATGTCATCAACAGCCCTAACAATAAAATTTACAACAGGTGCAGGCGTGTACCAAACGCCCCGAGCTTTTCGCAATTTTGGGTCGTACTCGCTTAGGAAAGTTTCGTAAAAATGGATAATAGGGTCTTCCATTTTGGTTGACTTTCCATAGTTTTTGAGAATTTCTTCCACGTTGCAAGCTAAGAAAATATCAATTAAACTATCTACAATCCATTTTATACGGTCGTCAATATCGGGTCCGGCAATGTATCCAAAGAGTTTGCGTAAAAATGGATTTGATTTTGGAATGAGTTCGGCAGCTTCTTGTCTGCTGAATGTTGGTAAAGTCGGGTCGTGCAGACGAGCGGCAAACATTCCGTAAGCTATGGTTTGAGCGTAAACATCAGCAAAACCTTTTGGTGTAATATCGTGAATAAGGATTTGCTTAAAGGCGTTCATTTGGTCTTTAAGTGTACTGTTTTCTTGATTGTTTTCATCACTCGTCAATGCTTTTTCTATAATATCAGAAAGCAGGCGGGCTTTGCCCGCCATCATTTCTGCCAATTTTTTACTGCTTTTTATCGTCTGCCCAACGTGAGTTGAAAAGTCTTTAATGAGGTTTGTAAAAGTTGCAAAGTTGTTAGGTAAGGGAACGATAGTTCCATTTTGTATTTCAGCTATTGCAATTTTTGTTATAAAAACTCCGTCAATGTATAAATGGAAATCAAGATAATCTGTAAAAATTAAGTTGTTGAGCGATGCTTTGTAACGGTCAAATTGTTCTTTGTTTCCGGTTTTCTTTGCTCCGTCAAGGTCTTTGTCGCCAATGTCTTTGGCTTCAATAAAACCAACAGGAATATCTTTTTTGGTCAAGATATAGTCGGGAGCTCCGCAACTTTGTCTTTTAGGTTCGTTAGTCGCTCTGATTGTCGGCACTAAACTTTCTAATAGTTGTTGTAAGTCGCCACGAAAAGTATGTTCGGTAGCGTTTCCAAGTTTATAGCGTCTATTTATGTTGTCAATATACTGTTCTAAAGTCATTTATTTTGTTCTCAAAGTTACAGTCCAAAGTTAGCTTTTTCTGTCGGTGCGTTGGCAAAAAATGGCTCTTTTGGTTTTTTGAGCGTTGGCTTGTGTGTCGGCAAAAAACAAATGTGCCATTTGTGCGGTGGGTTTAAGCTTCTGACTAACGTTTTTTATTGTTGTTCATAATCAGGTTGTTGCCAATCCTAAGTCTTGATTAGTGAGTTCAAATTTAGTAATTTGTTTTCGGATA
>MKTC01000016.1:283457-325180 GCA_001897535.1 Bacteroidetes bacterium 37-13 | reverse complement strand
GCACTCCGAAGGTAAAAGGCGGAGTGCTTTTTAAACCTGAAAAAATTAAGCAAGAAACGAACCAAAGATTTTCATAACAGGTACAGCACTCCGAAGGTAAAAGGCGGAGTGCTTTTTTGTTTTATATCTTCACTCTAACTCCAAACAAAAAATTTATTCCTGCTTGTGGGTAGTAAAAATTGTAAACAGTAGGCGTTTGTAACACGCCATTGTCGTAGTATCTTTCGCTGTAAGTGTAGCCATTATTTTCATACATAAAATTGAAAATATTATTCACCAAAAGCGAAATGGTAATGCTTCTGTTTTTTGGAAAGTAGTAAGTGTAAGCAGCATTAAAATTTGAGTAACTATAAGGTTTTAGCTTTTTGTTTTCATTTTGAGTATTATCTAAATATTGCTTGCTTACTGCTTTCGTATTTAGCGATAAAGTTAAACCCGGGAGCGGGCTTCCGGTTAGTTCTAAACCTGCAATAATATCAGGTGAAAAAGCAATTCTTGTATGCTGAAATTTTTCTTGAAGCAGAAGCGTGTCAATATAGTTGTAATCGTTATCGTAAGTTGGAGTGAGTTGTGTAAATTCTTTTATTCTGCTTTGAGCATAAGTGAAACTGTAACCTATTTTAAAAATTTCACGCTCCGTAGTTTTTGAATAAAATTTCACAGCACCATTCAACTCAATGCCCGCGCGAAAACTTGTAGGCACATTCACACGCTCGGCATTTCCTACATCATCTAATTTTCCGGTTAGCACCAATTGGTTTTTATAGTACATGTAGTAGCCATTCAGTTGCAACGGAAATTTTTTATGCCTGAATTGATAGCCGCCTTCCCAGTCAATCATGTTTTCGCTTTTTGTAGCTCTGCTATAAGCAACATCATCTCTATTAGGTTCTTTATTGCCAACTGCAACAGAAGTGTAAACATTATGTATGTTGCTAATTGCAATAGCAATTCCGCCTTTGGGATTCACAAAATTCCAATGTTTGTTGAATTGTATATTCACTCCATCATTATCTTTTCCCGCACCATTGTAATCTATGTGCCGATATTGAATATCTGCAAAAAGAGTGTAGCGATTTAAGAAGGTGTAATCGGCTTTTAAATACACATTAAAATCATTTTTAAGCGAGTGATTATCGTAGTAGTGCGCGTTCTTATTAAAGCTAAATTCTTGCTCATTCCATATCACATTTCCAAAATGTTTTCCGCGATATTGGCTTAATAAACCACCAAGCGAAATATTAAAATTTCTTCTTTCGTAATTTAGCGAAAAAGTACTTCCATAAAATACATTATCAAGCCATCTTCTTCTAATTAAATCACTTCTTTGGGATACTAATGTAGAATCAAAAATCGGCATATATTTTTTTAGTTTTTGATTCACTTTGTATTGCTCATAGTAACCTTTTCCAAGTGTGGTGAATAAGCCGATATTCAGCGAAAAACCTCTGCCAAAACCTTGCGAGAAAAGTAATTGATAATATTGTTGTCCATACTTGTCAATTTCATTTCTCCAAGGAAATTCTTTTGCGCCATAATCTGTTCCGGCACTATTGTATCGCCTATCTGTTTTCAACATTTCTTCAGAAACACCATTCCAAGCTTGGTATGTTTTTTCGTTTCCTGCAAAAGTTACAAATTTTAAAAGCGTTCTTTTGTGCTGAAAGCCGGCAGTGATAAAATAACTCCACAAATCACTTGTGGCACGCTCTATATAGCCGTTTGAATTTATTTTTGAAAAACGACCTTCAATAAAAAACTTATTTTTAATTAAACCGGAAGCCGCTTGTGCCGAGAGTTTTACAGTGCCAAAAGACCCACCGGAAGCTGAAAAAATGCCATAAGCTTTTTGTGAAGTTTTTTGTGTGCGCATATTTACCGAAGCGCCAAATGCACCTGCTCCATTGGTAGATGTGCCAACACCGCGCTGTATTTGCACATCTTCCACACTCGAAAATAAATCGGGCATATTTACCCAAAATACAGAATGGCTTTCGGCATCGTTTATCGGAATGCCGTTTACGGTAATATTTATTCTTGTGGCATCGCTCCCGCGAATCCTCATTCCGGTGTAGCCAACGCCTGCACCGGCATCGCTGGTACTCACCACAGATGGCGAAAAATCTAACAGAACGGGCAAATCTTGACCAAGATTTACATTCTTCAGCTCGTTTGCTTTAATAAGCGAAAATGTGGTTGGTGTGTTAAGCGCTGCGCGCGTGGAACTTACAATTACCTCATCTGCGGTAAATGTTTTTAAAGTGTCTGGTTGCTGTGCCGCAACAAGAAAAGGCATGGTGATGAAAAATAATTTTTTCATGGCTTTGATTTTTAGTTTTAAAAAAATTTCAAAGCCTTCCGAAAAAGTGAAGAGCCAAGGCAGGATAAATCGAAATCTATTCCTGCTTTCATTTCCTACGCATGTATCAACATGTTCAGGTTCAAAGGGACTCTCTCAATCCCGATTTTTTACATCGAAATACCCCCAGAAAGCAGTTACAATATTAAGCGCAATTTTTGTACTTCAAAATATTGGTTAAAACAAGCTGCTTATGTAAATTGATTGTAAAATATTCAAGATAAATAGCAAAAAGTAGTAAGATAAACGTAATACATAGTAACCTTTGCATAAGATAAATTGAAATTAACTGATACAAAATATAGCATAATGAAAACTGGTATTCCTGAAACAGATAAACCGCGCATAGTTATTGTAGGCTGTGGGTTTGGCGGTTTGCAGTTAGCAAAAGCACTTCCCAATAAAGATGTGCAAATTGTAATGATTGATAAACATAATTATCACACTTTTCAGCCTTTGCTTTATCAGGTTTCTACCGCAGGTTTAGAAGCAGATTCTATTGCCTATCCTATTCGAAAAATTTTTAAAGGGCAGAAGAATTTTATTTTTCGCTGGTGCGAAGTGAAAAAGATAAATTCAGATAAAAATGAGATTGAAACTTCTGTTGGGAATTTGAATTACGATTATTTGGTAATTGCAACTGGAACTACCACTAATTTTTTTGGTATTGAAGGCTTGGCAGAAAAAGCAATGCCAATGAAAACAGTAACAGAAGCGCTGAATTTACGCAGTTTAGTATTGCAGAATTTTGAGAAGGCTTTACTTACTTCTGATATTAGAGAACAAGAAGCATTGATGACTTTTGCTATTGTGGGTGGTGGACCAACCGGAGTGGAGTTAGCTGGTGCTTTATGCGAACTTAAAAACCATGTTTTGCCTGCTGATTATCCCGAGCTCGACTTGCGAAAAATGCGTGTGATTTTAGTTGAAAGCGGAAAGGAAGTATTGCAAAATATGCTGCCTGAAAATCAAGTAAAATCGCTTTCTTATCTGAAAGAATTAGGCACAGAAGTTTGGTTAGATGTTCGTGTTACAAAATACGATGGAAGAGTAGTTTATACTGCCGGAGGAAAAGAAATTTCAACCTATAATTTAATTTGGACTGCAGGTGTAAAAGGTCAAGTAATTAGCGGTTTGCCTGAAGAATCTGCCATTCGTGGTCGCTATGTTTGCAATGAGATAAACCAAGTACATAGCTTTGAAAATATTTTTGCCATTGGCGATGTGGCATTGCAGCAGCACGAAGAAAAATATCCGAAAGGACATCCTCAGGTGGCACCTGTTGCCATGCAGCAAGGGCAATTATTGGCAAAAAATATTCTTAGGTTAATTCAGCAGAAACCGCTAATGCCTTTTAGTTATTTCGATAAGGGAAGTATGGCTACAATCGGTAGAAATAAAGCAGTGGTACAAGTAAACAATATGAAGTTTGGTGGCTTTTTGGGTTGGTTAGTTTGGATGGGTTTACACTTGCTGATGTTGGTTGGTTTTCGCAATAAAATTGTGGTACTCATTAACTGGATTTGGAACTACATTAACTACGATAGAAATATCCGTTTGATAATTCGTCCGTACGAACAAAAACAAAATAATTCAGCACCAATAAAAGCAAAAGAATTGTCAATTACGCAATCTTGAAAAAAGTAACAGCATTACAACCTCCAAAGCCTGAGGCGGTTTTTAATGCAACACTTTTTTCTGAAGAAATATATTGTGCATTCACATTTACAGGAACTGTAGTTCCCAATTCAGAAAAGTTAGTAGAGGGCAATATTTTATTTTCTAAAAGCGAATGAATAGAGAGAATAGACTCTACCACTCCGGCTGCTCCCAAAGTGTGTCCTGTTATAGCTTTGGTGCTATTGGTCGGAACTTGCGCAATACCACTTAAGTTAAATGCTTTAGCTTCCATTTCATCGTTGAATAAAGTTGCTGTGCCGTGCGCATTCACAAATGAAATTTCATCAATTGCTATTTGATTTTCGCTAATCGTTTTTTGAATGGCAAAAGCCAATTCTGCTCCTGTTCTCGATGGGCCCGAAATATGGTTTGAATCATTAGTTGTAAAGCCTTTTCCAACTTCAATCTTTTTTGGAAAAGTATTCAACTTTTCTTCGGTTGAAAGCACAATAGTAGCAGCACATTCGCCAAGGTTTATGCCGGCTCTGTTTTTATCGAACGGTTTACAAATTTCACTTGATGCTGCACCCAAGGCATGAAATCCTGAAATTACGAATTTTGAAAGCACATCGGCACCACAAATTACAGCGTGTTTGTAGCTGCCATTTGCTAATAATTGCTGTGCTATATTTATGGCTAAAACACCCGAAATACAAGCATTTGAAACCACAATCGGCTGGTTGTTCAAGCTGAATTTGTTTGCTACTTTTTTAGCTGAGTTGAAAAGAGAAATGTCTGCTTTGGTATAGTTTCCATTTTCAATCAATTCTACGTTGCCTTTGGTAGAGGATAAAATGAAAATAGTTTCACTTTTATTAAGCAAGTTCTCTATTGGTTTTAGCGCGTTTTCAATAGAAGAAATGCAAACACTCTCAAAGCGTGAGAATCCGTTATGTACTTCGATTTTGCCAAGTAACGAAGCAAAAAATGGTGTTGAAAATATATCGGAATTGGAGTGTTTTTTTATCGCTGTTTTGCTATTGGCTGCTGCTATAAAATTATCTTTTGTATTTTCCGCTATGGGCGAAAAAATATTGTCGGCAATAGCATAAACTCTCCTCATAAGTTCACAGTCTTTTTCCATGCTTCGTAAAATGCAGGAATGGTAAGTGAAAGTTGCCTGTTTTCGCGTGTTACAAACACCTGTGTGGTGCTACCGGTACAAATTTTTTCTCCGGTACTTTTCTTGTAAATCAAGTAATCGAAAATAACTTTTGGCGTATCGGTAGGGCGAAAAGTTGCTCTCACAATGGCAATATCTTTAAACTCCAGTGGTCGCTTAAAACTCATGTCAATGGAAGTTAGAGGACTTGAGTAGTTGTGTTTGTGGAATATTTCTTCAAAATCTATTTCGTATTTTTTTGAAAACGCATCTCTGCCAATTTCAAAATATTTAGCGTAGTTGCCATGCCACACAATACCAAGCGGGTCGCAGTCGAAAAACCTTACTTCAAATTCTGCTTCAGTAAATAAACTCAAGGTGAAATTTTTTACAATTATACGTATTAAAATATCAAAACCTCTTTCACCACATCTTCTCCCATTTCTGTATTGATAAGTGATTTTATTTTGTCGCGGCTGTAATACATTTCGTTTTTTAATGCAGGCGCATCAAAATTCAAATAAAGTTTACCGGCTTTAAAATGAATGGAAGTAGTATGTTTTACAATAGTTTTGCCCATCAATTCTTCCCACAAACGTGTTACACGCATAGCATCTATGTGCGGTTTTAGTTTGTTTTCTTGAATAAAGGTGTCTATTGCTTCTGCTAAAGAAACTTTGTTTCCGGCTTTCATTTCATGCGAAAATAAAAAATAATTATTGCCGATTTTTGAGATGCTGAGAATATTTTACTAAACAGTAAGTATGTAAAATCTAATTGGTAAGAACCGAAAATAAATGCCAAATTTGCAGAGTACATTTTAATTTTATAGCTGTGATTGATGAAAAGGAATTGATGAAGTATTTTACACCATTGTGGCAGTTGCTCTATTCTGTTGTTTTGGGCGCGATTTTAATTTTTTTGTATCACAGTTTTTCACCCGGGCGCAACGATGAATTTACAGGTGCTTTTATTGGCATTTTATTTTTTGCTGTTGCCAATAATGTAGTGGGAATTTTTAAAGAAAAATTTGTTCCGTATTTCTTGCCGTCTTATGGTTACTACTTTGTGTTGTGTGCAGCTTTAATATTGTTAGCAAAGTATATGGCAGCTAAAAGTATTTGGGATTTGCCATCGTATCAAGTAATGTTTATGTGTGTTACACTTTTCTATTTTACATCAGGCATTTTAATGCGCTTAATTCGCGCTATTTATATGTTTGCTGAGAATGATGAAATTGAAAATCGTATTCAATAAATTACACAATAAATTTTAGCGCTTGTTTGTGTATCGAAATTTTTAAAGGACTATAGCCAACAAATTCTCCATCCATATCTATTGGCAATGGCAATGCTGAATTTAATTCTATTGTTTCGGCTCTATGATATTGCACTTGTGGGTGTTTAATTTTTTCGCACCTTTTCACTTTGCCTAAATTTCTCAAGTAGTCTAGAATAGAAATTTCGCCAAGTATCACTACCGAAAATTTCCCGTTGAGAGGTGATGCTTCCGGAGCAATTCCTAATCCACTTCCAAAGTACTTCCCGTTGGCAACAATAAAATTCATCATATTACCTTTGTATGAAAAGGTATTGGAGTTTACTTCAATTGCTTGATTTTTGTAAGTGATTAAAGTGCTTAAAATTGCTCTTTGGTAAGTTAAATTTGCGCCAAGCCATTTAGAGTAGCGGCTTAACTTTTCGGCAACCACACCACCCATTCCTACATCAACAATATTTATAAAATAGCGTTTTTGAGGCTTCCCATTTTGAGAAAAAAATTCTGCAAAACCTAAGTCAATTTTTTGAACATTATCCTTTTGTATTGCTTCATATAGTATTTTAATATTTGAAGGTGAGCGCATAGTTTTAATAAAATCATTCCCGGTTCCTAATGGCAAAACTGCTAAGCGAATTTTTTCTTTTTCTTCTTCTTTTAAAAAATCTAAACCCTGCATTACTCCATTTGCAGTTTCGTTTAAACTGCCATCGCCACCCCCGCAAACAATAATTTCTGAGCCTGATTTTACAGCTTCGCACGCAATTTCTGATGCATGATTTTGATGCTGTGTAATTTTAATTTGCACTTCATTTTCATGAAAAAGCCCTCTGATTTTTTCGCTGAGTAAATCTTTTTCTTTTGCCTTTCCGTGAATAATAAAAGTGATGCGTTTCATAGGTGGGTTTATTGTATAAAATCTGGATGATATTGTGCCCAACAGTGTTTGTATAACTCTATTTGTTGCTGTATCCAATCGTTAGTTTTGTTTAATTCTTTAGCCATAAATGTTGCAAGTTGTTGCACCAATTCTATGTTGAATTTTTGCATGGAATAAGTGATATGTGTTCTACGTGTAAAAATATCATCTATTGTTTCTGCCGATTGGTAGCGAATAAAGAATAAGATTTCGGCATTAGTGTACTTAAAGGTTGGGGTAAACAGTATGCTGTTTTGTGCATCTTCAAGTATAATTTTATCAATTAAATATCCCATATCTCCATAAACTTTTTGCCACGGTGAGTTATTTTTCTGAGATGGTTTTGAAGATGAAGTAGCAGGAATGTTTTTTTTATTTACAACATCAATACAATGTTTTCCCATAGAAAGAAAAGAAGTGAGTTTACCTCCGGCAATGGTGAGCATATTTTCTGTGTTCCACCAAATTTTGTATTCGCGCGATTGCTCATAGCTGCTTGTATGCTCATCTGCCAGCATTGGGCGCAAACCGGCATAAACACTAATAATATCTTTGTATGTGATATTTGCAGCAGGGAAACTTTTGTTGAAAGCGTTTAGAATATAATCTATATCTTCTTTTTTTGTGCTTACTTCATTTGGGTGTTTAGTATAATTACTGTCTGTGGTGCCTAAAATGCTTAAATTATTTTCCCATGGTAAATTGTATAAAAAACGACCATCATTTTCGCTCGATTCAACAAGAACAACAGTTTCTTTTGGCATAATATCTGTTGAAACAATTACATGAATACCCTTGCTAGGTTTCATCACAGCTGTTTTTTTCAAGCTAAATTGTAGTAGTAGCTCATCTGTCCACACTCCAGTGGCATTTATATAAACTGAGGCATTTACATTAAATTTAGTTTGTGTAAGTGTATCTGTACATTCGATATTTTTAATATTATTCCCGCTTTTGTTTATGCCAGTTACTCCACAATAATTTATAGCATTTGTACCTTTTAAATTGCAGTTGGAAATTACATCTAAAACTAATTTTGCATCGTTAGTTTGTGCATCCCAATATGCAACTCCTCCCATTAAGTTTTTAGCATTGAAATTGGGCAAATATTTTAATACTTCTTGTGTTGTAAGTGTATGGTGTTTAGGTAAACTTGTTTTTCCTGCTAAAATATCGTATAAAGTAAGCCCAATGCGGTTTTTATACCAGTTTAATTTTGAATTATAGGAGGGTAAAATATATTTAATCGGCTTTACTAAATGCGGAAATTCTTGCAATAAATGCTCGCGTTCGTGCAGTGCTTCCCACACTAATTTTAGTTGGAAATTTTTTAGATAGCGCAAGCCTCCATGAATCATTTTGGAAGAGCGACTGCTGGTACCAAATGCAAAATCTTCACGCTCTAATAGCAGTGTTTTGTAGCCATTATTTATTGCATGGTATAGTATGCCTGTACCTGTTATGCCGCCACCGATAATACAAATATCGTAATGCTTATTTTGGGCATTTTCTATTTGTTGTTTTCTATTCATCAAACAATTTTCCCGGGTTTAAAATAAAGTTGGGGTCAAGAGTTTTCTTTATGGCCATCAACACTTCTTTCGTTAGTTTATCAGTTTTTTGTAAGTACCATTTTTGATGATCGCGACCAATGCTATGATGGTGCGAAACTGCTCCGCCATTTGCAACAATTGTATCTGTAACTATGTTTTTAATTTCGTGCCATTGTGCTAATGGCTGCTCATTGTCTTGCTTGGTAATTACAGTAAAATATATACTGCTGCCAGATGTATAAACATGCGAAAGATGTGCTAACAATATGCCGTTTTTATTTCCAAATGCTTTAGATTGTTGAAGATTGGCAAGTAGTTCCGCTTTCATATTCCCAATTTTATCCCATGGTAAAACAGTTTCCATAGTATCAACAAAAATTCCTCTTTCAATTAAATCATCGCGTAAATAGGGTAAACCAAAGCGCGAAGACTCCCATTTTTTTCCTAAGCTCTTGCCACTTAAAAAGCCGGAATGTTTTTTTATGATGCGCTTGGCTATTTGAGCTTTTAATGCTGCCTCTTTTGTAGAACCATCGAAGCGCAACATCATTATTGAGGGCTTTTCAATACCATTAAATTTTAATATAGATTTAGTGAGAGATGCCTTTATTGATGAAAATAAAGTAGGCATATCGTGAGAAAGCAGTGATAAGAAAAAAGTTTCTTGTTCATCAGAATATCTTACCACCGAAGGAAAAATATCCGATTGAATTAACTTGCGCAATGCTTCTGTTCCACTGTTGAAAGTTGGAAAAACTGCTGTAACCCATTTCTTGCTTTCAGGCAAAGCATGAATGCGCACTTTGGCTTCAGAAACAATACCCAATGTGCCTTCTGAGCCTAAAAATAGCGATTTGATATTTATGCCTTCAGCATCGCTTTCGTAATTGCTTGTGCGAATTTCCCCGGCAGGAGCAACTGCTTTTAATGCAATCACGATGTCATCAATTCTGCCGTAGTGCGAGGATTCTTGCCCTGCAGATCGTGTAACTATCCAGCCACCCAAAGTGGAATATTCAAACGACTGAGGAAAATGCCCCATTGTGAAACCCTCTGCCTGCAAAATTGCCTCTAAGCGAGGGCCATAAATTCCTGTTTCAAATATTGCAGTATTGTTTTGTTTATCAATGCTTACAAGGCGGTTGAGAGCACTTAAATCCAGCATTGTAAATGGTTTTGTGGTGTCTTTTTGCGCAAATGCACCAACCACATTACTACCTCCGCCAAATGGTATAATTACTATTCTTTGCTCGCTTGCCCATTGTAATATTTCTTGCAATTCATTTTGTGTGGCGGGGCATAAAACAGCGTCCGGTAAATGAATTTGATTGTGATGAAAGGCAGATAATAAGTCGGGGTAGCTTTTGCCACTTGCCTTTTGTAGCCTGGAAAAAATGTCTGTTTTAATTTTTATTTTCGGGAAACGAGTTTGAAATTGTTGCAGGGTTTCATGCTGTGTTTTCTTTTTTTGCGAAAATTCAGGTGCTTTGTTTATTTTATTGAAAGTTGTTTGAAATCGCTCCTCAAAATGGACTTTCAATTTAGGATAGTACGTAAGTGTTTTACGTTTTTCAGGCTCTCCCCATTTCCACCAATCGCTAAGATTTTCTTGTGGCATATTATATTTATTTACTATATAGAATTAATTACAAATTGTATGTCTAATAGTGCTTTTACTATAGAATACAAGTATGTTTTTTTTGAACCTCTAAGATAGTATGAAGTAAATTAAGAAAGAGGGCTTTTGTGTTTACAAATCAGAAGATTATTTTAAAAAGTACGTATAGTTACTTTATTCTGTCTTGATTTTTTGAGATAAAATCTTTCCAGCCCGATACTTTTCCTGCACTTGGTTTTACGCCACCGGAAGTTTGAAAATGGTGGCAAACGGCTGCTGCCAAACCATCGGAAGCGTCTAGAAATTTAGGCTGCATGGTAAATTTGCAAAGGTGTTGAAGCATGGCAGCTACTTGTTCTTTTCCTGCATTGCCATTGCCAGTTATACTTTGCTTTATTTTTTTTGGCGCATATTCAATCACTTCCACTTCTTGCATAAGAGCTGCAGCAATGGCTACACCTTGCGCTCTGCCTAACTTCAACATGCTTTGTACATTCTTTCCAAAAAAAGGCGCTTCAATGGCACATTCTTTTGGCTTGTATTGGTGAATGAGTCCGGTTACTTTTTCTGAAATTATTTTTAGTTTTTGAACTGAATCTCCATACTTAGAAAGTTGCACAACGCCCATACTAAGGAGTTTCAGATGTTGCTCTTCAACCTCAATTACGCCATAGCCCATCACAATTGTGCCAGGGTCAATTCCCAAAATAATTCTGCTGTTTTTTACTGTTGAATTTCCCATGAAACTTGCTGCAAGATTTTGCAAATTCTATTATTTTTCAAAATAATACTTTATTTACAGATAGAATACAATGACTGAGCGCAAAGAATTAGTGTTTGAAAACTTAGTAAAGTATGCAATTAAGTTTGTGGTGGTAGCGCTTTGTGCTTTTGTTATTTACGAGCAATTCAAGCATTTTAATGATTCTGTAGCACAAAGAAATTTGCTGTTGCAGAGTGTAAAACAAAATGGTTGGATACTTTTAATAGTGGTTGCTTTAATGCCATTAAATTGGTTGATTGAAACTAAAAAATGGCAGTTGCTTTTAGCTGCAGAATCGCCACAGCCTTTTAGTAAATTACTAAAAGCAGTATTGCAAGGTGTGATGGTTGGCACGGTAACACCTTGGCGCATGGGAGAATTTGTAGGCAGAACTTTTGAAATGAAACGCAGCGAAGCAGTAAACGGTTTTTATTTTTCTATGTTGGGCGGAATGGCTCAAGCATTTATTACCGCGATATTTGGCTTATTTTTTCTTCCTTGGTTTTATCCTTCGCCATTGCTAATTGGTTTTGCGGTTGTAGTATGTGGAATCTTATTGTGTGCGTATTTTTTCTTTCATCGTTTGCCATTGCAGTTAATTCCTTTTGTAAAGAATAAAGTTGCGCATATTAAGCCTTCGAGCAATGCACGATTAGGAATGGTTTTGTTGCTTTCGCTTTGCAGATATTTAATTTATCTGTCGCAATGGACATTGGTTGCTTATACTTTTTCTGTACATAATAATTTATTGCTTTTAGCTGCTGGTGCAGCTGTTACTTTGCTGCTGCAATCAGTTTCTCCGGCTTTGCCGTTTTTCGATTTAGCTGTACGTAGTGGAATTTCGCTATTTGTTTTTTCAAACATCTGCTCCAATCCAATGGCTATTTTGCTAAGTGTATTGGTTGTGTGGCTTATCAATATTGCAATACCTTCTATTGGCGGCATTGCATTTTTTCTTCGCGGTTGGAAGATGAAAAAATCAACTTCCGTTTTTGCTTCGCAAGCGAATGTTGAGCATTTCAACAGTAAGTGAAAATAGCACGGCTACATACACAAATGCTTTGTTTACGTGTATGCCAAATCCTTCAATAATGAGCGTTAAACCAATCATAATTAAAAATGACATGGCAAGCACTTGCAATGTTGGATAGCGATTGATTACACGGCTAATGCTGCCTGCAAAAAACATCATTACCACCATTGATACAATTACGGCCAATATCATTACCATTACGTGCTGTGTAAGCCCAACTGCGGTTAAGATAGAGTCGAAAGAAAAAACCATATCAATTACGATAATTTGAGCTATTACTCCCATAAAACTATGAGCGGCACTTGCTTTTTTCTCTTTATGAATATTGTTTACTTTCTCGTGAATTTCTGAAGTGGATTTGGCAATTAGGAATAATCCGCCACCAATTAAAATTAAATCTCTACCAGAGAAAGTATTGTCGAATAAGGTAAATATTGGTGCGGTTAAACCAATTATCCATGCGATAGCAAGAAGCAAACCAATTCTAAAAATAAGCGCAAGCATCAAACCAATATTTCTGGTTCTGCGTTGGTGTTCTTCCGGCAATTTTCCGGTAACTATCGAAATAAAAATGATGTTATCTACGCCTAATACAATTTCTAAAAAGGCAAGGGTTATGAAACTAATCCAGCCGTCAGCGTGCATAAACGCACTTAAATCGTAATCCATGTTGTAATTTTAGAGTCCGGTGTTTACTCCAAGCATATTTGCAAATGCTCGAAAATCGGTACTGCCGCGCAATAATAATGAATGTGTTAATTCATATTTGTGTCCGCTTCTTAAAAAAATAGAAAGCGTTGTTTTTCCTAAGTCGTCATCCATCAATATTCGATCTACTTCGTCCCACCTGAAAGTGATTTTTTTAGGAAGAAATAGCCTTGTGATGCTATAGTTTTTTATGGTGCAAAAATTATCGGTTGTTTTTATGGTGGTGAATCTTAGCGAGATAGCAAATCCTAATGCTAAGAACAGTATCGTAACCAAAGCTGTTGGAAGCAATAAATTTGCAAACATGGTGTTGTAATGAATTTCTTGATGGCTGCTTAGCATTTCCCAAATAATTAAATAAGCACCAAAAGGAAGAGCGCCAAACAATAGCGTAAGCAGAAAAGTACGCATGGCAATTATTCCTGTAAAATTGTAGTCCATAATTTAGATAAATATGAGTGTATGTATATTGCTGCAAAAACTCTGCCAAATATTTACTTTTAAACCTTTTGCTTAAATTGTATTCTTGAAAACGTTTTATGAATTTATTTTGAACTATGCTTGCAATACCTGATTTTGTTTATTCTTCGGCTGATGTGGCAGTAAAAATTCTTGCTACTTTTGGGGTGTTTTTTCTTTCATTTTTTTCGTTTGTAATATTCGAAATTGTATTGGTTACAAAAGTTTTTGTACAGAGAAATAAACAAGGTGGTGTATTTAATATGGTACAAAAATTAGTTCGGAATACCATTTTTAATCTCTCATTTCACTTTGTGCTTTGGGCAACCATAAGTGTGTTTCTTTTTGTGAAAGCTGCTTGGTGGTGGTTTTTTATAGTTTTGTTTATCGCAACTGCGATAGTGTTTTATGTGTTACAAAATTCTGTAGTGATGTATTTTAGCTGGAAATTCAGAAAGTATATCAAGTACTATTTTGTTTTCAAGAACATTAAAAAATTTCGCGGCTAAAACGCAATGGAAAAAACTACCGTAACGCTACCTAATATTGAATTGTTTAAAAAGCAAGCATTGGCATGGGCAAATAAATTTAATGTTTGCTTATTGCTTAATAGCAACGAATATCAATCAAATATTCCTACTCATTTTGAATGGACTTTAGCAGTTGATACTGTGAATTTGGTCGAAGGAAAGTTGGGCAGTGCTTTTGTTTCTTTAGAAGGTTTTTTGAATGAAAAGAAACAAACTGTTTTCGGTTTTCTAAGCTATGATTTAAAAAATGAAATAGAAAATTTGCCTAATTCACTACCCGATTATTTGGGCTTTCCACATCTTTTTTTCTTTGAGCCACGCTATGTAATTGAAGTGAAAAAAAGCCAGGTTTCCATCAACCGAAATTACCCCGAAACAATGGAAATTATTGATGCAATTCAGGCGATGAAAATAGAAAATTTGCAAGCTGTTTCACTTGATTTTAATTTTAGAACCGAGCGCGAAAAGTATTTGAAAAATGTAGCAGATATAAAATCGCGAATCCTTGCAGGCGATTTCTATGAAATGAATTATTGCATAGAACTTTTTGCAGAAAAAGTAACGTTAAACACTACATGTTTTTTCAATTACTTGAATGATAAAACACTTGCGCCATTCAGTAGTTTTGTAAAATATTTCGATAAGTTTTTACTGTGCGCAAGTCCTGAACGATTTTTGAAAAGGAAAGGAAATTCAATTACTTCTCAACCAATAAAAGGCACTATAAAAAGAAGTGAGAACCGAATTGAGAATGATAAACTACAACAAGCGCTTCAACAAAATGAGAAAGAGCGAGCAGAAAATATAATGATAGTAGATTTAGTGCGAAATGATATTGCAAAGAGTTGCCAAACAGGCAGTGTGCGAGTAGAAGAACTTTGTGGTGTGTATGAGTTTAACACAGTAAATCAAATGATTTCTACTGTTAGTGGAACACTAAAAAACGATATAAAAGTTTCAGAAATAATACGGAATACTTTCCCGATGGGCAGCATGACCGGTGCTCCTAAAATAGAAGTGATGAAATGTATTGATGCGTTAGAAGATTGTCAGCGAAATTTGTATTCAGGTTCGGTTGGCTACATTATGCCTAATGGTGATTTTGATTTTAATGTGGTGATAAGAAGTGTGTTTTATGACGCTGCAAAACAGTATGTTTCTTTGCGCTCGGGCAGTGCAATTACTTTCGATTCGCAAGCAGAAAAAGAATGGGACGAAGTGCTTTTAAAAATGAAAGCGATGCGCGAAATTTTTAAGGTAGGCGAGTAGCTAAAATCATATTCTTACTAAGCTGATTACCGCATTTGAAAAGATGCGAACAGCAATAGCAATAAGGATTACACCGAAAAATTTATTCATAGCATTAAGTGTGTTTTTGCTCAAGCGCTTTTCAATTTTATCCATGCTCATTAGCGTTACATACACAATTAAAAGATTGATTAAAATACCGATTACAATGTTAGGAACAGTGTAAATGGCGCGTAGCGAAATAATAGTTGTGAGTGTTCCCGCACCGGCAATTAATGGAAATCCTAAAGGTACGATACTGCCGCTTTTGCCAACTTCGGGATCGGTAGAAAATATGCTTCTTCCTAAAATCATTTCTATTCCAATAATGAAAATTACAATGGACCCGGCAATAGCAAAAGATTGAATATCAACGCCCATTAGCTTTAGCAATGCTTCGCCCGCAAATAGAAATACAACCATTAAAAAGCCGGCAAAGGCAGTTGCAATTACCGGATGGAAATGCAGTTCTCTTCGCTTTAAACCTAATACTACAGGAATATTTCCAACAATATCAATAACAGCAAAGAGCGAAAAGGTAATGGCAATAATATCTGCAAATGAGAACATGCTGCAAAATTAAAAAGCCTAAACTGTTAATTCGCTAAATTTTTTCAAATCTAGATTTTAATTTTAAAAAGTGCTTCTCGAAAACTTCATAAGAAAAGAAAGCTACAGAAACAGTGCAAAGAATTGAAAGCAGTGCAAATGCAATTTTACTTTGATTGAAGTATTGATTTGCAAGATTGTTGCAAAAAATAATGGCAAACGGATGATACATGTAAATGCCGTAGGAGTATTTCCCCAGTCGATTGAAAAAGCTATTGAACATGCCGGAGAACGTAGGAAAAACGTTAATCACTAAGTCGTAAAAAAGTATCGCACTCGGAATAATGTAGAAGTATTTAAAGAAAACAGCATAGAAAAAAGTGTCGTAAAACCGTACTGAAAATACTCCCATGAAAATAAATAAACCAACAAGCAATAACCATCTTAACGCAATGGGCAATTGAAATTTGAATTGATTAAAATTTAACCAACCTAAAAAGCATCCAATTGCTAACACATCAAAGCGCGAGAAGGTGTGTAAATAGATAGGAAACCAAGGATATGGATACATTTTAAAAAGCACAATTCTTGTAACAATGCTTACTAAAATTAGTGCGACAACAAGCCAAGGCAGTCTTTTAATGGGGACTAAAAAAAGAAGTATAGGAATGATTAAATAAAAATGCTCTTCAATGCAAATTGACCATAAAATAAATAGTTTGCCGCTGCACCAACTTAGCGCGTGTATCATGCTGAAATTTCCCACAAAAAACAAGTGCGGAATTAAATCGCGAAGGTGCATTTCTTCGTGTGTGTAGAACTTGGCAAAACCAAATGCAAAAAACACAATAAAGTAATATAATGGCCAAATTCTAAGTATTCTTCTTACATAAAAACTCTTTATATCTATGGTTGAATTTTTGCTCTTTTCACGTAGCAACAAACTGGTAATTAAAAAGCCGCTGATAAGGAAAAACATGTCCACGCCAAATGAACCATTCTTAAAAAACATGTTTACAAAACTTCCGAGTGTATTTAAGTTTTCCGGATATACAATTTCATTGTTTTTAAATAACCAAGATGGCAGTTTGTAAACCTCTGTAGTATAATCAAAAATATGTGCAGCCAATACATAAAAAGCTGCTGTAAATCTTAGTATATCTAAATTGGCAAAATGAAGTTTTGCTTGTTCTTTCACGTAAAATTTTTAGTAGGCTTTGGCAAAAATTACACGCTCTTTAGAAGGTTTTCCGCTATAAACGCAAATCCCTTCTTCTTGCTTATTGTTTAAAGGAATACAACGAATAGTTGCTTTTGTTAGTTCTTTAATTTTTTCTTCTGTTTCCGGAGTTCCGTCCCAGTGGGCACTTAAAAAACCTTTTCCGTTTTCAATGGTATTTGTAAATTCTTCCCAAGAGTTTACTTCGCGAATATTACTGTTCCTAAAATCATTAGCCTTATTAAAAATATTTTGTTGAATATCTTGTAACAGGTTTTCAATGTAAACCCCAATACCCTCAAAAGTTTGAGAAGATTTTTCTTTGGTGTCGCGCCTTGCCACTTCTACCGTTCCGTTTTCTAAATCGCGCATGCCTAAAGCTAAGCGCACAGGCACTCCGCGCAATTCATATTCTGCAAATTTAAAGCCCGGGCGCTTGGTTTCATCGTCATCAAATTTTACACTTATTCCTTTTGCTTTTAGTTCTTTTAAAAGCGGCTCAACTTTGTCGTAAAGTTTTTGCAAGTCTTCTGCGCCTTTGTAAATTGGAACAATCACCACTTGAAGCGGTGCTAATTTTGGAGGAAGAACTAAGCCGTCATCATCGCTGTGCGCCATAATTAGAGCGCCAATTAAACGAGTGGAAACACCCCAAGAAGTTGCCCAAACAAATTCTTGCTTTCCTTCTTTATTTAAAAATTGCACATCAAAAGCTTTTGCAAAATTTTGGCCCAAAAAGTGCGAAGTTCCGGCTTGTAGAGCTTGTCCGTCCTGCATCATCGCTTCTATGCAATAAGTGTCTTCAGCACCGGCAAAGCGTTCGTTAGCGGTTTTCTTTCCTTTTATTACAGGTAATGCCATCCATTCTTCTGCAAATTTTGCATACACTTCCAGCATTCTTTCTGTTTCCTCAACTGCTTCTTGTGGTGTGCTGTGTGCAGTATGTCCTTCTTGCCACAAAAATTCTGCTGTGCGCAAAAATAAGCGGGTGCGCATTTCCCAACGCACCACGTTTGCCCATTGGTTTATGAGCAATGGCAAATCGCGATAGCTTTGAATCCAATTTTTATATGAATTCCAAATAATAGTTTCCGAAGTCGGGCGAACAATCAATTCTTCCTCCAATTTGGCTTCTGGATCCACAATTACACCTTTTCCATTTGGGTCATTTTTTAAACGGTAATGCGTAACCACAGCACATTCTTTTGCAAAACCTTCTACGTGAGCAGCTTCTTTGCTTAAAAAACTTTTAGGTATAAAAAGTGGAAAATAGGCATTCACGTGCCCGGTTTCTTTAAACATGGCATCTAAAGCATCGCGCATTTTTTCCCAAATGGCAAAGCCGTAAGGTTTAATAACCATGCAACCGCGCACACTGCTGTAATCTGCCAAACCACCTTTAATTACTAAATCATTGTACCATTGCGAATAGTCCGCATCACGTGTAGCAATATCTTTTGCCATAAGTTTTATGTTGTTTTTATATTGTTTGAAATAAATATTGTTTGTTAAAAGAGGTTGCGAAAATATAAAAAGCAAAATGGTTTAAACTCTTGTTGGTTAAATTTGTCAAGAACCTAAATTTCTGCGTTATGAAAAGGAATATATTATTAGCACTTACTGCGGTTTCACTTTTTCAAGTGTATGCACAAGATGATGTGTATTACGACCCAAATAAAGATAACGGAACAAATAAATCTGCTACGCCAAATTATCAGCAGCAATTTAATAGTAATGGTTCGCAGAATAATAGTAGCTACAACTACAATAATTCTTCAACCAACAGCGATGCTTACAAGTATGATGATGGTAGCAGCAGTTCGCAAAATTCTTACAAGAATGATGGCTACACAACGAATAGTTATAGTTCTTCCAACAGCAACTACAATAATAATTCATATAGCAATTACAGCGATTACGATTATTACTACACTTCGCAGTTAAGAAGATACTATACTCCAACTTGGGGAAGTAGTTTTTGGGATCCTTGGTACACCGATTTGTATTACTACACCGGAAACCCGATGTATTGGGGAAATAACATTTATGTGAGCGTGATGCCAAGTTGGAATTGGTGGAGACCAAGAAGGACTTATGTGGTAATGTACGATAATTGGGGTTGGAATAATTGGTATTCGCCTTGGAGTAGTTTTGGCTATAATAACTGGGGCTGGGGCGGCTATGGATTTAATAATTGGGCTTGGGGCGGTTATGGTTATGGAAACGGATATGGTTGGAATAACTGGGGTTGGGGAAATTACAATGGTTATTACAGCGGCTATAATCGCGGCTACAGAAATGGTTACTACGATGGAATGTATGGAAATGGATACTACAATAATAACTATGGTTGGTATGGAAAAAATTATGATGCAATGGGACCTCGCTACCAAGCATCTAATGTAAATTCCGGTAATAATTCTTTGCCTGGTAAGTATGGTAAAACAGATGAAACCAAACCAAACAATATTGTGGTGAAACCAGGAACTTATGTGCCTGCTGCTAAGCCAAATACCAATCCTCCGGCAAACAATAATCCGGTAATGAAACCTTTGGATAAAAACAATGTTCCTGCTGATGGTTGGCAAAAATCACCAAATGCTATTGAGAAAACTGATAAAAATATTCCATCTGGTATAGAAATGAATAACTCATATCGCAATAGATTAGATAATAAAACACCAGATAGAATGCAACCGCAAACTCCGAATAATAATGTTGATAGAATGGAGAAAAATAGCAATGTTATTCAAAGAGATGTACCAAGCAATGCACCAAATCGTTTAAATCCAAATGAACGTCCACAAAGAATAAACGATATGCGTGAGCAGATGAATAGAGATTTTGAACCAGCACAACGTCAAGTACAGCCACAACAAAATTTTGACCGTCAGCAACAAATGCAACGCCAACAAATGCAGCAAGAGCAAATGGAACAACAAAGAATGCAACGTCAGCAGATGCAACAAGACCAGCAAAGAATGCAACGTCAGCAGATGCAACAAGAGCAGAGGGAGCAACAAAGAATGCAACAACGTCAGCAAGAGCAAAATTTTAACCGCCAGCAAATGCAGCCACAACGCGAAATGCAGCGGTTTGATAACAATAATAACTTTAGACAAATGGAACGTTCTGCCCCAATGCAGCAACAACCCCGTGGTTTTGAAATGAACCAAGGTGGTGGCGGGGGAATGAGGCGTGGCAGATAACCGAACCCATCTTTTATGAATAAGAAATTCTTGTTTTTGCTAATCGGCAGCCTTGTTTGGGTTGCCGATATCTTTTCGCAAGTGTATGATGCCGATGCGCTAAAATATTCCTATCGCCAAACTGGGGGAACAGCGCGTAGCATGGGCGTTGCAGGTGCTTTTGGTTCTGTTGGAGCAGATTTATCTTCAACGCTACAAAACCCCGCAGGAATTGCATTATTTCGAGCTTCAGAAATGTCGTTAGGTGTTGGCATTCATGTTTCATCAACCAATAGTAGCTTTTTAGAGCAGCAGCGCAGTGGTGACAAAACAAATTTCTCTTTTAACTATGGCGGTTTTGTGGTTGCCGGAGCAATTAAACAAAAAGGGAAAGTAAGTTTCTCTTCTTCCAATTTAAAGTTCGTGAATTTTGCGCTTACCTATAATCGTATTTCTAATTTTAATAGAACTGTAAATTACGATGGTTTCAATAAACATAATGTGTACGCAGATTCTTGGTTGAAAGAATTAAATGGATTAAACGGCACAGTGCCGGATTACAGCAATGCAAGCACGGCTGCTGTTTTAGCTTACAATAATCAGAGTGTTTTTTTTGATTCGGTTTCTAATCAATACATTACTTATATGCGTCCGCCATTGGCGCAAAGTGGCAGCATAAAAGAAAGTGGTGCTTTAGATGAAGTGAATTTAGCACTCGGTTTTAATATAAACGAAAAGGTGTTTTTTGCTTTCGATGCAGGTATTCCATTTTTGTCTTATTCTGCCGTGAATGAATTTAGAGAAAAAGATGCTGCTGACTCTATTGTTTATTTTGATAATTACACTTTTAACCAACAGTATCGCAGCAGTGGTGTTGGCTTTAATGCGAAGTTTGGTTTAATCGTGCGCCCTGTGGCTTGGTATCGCGGTGGCATTGCTTTTCAAACACCTACATGGTTTCGGTTAGACGAAAATTACTATGCTTCATTTACTGAAAATTACAATAGTCAAGTGTATTCGAAAGATGCAGATTTTGCTCCGTTTAGATACAACTTAACACAACCTATGAAAGGTACTGTAAGCAATAGTTTTTACTTCAAACAGTATGGTTTTATTTCTGTTGATTACGAATTTCAAAACTACGGTGCTATCAAGCATAAGTTCCCAAACTACGATGCCATGAGTAATTCCATAAACACAATTTCTAAGAATAAATATGGCTTTGCACACACTGTTCGTGTTGGCGTAGAAGGCTCTGTAAATTGGTTTAGAATTCGCGCAGGATATGCTTGGCAAAGTACGCCATTTAAAATTGGTGTTGGCGCGGCAGGCTACAATGAACAAAGAAATACCATTGCATTTGGCTTAGGCTATCGCGGAAAAAAGTTTTTTGCAGATTTAGGCTATCAACTCTTAATGTATAATACTTACTCGCAACCTTACCAATCAAATGATGGTTTTGAGCCTGCCGTAAGAACAAAAAATCAATTGCACAATATTTTACTTACTGTTGGCTGGCGTTTCACGAAGGCATAAATGCTTCGCTATTTTCAATAATATTTTCTTCCAATAAATTTTAATTCGCAGCAAAAAGTATTTTGATTTTAAACGCTTTTGTTGGAATTTATATTTTAGCATAATGCCAATATTTAAAAACAGAGAGAAGTTCATTTTTAATACTTCTACACTTAGCTACGAAAAGGTAGTTGTTGGTTGGGGTAGCAGGCTTTTAAAAGTGTTTGCATTTATATGTGCATCAATTGTGTTTTCGTTAGCTATTTCTTCGTTAGCATATATGTTTATTGATTCTCCCAAAGAGAAAATTCTAAAGAATGAATTAGCGGCAATGAAAGACCAGTACGCAATTCTAAATGATGAAGCGCAGCAAATGAGTAATGTGTTGGAGGAATTGCACTACCGCGATGGAAACATTTATAGAGTACTTTTTGAAAGCGATCCTATTTCTGATGAGGTTTGGAAGGCAGGTGTGGGCGGAGTAAATAGATATAGATCGTTAGAAAAGTACGATAATGGTGATTTGATGAAAGGACTTTCAATGAAAATTGATAAGCTGAAGCGGCAAATGGCAATACAAAGCAAAAGCTACGATAAAATTGGAGAGCTATTTCAGAACAGAGAGGAAATGCTCAGCTCAATACCGTCTATTCAGCCGGTGAGCAATGCCGATTTGCGACATCTTGCCTCTGGTTACGGAATGAGAACTGACCCAATTTACAAGATTTCAAAATTTCACGAAGGAATGGATTTTGCTGCACCAATTGGTACCGATGTTTATGTAACAGGCGATGGCGTGGTGGAGCAAGTAGAATATTCTTATCGCGGCTACGGAAATCAAGTGTTGGTGAATCACGGTTATGGCTATAAAACTCGCTATGCGCACCTTTCAAAATTTATGGTGAAAGTTGGGCAAAAATTAAAGCGTGGCGATATAATTGGCTTAGTTGGAAGTAGTGGAAAATCAACTGGTCCGCACTTGCATTATGAAGTAATTAAAGGCGGCAATCCTGTGAATCCGGCATATTTTTATTACAATGATTTAAAAGACGATATGTTTGTGAAAATGTTAGAAATAAGTTCAAGCCAAGGTCAAGCGCTCGACTAATTTTTTTTAAAAACTAAAATCAAATAAAATGAAACGAAAAGAATTTTTAACCACAGCTTGCGGAGTATGTGGATTTGGGTTTTTAGCAGGTGTAATTCTTACTCAAGAATCGTGTACTCCTAAAGCTGGAGCAGCAGCAACTAAACTCTCTGTTGAAGAAGGTAAAGTGCTTGTTCCATTGGAAATTTTTGGGGCAAATAATATTTTAACCGTAAAAGTAAAAGGGCGAGAAGATATTGGTTTGGTGAAAAAAGAAGATGGAACAGTTTTGGCTTTTGATATGACTTGCCCACACCAAGGCGCAACTGTGAAAGCAAGAGACGGAAAGTTTTTTTGCCCGGCACACGGCAGTGTATTTTCTGCTGAGGGGAAATTAGAAAAGGGTCCTGCTCGCACCGCATTGAAGCAGTATAAAGCATCAGTTGTGGCAGATAAAGTTGAAGTATTAGTATCCTAAACTATCGATAAAACAAACCGCATTTTATGCGTAAACTTCAACTTGCCGATTACCTTGTTTTCTTAGTATATTTTATTGTAGTTGCAGGTTATGGTCTTTGGATTTATTACCGTAAAAAGAAAGCACAAACAGATTCTAAGGATTATTTTCTTGCCGAAGGCTCATTAACTTGGTGGGCAATTGGAGCTTCGCTAATTGCGTCAAACATTAGTGCCGAACAATTTATTGGCATGAGCGGAGCGGGATTTAAAATGGGACTTGCCATTGCCAGCTATGAATGGATGGCTGCCGCTACACTCATTATTGTTGCCGTGTTTTTTATGCCGGTGTATTTGAAAAATAAAATTTACACCATGCCGCAGTTTTTGGAGCAGCGCTACAGCTCAACAGTGGCAATGATTATGGCTGTTTTTTGGTTGCTTTTGTATGTGTTAGTAAACTTAACTTCCATACTTTATTTAGGCGCATTGGCGGTTAGCAGCATCTCTGGTTTAAACTTTGAAATTTGTATGTATGCACTTGCTTTTTTTGCTATCATTATTACACTTGGCGGCATGAAAGTGATAGGCTACACCGATATTATACAAGTTTTCTTTTTGGTTTTGGGCGGCTTAGCAACCACTTATCTTGCATTAGATTTAGTAGCTGAAAAAACAGGAAGCGGAGGAATTGGTGGTGGTTTTTTGTATATGCTAAAAAGTGCTCCCGACCATTTTGAAATGATACTACCGCGAAGTAGCCCAAACTATTTGGATTTGCCTGGATTAACCGTGCTTGTAGGCGGTTTATGGATAGCAAATTTAAACTATTGGGGTTGCAATCAATATATTACACAAAGAGCATTAGGTGCAGATTTACCAACAGCACGAAACGGAATTTTGTTTGCAGCGTTCCTCAAATTATTGATGCCTTTAATTGTGGTGGTGCCTGGTATTGCCGCTTACGTTTTATATACACACGATAATGCTTTTGCTTCGGCAATGAGCAGCGGAAATGAATTAAATCCGGATAATGCGTATCCGATTTTGCTAAACTTGTTGCCTGTAGGCTTAAAAGGCTTGGCATTTGCAGCACTCACCGCAGCAGTTGTGGCTTCGTTGGCAGGAAAAACCAATAGTATCGCTACTATCTTTTCGCTCGATATTTTTAAGCAACGATTGAATAAAAATGCGACAGAGAGCACTATCGTGAAAGTTGGAAAATTTACGGTTGTAATTTCAATGATTATTGCTGTGATTGTAGCACCACATTTAGGTATTGATAAAAAAGGTGGATTTCAATATATTCAAGAATATACCGGATTTGTGAGTCCGGGCGTTTTTGCAGTTTTTCTTTTAGGATTGTTTTGGAAGAAAGCAACTGCTAATGGTGCTTTGTTTTCTATTGTTGGAGGTTTTTTGCTTTCAATTTTCTTCAAATTTATACCGCAATGGTTGAACTTAGAATTTCTATCCGGTATTGGCTTTTCAGCAAAAGCAGAAAGCGGGTTATATGAAATTCCATTTTTGGATAGAATGGGAATTGTATTTGCTTTATGTGTTGCAGGAATGGTTTTAATTAGCTTGTTTGAAAAGCAAAGAACCTCTTCTTCTAAAATTCAAAATGCAAGAGAACTTTACAGTGTTCACCCTGCTTTTGCAATAGGTTCAGTTTTAATATTGGGAATTTTAGCGGCATTGTATTTAGTATTTTAAAAATAATTGCTTTTACTTTTCAAAACACTTTATATTCGCACAATTACAAAACTCAAATAATAACAATGAAAAAAATCTCTACTCTTTTCTTTAGTGTAGTTTTTGCTTTGGGGGCATCTGCACAGCAACAACTTCCAAATTCAGGATTTGAAAATTGGAGTTATCCAATTGCTCCAGATGGTTGGGAAACACCAGCCAGTTTATTCAGCAATACATTAACATCTTATGCAGTTAAAGATACAACTGCCGGTAATTTTACTGAAGGAACAGCTTCGTTAAAACTTACTACCGATTCGGTAGTTTCTCCAAACGGAAAAATATTGCTTGCTGGTTTTGCAGAGCATTTTGGTACTTTTACTTCTAAACCAGATACTTTAAAATTCTCTTACAAGTATGCCCCAGGTGCAGGTGATACGGCAATGATTTCAATTAACACGTATAGCTATAGTACTGTAGATTCTCAATACACCGATTATCTATATGGATCTATTCCATTAGCAAGCACAAGCGGAAATTGGTATTCAATTTATGTGCCACTTGTTTACCAAACCACAACCGGAACTCCGGATACAATTTTGTTTGATTTATCAAGTAGCAAAGGCTTTCAGAACAATGGAACTAAAGGTTCTGTAGTGCATTTTGATAATATTCGTTTTGCATATAAAACAACTGTGGGTATTCAAGAAGCGGCTTTAGCTTATACTAATTTAAAATTTTTTCCAAATCCAGCTACAACTCAAATTGCATTTGATGGTGCTGTGAGTTTGGTTGGTCATCAAATCCGTATTTTCTCTTTAGATGGAAAAGAAGTTATCAATGAAATGATGAATTCAAACACCGTAAATGTGAGTGAACTTAGCAACGGACTTTACATTTTTGAAGTAAACAAAAATGGAGTTAATATGTTGAAAGGAAAATTTAATGTGAGCAAATAATTGTTGTAATTTATTTGAAAGCGGCTACTCTAAAATAGGGTAGCCGTTTTTGTTTGTTAGATTTTGAATATCGTTGCCTTTTAAACAAATGAAAGAAGATAGTTTGCTTAATGAAAAATTGCATTTACTTTTTGAGAAGTGTATAGCACTTGGGTTTCCTTTTTCTATTTATCGCTTGCCCGAAACAGAGGAAATTCAATTTGTAGTTCAAAGTTCAACAGAAGAAATTTTTATTGAATCACTAGATGAGATTAAAGACAAAAGCGGCTTTGTAATTGCTCCGTTTCATGCAGATAAAGAACATAAACTATGTTTTATTCGCCCTGATTTTACTGACTTTAGTTTTCTTGAAAAGCAATTTACTTCTAAAAAGAAAGTGAAAGTACAAGAACGGAAAGTACTTTCTGTTCAGCAAAAAACATTTCAAAAATATGTTGAGCATTCAATGGAAAAAATAGGAGAGAAGAAGTTTGACAAAGTAGTTACAGCACGAGTAGTTCGCTATAAAAAGCCAGCTGCATTTAACGAAATAAATTACTTTTTAAAAGTCTGCGAAGTCTATAAGTGGAGTTTTGTGAGTTTAGCTTTTGTGGCTTCAAAAGGCTTGTGGTTTGGTGCTTCACCGGAACTGCTTTTGGGCTATTCCAATAAAAATTTTACTACTTTTTCGTTAGCAGGCACAATGCCAAATTCAAACAAAAATGCTTGGGGCGAAAAGGAAAGAGAAGAACAAGAAATTGTAACCAAGTATATTCAAAATATTGCGTCAAAAATACCTCAATCACAGTTAAAAATTGAAGGTCCCAAAACAGTTAGTGCAGGGAATGTGCAGCATTTGCTTACCACATTTAAAATTCAAAATGCCTCTCATTCTAATTGGTGTAAATTGGTGAATGAATTGCACCCAACACCGGCAGTTTCAGGCTTTCCAAAGCAAGAAGCGATTCAGTTTATTATTGAAAATGAAAAGACAAATCGTAGTTTTTATACTGGTTTTTTAGGTCCCGTAAACAGGAATGGTGAGATAAATTTGTATGTGAATTTACGCTGTATGGAAATTCAAGAAAAGAATTTAATTCTTCATGTTGGTTGCGGTGTTACACATGATAGTGATAGTTTAAAAGAATGGAAAGAAACAGAGTTGAAATCTAGAACGCTGCTCAATTTAATTGAGTAGTTGAGATTAAATAAATCCCAAATTGTTTTTTTCTACCCAGCCAACTTTGCCATCGGCTAATCGAATTTTATACCAACTTCCTACGTGGTCTTTCACTTGTAATTTTACTCCTTCGTGAATTACAAAAACATCGGTGCTATGTTGTTCCGGTGCGCTTTTTACATAAACAGATGGCGATAGTAAAATGGCTGTGTTAGGTTCTGTTTCGCAGCGGCTCACTTTAAGCCTTAAGGCATAAGTACCTAATGAAAGCAGTACTAAAAATATTCCTAATGTAATTCCCAAACCTTTGTACGAAGTGAATAAATACAAAGCGAAACAAAGCAATGCCAACCATGCAAATAAAATGGCAAAAATTCCCCAACCCGTTGAGCTGAAAGTTTTTGTAAAACTTCGCCACCAGCTTACAATTTTCAATTCTGGAACTGCAACAAAATGGTCTACAATTTTGCTGTTAGCAAGGTTTAAATTGTAAAGAATGTCTTCATCTTCCGGTTCAAAAGTGTGTGCTTTTTCATATTGTAAAATACTTTTGCCAATTTGGTTTGTTTTAAAATAGCTGTTGCCGAGGTTGTAGTGTAAAGTTGCATTTGCAATACCTAAGTTTAGCAGCGAATCATATAGCTGGATAGAAAGGGTATAGTTGTTATTTTTGTACGCGTTGTTGGCATGTTCAAATAATGCTTTGGGATCTGTTTTGGCAAATAGATTACCGGCACTTAATACCAAAAGTACTAAAGTGATTTTTAAAAATAAACAAGAAACAGCCGTATCTTTCTTCATGTTTTAATGTTGCCTATTTTAGGTATTTATCTATTTAATTTCATCTTCTAAATCTGCTATTAAATTGATGGCAGCATCGTAGTTTTCTTTCATTTCACCAACTTCACTAACTGGTGCATACAATGCGATTTCGCAAGTGTTGAGCAGTTTGTAAAGTCGTTGTTGTGTTTCAGGTTTTACGTTCTTAGCAGAAAGTTTATCGCCAACATTTTCTTTGCATAAAGCACTCATTTCAATTGAAAATTTATCAGCTAAATAGCCCCAGCTTGCACGACTTACTTCGTCATAAAATTCTTTTTTGTTACCATCTTTTTGAAGTTTATTGGCAGCAGTTAAGCGTTTGCGAGCAACTGATAATGCTTTTTTGCGTTTAGTGCCAATAATATCTCTGCCATTTGCATCGCTTTTGCGTTTCACAGCTATAAACATAAACAGAAGCAATAAAGGCGAAATATATGCTGCTGCAAATCCTACTTTGGCCGGCAATGTACTTTGCTGCACTTCATACGAAGACATGCTTGTTTTAATATAACGAATATCGCTGCCCAGATTGTTTATGTTAGCATTGCTATTAGAATTGGTAATAACTGTTCCTGTAATTCCCGAAGGCTCACCACTTACATTCAACGAAAATTCTTGTGAACTAAGCGTAACGTATTTTTGTGTTTGAGGATTAAAAAATGAAAACTCTACAGCCGGAATTTTATAGTTGCCCGGTTGGCGTGGAATAATTAAAAAATCATATTGCTTACTGCCACTAAATCCTGCATCGTTGTTAGAAATATTCTCTTTTACTTTCGGATCATACACTTCAAAACCATCGGGTAATTGCGGCTTATTCATTTCCACAAACTTTAAATTTCCTTTACCCGAAATAGTAGTTGTGAGCGTAACCGGCTCATCGGTTTTTGATGCAGAAGCAGAAAGTTTTGAATTGAAAAAATATTCACCAACTGCGCCATTAAACGATGCCGGCTTGTTTGCAGTTGGTAATTCTTTTACATTGATGCTCACAGAATTACTCGAAATTTTAAAAGGAACGTTTTGCAGATTTCCACCAAACATGCTCCAAATATTCCGTCTATTGCTTTGTACTTGCACTTGTGCTATGGCAGAAATTTCTGCGGCACTAAGCGTAAGTGTTCCACTCCGCTGCGGAAACAAAGTGTATTTTTGAATATCAACTACATGATATTTTTTGCCGTTATATTCTTCAATTCGCGGTCTTTGGTTTGGGTCAATTTGTATTTCTTGATTCCAAAAACCTTCTAATCCCATTGCCTTTGTAAGCTGTAAATTTCCTAAGCTGTAGCTGAAATAAAGTTTAAGCGTTGCCGTTAGTTGCTCGCCTTGGTAAACAGAATTATTGCTTAATGCGATGCGCAAAAAAGTATTTTCTTTTATATCTTTTTGAACGTCTGATTGGTTTACTTGTGGCTCTGGTTCTTGCTGTTGTTGCTGTCCGTAAGGGTCGTTAAAAAATGGGTCGTCTTCAAAAGGGTCGCCAAATCCGAATGGATTAAATCCTCTTTGCCTTTGCTGTTGTGCTTGTTGTTGCACAGCTTGGGTTACTTCAATGGTAAGTTCGCTAGATTCTAAGTTTGAACCATCAACGTTTACCGTTGCTTTCCCGATTTTAAAAACACCTTCTTTTTTTGGTCGAAGTATAAATGAATATGTTTGTGAACTAGAAACGCTGCCATTAATAAAACTCATGCTTTGCGAAGTATTCGGGCCGCTTAAAACTTGAAAATCTTTAAATGCAGGTGGATTAAAACTGCGCACTTCACCATTTTCTACTGTGAAGTTTACTTGTAAATTTTGATTTACAGGCACTTGCTTATTGGCAGAAGCATAAAACTTTGTTTGAGCCCAAAGCACCGATGAGCAAGAGCTAAAAACAATAAGTAGTAAAAGAAGATTTTTCTTCAGTGAAGAGCTTTCCATATTCAATAGCAAGCGAAGTTCGCACTCAATGTAGGTTGTGGCAAATCCCTTAACAGAATTTTTATAGACTAAACACTTTTTGCCTATTTCGATAAATTTTTAGAATGAGGGATTTGCTTATTTTTTAGCAAGTGCTTTTTCAATTGCTTGAACAACTTCTTCGCTTGTTACAGATGTTGAAGGGCTGATAGAAGTAATTACTTTTCCATTTTTATCAACCAAGAATTTTTGAAAATTCCATTTCACTTCTGCATCTAAAACACCGTTGTTCATTTTCTTTGTAAGATACTGGTATAGCGGAGCTTGGTCTTTTCCTTTTACTGAAATTTTTGAAAACATAGGAAAAGTTACATTGTAATTTAAGGAGCAAAATTTTTGAATTTCTTCATTGCTTCCAGGCTCTTGTCCTAAAAAATTATTGGCAGGAAATCCTAACACAACTAACCCTTTGTCTTTATATTTTTCATACAAAGCTTCAATATCTTTATACTGTGGTGTGTTGCCGCATTTGCTTGCTACGTTTACAATCAGCAGCACTTTGCCATTGTAATCAGAAAGGCTTTGTTCTTTTCCAGTAATGGTTTTTACTTTAAATTCATGAACAGATTTTACTGCCGGAGAAAGCGGTGTGGTAATATTTCCAAAACCGAAAAGAGAAAGAATTGATGTAAGCATAAATGTAAGTAGTGCTGAAAAATTGAAGTCCATTTTTATATTTTTCAATAAAATTAGTATAAAGAATTTTAGCTGTTTAATATTTAAGATTTTTTGCAACTAATGTTTTAGTTGAGCATTCTATATGGTTTTCCGGTGTTCAGTTGCCCGCTTCTATAGGTGTTTCTATAAAATCTTTTTTCCGGTGTTGGTCGCTTTTCAACTTTAATCACGTTGCGCTGGCTTTTATTTACTATCAATGGTTTACCACTTAGTTTCACTTCTTTTCCTTTGCGCAAAACGCTAAACATTACATTCTTTCCGGAATTGATTGAAGATACTTTTTCCATCAATTCTTCCACATTGTCTTTATAAACTTTTTTGCGATTTATTTTTAGTAACACATCGCCTTCTTCTAAACCTAATTGGTCAATATTTATATTGGTAACATAAACATTTTTGCTGCCTTTTTCGTAGCGAAAGGAGGCATCTATATAAAGTTTTGCAGTATCTTCTTTAAGTGGTTCATAAGCCCAGCCAACAAGTCCTAAATATTTATTGAAATCAAAAGGCTCGGTGCCAGAAATATGTTTACTAAAAAATTCATGCAGTTCGTTGAACGAAGAAATTTTTATGAGTTCAGAAATTAGTTCTTCATCTTTCACTACATAATTTTCGTTCATACTTTTCTTAAAACGAAGCAATAATTCTTGTAAGTTTAATTGACCTTGGCTGAGTTCCAATAGTCGCAAATCGAGCATCATAGCTGCAATACAGCCTTTATAATAAAAATTCCGGTAGTAAGTTTCGTTGCCGGTTAAAATACTTTCCGAACTTTTTTCGGTTAAAGAAAATGGTTCAAAAAATTGCATCAAGCTAATTTTATTTCTCATTTCCTGAATAAATTCCGCTTGAGTAATTAAATCTTCGCGCCACTGCATTAGGAGCGAAAAATATTCGGTAACGCCTTCAAAAAGCCAAAGATGTTCGGTTGGTAGTTTGGCTTTTACATTGAGTTTGCTGGTAGCATCGGTTTTTAAGTTCAAAGGTTCAAAAAGATGAAACAATTCGTGCGAAGCAGTTTGTTGTATTTCGCTTTGAATTTTGTATGGGTCAGAGTAGTTTTTTAGTACCATTACCGAGGAAGCAGAATGTTGCACTGCGCCATAATTTTCTTCATTGGCACTTTCTAAAATTTCACCCGAATCAACCAAAAGAATAAAGAAGTAATAATCTTTTACACTCAAGGTTTTGCAGAATTTTACCACACCTTCGCAAACGGGTTTTAAAGTTTTTAAAATGGCTTGTTCGCTTAAATTTCCATAAGCATTAGAAAGGCAGTGAAATCGTGTGCTCCCGGCTCTAAATACAATTTCTGCTTTGGTTGAAAATAAAATTGGATTATCAATCAGTTGCAAATAATTCTTAGCGAAATAGATTTCTATATCAGTAACTGAAGAGATTTTAAAAAGCGGAGAAAAACCATTGTAAACAGCTTCTTTTTCAATAGTGATTTTTATTGGCAATTTTTCTTTACCTTCAATAAAAGGAAGTATTGCCCCAAAGTTGAGCAAAAAATAATTTTCATCTTTTAGTGTTGTGCCTAACTGAGGAAATATTCCGTGTTTTGAAATGTCTTCTTTCCACGAAAGTTTTGCATTATACTTTATAGTGTTTATTCCGTTCGGATTTTCAAATTCAAAAGAGTTTAAGTTAGTTTTTACAGGTGAAACTACATGGTTAGAATCTATGATGCCGACTAAGTTTTGGATTAAATTTCCGGGATAAATTTCGTTGAATGAACCCGGAACATAAGTTGGAAAAACTACTCTTAATTTTCCTTTCTTTAAAGTAGGAAATTTAATGGTACAAGCAATGGAATTATTTTGTATTGAGCGTAAATTTATTTGCACTTCAAGCGTGTCGGTTGCTGATGCCGAACTCCAAAAAAAGATTGCTAAAATGATTACGGAATAAAAACGCATAAAGTTCAAAACTACGCTAACTTAACGCTTGTTGCTACTACTTGGTATTTCTTTTAGTTAATAAATTAAATATCACCTAAAACAGGTCGCAGCAAAATTTCTTCCACAACCGTGCTGGGCGAAAGTTGTTCAATATCCCAAATGGTTTGGGCAATATCGCTAGCTTTCATAAACCGCGATTCGGGTAAATCGGTTCCCGACCAGGAATCGGTGAGTGTGGCTCCGGGCAAAAGTGCAGTAACTTTCACGTTATAGTTTTTCATTTCTTCGCGCAATGCTTTTGAAAAACCCAACATCGCAAACTTAGAAATACTGTAACTTCCACCATTTGGGTAAGCCATAAGGCTTGCCACCGAACAAATATTGTAAATGCTGCCGCGCTTTTTTTGCTTCATATTGGCAACAATTTCTCTACTTAAATAATAGGCAGAATACAAATTAGTTTCGATAAGCGTTTCCAAAGTGCCATCTGCTTCTTCGTGCACCATTCCGGGAATAAATTGCCCTGCATTATTCACCAATACATCAATACTGCCGAATTGTTGCAATGCTGCTTTTCCAAATTGCTGCAATACTGTTTTGTTGCGCACATCAACACTTTCAATAAACGCGGTTTGATTATTGGTTGAAATAAATTCAGATTTTAAATTTTCTACATTGCGCGAACACAAGGCAACATTCCAATTTTTACTCCAAAATAGTTTTGCTATTGCTAAACCAATTCCTTTTGAAGCTCCCGTTATGAGAATGGTTTTGTTCATAATTGAAAAAGTTTTTTAGTAGTTGGCTGCCGCAAACTAAACTGAAACGAAATACCAATTGCGGCAGTATTATTAAAGTAGGAAGGCACAACCGGATGTAAATCTAAGGCGAGATTATCGTCCATATTCCAATGAAACAAATGGGCATCAACTACTGCATCTACAATATTTAGCGCATACCAAACGGCTGTAATAATTGCCATAATATCAAGATTTTGCTTGTTGGAATCGCGGTAAATTTTTAACTCATCTGGATCGCTTATTCCTTTAAAGCTTGCAAATGTTGAGGAGTCGCCATCTACCTGAATGCGATAGGCTTTCCGATAACCTGTGTAATTTGTGCTAAAGTGGTAAATGCCGTAACTCAAGCCTGCAAATCCGGCATAAATTATCGGAACTTTCCACCAGCGTTTATTGTAAACTTGGCCTAAACCAGGCAGTACAGCGCTCATCCACGCTGCTCTTTTGGCACTGTGGCGTTTTTGCATTTTGGCTTTGCTTGGAATGCTATCTGTTTTTAAAAAATCGGTTGAATCTAAAACTAAATCAGGCTTTACTAATTTAGTGCTGTCGCTGCTTGTATCGGCTATTGCCTGTGTATTGCGAAGCGAATCTTGTGCATTTGCCGAAGCAAAAAACATACACAAAATTATCATCAATAATTTATACGAGTGCAGCACTTTAGAATTTAATAATGTGTAACAATACGTATTCTGTTGTATAGTTTAACTTTTTTGGTGTTGAAAAAGCTAAAAAGCAGTTTTGTGCGTTAGGTTTTTCATTTGCATAGCCGTTTTATACTTAAGCCAAGTTTCGTAACTCATTAAATATGCAAACTGTAAACCTTGCATTCCTTCCACAAAACCAAGTTTCAAAAAATAAGAAGTAATAAATTTTGAAATAGGACTAATGAGCAACTTGAAAAATAAGTAAGGCTTCGATTTTGCTGAAAGTTTTTGAGCATTTAAGGCTGCATACTTTTTTAGTTTATTGATGTGCTCTGCTTTGCTTTCGTAGGCAATATGTAAAATATTTCCTTTTAAATGGATAATGTTTGAGATTTCGGCAAGTTCAATTTTTTCATGTACAGCTGCATTGTTCCAATTTCCTTTTTGCTTGTTGAAAATTCTCAATCTTTTAGTGGAGTTTATTCCGCCAAACTGCATCCATTTTCCGCAATAGAAATTTTTTATTCCAATTGTGTAGCCGTCTGCAATTGGAGTAGTTTTTATTTGTTCAAGTTCTTTGGTAAGAATGTTATCTATTGCTTCGTCTGCATCAATACTCAAAATTAAATTGTGCGTACATTTGGCTACTGCAAATTGCTTTTGTTTACCATACGTTTCAAACTTATTTTTGAAAATAACAGCGCCAAATTGCAAACATATTTGTTCTGTTTTGTCGGTAGAATTATCGTTGATAATTACCACAATTTCATCTGCAATACTTTGTAGCGATTGCAGTGTTCTGGCAATGTGCTTTTCTTCGTTATAGGCAATAATGGCAGCAGAAATTTTAGTCATTGTTTTTCCTATATGCAAAATAAATAATTAAGAATAGCCAAACAGCGCAAAAACCTGTTCCCATTTGCTCTTCAAGCGTTGGTTCCCACAAAAATGATACTAAAAGAACGGTGTAAAATACTTTAAAAAGCCAATCGCTTTTATGCCATAATTTTATTAGTGGAAAAAGTAATGCAGTTACCGAAAGTAATAATCCCAACCATCCCAAAGTTACCCACCACCACAAAAATTGATTGTGTGGTAATTTTTTCTGGTCGTTGAGTAAATTAGGGAAATTATTGGTGTACCAATTTTGCATTTCAATATAAATATCGCCATAGCCGCTACCATAGAATGGAGTGTTTTGCGCCACTTCAAAGCCGGCTTTCCATGAACGAATCCTCATCCCGTCCGAAGCATCTAAACTTTTATTGTTAAAGTATTCAGTGAGGTCGTAGCGCATATAACCGATTTTGTTTTTTAGGCTTGGAACAAAATTAAAAAGCGCAGAAATAAAGAGTATAACTAATGCCGCAGTAGAGATAATTTTCTTCCAACCTAAATGCCTTAAATTTAGAATGAGCAAAATTATTAGGCCTGCGTAAAGCGAAACTAAGGCGCTCCGCACACTTAAAATATGAATGCTGGTAAAAAGAAAAATACTTAGTGAAATGGCAAATTTTCGACTTGTGTTTTTAGTTAAAAAACTTAACCAAGTGGCACTAAAAAATGCCATTACTAAAAGTAAAGAATATCTTATATGATTGTGCGGCATTGGAATAACACCGCCACTTTCGATACTTTTATTGATACTTGAAAAATGAAGAACATAATTTCCAAGAACAGTAGCAATACTTATTGAAAACACAATTACATACAACCATAAAATGGTTTTTATTTGCCGTGTTGTTGGCGGATTTATAAAAATTAAACCAAGCGGTAGCAATAAAAATGGTAAATGAATGCGCGTAAAGTTTAGCCAAACGGTTTTGTCTTCGCTCCAAATTCCAGAAACGGCAACACTCCAAAATAAAAATGTAAGCAGCCAAATTTCTTTTCGCTCAAAAATATTTTTGAAATTAAAATTGGAGAGATTAGTTAATCCTGCAATTAAAATGCTGGCCATGCCAATGCTCAACAAAGCGCGCGATGCAGTGAAGCCAATAAATACAAGCAATAGCGAAACAAGCAATAGTTTTTCAGACTTGCTTTTAAATTCGTTCCAAATGGCGACAGCGCTTATTTTCAAAACTTTTATTTGTTAGGGAAATCTTTAGAACTTCCTTTATGTTTGTTTTTTAATCAATTTACAAAAGTGCATTTTTCTTCCATATCTAATTTTGCAATACTTGCCAAAGCTATCACTCAAGTTGAAAATTCATTAGATGGATTCGATGTAACACTATTGTCAATTCAACCTAAAGCTATTCCTGTTATTGGCTTCACAGGACCTCCGGGCGCAGGGAAAAGCACGCTTTTAAACGCAACGGTTGCACAATTATTGGATGAAGGAAAAAAAATCGGATTGCTATTGATAGATCCATCTTCACCTTTTAATTTCGGTGCAATTTTAGGTGATAGATTAAGACTGAGCGACCATTTCAACAATCCAAATTTATTTATCCGCTCTTTGGCTACACGTGGCTCACTTGGCGGACTTAGCGATACAATTGTAGAAGTTTTAGAGGTAATGAAAAGCTACAGTTTCGATTATATTTTTATTGAAACAGTTGGCGTGGGGCAAAGTGAAGTTGAAATTGCGGGACTTGCTGATAAAACAGTTTTGGTTTTAGTGCCCGAAGCAGGCGATAGCGTGCAAGCAATGAAAGCTGGCATTATGGAAATTGCCGATGTATTTGTGGTAAACAAAGCCGACCACACCGATGCTGAAAATATGGAACGCGCTATTCGCACGCAATTACATTTAGCTGGGAAAGATTTTATCCCTGTGGTGAAAACAGTTGCAGTTACAAGCCTTGGCGTGAAAGAATTGATAGCAACATTTAGCAGTAAAGGAAGCATAAACAGTGAACGAAAGAGTAAGTTGCTGCTTTCAAAAGCACTTAAAATTATTCAGCGTGAAAAAATGAAAAACTTTGATGTGCAAAAGATAGCCGTGCAATTAGCAGAAGCTTCAACTCAAAGTAATTTTAATTTGTATCGCTTCACTAAACAATTTTTATAGCACATTCGTACCGTTTTTAATATTGCTTTGCAAAACTCTTTTTAGGAAAGCGTATCTTTGCAAGTCGTTTATATAATATGAAGAAAGTAAAAGTTGGAATGGTGCAAATGAGTTGCACCGCAGAAGTTGGAAGTAATTTGGAGAAAGCAATTAAAGGCATTCGCGAAACTGCTGCTTCTGGCGCACAAATCGTTTGCCTGCAAGAATTGTTTACCAGTTTGTATTTCTGCGATGTTGAAGATTATGAAAACTTTAAATTGGCAGAATCAATTCCGGGCAATACCACAAATATTTTAGGCAAACTTGCCAAAGAATTAAATGTGGTCATCATTGCTTCATTGTTTGAAAAACGAACCGAAGGAATTTACCATAACACAACCGCTGTGTTAGATGCAGATGGTACTTATTTAGGAAAGTATCGCAAAATGCACATTCCTGATGATCCTGCATTTTATGAGAAGTTTTATTTCACTCCGGGCGATTTAGGCTATAAAATATTTGAAACTAAGTTTGCAAAAATAGGAGTGCTTATTTGTTGGGATCAGTGGTATCCTGAAGCTGCGCGTATTACTTCGCTCATGGGCGCAGAAATTTTATTTTATCCAACAGCAATCGGTTGGGCAACTGCGCAAGATGAAGAAACGAATAAGGAACAATACAATGCCTGGCAAACTATGCAACGCGCTCATGCCGTTTCAAACGGAGTACATGTGGTAAGTGTAAACAGAGTTGGCTTTGAACAAGATGGCGCAATGAAATTTTGGGGAGGAAGTTTTGTAAGCAATCCTTTCGGCAGTTTGCTTTATTTGGCTTCACACGATAATGAAGAGAATAAAGTGGTGGAGTTAGATTTAAGCAAAACAGATTTCTACCGTACACATTGGCCATTCTTACGCGATAGAAGAATTGATTCATATCAACCAATTACCAAGCGATACATAGATTAAATAATGCTACGCGCAACAAATATTCAAAAGAGCTACGGCACATTGCAAGTTCTCAAAGGCGTTTCGTTAGAAGTGGCAAAAGGTGAAATTATTTCACTCACAGGCGCTTCTGGTGCGGGAAAGAGTACGTTACTGCATATTTTGGGAACTTTAGATAAGCCTGATAGCGGTGAAGTTCTTTTAAATGAAATGAATGTATTTAAGCAAAGTGAAAAGGCATTGGCTTCTTTCCGAAATTTATCTTTAGGATTTGTATTTCAGTTTCACCATTTATTACCTGAATTTACCGCTTTAGAAAATGTGTGTATTCCGGCATTTATCGCAGGAAAATCTAAAGCCGGAGCCGAACAGCGCGCAAAAGAGTTATTGAGTTTGCTTAAAGTGGATCATCGTATTTATCATAAGCCTTCCGAGCTTTCGGGTGGAGAACAACAGCGTGTAGCAGTAGCGCGAGCGTTGGTTAATAATCCATCTGTGATATTGGCTGATGAGCCTTCAGGAAATTTAGATACTGCAAATGCACAAAGCTTACATCAACTGTTTTTCGATTTACGCCAAAGCCTAAATCAAACTTTTATTATCGTTACGCATAACGAAGAGTTGGCTCAAATGGCAGACCGTACTGTATTTTTGAAAGACGGACAAATAGAAAGCATTACGTAAGATAATAGCAGTTATTCTCTACCGTTAACGGCAAAACAAATAGGGCAGTTCTCTTTTTTGTGTCCACGTGCAGGGCAATATTCTCGCCCGTAAAAGATAATTTGTAAGTGTAATTTATTCCAGAGTGCTTTCGCAAACAACCGTTTAGCATCGCGTTCGGTTTGCTCTACATTCTTTCCATCAGAAAGTTTCCAGCGATACATCAACCTATGAATATGTGTATCAACAGGAAAAGCCGGCACACCAAAAGCTTGACTCATTACTACGCTTGCAGTTTTGTGCCCAACTCCAGGTAGCAACTCCAATGCTTCAAATGTATTAGGCACTTCGCCACCGTATTTCTCAATTAGAATATTTGAAAGTCCCCAAATAGCTTTTGATTTTGTTGGCGATAGCCCACAAGGCTTAATTATCTCACGTATCTCTTCAATAGAAAGCTTTATCATTTGTTGCGGTGTTCTTGCTCTTTCAAATAAAGTAGGAGTTATTTCATTTACACGCTTATCGGTACACTGCGCAGAAAGTAAAACCGCAATCAATAAGGTATAAGCATCGCTATGCTCTAATGGAATTGGTGTTTTGGGATATAGCATTTCTAATTCCTTTACTATATAGTTTACACATTCTTGCTTTGTCATCGCATCAAATACACATAAAATAATTAAGACTATTCAAAATGCTTATACACTATTCTCCACTTACTATATAATGTGTGTTTGTCATCTTCAGTAATAAAGTACTACATTAAGAATAAAGAATGTAGCTATTCTGTAATGATAGCTACTATAAGTATTGATTATCTAAGCCCTATACTATATATAAGAGGCACTGCAAACTATTATATCAAGGAAATACAAGTATTACTATAAGGAATTGAAGCCCTTTTACATATAGACGAAGATACTTCATAATCTCAGAAATAGCCCATTTTTATAGCAACTTTCAATTATGCAAAAGAAAAAGTAAAATAATTTCATTTTTCTTTTAGTCGCAAAAGCAAGTAACAGAGCCACATATAACCTTAAGTAATCATTCCTTGTGGAAAACTTCGGAGTACTCCCCCTTGACAATGTCAAAATAGAAAGTACCTTTGCGCTCCCTTTTGAAAGAAACATAGTTCTTTATCACTTCAAAAGTAAACAAAAGCGTAGCGATTACGCCTTCTCAAAAAAACATCTCAAAAAAATATTTTTCTAAAAGTTTGGAAATGTGAAACAAAGTTTATTATCTTTGCGCCCCGTTTCTGAAAAGAGAAACAAAAAGATGTTCTTTAAAATTCAATTTTGAGCAATACAAAACTGAATAGCTTCTCAAGAAATAACTTAAAGTTATCCTTGAAAAAGTTCTTTGAAATTAAGGGTTAGAAATGTAGTAGCATTTTTAAAAACAGGTAAATAGCCTAACATTATAGTTTTGAAACTTGTTTTCAAAACATTCCTTTTAGCCAAAAGGAATCAGCTCTTTTACTACGGAGAGTTTGATCCTGGCTCAGGATGAACGCTAGCGGGAGGCCTAATACATGCAAGTCGAACGGTAACAGGGTAGCAATATCGCTGACGAGTGGCGTACGGGTGCGTAACACGTACACAACCTGCCCAATACTGGAGCATAGCCTCGGGAAACTGAGGGTAATTCTCCATAATATATTAGAATGGCATCATTTTAATATTAAAGTAACAACGGTATTGGATGGGTGTGCGTCTGATTAGCTAGTTGGTGTGGTAACGGCTCACCAAGGCAACGATCAGTAGCTGGTCTGAGAGGATGATCAGCCACACGGGCACTGAGACACGGGCCCGACTCCTACGGGAGGCAGCAGTAGGGAATATTGGACAATGGAGGAAACTCTGATCCAGCCATCCCGCGTGAAGGATTAAGGTCCTATGGATTGTAAACTTCTTTTCTTTGGGAATAAAATCTCCGATTCCTCGGAGCTTGAAGGTACCAGGGGAATAAGCACCGGCTAACTCCGTGCCAGCAGCCGCGGTAATACGGAGGGTGCAAGCGTTATCCGGATTCACTGGGTTTAAAGGGTGCGTAGGTGGTTTTGTAAGTCAGTGGTGAAAGCCTACAGCTTAACTGTAGAATTGCCATTGATACTGCTTAACTTGAATCAAGTCGAAGTGGATGGAATAGATCATGTAGCGGTGAAATGCTTAGATATGATTTAGAACACCAATTGCGAAGGCAGTTCACTAGGCTTGTATTGACACTGAGGCACGAAAGCGTGGGGATCAAACAGGATTAGATACCCTGGTAGTCCACGCCCTAAACGATGTATACTCGACATATGCGATACACTGTATGTGTCCAAGCGAAAGCGTTAAGTATACCACCTGGGAAGTACGTCCGCAAGGATGAAACTCAAAGGAATTGGCGGGGGTCCGCACAAGCGGTGGAGCATGTGGTTTAATTCGATGATACGCGAGGAACCTTACCTGGGCTAGAATGCAGATTGACCGCTCTTGAAAGAGGGCTTTGTAGCAATACACAGTCTGTAAGGTGCTGCATGGTTGTCGTCAGCTCGTGCCGTGAGGTGTTGGGTTAAGTCCCGCAACGAGCGCAACCCCTTTTCTTAGTTGCCAGCGGTTCGGTCGGGGACTCTAAGAATACTGCCTGCGTAAGCAGAGAGGAAGGAGGGGATGACGTCAAATCATCATGGCCTTTATGCCCAGGGCTACACACGTGCTACAATGGTAGGTACAGAGGGTTGCCACACAGCAATGTGGAGCTAATCTCAAAAAGCCTATCTCAGTTCGGATTGCAGGCTGCAACTCGCCTGCATGAAGCTGGAATCGCTAGTAATCGCAAATCAGCAATGTTGCGGTGAATACGTTCCCGGACCTTGCACACACCGCCCGTCAAGCCATGGAAGTTGGGTGTACCCTAAGACGATAACCGAAAGGAGTTGTCCAAGGTAAAACCAGTAACTGGGGCTAAGTCGTAACAAGGTAGCCGTACCGGAAGGTGCGGCTGGAACATCTCCTTTTAGAGCATTCCCTGTTTTTGCTCTGCATTTCTCCCTTTATTTCAAAAATTATTCGTTCTCTGATTAGCTGTTAGCATAGTCTCGTAGCTCAGGTGGTTAGAGCGCTACACTGATAATGTAGAGGTCCGCAGTTCGAGTCTGCGCGGGACTACTGCATTATATCGAGAGATAAGGGG
>MKTC01000016.1:957-278457 GCA_001897535.1 Bacteroidetes bacterium 37-13 | reverse complement strand
TGTGAATGATACAAATCCAAAGTATGCATATTTTACAGAAGGAGAAATGAGTGTAGTGCTGAAAGTTGCAAAGAATGGCGTGTGGTTGCAGAGTAATCCTCTTAAAATTTCGGTTTCAAATTTTGTGCCACAAGAAACATTTGTACAAGATTTTGAGCAAATAGGAAATATTGAAAACTCAGAGCTTATTTTATTGAATGAAAATAAAAATACACAACTAAATTTATTTCAAAGTGTTGGTTTTAAAAGTTTGAAATGTGCAGGTGTTTTATTGAACGATACTCTCCACTTCTCAGGAAAAAATTCAATGGTTTCACCAACAATAAATTTAGAAAACACACCAAATGCTAAGTTGAATTTTACTTATAGTTTTTCGCAGAAAAAATGGAATAATAATGATGCCTTAGAAGTGTTTTTTTCTAATGATTGCGGAAAAACTTGGAGTAGTGTTTTAAAGCGAACGAGTGCCAACTTTAGAACTATAAATGCGGAAATTCAAAACAGTAATAGTTTGCCGATGGATAGTTCTCAATGGAAAGTGATTGAGGTTGCAGTTCCTTCAAGTTTTCAAGTAGAAGATTTTCGTTTTAAAATAGATTTTACTAATTATTACGGGAATAATTTCTTCATAGATAACATCAACATAAACCCTGAATTATATACTTCAGCACAAGAAATTACGCGTGATTTTTTTAGGTTTTTTCCTAATCCTTTAAGCGAGAAAATAAGAATAGAAAGTTCGTTAGAAAACTTCAATATTAAAATAACAGATGTTGCAGGCAAAGAAATGATGCATTCCGAAGCATACAGAAATGCAACTTTAGATGTATCAAACTTATCTTCAGGTATGTATTTTATATCAGTTTTTAATGAAACTAAGAAGATGGTAAAAAGATTTAACAAGCTGTAAGCCAAAGGTTCTGCTGAAATATTTGGTGTTTTTTTTCATTCTTATACTTTTGGGCGGCTTATTTTTGAGTGTGCTAAAATTATAGAAGATTTATTACGATAAAATACAGTTTAATTTTCAACTTTAAAACTAGTAAACAGACAAAAAAAATAGATGAAAAAGATTTATTTACTTGTATTTTTTATTGCATTTGTTTTTGCAAATTCTAATGCACAATTTCATTGCGGATACGAAGTTGTAAACGCATATATGAAACAACACGACCCTGATTACGCGCATGCAATGCAAATGCGTATTCAGCAATTTGAACAGTTACGCGCTCAAGGTTTGCTCGACCAAAATCAAAACCCATCAAGGGCTGTAAGAACAATTCCAGTAGTGGTGCACGTGGTTATGCCATCAAATTTACAAAGTGCAGTTTCTGATGCAAATATTCAGCAAATGGTAAATTTTATGACACAAGATTTTCGTTTGCTAAATCCAAATTATGCTTCACAAACGCGTACTTATTTTAAGCAGTTTGCTGCTGATGCACAAATTGAATTTTGCTTAGCTAAGGTTGATCCTAATGGTAATTCAACTACAGGTATTACGCGTACCAATACTACTGCTTCTTGTTTTAGTGCAGATTCAAACCCAAACGATATGAAACAATCTTCTACGGGTGGAAAAGCTGCATGGAATCAAACTAAATATTTGAACATTTGGATTGTAGATTTGTGTGGAAGCTCAACCAGTGGAACTGCCGGATATGCGTATTTGCCAACTACAGGAATGGCTGGTACAAATTATAGAGATGGTATCGTATTAGATTATCAGTTAGGTTTTGGTGGAGGAAGTAGAGCGGCTTCGCATGAAGCAGGGCACTACTTAGGATTAGAACACGCTTGGGGTGAACTTTCAAGCAATGCTTGTGGCAATGTGTTTCCTGATACTGATGATGGTTTTTCTGATACACCAGATTCAAAAGCGCCTAATTTTTATTGTCAGGCAATAACTTCTTGTCCAAATAATTCACCAAGTGGCGATATGATAGAAAACATTATGGACTACGCAAGTTGCCCAACGATGTTTACTACGCAGCAAGCTAATTTTATGAATTTAGTATTGAATGGAGGACCTTTTGCAAGTCCATTTAATACTTATGGTTTTGCATCGCGCGCATCGTTAGTTACTAATAATAATGCTTGCCAAAGCTCAGGCTCTCCAATGGCAGATTTTAGTGCAAGCAAAACAACCATTTGTGCAGGACAACAAGTTACATTTACCAATGCAAGTACAGGTAATGCTACATTAACTTACACTTGGAATTTTCAAGGTGGAAATCCTGCTACCTCTACGGCAACCAACCCACAGGTTACTTATCCAGCTGCAGGTAACTATAGTGTAACACTTACGGCAACAAACGGTATTGGAAATGACCAAGAAGTGAAAACGGGTTACATTACGGTATTAGCAAGCAAAGCACTTCCAATGAGCGAAGGTTTTGAATCTTCTACATTTCCTCCTACAGATTGGAGTATCAATAATCCTGATTTAGGCATTACTTGGGCAAGAACTACTTCTGCAAGTGGTTATGGACAATCATCGGCTTCGGCTTTCTTTAATTGTTACAGCTATTCAGGTGCTGCGGGGCAGCGTGATTGGCTACTTTCTCCTGCATATAACTTTAGTACTATTAGCAGCGGGCGCTTAAAGTTTGATTATGCTTACGCTCCGTACTCTGCAAATTCAAAAGATTCTTTACAAATACTTTATTCTACTGATTGTGGAAGTACTTGGGCACAACTTTGGAAAAAGGGAGGCTCTTCACTAAACACAACAAGCGGTACTTCAACTTCAAATTTTACGCCCACTTCATCACAATGGAAAACAGATTCTGTAACGCTTGCAACAGGTATTGCAGGACAAAGTTCTGTTCGTTTTGCATTTGTAGGTGTAAATAATTATGGTAATAATTTATATTTAGACAATATCAATATTTACAATGCTGCACCGCAAACTCCGCAGAAACCAGTAGCAGATTTTGTTGGTTCGCCCACAACAGTTGTAGTTGGAAACACAGTTTCATTTACTGACCTTTCTACCAATTCGCCTACATCGTGGTCTTGGACTTTTGCAGGTGGCACACCAGGAACTTCTACTACACAAAATCCAACAATTACCTATAATACAGTTGGGCAATATAACGTAACGCTTACTGCAACAAACACAGCAGGAAGTTCAACTCCGGTTACAAAAACAGTTTACATTACAGTAGTAAATCAGTCGCAAGGTGGAAGTGGCTGCGATACTTTAATGAATGTGCCAAACGATACAACTGCTGGCGTTTACAGTTATCCATTTGGAACAGGATACTTATCGGGGAATAATAGTGATGGTGATTTAGCAAAAGCTGAACGCTTTGTGAATAACACTACAAAAACAGTTTCGGGAGCTTACTTTGGTCTTATTGGCAAGTCGGCTTCACCGGGTACAAAAACAGTAACTTTTGCGGTTTGGGATAATTCAGGCACAGGTGGTTCTCCTGGCGCTTCGCCTTTAGCAACAGGAACATTCCCTCTTTCGCAATTGCTAAACCCGAATGGGACATTGGCTTATGTTCCGTTTAACACGAGCCCAACTGTAACAAGCAACTTTTATGTTGGCGTAATTTTGCCAACCACAGCCGGTGATACAATTGCATTAATTACTACATCGAATAATGCGGCATACAAAGATTCGCTTTATGGCTGGGAAGAATATTCTGATGGCACATGGGGTTCTTATGCGGCAATCTATTCGCAATACAATGCAGGATTTTCGCATTGGGTTTACCCTGTGGTGTGTTCACAGCAAGCTACGCCAATCGTAGCTAAATTTATAGCGAGTAAAACTTCAATTTGTGTTGGCGAGCAAGTAACATTTACTGATAAAAGTACTGGTAATCCAACTTCATGGAGTTGGACATTTGGCTTAGGCACAACACCTCAAGCTTCAAATGTACAAAACCCAACAGTTACATTTAATAATGCAGGCAACTACACCATAAAATTAACTGCTTCTAATGCAAACGGAAGTGATGATTCTATTATGACAAATTTTATTACGGTAAATGCTAAACCAACTGCTACTACTACAGTTAAATCAGTTAGTTGTTTTGCCGGACAAGATGGTTCGGCTAAAGTTGTAGCTTCCGGAAGTTCTCCATTTACTTATGCTTGGACTGGCGGAGGAAACAAGGATAGTATCGTGAGTAAAGCAAGTGGCGTTTACACTGTAACGGTTACAGATTCTAAAGGCTGTACTACAACGGCAAATGCGCAAATTTCGCAACCGGTAGCTGCACTTTCTGCAACAACAACCGTTACCAATGCAGTTTGTGGTTTAAATAATGGAAGTGTAACTGCTGCTGCAACTGGAGGAAACGGAAACAATACTTTCCAATGGAATAATGGAGAATCGGATGCTTCAATAGATTCATTATTGCCTGGAACTTATATTTTAACGGTTACAGATTCTAAAGGCTGTATTTATGAAACTTCAGCCGTTGTAAATAATGAGCCAAGCACTTTGAGCGTAACCATAAACACATCAGCTTCTAAATGCGGACAAGCAAATGGAGGTGCTTTCGCAACCGCAATCACAGGCGGCACAACTACAATTTCTTCTTACGCTTGGAGCAATGGTGGTTCAAGTAGTTCAATTACCAATCTTGCTGCGGGTACATATTCGGTAACTGTTACCAATAGTTTAGGTTGCACCGCTTCTGCTATTGCAACTGTTTCTGATAGCAGTGATTTAGCAGTTTCAATTACTTCAAAAATACAACCTTCTGCTATTGGCACAACTGATGGTTCTTTAACTGCAACAGCAACCGGAAGCGGCACACCAATTACTTTAGAGTGGAGCAATGGCGCAACTACAGCCGTTAATTCAGCTTTAGGTGCCGGAACTTATTCTGTTACTGCAACAGATGCAAATGGCTGCAAAGCTATTGCTGTTGATAGCTTGGTAAATCCTGCTGTTTCTTCCATTGCAGGCATTACAAATAACACACGTGTTGAAGTTTATCCAAATCCATCTTCAGAAAGTATTTGGGTTAAAATTTCAACTACGATAAATGAAGCGGGAAATATTTCAATTACTAATGTGCTTGGCCAAGTTGTAGTTGCTGAAAACTTAACTCAAAGTGAAGTATTGAAACAAATAGAGATTTCAAAACTCACAAACGGAATTTATTACTTAACCTACTCTTCATCAAACTATAGAACGACCACCATTTTTGTGAAAAAATAATCATTGTAAAGTTCAAAACCTGTAAATGAAAAAAAATCTTTTGGCGATTGCCGCCTTGCTGGCATTAAATGTAAATGCACAGCATTTTTGTGGTACTGATGAATATGTTCAAAGAAAAGCTGCTTCGAGCCCCGAAATGGCTAAGCAGTTGAATGATATGTATGTGAAAATGGATGCTTATCGAACAGCTCCAAAACCAGCTTCAAGAGCTGCTAAAACTATCATTTATGTTCCTGTTGTTTTTCACGTTATTCATAATAATAAAGCTTATGGCGTAGGCGAAAATATTTCTGATGAGCAAGTGCAATCACAGATTGATGCATTAAATAGAGATTTTGCACTACAAGCCGCAGATACTTCAACAATTCCTGCTGAATTTAAACCTTTGGCAGCAAACACTTATGTGCAATTTTGTTTAGCAAAGTTTGATCCGCAAGGCAATCCTACCAACGGTATTGAACGTATCGCATTTTCAAAAATTTCGTGGAATAATGAAAATGAAATTGAAAGCCAAATGAAGCCTTCAACAATTTGGGATAGGAAAAAATATTTGAACATTTGGACATGTGTAATGGGTGGCGATTTCAATAACGGAGGAATGGTTTTGGCTTATGCAACTTTGCCTTATTTCACTTCTAACACAACTGATGGCGTGGTGGCGCGATATAATACAGTTGGCACCACAGGCACTTTAATGGGAAGCCAAAAAGGGGGAAGAACTATAGTGCATGAAGTTGGGCACTGGTTAGGGCTTTTACATATTTGGGGAAACCAAGCAGGTTGCTATGATGGCACTTTTAATACAACTGATTTTATAGATGATACACCTGACCAATATGACAAATATTTTGGTTGTCCATCGTATCCACAATACTCTTGTGGCACATCAAATATGTTTGTGAATCACATGGATTATACTGATGATAATTGCAGAACAATGTTTACGAAAGACCAAGCTGATGTGATGTATAATACCATTAACACAGGCGGTTCTCGCGCTTCTTTTAAAACTGCAATTTCTAATTGCTATTACAGTATTGATGGCGCAATGCGAGCAGTGCTTCTTCCTACAGATACTATTTGTAACCTTAGTTTTAAACCAGTAATTGAAGTGAAGAACGAAGGAATTGCAACCATAAATAGTGCAACAATTTTTTACAAAATAGATAATGGAACATTCCAATCAATTCCATTTAATAAGACCTTAGGCATACAGGATAAATCGTATATCACATTGCCATTGCAAACAGTTACAGCAGGCGACCACACGCTTACGGTTACATTCGAAAAGCCCAATGGAATCACAATAGACGATAACACGGCTAACGATATTTTAACCGTTAATTTTTATGCTTACGATGGTGGATTTGCATTGCCCGCCCCAATATTAGAAGATTTTGAATTAGGTAATTTTCCACCTGATAATTGGACAATTGATAACAAAGGAACTGCCAATACTTGGGAAGGAGGACAAGCAAGCGCTTACAATTATGGGTTCTATTCTGCTGTAATCAACAACATGAATTACACTTCAAACCCCAAAGGCACAAGAGATGCTTTAATTACTGATGATTATGATGTTTCGCAAATAGGAATGCCTAATTTAAAATTTGATATGGCATATTGCCGAGTGAATGTAAATCGCTACGATTCATTAGCAATTTACTACTCTTTCGATTGTGGAATGCAGTGGAATTTGATATACAAAAATGGAGGAACTGCTATTGCCACAGCTCCAGACCAAACTGCATTCTTTATTCCTGAAGATACACAGTGGCGCTCAATAAACTTGCCTTTGCCAGCTACAGTTGGACAGAATAAAGTTCGCTTTAAATTTGAAAATATTTCAAACTGGGGCAATGCTTTGTATTTAGATAACATCAATATTTACGGAACTCCGCTTTCTGCAATAAACAATACGATTGCAAAAGTAGATGTGTCAGTATATCCAAATCCTGCAAGTGATTTTGTGTATATTTCTTTGCCTACAATTCACCCATTTACTAAAGTTGAAGTATTCAATATTATGGGGCAGAAAATTTCATCTCAAAATATTTCGCAAAGAGTAGTAGAACTAAATACACAGTTACTTTCTAATGGTACATATTTTATTCGCTTAACAGGAAATAATATTATTCAACACGAATCTTTAATTATCAGTAAATAATTTTTTAATGAACCAAACTTTGTATTTTATCATTGCTTGCAGTCTGCTTTTTGCAGTAAACTTAAATGCACAAAATCAATTTCATAAGTGTGTAAGCGCAGAAGCCGAGAAAGCAATGGAAGTTAATAATCCGGGCTATCTTCAATCAATAAAAAGCGCTTTTCAAAAAGCAAAGAGCAATGCAAATATTCGTGTGTCGCAGCGTGGAAACATGTTAGATACTATTTACAGAATCCGCACAGTTTTTCATGTAGTTTATTCTAAACCTGAAGAAAATTTAGATGATTCTGTCATTCTATCACAGTTAGATGTGATAAATGAAGATTTTCGTAGAAAGAATGCGGATACAGTAAATACACGCAGTATATTTTCGAGCTTTGCAGCTGATGCCGGAATAGAGTTTTTTTTGGCAGATACAGATCCTGACGGTAATCCAACAAACGGCATTATACATTCTGTTGGCACGCCAAGCGGTGGTATCTTTGGAGGTTTTGGGGCAAGCGATGAGGTTAAAAAAACTTCAACAGGAGGTGTAAATCCTTGGCCAACCGATAAGTATTTGAATATTTGGATTTGCGATTTGATGGGCGGAATTGGCGTGCTGGGTTATTCATATCCGCCTGCCGATTCTCTTGCAAATTGGGGAAGCAACAATCCAAAAGCCGACTCTGCTGTGCAAGGCGTAGTGTTGTACTACAAAGCAGTTGGCAGAAATAATCCTTCACCTATTGATCCTTCAGTTGATGGTGGCAGAAGTGCTACACACGAAATTGGCCACTTTTTAGGTTTGCGACACATTTGGGGCGATGATCAACCAATGTTCGGACAAGGAAACAAATGTGCTGGAGATGTAGATGGAGGAAGCGATGGAATTGATGATACACCAGATGCTACAGATGCTTCGCAACAAACTTGCGACACCACAAAAAACACTTGCCCAGATCCGAATTTGAGCCAAGATTATCCTGATATGGTTGAGAATTATATGGATTACAGTAGCGATGATTGCTTAAATATGTTCACCAATGAGCAAGTAGCTTTAATGCGCGAAGTAATTAAACTTTATCGTCCAGGAATTGCAGAAGTGGTTGTGAATACTTCTTCTTCAATAAAACAAATAGGCAACTTAGAAATGGTGAAAGTTTCTCCAAATCCAACTCAAGGTTTCGTTTATGTAGAACTACCAAGTTCTACCGAAGGTAAAATAGAATTAAACCTAATTTCTACCGAAGGTAAATTGGTTCGCTCATTTGAAAGCTCCACCAAAGCAACACGCTTAGATTTAGACGGAATTCAACAAGGCGTTTACTTACTTTCTGTAAAAAATAGAAACTTATCAACCGTTAAGCGTATTGTAATTGCAGAATAATGCCGTAACTTTCGGCTTATTTTATTTTACAATACGCTTAAGTTATGGTTAAGAAAAACTCTTCGTACTACATAGATTTAGAAAAAAGGTACGGAGCACACAATTATCACCCGCTTCCGGTTGTTTTGGAGAAAGGGTTAGGCATTTATGTTTGGGATGTTGAAGGCAAGAAATATTTCGATTTTCTTTCGGCATATAGCGCGGTAAATCAAGGACACTGCCACCCGCTAATTATTAAAGCACTTACTGAGCAAGCAAAAAAAATCACGCTCACTTCTCGTGCTTTTTACAACAATAAATTGGGCGAATACGAAAAGTATATCACCGAGTATTTTGGTTACGATAAAGTGCTGCCGATGAACACTGGAGTAGAAGGTGGAGAAACAGCGCTGAAGCTCGCTCGCAGATGGGGTTACAGAGTTAAAGGCATAAAGGAAAATAAAGCAACTGTAATATTTGCTGAAGGTAATTTTTGGGGCAGAACCATGAGTGCTATTTCAAGTTCAACAGACCCTTCGAGTTATAAAGATTTTGGCCCATACATGCCAGGTTTTGAGGTTGTTCCTTACAATAATTTAAAGAAGTTAGAAGAAGCACTTCAAAATAAAAATGTGTGTGCTTTTATGGTGGAGCCAATACAGGGCGAAGCTGGCGTGAATGTGCCGAAAGAAGGCTATTTAGCAAAGGCTTATGAGCTTTGTAAAAAGCACAACGTACTTTTTATTGCCGATGAAATTCAAACAGGACTTTGCCGAACAGGAAGAATGCTTTGTTGCGATTACGAAGGTGTTCGCCCCGATATTCTAATTTTAGGAAAAGCTTTAAGCGGTGGAGTTTTGCCCGTGAGTGCAATTTTAGCCGATGATGAAATTATGCTACAAATTCAACCGGGAGAGCATGGTTCTACCTACGGTGGAAATCCTTTGGCTTGCGCTGTTGCGGTAGCTGCTTTGCAAGTTTTGAAAGATGAAAACTTAGCACAAAATTCTTTCTATTTAGGAAATTATTTTAGGCAGCAAATGGCAACTTTTAAGTCGCCTTTAATTAAAGAAGTGCGCGGAAAAGGCTTGCTGAATGCCATTGTGGTGAACTCGAAAAAGAAAAATATTGCTTGGGATATTTGCGTTAAACTGAAAGAAAATGGATTGATTGCAAAACCTACGCACGATACTATTATTCGCTTAGCACCGCCATTAACTATCACAAAAGAAGAGTTAGACCAGTGCATTGAAATTATTCAACAAGTGTTTAGGGCATTTGAAGGAAAATAATTGTTTTTTATACTAAAGAATAGCGAAACGCTACATTACTATTTTAGTTTTTAGCTAACATCGCACATACAATATGCAAAGTTTACGAATTGTATTTTTCGGCACTCCGGAGTTTGCGGTTCCAATGTTGGAAACCCTTGTGGCATCAACGCATCAAGTAGTTGCTGTTGTTACCGCACCCGACAAACCTGCCGGCAGAGGAATGGAACTTCACCAAAGCGAAGTGAAGCTGAGTGCAATAAAAAATCAAGTGAAAATTTTGCAACCGGAGAAGTTGAAAAACGAAACTTTTGTGCAAGAACTCCAATCGCTTCATGCAGATTTGTTTGTAATCGTTGCGTTTAGAATGTTGCCCGAAATAGTTTGGAATATGCCACGCTTAGGAACAATAAATCTTCATGCTTCGTTGTTGCCAAATTATAGAGGCGCAGCACCAATAAATTGGGTAATCATAAACGGTGAAAAAGAAACCGGAGTAAGCACGTTTTTTCTTCAACATGAGATTGATACCGGCAACATTATTTTTCAAGAAAAAGTAAAAATTGAGAGTGAAGAAACAGTAGGAACACTCTATAAAAAGTTGATGCAATTAGGCGCAAAAGTTTTGAGAAAAACGGTTGATGCTGTTGCTGTTGGAGAGTATCCAGAAACGCCTCAAGCACATATCACTGAGGTGAAAAAAGCACCTAAAATTTTTAAGCCGGATTGCGAAATTGATTTTAATAAAAGTGCGGTGGAACTCCACAATTTTGTGAAAGGATTAAGCCCTTATCCGGCAGCGTTTTTTAAGCACAAAGGGAAAGCTATAAAAGTGTTTTCGGCAGCGGCAGAAATTAGCAATCATCAACATGCAATGGCTGATTTAGTTTCTGATGACAAAACATATTTGAAAGTAGCTTGCAAAGATGGTTTTTTAAACTTGCTCGAAGTGCAGTTAGAAGGGAAAAAGAAAATGAATATTGAAGAATTTTTAAGAGGATTTTCAGCTAATTGATTACTTAGAAACTTGACAGTTTTGAAAATAAAAAAGACATGGAAAAGAAAAATAAAATTCGCATAGTTACAGCTGCTTCGCTATTTGATGGGCATGATGTTGCTATCAATATTATGCGCAGAATTATGCAAGCTCAAGGTGCAGAAGTTATTCATCTTGGGCACAATAGAAGCGCACAAGAAATTGTAGAAGCCGCTATTCAAGAAGATGCAGATGCCATTGCCATTACAAGTTATCAGGGTGGGCACATTGAGTTTTTTAAATACATGTTCGATTTGCTTGCTCAAAACGATTGTAAGCACATTAAAATATTTGGTGGCGGTGGTGGCACAATTTTACCTTCTGAAATTGAAGAGTTAGAAGCTTACGGTATTGCAAAAATCTATTCTCCGGACGATGGCAGGCATTTAGGTTTAGAAGGAATGATTGCAGAAGTTTTAGCTGCTGTGAGCAAGGAAGAAAAAGCAAAAGATGTTGCTGTAAATACTGCAAACTTCAATACTCAAAATTGGAAAGCTGTTGCACAAGCAATAAGTATTGCCGAAGCAGGAGAATTTGGAAAAATTCAACAAGAAATAGATAAACTAAAAGGTAAAACAAACTCAGTAATATTAGGAATTACGGGAACCGGAGGTGCAGGAAAATCAAGTGTTACAGATGAAATTGTAAGAAGATTTTTAAGGAATTTTGAAGATAAATCAGTAGCGGTAATTTCGGTAGATCCAAGTAAAAAGAAATCGGGAGGAGCTTTATTGGGCGATAGAATAAGAATGAACGCGATATTTAATAAGCGAGCATACATGCGTTCGATGGCAACACGCGAAAGCGACAGAGCACTTAGCGAATACATAAAGCCGGCTCTTGATGTTTGTAAAGCAGCAGGTTTTGAATTTATTATTTTAGAAAGCGCAGGCGTAGGGCAAAGCGATGCTTCAATTTTAGAATTTTGTGATGTTTCTCTGTATGTAATGACACCTGAATATGGCGCTGCATCTCAGTTAGAGAAGATAAACATGTTAGATTATGCTGATGTGATTGCAATAAATAAATTTGATAAATTAGGTGCAGATGATGCGTACAATGATGTATGCAAACAGTATAAACGAAATCACGTACAGTTTCAAGCAAAAAATGAAGAACTGCCAATAGTTGGAACAGTAGCTTCAAAATTTAATAACAATGGGGTGAATGCTTTATTTAGATTGTTGCTGAAAACGATTAATACAAAATTGAATGTTGATTTTGGAGAACTTCACCCAACAACTTTAAGTGGCGATGTAACGGAGCCAATTATTCCGCCAGCAAGAACTCGCTATTTAGCAGAAATTTCTGAAACGATTGTGCGATACGATAATTGGGCAAGTGAGCAAAGTAAAATTGCAAGTAAATTGTATCAAATAAACGGAGTTTTAAATTTAGTAAACGGAGAATAGAGTATGAACAACGCAGTAAATTTTGAACCATATTCAGCAAAAGAGTTAGAAACAGACCAAGAAATTAGGTGGTGTCCTGGTTGTGGAGACTTTGCGATTTTAAAGCAAGTGCAAATCACAATTCCTAAACTCAATATACCAAGAGAAAATATTGTTTTCATAAGCGGCATTGGCTGCTCGTCACGTTTTCCGTATTACATGAATACTTATGGCATGCACTCAATTCACGGCAGAGCTACGGCAATCGCTACAGGATTAAAAGTTGCACGTCCTGATTTAAGTGTTTGGGTAATTACCGGTGATGGCGATTCGCTTTCTATCGGTGGCAATCATTTAATTCATATTTTACGGAGAAATGTTGATGTGAATATTTTGCTTTTCAACAACCAAATTTATGGGCTCACGAAAGGTCAATATTCACCAACTTCTGAACTAAACAAAATAACCAAATCTTCTCCTGTCGGCACATTGGATAATCCATTCAATCCATTGGCTTTAGCATTGGGTTCCGGAGCTACTTTTGTTGCGAGAAGTATAGATAAAGAAGCGCGCCATTTGCAAAAAATGATTGAAAGAACACATCTTCATAAAGGTGCATCACTACTTGAAATTTATCAAAACTGCAATATTTTTAATGATAATGCTTTTGAAGTTTTTGGAAATAAAACATCTCAAAAAACGAACGCTATTTTTCTTGAACATGCCGCTCCACTTATATTTGGAGACAAAGAAGATGCGCTTGGAATTGTGTTAGATGCGTATAAACCAAGAGTAGTGAAAATGGCTGATGGCTATAGTGAAAATGACCTTTGGATTCACGATGAACAAGATATATTTAAAGCACAAATTTTAGCGAGATTTTTTGATACTGAAGATTTTCCTCGTCCGTTTGGTGTTATTTATGCACGAGAACAAATTTCTTTTGAAAAAGCAGTGCAAAACCAATTAGAGCAAGAAAAAGTACAAAAAAGTAATATAGATTTATCGGTACTTTTAGCAGGAAATCAAACTTGGACGGTGAATTAGTTTGATGTTTTTTTAAATTATATTATTAAGTTTACGTGAAAGTTCTATTTTTGAACTTAGAAGTAATCATTTTTACGCTACATTTTAATTTATGGTGCAACTTTCCAAACTATTCTCAGTGGCTTTAGCTGTATTTTTTACAGCAGCAACGATGGGGCAGGCAACTTCAACTGATAGTACACAATCTAAAAACTCGGAAAAGAAAGACAGGCAAAATCAGGTGAAGTTTATGAAACCTGATATGGAGGCTACAGACTATAATTTCAACGATAGAAAAGCTGTTAGTCAGCCTTTAATGCCTCGTATGGATTTAGATAGTGCAGTATATCAAAAGAACAAAAAGCAGAAAAAACAACAAACTGCTTTTAAAGAAATGAAGTACATGTATCCTGCTCGTCCAAGCGACCAATGGGAAATTGGGGTGAATTTAGGATATGCTTTCATAAGCGGTGATGTGAATCCATATTGGTCTAAAGTATGGCAAAACTGGGGTGCAGGCTTAACAATTAGAAAGTCAATTGGACACACGTTCTCACTTCGTTTCCAATACCAATTTGCTTGGATGACTGGTCAAAACTGGGCACCGGATTACAACTTAAAATTTAATCAAGGGTTAAATGGTCAGTACGACCCTAATGTGAACTATGTAAAAGGAGTAGGATTGGACACCTCTAACCATATACCCAAAGCAAACAAAGGTTATTTCTTTTATAACTATAGAACTTTTGTCCATGATTTTGCATTGCAAGCAGTTGTAAATCTTGGGAATATTCGCTTTTACCGAGAGCGTAATATGGTAAACTTCTATTTATTTGGTGGAGTTGGTGGAACACTAACTAGAACACAAATGGACGCTTTAGATGCAAATGGAAAGATGTATGACTTTACTGATGTGCTTTCTTTATATCAAGTAGGTGGTGGGGCTGGAGCTCCTCCTGTAAACGCTCGTTTAGATAAAAGAAAAGAGGCATTGAAATTGCTAAAAGGTAAGTTTGATGGCAAGTACGAATCTGATGCAGATCGCGATATTGATAGACTAGGGTTATTTAAGAATTACCAGTTCTTGCCAACTTTCAACTTTGGATTTGGTGTTGCCTTCCATATTTCTAAATGGGTTACGCTTTCTTTAGAAGAAAAAATAATGATTACCGGTTCTGATGTGTTAGACGGCTACCGTTGGACACAAGATGAATATCCTGGCTTTACACGCGATAACGATAACATATCATACACCTCAATTGGATTTAATTTCCACGTAGGTAGAAACAAAGTGGAACCGCTTTGGTGGTTAAACCCGAACGATTATGTGTATCGCAAAATTGCAGAAACAAATCCTGATAAAATTATTGCAGAAGCATTTAAAGATGATGATGAAGATGGCGTTCCTAATAAGTTAGATAAAGAACCAAACACAAAGAAAGGTTGCCCTGTTGATGTGAGAGGTGTAACTTTAGATAGCGATAAAGATGGCATTGCTGATTGTGATGATAAAGAACCATATTCTCCTCCGGGTTATCCTGTTGATCAATTTGGAGTAGCTCAAATTCCACCAAATCCTTGCTGCGATGAAGGCGATGACTTATTGATGCTTGGTGGCGAAGGTGCAAACGGCAAAGATGGCGCAGGTGTTGGTGCAGAAGGCTCAAAACGCAGAAGAGGTCGCGGTGGTGATTGCTCTAAGATTGAATTGCCAGGCGTATTCTTTGAGAGTGATAAATACTATATCGATCCAAGTTATTTAAGTTCAATTCACCAAGTGGCAGAAAGAATGCAGCAATGCCCTGATATGCGCTTAGTGCTTACTGGATATGATGAAAGCAGAAATGACCAAAAATACAATGAACAACTTTCGTGGAACAGAGCACAAAAGGTTGCAGACTATTTGGTTGAGAAGTACGGTATTTCAAGAGATAGATTTATTGTGAAGTACCAAGGCGGTAAGAAATCTAATGCAAATAAGAGTGCAATAGAGCGTAAAGAAAGCCGCAAAGTAGAGTTTAGATATGCTGAAGAAGATGAAAAGGGCGATAGCAATCCTGCATCTCCACATCCAGGCTATAAAGCAGGTTCTGATAAATAAGAAGAATCTTAACCAATAGCAAAAACCGCTTCGGGATATTCCTGAAGCGGTTTTTTTATGTAGTATTTTTAATAAGCGTTATACAAGCTCCAACCGAAAGTTGAAAAGGCAAAATGAACGAAATAGATAAAGTTATACGAAAATGATTTTTAAAATAGGTGGAAATTTTGCCGTATAATACTCCCGATAGAGCTATCGGGATGATAGCCGGTTAGAACAATTTTATTGGTCTATTACGGATATCCTTTCGGTATTATTTCAGTGCCAGAAATAAAAAATCCCGATGTAGATTGATACAATCAATCTACATCGGGATTTAAAAGATATAATCAATAAGGTTACAATCTCTCAATCACAATAGCAGAAGCACCGCCACCGCCATTGCAAATTCCGGCTGCGCCATATTTGCCGCCTTTTACTTTTAATACTGAAAGCAAAGTGCAAATAATTCTAGCTCCGCTCATACCAACCGGATGTCCTAAAGAAACCGCACCTCCAAATACATTCACTTTTGCAGGATCTAAATTTAATAGTTTGGTATTTGCCATTGCTACATTGCTAAATGCTTCATTCACTTCAACAAAATCTATTTGGTTTAGCTCTAAGCCTGCTTTTTTTAATGCAATAGGAATTGCCAAAGCAGGAGAGGTGGTGAAATCGTCTGGAGCTTGCTCTGCATCACCATAGCCTAAAATTCGTGCAATAGGCTTTAAGCCAAGTTCTTTTGCTTTTTCAGCGCTCATTAAAACTAAAGCTGCCGCACCATCATTTATTTTAGAGGCGTTTACCGCAGTAACTGTTCCATCTTTTCCGAAAGCAGGTTTTAATGTTGCTACTTTTTCGGCTTTTAGTTTTTTGTATTCTTCATCTTCCGACACAAAAGTGCTTCCGCTTCTTCCCTTAATTTCTACTTCAAATAATTCATCGGCAAACCAACCATTTTTGTAAGCTTCAGTAGCTCTGCGATAAGATTCTAAAGCATAAGCATCTTGGTCTTCGCGGCTGAAATTATATTTTTTAGCGCAGCGGTCGCCACTGCTTCCCATCATTTCTTTTGAATATGGGTCTTGCAGAGCATCGCGAACGATAGCATCGGCAAGTTCGCCATTTCCATAGCGATAACCGTTTCTTGCACCGCTAAGCATGTAAGGCGCATTGGTCATGCTTTCCATGCCGCCTGCAACTACCACATCTTTATCGCCAAGTAAAATAGATTGCGCACCAAAAATTACGGCTTTCATGCCCGAGGCGCAAACTTTATTCACAGTTGTGCAAGTTGCTCCAGGGTGAATTCCGGCTGCTAAAGCTGCTTGCCTTGCAGGAGCTTGTCCTGTGTTTGCCTGAATTACGTTTCCCATAATTACTTCTTGCACATCATTTCCGGTTATGCCCGCTTTTTCAACAGCTTTTTTTATTGCTTGGGCACCCAACTCTGTTGCAGGAACTGCTGATAAAACACCACTCATGCTGCCAATTGGCGAACGTGTTGCCGAAACGATTACTACTTCTTTACTCATATCTTTTGGTTTAAATTTTATTGAATATCGTTGTTTAATTTTTTAGCAAATCGAGCAGGGTAATTATTTTATCTCGTAGTTGTTTTCTATCGACAATAAAATCAAGAAATCCGTTTTCTAATTGAAATTCTGAAGTTTGAAAGCCTTCGGGTAATTTCTTTTTAATTGTTTCTTCAATTACTCGTGGACCTGCAAAGCCGATTAAAGCTCCAGGTTCAGCAATATTAAAATCGCCCAACATGGCAAAAGAGGCTGTAACTCCGCCTGTGGTTGGGTTGGTAAGCAATGAAATGTAAGGTAGTTTTGCATTGGCTAATTGAGTCAATTTTGCCGATGTTTTAGCCATTTGCATGAGTGAAAATGCGCTTTCTTGCATTCGTGCACCGCCAGATTTTGAAATGATGAGCAATGGCGATTTATTTTCAATTGCCCAATCTATGGCAAAAGCAATTTTTTCGCCTACCACACTACCCATTGAGCCGCCAATAAAACGAAAATCCATTGCTGCAATCGTAAGATTTTCGCCTCCTGCTTTGCCGTAGCCAACGCGCATTGCTTCTTTTAAGCCACTATTCACAGTAGCTTCATGAATTCGCTGCTTGTAAGGTTTTAAATCTGCAAATTCAAGTGTATCAACGGGAACAAGGTTAGAGAATTTTTCTTCCCAAATACTTTTATCGAAAATTAAATCGAAGTAGTCATCTGCATCAATCTTTTCGTGGTGATTGCAAAGCGGACATGTGTAAGCATGTGCTTTCATTTCAGTAACAAGAGACGCCTTTTTGCAGTTTGTACACTGGTGCCAAACGCCATCGGGAGCTTCTTTCTTTTCACTGGTAGAGGTTTCAACCCCTTTTCTAATTCTTTTCCACCAACTCATTTTGTTGCAATTAGTGCAGTAGTAATTTACTGCTTATGCTATAGTTATTTCTTTGCTCAAATATACATCTTGAATTGCATTAAGCAATTTTATGCCGTCTGCCATTGGGCGTTGGAATGCTTTTCTTCCGCTAATTAAGCCCATTCCGCCAGCGCGTTTGTTTACAATTGCAGTAGTTACGGCATCTGCCAAATCGCTTTCGCCACTTGATGCGCCACCGCTGTTGATTAAGCCAACTCTACCCATGTAGCAGTTTGCCACTTGGTATCTGGTTAAATCAATCGGGTGGTCGGTGGTAAGTTCCGTATAAACTTTCTTGTGTGTTTTCCCAAAGTTCACAGCGTTGTATCCACCGTTATTTTCTGGTAGTTTTTGCTTGATAATATCTGCTTGAATGGTTACGCCTAAATGGTTTGCTTGCCCTGTTAAATCAGCAGAAACATGATAATCTACTCCATCTTTTTTGAATGCACTATTGCGAGTGTAGCACCACAAAATTGTTGCCATGCCAAGTTCGTGCGCATATTCAAATGCTTCGGCAACTTCTACAATTTGACGCTTGCTTTCTTCGCTGCCAAAATAAATTGTAGCGCCAACGGCTGCGGCTCCCATGTTCCATGCATCTTTTATAGAACCAAACATTATTTGGTCGAAACTGTTTGGGTAGCTGATAAATTCATTGTGATTTATTTTTACTACAAAAGGAATTTTGTGCGCGTATTTTCTTGCTACCATTCCTAAAACACCATAGGTTGATGCCACTGCATTGCAGCCACCTTCTACTGCTAATTTTACAATATTTTCAGGGTCAAACATTGGCACATTTGGTGCAAAAGATGCACCTCCACTATGCTCAATGCCTTGATCTACCGGAAGAATAGAAACATAACCAGTATTTGCCAAGCGACCTGTGCCTGCAAGGCGTTGTAGATTGTTCAATACTTGTGCTGAGCGATTGCTTTGAACCCATAAATTCTCAATAAAATTAGAGTTGGGAAGATGTAATTGCTCTTTGCTTATGGTTGCGCTTTTGTGTTCAAGTAGGAATTTGGCTTTTTCATCGCCAATAAGTTTTGCTACGTCAGAAATGTTCATTGATAGAAAAAATTTTAAAGGGCGAATGTAGAGTTTTCTCTTTAAGATTTAAGTGTGCCTAATAAAATTTAACCGTGATTAGACAGTAGCATATTTATTTAAAAACTAAAGTTCAATAAAATTCTTGCTATTTTTTAATGAAGACATATTAACTCTTCGGCAAAAGAGTAATATTCAGGTAAGGAAAACAGGGTTTAAAAAGCAGTGCAACAAAAAGAGGCTGTCCAAAACTTTTCGGACAGCCTCTCTTTGTTTAAGGTTACGAATAACTTTTATGTTAGTTTAAATTCATTTCGCCTAAAATTTGTGCAGTCCATTTTTGCAAACGCTCATCAGTAAGTTCATCTTGGTTATCTACATCTAAGCATAAGCCCACAAATTTATCACCGCGCTGCGCCTTGCTAAAATCGTGCTCAAAGCCTGCAATTGGCCACAAACCAACTAATTCGGCACCGCCTTGTTCGGCAATTTCTGCAAATAAACCTAAGGCATCGCAAAAGTAAGCTGCATAGCCGTATTGGTCGCCTAAACCATAAAAAGCAACTTTTTTTCCTTTAAAATCAACCTTCTTCATTTCGGGAATAAATTCTTCCCAATCGCCTTGCAATTCGCCATCGTACCAAGTAGGCATGCCAAGTACTAAAAGGTTATATGCTTGCATATCGGCAGCTGTTTTTTTGTATATTTCTTTTACGTCAACTTCACCATTGCCAACTTTTGTTTCCAGCAATCCTTTTAACTGTTTAGCAATACGTTCTGTATTTCCGGTATCGGTTCCATAAAACAAGCCTATTTTTGCCATAAAGTTTCTTTTTTTGCGGCTGCGAATGTAAACCATAAATAGCATTGGAAACACAAAAATTACCCAAAGAATTTAAAAGTTTTATAGAAACGTTGTTATCTGACGAAGCAAACGTGTTTTGGGAGGCTTTAAATGAAAGTTCTCCGGTTTCGATTCGTCAAAATTTAAAGAAGAAAGAAAAGCATTGGCAACAAGCTACAGAAATTGAATGGTGCAAGAGCGGAAAGTATCTTAGTGAAAGACCACTTTTTACTGCCGACCCATATTTTCATGCAGGCTGCTACTATGTGCAGGAGGCCGCATCAATGTTTTTAGAGCAATTTTTGAATGAAAATATTGAAGCCGATACAGCAATAACGGCTTTAGATTTATGTGCTGCTCCTGGTGGAAAAACAACTCATCTTATTTCTTTATTGAACGAAACTTCAACGATAGTTTGTAACGAAATAGTGCCGAAACGAAATGCTATTTTGTGCGAAAATATTACCAAGTGGGGAACTGCTAATACGGTAGTTACACAAAATGAAGCAAAGGATTTTTTGCCGTTGCAAAATTTCTTCGACTTAATAGTGGTTGATGCGCCTTGCAGTGGCGAAGGAATGTTTAGAAAAGATGTGCGAGCTATTGCCGAGTGGAGCGAAAAAAATGTGCAGCAATGTAATGTTCGGCAAGTTGAAATTCTCGAAAATATTATTGGCACATTAAAAGAAAATGGAATTTTGCTTTACTCGACTTGCACTTTTGAACCAAGCGAAAATGAAGAAAAAGTGAAATGGCTTTGCAGTGAAAAAGGTTTTGAAGAAGTAAAACTAAAAAGCAATTTGCTGAAAGGAATTATGCAATCAGAATTTGGATATAGATTTTACCCGCACAAAGTGAAAAGCGAAGGTTTTTATATCGCTTGTTTAAGGAAGAAAAGTACAATGTCTTCACCTGATTTTATGCTGAAAAATTTTAAAAAGCAAGTGCAGGTAATTTCTCAAAAGCAAGTTCCCAGTTCAATTCAAAGTATCGTTGAAACTCCCGATAATTTTCAATGGTTTCTGCACAAAAATCTCTTCAATTTCACTAATCAAAATACGCTGAACAAGCTGCTATCACTCGAAAAGTTTTTAACTGTGAAGCAAGCAGGAACAAGCGTTGGCGAACTAAAAGGAAGTGATGTGCTTTTAGACCATGCAGCAGCAGTTTCTATTTATAGAAATGGTAATTTGCCCAATATAAATTTAGAGAAAGAAGACGCACTAAAATTTTTAAAAGGAGAAAGTTTAAATATTGCTGCGCCAAAAGGTTGGCTTGCAGTTTTGTTTGAAGGTGTTTGTATCGGCTGGGCAAAAAGCACGGCAAGCCGATTAAATAATCATTATCCAAAGCACTGGAAAATTAGAATGGATATGGCTGAAATGTTGTAAAAAAAATAAGCCTCATTCCTTTATGTTTTCTATAAAGAAATGAGGCTGTTACTTATTGTTTCAAAACTATTTTTAGTTGTCTGAAACGTTTGCTGGTTCTTGCTTTTCAATTACAAAAACTAAGCCTTCGCCATCAAAGGCATCTACTTTCACATGGCAGCCTTTGTCTATTTCACCGGCAAGAATTTTCTTGCTCAAAGCATTCACCACATCTTTTTGAATTACACGTTTTAAAGGTCGTGCGCCATATTGCGGGTCGTAGCCTTCTTCGCCTAAGTAATCCAATGCTTCTTTGGTAAATTCTAAATCTATTTCGCGTTGAGCTAATAAGTTGTGCAAGTTGCCAAGTTGCAATTCCACAATCTGGCGTATTTGCTTGCGCAACAATGGGTGAAACATCACAATTTCATCAATACGATTTAGGAACTCCGGACGCACAGTTTGTTTTAAGCGTTCCAACACTTCCAACTTAGTTGTTTCAATTATTGAATTGATGTTGTTGGTTTCGTTCAAACGCTCAAAATTGCCTTGTATTATATCGCTTCCGATATTTGAAGTCATAATAATTATCGTGTTTTTAAAATTCACGAGTCTGCCTTTATTGTCGGTTAAGCGACCATCATCAAGCACTTGCAAAAGCGTATTGAATACATCAGGATGCGCCTTTTCAATTTCATCGAAAAGGATTACACTATATGGTTTTCTGCGCACAGCTTCGGTAAGTTGTCCGCCTTCGTCATAACCTACATATCCCGGAGGCGAACCAACCAAACGGCTCACGCTGTGTTTCTCTTGGTATTCGCTCATATCAATGCGCACCATTGCATTTTCATCGTTGAACAAAACATAGCTAAGTGCTTTGCTTAATTCGGTTTTACCAACACCTGTTGTTCCTAAAAATAAGAAGGAGCCAATTGGTCTGCGCTCATCTTGCAAACCCGCGCGGCTTCTGCGAATAGCATCGCTCACGGCAATAATAGCTTCATCTTGACCTTTTACTTTTTCGCGCAAGCGTTCTTCTAAGTGTAGTAGTTTTTCTTTTTCACCTTCTAACATTCTGGAAACGGGAATGCCTGTCCATTTGCTCACAATGAGTGCAATATCTTCTGCATCTACATCTTCTTTCAACATTCTGTTATCAGGAGAAATAGAATCTAATTGGCGTTCAAAATTTTTAATTGTTTGCTCTGCTTCTTTAATTTTTCCGTAGCGAATTTCTGCTACTTTGCCGTAATCGCCATCGCGCTCTGCTTGGTCGGCTTCTAATTTTAATGCTTCAATTTTGCGCTTTTCATCTTGGATTTTTTCAACCACATTTTTCTCGCTTTGCCATTTTGCTTTTAGTTCATTTCTATCTTCTTGCAAATTCGCAAGTTGCTCTTGTAGCTCACCTAGTTTCTTGTCATCATTTTCTCTTTTAATGGCTTCAATCTCAATTTCAATTTGCATTATTTTACGCTCAATTTCATCTAATGCTTCAGGCAAAGAATCTATTTCTAACCGTAGTTTTGCTGCTGCTTCATCAATTAAATCTATTGCTTTATCGGGCAAAAATCTATCGTTAATATACCTGCTCGAAAGTGAAACAGAAGCTATGATTGCTTCATCTTTTATCTTCACTTTATGGTGTGTTTCGTAGCGCTCTTTTAAACCGCGAAGAATTGAAATAGCATCTTCTTCGCTTGGTTCATCAATATATACTTTTTGAAAACGCCTTTCGAGTGCTTTGTCTTTTTCGATATACTTTTGGTATTCATTTAAAGTGGTTGCGCCTATTGCTCTTAGTTCGCCACGTGCCAATTCAGGTTTAATAATATTGGCTGCATCCATTGCTCCATCGGTAGCTCCGGCACCAACCAAGGTGTGAATTTCATCAATGAATAGGATGATATTTCCGTTGCTTTCTTTTACATCTTTCACCACGGCTTTTAAGCGCTCTTCAAAATCTCCACGATATTTTGCTCCTGCCATCAAAGCGCCCATATCTAATGCGAAAACAGTTTTGTTTTTTAAATTTTCAGGCACATCACCTTTCACCATTCGGTGCGCAATGCCTTCTGCAATGGCGGTTTTACCCACTCCAGGTTCACCAACTAAGAGCGGATTGTTTTTTGTTTTGCGCGAAAGAATGTGCATCACTCTGCGTATTTCTTCATCTCTTCCAATTACAGGATCTAACTTGCCGCTGCGTGCGCGCTCGTTGAGATTGATGGCATATTTTTCGAGTGCATTGTAGGTGGCATCGCTATCTTGCGAGGTAACCCGATTTCCTTTTCGTAACTCTAAAATGGCACTGCGCAATTTTTTTTCTTCTAATCCAACATCAGCTAAAATTTTTGAGGCATTATCTTTAGTTGAAAGAAGCGCCAAAAGCAAATGCTCTAAAGTAACATAGCTATCGCCCATTTCTTTCATTAATTTATTGGCTTGTAGCATCATTTGCCCGAAGCTTTGCGAAGGTGTAATATCTTGCCCCGTGCCAGAAACTTTTGGAAGTGCTTTTAGTTTTTCTTCCACCTTGCCGAGTAATATATTTTTGTTCACGCCAGCCTTTTCTAAAATGAAAGGAAGCGCATCTTCGTCAGCATCTAACATACCTTTTAGAATGTGCAAAGTATCTAAATATGGGTGCGAATTATCGAAAGCAATTTGCTGTGCATTATTTAATGCTTCTAAGGCTTTTACAGTGAAATTGTTTGCGTTCATTTTTATTGATTTTGTTTTTATATATCAATAGCTGAACCAAAATAACAATTAAGAAAAAAAGGCAGATTCTTTTGTGTAAATTTGAAATAATGTCGGATTGAAAGTGTATTAAACTGCCAGCTTTTCAGGTTTTGATGGAGTGTTGTAAGAATAACATTACTTCGTTACACTTCTCGAAATTACAATACGCTGAACTTCGCTGGTGCCTTCGTAAATTTGAGTAATTTTTGCATCGCGCATTAAACGCTCTACGTGATATTCTTTTACAAAACCGTAACCACCGTGTATTTGCACGGCTTCTACAGTATGTTTCATAGCTACTTCGCTGGCGTAAAGTTTCGCCATAGAACTTGCTACATCGTAATTTTTACCTTCATCTTTTAATGTTGCTGCTTTGTAAACCAATAAACGTGCGGCTTCAATTTCGGTTGCCATATCGGCTAATTTAAAAGCTATGGCTTGGTGGTTAATTAACTCTGTGTTGAATGCTTGGCGTTCTTTAGAGTATTGTACAGCTAATTCATAAGCACCCGCGGCAATGCCCAATGCTTGTGCGGCAATACCAATTCTGCCTCCGCTTAATGTTTTCATAGCAAAGGTAAATCCAAATCCATCTTCACCAATTCGGTTTGCTTTAGGCACTTTCACATTAGTAAAGAGCAAAGTATGTGTATCAGAAGAACGAATACCTAATTTGTCTTCCTTTCTTCCAATTTCAAAACCTTCCATGCCTTTTTCCACAATCAAAACATTTATTCCTTTGTGTCCTTTTTCGGCATGTGTTTGCGCAATTACCAAATAGGTAGAAGCTTTGCCACCGTTTGTAATCCAGTTTTTTGTTCCATTCAGCAAATAGTGGTCGCCCATATCTATTGCAGTAGTGCGCTGGTGTGTAGCATCACTTCCTGCTTCGGGTTCGCTAAGGCAGAATGCTCCTAATTTTTCGCCTTTGGCTAATGGTACTAAGTATTTTAGTTTTTGTTCTTCGGTGCCGTATTCCTGCAAGCCCCAGCACACCAAAGAGTTGTTTACACTCATGGTTACAGAGCATGAATTATCTACTTTAGAAATTTCTTCCATTGCCAAAACATAGCTCAACGCGTCCATGCCGCCACCGCCATAGGCAGGATCAACCATCATGCCCAAGAAACCAAGTTCAGCCATGCGTTGTACTTGCTCCGCAGGATATTCTTGTGTGGTATCTCTATCAATTACGCCCGGCTTACACTCGTTTTGTGCAAAATCACGTGCCGCCTGCTTTATCATTTTTTGTTCTTCTGTTAATTCAAAAAACATACTCGTTTATTTTTTATGCAGCGCGAATATAACTTTTGCCGCGAAATTTGTGCTTCATTCCTTGTTTCTATTGTTTCAAAAAACTAAGAATTATTACAACTTTTCCACAAAGCACCTAAAAGGGTTTTAAGCCAAAAGGAATAAGTGCTTCTTTGCAGGCATGGCTGGGCAAAAAAGTATGGGAAAAAATAGAGCAGTAGAAAGCGAAACACCGCTGATGAAGCAATACAATCAAATTAAGGGAAAATACCCTGATGCCATATTGCTTTTTCGCGTGGGCGATTTCTATGAAACATTTGCAGAAGATGCCCGAAAAGCAGCAGCCACACTAGGTATTGTGCTTACCAAGCGAAGCAATGGCAAAGCAAGTGAAGTAGATTTAGCAGGGTTTCCGCATCATGCGTTGGATACTTATTTGCCTAAGTTGGTAAAGGCAGGACATCGTGTGGCAATTTGCGACCAATTAGAAGACCCGAAACTCACTAAAACCATTGTGAAACGCGGAGTTACCGAAATGGTTACACCCGGTATTGCACTTGGCGATAACTTAACCGATAACCGCAGCAACAACTTTTTGGCTTCGGTATATTTTGAAGGTTTGCAGTTTGGCGTTGCGTTTGTTGATGTTTCTACCGGTGAGTTTTTTGTTGCAGAAGGAAACTATGCATACATTGATAAATTATTGCAAAGCCTTTCGCCAGCCGAGGTGCTTTACCAGCGCAAAGCAGAAAAGGATTTCAATAAACTTTTTGGTGAAAAACATTACAGTTATCGCTTAGAAGATTGGATTTACAATTACGAAAATGCCTTAGATGCTTTGCTGAAATTGTTCGGCACACACTCGCTAAAAGGCTTCGGAATAGAAGATGAAAAAGCAAGTATTATTGCCGCAGGTGCGGTGTTGCAATATTTGAAAGATACAGAACACAACAATCTTGGACATCTTACTAAAATTACTCGTCTTCGCGAAGAAAAATATGTTTGGTTAGATAGGTTCACCATACAGAATTTAGAATTGGTAGAGCCGGTTCACCGCGATGGAAAAAGTTTGCTTGATGTGTTAGACAAAACAGTTTCGCCAATGGGAAGCCGTCTTTTGCGCAGGTGGTTGCTATTGCCATTAGTTGATGTGCAAGCCATAGAAAACCGCTTGGATATGGTGGAATATTTTTTGCAACATGAGGCACTTTCGCAGGAACTAAAATCGCAAATTAAAGCTATTGGCGATTTAGAGCGATTAGCCGGAAAGGTAAGTCTGCAAAAGGTTTCACCGCGTGAAATGGTGCAGTTAAAACGCGCTTTAGTTTCTATTGCAAACATTCAAAAGTTATTGCAAGGGCAAGCTAATGAGCAACTGCTTGCGGTAGCGCATCAACTTAATGCGTTGCCACCTCTTTTTGAAAAAATTGATGTGGCATTGGTTGCCGATGCGCCAGCTATGTTGAACAAAGGAAATGTAATAAAAGAAGGGTATCACGCTGCGTTAGATGAGCTGCGCGCCATACAAACAGATGGAAAGGATTTTATTGCAGGAATACAAAAAACAGAAGTAGAACGCACAGGAATTTCTTCGCTTAAAATTGGTTTTAATAATGTGTTTGGCTACTATTTAGAAGTTACCAATTCGCACAAGAATAAAGTGCCACCGGAGTGGATACGCAAGCAAACGCTCACGAATGCAGAGCGCTACATCACACCCGAACTAAAAGTGTACGAAGAAAAAGTACTTGGCGCAGGTGAAAAAATTCAAGCGATAGAAGAGCAGCTTTTTATGGAACTGGTGCAGTTTGCAAAAGACTATGTGGTGAGTTTGCAAATGAATGCTGCTTTAGTTGCCACGCTCGATTGTTTGCTGTGTTTTGCTGAATGCGCTACTGCCTATAATTATGCGCGACCGCAACTGAACAACAGTTTTGTAATTGATATAAAAAGCGCTCGACATCCTGTAATTGAGCAGCGCTTGCCCTTGGGCGAAAGCTATATTCCAAACGATATTTTTTTAGACTGCGACAGTCAGCAAATTTTGGTAATTACGGGACCAAACATGGCTGGTAAATCGGCATTGCTTCGGCAAACGGCTTTAATTGTTTTAATGGCGCAAGCAGGTTGTTTTGTGCCTGCAATTCATGCTAATATTGGCTACGCAGATAAAATTTTTACGCGTGTTGGCGCAAGCGACAATCTCTCTGGCGGTGAATCTACTTTTATGGTAGAAATGAATGAAACCGCAGGGATAATGAACAACCTTTCGCAGCGCAGTTTAATTTTATTAGATGAAATTGGCAGAGGAACTTCTACTTACGATGGCGTTTCTATTGCATGGAGTATTGTAGAATTTCTACACAATAACACCACCGCCCACCCGCGAACACTTTTTGCCACGCATTATCACGAGTTGAATGAGCTTGCAGGAAAATATAAACGCATAGAAAATTTTCATGTAACGGTGAAAGAAGCTGCGGGGAAAATTATTTTTCTGCGGAAGTTAGAAAGTGGCGGAAGCGAGCACAGCTTTGGTATTCACGTGGCGAAAATGGCCGGAATGCCTGTGGCAGTTTTAAACCGCGCAAATGAAGTTTTGCAAGAGTTAGAAAGTAAAAGAATGAATAATGACACACGCCAAAAAGTGAAAAATATTTCACCATCTTTTCAACTTAGTATTTTTGAAACTGCCGACCCTACATTGAAAAATTTAGGCGAAACACTTTCTGCTTTAGATGTAAATACGCTCACGCCAATTGAAGCGCTCATTAAGTTAAATGAGTTGAAGCGCTTGCTGGGCAATTAGTTTACTCCAAAAGCATTGCGGTGCATAGTGCATCAAACCAGTTTCCTACTGCAATTTGGGCTTTGCATTTTGCAGCAATTTCTGGTTTGCTCAGGCTTTTAAATTCTTGAACTGATAATAATTCTTCGGCATTAGGTAAATGGTCATTATTGGCTAAAAGTGCGATGTCGTTGCCGCTTAAATATGGTGAAGCGCTGATGAATTTGGGAAGCTTATCAAAACCCAAAGCTGAAGCTCTCGGTGCGCGTGGCATTTCAAAAATACTTTCAGGAATCATTCGTGCCCAAAAGTTTGCGTTTAATCGTGCTACTTGGTCAAATTTAAAAGGAGAAATAGCGCCTGTTTCATCTAAAACTTCTTTGCTGATGTGCATGGCAAGTATTTCGCAAATTACTAAGTTGGCTGCACCACCACCGGTTCCAGTTTCAATAATCTGAAGTACTTTACATTCTAAATGTGCTTTGCTTTCTGCCACTCTTGGCGGTTTCACAAAGTCGCTTGGCAGTTTGGTGAAACCTGCTTTCACAAATTCATCTACGCCTTTTTCAAATTCAGTTGAGGCTAAATTGCATTGGTGAATAATATCGTGTGTAACAATGTTTACCACACATTCGCCCACTTCTTTTAAGTTGTTTAAAGTGTCTTTTAATTTACCTGTTCTGCCATTCACGGCAGGCGAAAAAACTAAAATTGGAGGATTGGAACCAAAGGCATTGAAAAATGAAAATGGCGCAAGATTTACATTGCCGGAAGCATCAATCGTGGAAACAAAAGATATTGGACGTGGTGCCACACAGCCCAGTAAAAATTGGTGCAGTTGTGGTTGTGGAATTTCACCCGGAATTACTTTCAGCATTGTTTTTGTTTTTACTATAAGAAATTATCTGTTTAATTTTTTTACTGCACTACAAGTATTTATGCAGATTGTAGCCATCTAAGCGGTTGTGGTAGTAGTATAAAAGTTTTAAATCTTCGCTAGTGAAATTGGAGCCATTTCGCATAATCGGACTATCAACGTGATACAAGTTTACATTGCGCATTCCATGTTCTAAAATCTTATCTACGTTCCATCTTATCTCAGGAGAAATCTGAATATCACCTGCGGCACTCATTTCTTTTAATCGCTCTTTTAGCAAATTAAGCGCTTCGTGCAAAGTACCTTCGGGTATTGAAATTTCATCTTCGGGCGTGCGCAACAAAGTGAAAAGGTCTATGTTTTTAAATTGCTTTTTAATGAGTTCAAACAAGGTGAAACAAACCAAATGGCTGGTGAGTACTGTATTTGCTTTCCAGTATTGCTCCACAATTTTTTCGCCTAAAATTTTGGTGTATTCTTCTTCGCGCTGGTGGTCGTCTGTCATTTCGCCATTGGTCATAAAATAGCGCTTAATATCTATTTTATTTCCAAGATGGTTAAAGCTGTTTCCTTCGCTATCCACTTCGTTTCCAAACACATCTAAAACTTTTCCAAATGAAATAGTGAGCGAAGAACTTGCCGAAAGAAATTTCAGCATAAAGCGAATCATTTTTATGGAAGTAGAATACTCATCGTTTTCTCTGAAAAAAAGATGTTTTCCGGTTTCTTTCAGGTAGTCGTTTATTAAACCGGAAGCTTCTAAAACAAAGTGATAATTGATAACCATCGGTACCACAAAAACTTTAGGCGCTAAGTCTTCATTAAAATTTTTGAAATGTTGTTTTTGAGATTCTAAAGCTGTGCCGAGCAAACCGAGTTTCAATTTTTTTTCTAACATTCCTGAACGCGAACGCGTGCCTCCGGGAAAGAAAATACTGTGTGTGCCACGCTGTAAGGCAGTGGTGGAGTATGTTTTTAAGGTTTCAAGATAAAAGTTATTTTTCTTTCTTCTATCTACTTTGTATGCGCCCAGCCTTTCCATAAAATAGGAGAGGAGTTTGATACTATATAAATTTAGTCCTGCGCCATAAGTGAATGCCGGCAAGCCCAATTCGCTAAGCACCCAACCAATCATTATGGAGTCCATATTGCTGAAGTGAGTTGGTACAACAACAATTGTTCCTTTTTGCGCTAATTTTCTAATGAGTTCTACATCTCCCGTAATTGGAATTTTTTCGTGAATGGTGCGCGCGCCTTGGCTAATTGATTTAAACCATTTACCCGGTGCGGCATTAAAAACTCGACTGAAAAATTGCGGTAAAACTGTGCGTGCAAATTGAAAAGAATTGATGTCGAAATTTCCTGTTATTTCATTGATGTAGCGGTCGAGAATTTCTTCTGTGAGTTGCTGTGGCGTAATTACCGTATCGGCATCGCTCAACTTCATAAACTTACTTTTTACGCTTCCCCAAAATGCTCTTTCATCTGGCGGGTCTGCTTTCCACGGTTTTTCGGTAAGGCGAATTCTTTCTTGAAATAATACTTTTGAGAGTTCATCTTTCAGCAGTGTATCGTTTGGAAATTCTTCATAGATTTTGCGCAATGTAGTTTGTTTCACTTCGTTCATAAACGCATCTCTGTTCTCGCTCAATTTATAAATTGGCCATTCGCGTAAATCTTCGATAATGTATGGCAAAGGAAATTTTCCTGCTGTGTTATGCTGTTGTTCCATACCAAATTTGTGTTGCAATTTAGTGTAGATTTTTAGGTTGGGTTGAAAATTTATTGCTCTACAACTAAACTTTCGGCAGTGGCACCAAGTTCCAGTAACATGCCGCTAATATCATGAACAAAACTATGCGAGCCGCACACATAAAATCGTTGGCTAAAATCTTTAATGTAATCAATAAGCGCATCTTTGTTTAAGCGCTTTTCTCTAAAGCCAATAACCCCTTCTTTGGTGTAATGGTTAATGTAGTTTTCTTTTAGTAAATCATGTAATTCTGCACCGACAATTACATCTTGCGCAGTGTAGTTGGAATATATCAATTTGTTGGTTGCAATTCTGTTTTGTTTTTTCAATTCTCTAAAGATTGAAATGAAAGGCGTAACGCCTGAACCTCCGGCAATAAACACTCCCGGACCTTTGTATTCGATTGCACCAAATGGCTCGCTTAAAACAAGACTTGCTCCGGCATTTGTTTTGCCAAGTTCTGCAGTGATGCCTTTGTGTTCAGGATAAATTTTAATTAGGAACTCTAAATTTTCCCATGCGTTTAAACTTGTAAAAGTAAAGGGACGAAAATGCGTGTCCCAACCTTCTTTATTGATAGCAATTTCTGCGGCTTGCCCCGGAACAAAAGTATAGTTGGCGGGCTTTTCAATGATAAATCGCTTAATGTTGTTGCTAATAAATTGTGCTTCTTTTACTTCTACAATTGTATTGCTCATTTGTAATTATTTTATTTAAAAATTAAAGTAATGAATTTAGTTCGTTTAGTGAATTTATTTCAAAAGTTGGTTTGGCTTTGTGCCATTTTTTTTGTGGGTTAAAAAGCACCGCATCTATGCCAAAATTCATTGCTCCTTCAATATCGGTGAGAATATTATCGCCAATCATTAAGCAATTATTTTTTTCTGCATTAGCAATTTTTAAAGCGTAGTCAAAAATTTCGGGCTGCGGTTTTTGAAAACCAATATCTTCAGAAATAATAGTGGTTTTGAAAAATGGATTTAATCCTGAGTTCTCAATTTTTTGATGCTGAACTTCTTTAAACCCGTTGGTGATGATGTGCAAAGTATAGCGCTTAGCAAGCTGTTCAAGTATTTCGAGCGCATTGGGAAAAAGTATATGTTTTTTTGGGCTTTCATTCAAATACATAGCTGCAATTCCTTCTGCCATTGCTTCATCTTCGATATTAAAACGAGAAAGTGTTTCACGAAATCTACCAACTCTCAATTCTGCTTTTGCAACTTTTTTGTTGTGATACAAATACCAATATTGGTCGTTTATGGGTTGGTAGGTTTGGTAAAATTGGTCGAAATTAAAAATACCTTTTTGCTTTAGTTGAAAGGTGTCGAAAATCTCGGCTAAAGTCTTTTTTGAATTGCTTTCAAAATCCCATAGCGTGTGATCTAAATCGAAAAAGATATGTTTGTAATCTCTCATTTTTTGTTTCGCGAAAGCAAAGAGAATATTCGCTTTCCTTAACTTTTTATTTCTTTAAAATTGCTGCACAAATAAGCGAAAAAACATTTAATCAGCAATGCACATTTTAGACTGGATTGTTTTGGTAGGAACTCTGCTTGCAATCGTACTTTATGGTATTTACAAAAGTCGTGGCAACAAAAACATGAGCGATTACTTTTTGGGCAGCAATGAAATGCCTTGGTATTTGGTTATGTTTTCGGTTATCAGTACGCAAGCAAGCGCCATTACATTTATTTCTGCGCCTGGCCAAGCCTTTACCGATGGTATGCGTTTTGTGCAATTTTATTTTGGTATGCCGCTGGCGATGTTGGTAGTGAGTTTTGTTTTTATGCCTATGTTTCGCAAAGCAAATGTGTTTACTGCCTATCAATTTTTGGAGCAGCGGTTCGATGTGAAAACACGGGCATTTACTGCAATGCTTTTTTTGCTTCAGCGCGGGCTTTCTGCCGGATTAACCATTTATGCGCCTGCTTTAATTTTGAGTTCAGTTTTAGGTTGGAATATTTTCGTTTCTAATTTGGTGATGGGTGGTTTGGTAATTATTTACACAGTAAGCGGAGGTGCAAAAGCTGTTGCATACACGCAGTTTCAGCAGATGTTGGTAATTACTTTAGGGATGTTTATTGCAGGTTTTATGGTAGTGAAATTGTTGCCGGAAGGAGTTAGCTTTTTTGATGCTATAAAAATTTCTGATGCGGTTGGCAATATGAACACAATTACAACCAATTTCAACATGAGTGATAAGTACAATGTTTGGAGTGGTTTAATTGGCGGTTTTTTTCTTTCGCTTGCCTATTTTGGAACAGACCAAAGCCAAGTGGGGCGCTACCTTACAGGTAAAAGCGAAAGTGAAAGCAGGAAAGGATTATTGAGTACTGCGGCAGTTAAAATTCCAATGCAATATTCTATTCTTTTAATTGGTGCATTGCTGGTGGCTTTTTATCATTTTCATTCTTCACCCTTGTTTTTTAATGAAGCTGTAATTCAAAAAATAGAAAACACGGCTGCGGCTGATGATTTCCATAAGCTGAATACAGATTTTTCACTATTGGAAAAGAAGAAAAAGGAAACAGCATTTGCATTTTTGAAAGCAGAAGATGAACAAGCACAATTGCAACTAAAAAGGGATTTGAAAAACTTAAAAAGCGAAGAACAAAAATTGCGTGCGGAAACTAAAAGTTTAATTGCCCAAACAGATGCTTCCGTTGATACGAATGACGTGAATTATATTTTTATGAACTTTGTGTTGCGCTATCTTCCGGCTGGTTTAATCGGCTTGCTTATTGCGGTAATTTTTTGTGCATCGTGGAGCAGCACAGCATCGGAGTTAAACGCACTTTCTTCTACTTCTGTAATTGATTTGTATAAACGTTTAATAATAACTGATAGAAATGAAAATCACTACGTGTTTATTTCAAAAATACTTACTGTTTTTTGGGGCTTAATTGCTATTGCGGTAGCACAATTTGCCAGCGAATTAGGTAGTATGATTGAAGCAGTGAATGTGCTTGGGTCGTTGTTTTATGGAACTGTTTTAGGCGTTTTTGTGGTAGCTTTTTTTGTGAAATATATTAAAGGAACAGCAGTGTTTTTTGCTGCAGTAATTGCCGAGTTAATTGTAATAGTTTTATTTAAAACAGATGCTACTGCATTTTTGTGGTTGAATATGATTGGTTGCGTTTCGGTAATTGTGTTTGGCGTTCTATTTCAATTTATTATTTCAGCAAGAGCAAAAGAGGAAATTATTTAAAAAAAATAGGAAGGCTTACGCCTTGTTTAACTTAAAGATGCAGGGCAAAAGTTTCTCTTGTAAATATTGTGCCTCCGCAATCTAATTTATTATTAAAAGAAGATATTTTCCCCGAAATCAATTCGATAGTTTCAACAAACAAGGGCTTTTCTATAAAGGCTTTTACAAGTGGATAGGTAAAGGCTTTTTCTATGTTTTTGTTACTCGTGCACGATGAATGTATAATCACATTTAAGTTTTTGAAGCTAAAAGGGTTTAGCAGATCTAATAGCTCAAAACCTGTGGTGTAGCCTAAGTTTATATCTAAGATTACTAAACGCTTAATATCGTTGTTGTTTTGCAGATGAACAAATGCATCTTTAATGTTATTGTAACTTATTACTTTAAGCTTAGGGAACGTATCTTTAAAAATCATTTGATTTAGGAATAAAAATGAGTGTTCATCATCAATTAGGCATACTTCTTCCAGTAAGCTAAAATCGAATAAGTGGAAGTTGAACTTTGGTTGAGCTTGTATGTTTTTCATCAATATAATTACTTTTCTTTATGTGCGTTACAAAACTATACTTGCTATTAGTTACTACAATACGAACAAGTGCGTATTTTATTAGCAAGGAACATAGTTATGTTTGTGTTTATATTATGATTAGAGTAGGAATTGTGGAAGACGTAACTTTTATGGCAGAAATGCTTAAAGATAATCTTACCCAAAATAAGCAAATTACAGTTGTGTGGCACGCTTTTAATGGAGAAGAGGCAATAGAAATTCTAAGTAAAGATTCTGATATTGAGGTACTGCTGATGGATATAAATATGCCGAAATTGAATGGTATTGAAGCTGCAAAAATTATCAATAAAAGTTGGCCATCTATTAAAATAGTAATGAGCACTGTGTATGATGATGAAGAGAATATTTTTAGTGCAATTCTTGCCGGAGCATGTGGGTATTTAGTAAAAGATAAATCGTACGAAAGTTGGCAAGAATCAGTTTTAGAAGCTGTTGATGGAGGTGCGCCAATGTCGGCAGGTATCGCCAAAAAAGTATTGCAGTTGCTTAGGCATAGCAAGCCGGTTTTGCAGGCAGAAGTTGAAAATTTTGGTATTACTATAAGAGAAAAAGAAATTTTAGAAAACCTTGTTTTAGGTTATACTTACGACCAAATAGCCGTTACTTTATTTATTAGTAAAGGAACGGTGAGAAAACACATAGAGAAAATATATCGCAAACTTAGCGTAAACAATAAAATTGAAGCAATACAAAAAGCACAGCAGAATAAAATAGTTTAATGCTGAACTGCCCCCTTTTGCTTAATAAAATTTATACTGTATAATTCGGGTTTAATTATGCTATGTAGAAAGTTCGTTTCTAATTTTTGAGTTGTATTTATTATGCTACATCAACTGTCTTTTTTAATGTGCATTATTCCTCGGCTATAAGTGAAATTTTTCAATAGAAACAAAGTGAATACATTGCCGTATAAGGAAAGGTTAAAAAACACCTTTCTCTCATAACTTTGGCATTATCTTTGTAGTTAATATAAACGAATAAATTAAAACATTCACTTATGATAAAGCATTTACTATTAACTGTAGCAGCAACTATTGCATTTACTTTTTCTTACTCTCAAAGCGGCAGAGTGGGAATAGGCACAAGCAATCCTGAACAGAAATTAGATGTGGCAGGAAGCGCTAAAGCAAATGATAAAGTAATAGGCACACGCGGCTTTGTGGCAGGAGCGGTTACAGCAGATACTGCAAAAGCAATATTTAGTACAGATATTACCAATAAAGGATTTTATATACCGCGTTTAACTACTGCGCAGAAAACTACTTTAGGAGGAACATTAAACGGAACAAATAAAGGCTTATTGGTATTTGATACCGATTTAAACCGAACAGACTTTTGGGATGGCTCAGCTTGGAAAGCCGTAGGCGATGGTGCTGGCGGTCCGCCAACAGGCGCAGCCGGAGGCGATTTAACGGGAACTTATCCGAACCCTTCTATTGGTAACAATAAAGTTACTTCTGCCCATATTTTAGATGGAACAATAACCGGCACAGATATACAAAACAACACCATAGATTTAACCCAAAAAGTAAATAACGTTTTACCTGTGAGCAATGGCGGCACAGGCGTGAATACAATAACAGGTGCAGTAATTGGCAATGGCTCAAGCCCGGTAAGTGGCGTAGCATCATCATCAGGCAATCAAGTATTGAGAAGAAACAATACCAACACAGCGTATGAATTTGCACAAGTGCAATATAGTGATGTTGCAGGAACGCCAAGCACATTACCTCCAAGCGGAACGGCAGGAGGCGATTTAACTGGAACTTACCCGAGCCCGACCATTGCAAACAATGCTGTAACAACGGGTAAAATATTAGATGGCACTATTACTGCTGCCGACTTAGCCACAACCGGTGTAACTGCAAACACTTACAACAATGTAACCGTAAATTCTAAAGGTCAGGTTACGGGTGGGAGCAATGCTGCATATTTAACAGGGAATCAGAATATTACACTTAGCGGTGATGTATCAGGAAGTGGGACTACTGCAATAAGCACAACTATAGGAAGTAATACAGTTACTAACACCAAGCTAAGCGATATGGCACAGAATCGTATTAAAGGAAGGTATAGCTCAGGAAGTGGAGACCCGGAAGATTTAACTCCGGCTCAAGCATTAAGCGTGCTAGGTATTACCGCCCCAACCGGAGACAATTTAGGAAATCATACTGCTACTACAACCTTAAATATGAGTGGCAATGGAATAACTAATGTTCCAAGTTTAAATAGCCCAAGCGACAACATTGGTTTTTTTACAAACCGTGCTGATGATAATAGTTATGAGTGGATAGGCTACTATTCGGGTGGAACACGCCAAGGAATTATGCTTTGGGACGGAGCTTGGTCTGGTGCAAATAATTTAACCAACGAGTTTTCTCTTACGGCTGAAAATAGTAACCTGCTTACATTAAACACTAACAACAACCATATTGCCCTTATGCCTAAAAACGGCAATGTAGGTATTGGAACAACTAATCCAGCACAAGGCAAACTTTGGGTGCATGGTGGCGATATTTGGGTGGCAGGTAATAATACCAAACTTGCATTTAGTACTGATTATAGTACTGACCCTATTCCCAATGCTTCTATTGTCGCCTCAGAAAATGGCTTTTCAGGTACAAGCGCAGACTTAATATTTAATACATGGAATGGAGCCGCGAATACAGAAATTATGCGTGTGCGCAGCAATGGCAATGTAGGTATTGGAACAACCAATCCTGTTGAAAAACTACAAGTGAATGGAAATATTATGGCAAACGGTATTGTTTATTGGGGTGACGATCAAACACGTACAGAAAGTAGGGAAGATGCAGGTTTGCAAGGTAATGCAGGAGCAAAGAGTGGATTTTACCAAACTAGCGCACCTTCTCCAGCCTCAAGTTGGCCTTCAGGAGCAAGCGGCTGGTGGCATTTATTAGATGTAAGGCATAGTAACCCTATCAATAACTATGCTATGCAGTTTGCCGGTAGTTTTTTTGATCAAAATATTTATTTTAGAAAAACAAATAACTCTGCTTCAACTGCATGGCAAAGAATACCTGGTGTAATGGCTTCAGGGCAAGCATATATTGGAGATCCAGGTATATCAATCCCAAGTGTTAAAAAAAATGATTTTAATTTTTCGAGTATATCTAGGTTGGATAATAATGGTACAGATGCACGATACCAATTTAATTTTAGTGCTGCATTACCAACAGATAATTATGTTGTAATTCTTAACTCTATATCAAATAATACCGGTAACTGGAATAATGACAATGATGGCTTTTGGACTATTATTCAAACAACCACCACTTATTTTATTGCTGCTTGGATTGAAGAACATAGTGGTACTCAGAATATTGATATGAGATTTAGAATTATGCAATAGTTTATTTGCCTTCCCAGCAGAGTGTCCTACAAGGCACTCTGCGTACAAAAGCAATCATTTATTTATTGTTTTAAAGTTATCTTTTGTAGGCAGAAGCTACTGCACTTACAGAACGCAGGCACAGCCTGCGTCCAGGCAAGTAATGTTTCAATTTAATCCAAATTACGCAATTTACAAATACCTGAAAATCAACAACAAAAAGCGTGTTTTTTCTAATGCGTAGCATTAGAGATTTTTATTGAAATAATCTTCTAAAAATCAATATATACAAGGGCTTCTGGCTATAATGAAATGAAAACTTAGTAAATTAAATTAGCTAATGCGTAATTTGGGTTTAATCTAAATGCACAACAGGTTTTTAGTTGTTGTAAGTGATAGACCACTTGTGATAAACTTAGTTCATTATTCAACAGTTTTATATTTTGGTCGGCATGTGCAGTCGTGATTACAAAATCAACCAATTGGCTATGTTCAGTTGTATTGTGCAAGTATTTTACCAATCATTTTGTGCCTTGTTTTGTGATTTGAAAAACTCTATGCTACTACATATCACGAGGATATGTGAAAGAGCGAATTGCTATTGTTTTTGCTTATACTTTTTATATTTAAAAAATGAAATATCCCATTGCAAAAATTTTAGTGTTGTTTTTAATAGTGTTTACATTTAAAAATGCACAAGCATGGGGATTTTGGGGGCATCAGCGAATAAATAGAATTGCTGTTTTTCTACTCCCTCCGGCAATGATTGATTTTTACAAAGCCAATATTGAATACATTACGGTTCATGCTGTAGATCCAGATAAAAGGCGTTATGCTTTACCCGATGAAGGCGCGCGGCATTTTATAGATTTAGACCACTATTGCCAATATCCGTGTGATAGTTTTCCGCGCAGGTGGAAAGATGCTGTGGCTAAATATTCTGAAGATACTTTGAAGGCTTATGGAATAGTGCCTTGGCACATTCAAACAATGATGTATAGGCTCACCGATGCTTTTAAAATGAAGGATAAAAACAAAATTCTAAAAACAAGTACTGAACTTGGGCATTATGTTGCCGATGCAAGTGTGCCGCTTCACACAACCGAAAACTATAACGGACAAATGACTAACCAAGTTGGCATACACGGTTTTTGGGAGAGCCGCATTCCTGAACTTTTTGGAGAAGACTACGACTATTTTATTGGCAAAGCAGAATACATTGATAAACCTTTAGATTACACTTGGAAAATAGTATTACAAAGCCATGCTGCTTTAGATACTGTTTTCGGCATGGAAAAAAAACTAAGCGCAACTTTTCCTGATGATATAAAATATACTTACGAAAGCCGAGGTGCAACCATGGTGCGCGTTTATTCAAAAGAATTTAGCCAAGCTTATAGTGATAGTATGCAAAAAATGGTGGAGCGAAGAATGAGAAGTGCAATTAAATCGGTTGCAGATATTTGGTACACTTGTTGGATAAATGCCGGACAGCAGGTTTTAAATGAAGCGAAAGAGTTGCCGCTAAGCGAAGAAGAAAGAAAAGAAATGGAAGAAGAAGATAGACTTTGGCGTACGAAACCAAAGCCAATGTTTGGGCATTTTCACCCGGAAAGCGGAACGGAGTAAGAGAATTGCATTAAGACTGTTTGGCTATTTCTAAATGGAATTGATTTACATTCGCACCCGCTAAAAATCAATACACTTAGCATAAGTTGAAAAGTTCAAGCACCATTTCCTTGCTGTTAATTGCCAATGCTATTTCGGGTATTAGCCAAGGTATTACTATGTTGGCTGTGCCGTGGTATTTCACAGGCATCATCAATCAAGAAGGGCTTTTTGGCGATATTTATTTTGTGGTAACTTTAGTGTCGTTGTTTTGGGGTGTTTATTCCGGCACTTTAATTGATCGATACAACCGCAAAAGCATTTTCTTAATTATGAATATTGCCGGATTGTTTATTCTGGGGGGCGTTTCGGCTTATGGCTATTTTTATCAGGAATTGCCGTGGCTGCTTGCAGGAATTCCTTTCGCTGCTACTGCGTTTATTTACAATTTGCATTTTCCGAATTTGTACGCTTTTGCACAAGAAATTACGCCTAAAAAAGATTACGTAAGAGTTACTTCTTTATTAGAAATTCAAGGTCAAATTTCGTTTACGGTTGCCGGTGGTGTGGCTGCCATTTTATTGCAAGGTCTAGATGGTTCAGGGTTTCATTTTTTTGGATTTTCTTTCTTGGAAAATTTCAAGTTTAAACCAGTAGAAATCTGGACAATTTTCGGCATAAATTCATTTACCTATTTAGTGGCATTTGCTATTATCTACAATATAAAATCTTTCACTAAGGTGAAAAAAGGACACGAAGCAGCATCACTTAAAAAACAATTAGAAATTGGTTTTTCATTTTTACACAAAAACCCATTGCTGCTTAGGTTTGGAGTGGTTTCTTTATTATTGTTTTTAACCGTAATTGTGTTTGGTACACAACTATCGCCCATGTATGTGAAACTATTTTTAGAGCGCGGAGGCGATGCGTTTGCCATTTCTGATATGACATTTTCTATTGGCGCATTGTTAGCAGGTGTTTTTACTGCGCGAATATTTAAACAAGACCAAAATATAAGCAGTTTAATTGCATTAAATGCAATCGCAGGATTTATGTATTTAGCGATGATAGCTACTAAACTTACGATACTGTTTTATATGGCAAATTTTATTATTGGATTTTGCAATGCAGGAGTTCGTATTCAGCGTATTACCTATATTTTTCACCATGTGCCAAACGAGGTAATCGGTAGAGCAGGAAGCGTGTTTTTTGTGGTGAATATCTTAATGCGTTTAATGTTGATTGGATTATTTGCGCTGCCATTTTTCCATACGCCAACTACCATTCTTTACCCAATTATTTTATTAGCAGTAATCTGTGTTTCTGCATCAATGTTTTTGCTTAAAGATTACAAGAAATTGATAGAAGTGAAGTAGGAGATGATATTCTAATAAACTCGCTTGTTTCGCTTTTCAATCTTAGATGCGAGAAAAACAGGCAGCCGAACTCACAACTAAAAATAGTGTAACTATTTCTTACTGTTGTTGCCCTTTGCCACAAGCTGCGAAGTGGTTAAAAGAATTCCGCCTAACAAAAGTGTTAATGCTGCAAATAATAATACGCCATTGATATGTGGCACCGGAGTATAGCTAAATGCTGCAAATCCTTGAATGCCTAAGGCAGATTCATTTAAAAAAACACCAAATACAAACACAAACGAAGCATACTTTGCAAAGTTGGTGCTTTGTAAAATTCCCGAACGGAAAGCATAACCTAACACGAAAATACTATAAACGCCAAGTAGTATTAAATGTAAATATGCAATTACAATGGAGCGAAATCCAAACACCAAATTGCTGAGCGAAGGAATTACCGAAAGTGTTTGGAGTAGAAACTTTACGGTCATTGCGAAGGTGGCAATGTAGAGCAAAATATTTACCCACGAAGTTTCTCCTTTGTGTTGATTGTTGTGCAAAATAGGAAAGACGCGCACCAGCAAACTTACCCAAGCACCCATTTCAATTATTGATGCAATCACAGTTATTACATATAACCACAACGGTATTTTTACCCACATTATTGAAAGAAAATAGGTAGGGATAACAGTAAGTAAAAATATGGTGAAATAGATTTTTATGTCAGGGAAATTTTTAGGAAGTAAAGTGGTAATTAGAGCTACTGCCGCAAAGAAAAACCAACCATTGTATTGAAAATGTAGGAAGTAGTAAACCGCTGCGCGATACATATTATTATCAAAATTTTTAGTAACCATTAAGTATGCTAAAGTTAATGGCCCGAAAATTGAGAGTACATTAAAAAACAATGCCCCGCCAATCCATGGCTTATAGGCTGCATCTTTTGATAATTGTTTGCTGTCTTTAATATAAAACAGTGCAAATAGCACCGGTACAACTATGCTTAGCGTAGAAAAGGTAATAGAAATTGTTTTATATCCTTGAATGGTAAAAGCAATGAGCATACCAAATGAGCTAATCAAATTAAGGAGTATTAGACCTTTATATATTTTCTGCCTTGCTTCATTAATTACAGGAAATAGAAGCATTGCAATTCCGGAATAAAAAATATGCCCGAGCCAGCCGCTAAAGGCAAAATGTGAGTGTGCATGCAACAGAAATTTTTGATTTAAAAACGGTAAGTCATAAGCTATTTTATAGCGCATTAAAGTGCCATAAAGTGCTACAATTGCCAGATTAAAAACGCCCCACTTAAACCATTTTCTGTATAGTAATACTTCTGCCATATATTTTAATAATAGAGTTTATGATTGATAATTTTTACTTTCCCTTGTGTACACATTTTTTTTATTGTTCTAATCACGGTCTCTACGCGCAAGCCTGTAAAATCAGCTATTTGCTGGCGTGTAAGCGTAATTAAAATTTGCTCGGCAGTATTTAATTCTGCCTTATAGTTTTTAAGAAACAAGAGAATTTTTTCTTCAGGAGTTTGGGCAACCCATATTTGTGCCAATAGCGTATTATTATATATTCTTTTCGTGAGCGAAAAGAGTAATGCCGTTGTTGTATCAGGAAAATCTTTTAGTAAGCTAACAAACTTTTCCTTGCTTATTTTTACAATTACTGTGGGCTGCGTGGCTTGTGCGGTATTAGGATATGGCTTATCGTTTAGCAACGGAGCTTCACCAAAAGTTTGTCCGTTTTTAAAAATGCCTTGTAACAAAATTCGCCCTTCTTTGTTTGATGAAAAAAGCCTCACTTCGCCTTGTAAAATTTGAAAAAAGTAACGCGGAAATGAACCTTCCTTGAATATGAAATCGCCCTTTGCAATTTTTTGAGCAACACCACCGTAAGCTATAAGTACATTGTAGTCTATCTGCATTGCCTAAAGCATCATTTCAATTTGCGTTGAAGGTGCAATATGAGAACTCCTTTACTTACATCACAAATTTTCTTTAAAATTAAGAAAGTTGAATCTATCTTTTTACGAAAAAGAAAATATTCATTTGTTGCTAAATCGAAAAAGTATTCTAATTGCTTATAACCAACCAAGAACAGTTGAAGGAAATAAGCCAACTGCAAGAATTACCGTGAGTGTAATGGCAATTACCACACTGTATATAACCGGAATTTGCAATGGAGCAGCATTGGAATCGCTCTCTTTTAAGTACATGGCAAAAACCACTTTTAAGTAATAGTAAACACCAATTATTGAATTGATGGTTGCAATAATTACTAACCACATTCTTCCGTTGCGCACAGCTTCGCTAAAGATATAATATTTACCAAAGAAGCCTGCAAATGGCGGAATACCTGCAAGCGAAAGCATGGCAATAGTTAAAGATGCCGCAATAAACGGATGGCGCTTTGCTAAGCCATTAAAGCCGCTGAAACTTTCGGTCTCTGAACTTCTATAAACTAAAATTGCAATGGTAAATGCAGTAATTAAAGCCATACCATAAGCTAAAGAATAGTAGAATACTGCGTTATCGGTTTTGCCGTAAAGCGTAACAATGGCAATCATTAAATAACCCGCATTGCTCACGCCCGATAGCGCCAACATACGCTTGAACGAATCTTGAACTAAAGCAGATAAGTTTCCAACCGTGATAGTGAGTGCAACTACTATACTTAAAACCCAGCCAAAAGGCATCATTACAGGAATAAAGCAAGCAGAGAATAAGCGATAGAAAGCAGCAAACGCTCCAATCTTAGCAACGGTCATTAAAATGGCAGTGTGAAACATTGGCGCACCTTCGTAAACATCAGGTGCCCAATAGTGAAATGGTGCTGCACCAGTTTTAAACAATAGTGCCATTAGCATTAAGCCAACACCAACGTAAAGCATTGAAGTAGGCTGATGTGTAGCAATAAAATCGCGGATTTCAACAATGTCGAAAGAGCCTGTTTCGCCATAAACCAAAGCAATACCAAACAATAACAAACCTGAAGCAAAAGAACCCATTAAGAAATATTTCATTCCGGCTTCGTTGCTGCGCTTATCGTGCTTGTTTGCGCCAGCCATAATATAAAGCGAAATAGAAAGCACTTCAATACCTAAAAAGAGCATAGCTAAATTGCCGAAACTTGCCATTGCCAAACTACCTGCAAGTATGAAAAGTATTAGCGCAATGTAATCTGAAATTTTCGCTTGTTCTGTTTTGTAAAAATCGGTGCTAAGCATAAGCAAAAGCACGGTTAAGCTAATAAGTAATCCCGAAAATGTAAGTGAAAAACTATCTGCTCTAAGCATATTGTACAATGCTGCTTCGCGAATAGAATTATCGGCATTCCAATCTAAAGCTACAGTTCCCAGAATAGCCAATAACCCTGCAATAGCAATAGGAATAATAAGTTTGCGCAAATTGAAAATTTCAGCCAAAAGGCAGATAATTCCAAGAGCTGATGTATATATTAGTGCATTCATTTTTTATACTCGTAACTTACAACTGTTTTATCTTAAAGTGTTTTTCAAAATTATATCCAACGCAGGTTCTGCCACTTTTAGAATATAGTGTGGATAAACACCGCAAGCAAAAATTACTAAAGCAATAGGAACCATCACTGCCATTTCACTTAAACTTAAATCGGCAAATGCTGTTATGGTAGATTTTAATTCATTTAACATCACACGTTGATACATGCGAAGCATATAAACAGCGCTTAAAATGATAGTTAAACCCGAAACTGCTGCAAGTATGGTATTGTATTCATACAAACCAAAAAGCAGCAAAAACTCTCCTATAAATGAGTTGGTGCTTGGTAAAGCAACTGATGCCAACACTACAATAAAAAATAGCGTGGTAAGTTTGGGCGCTAAAGCACGAATGCCACCCATTTTTGAAATATCGTAAGTTCCCAGTCTGCGGAAAATAATTTCTGCTACAAAAAACAGACCTATAACGTTAAAGCCGTGTGCAATCATTTGCACCACGCTACCTTGAAAACCCGCTTTGGTAACAGTGAGAATACCTGCTGCAATTAGCCCAACGTGCGCTAATGATGAATAAGCAATTAGTCGTTTAATGTTATCTTGCTTAAATGCGATAATTGAACCATATACAATGCCAATGGCGCAAAGTGTAATTACAACCGGAGTCCATGCTTCAACACCTGTTGGAATAATTGGCAACAACCAACGCAACATGGAGTATAAACCCATTTTAAGCATAATACCGCTCAGCAACATTGAGCCGGCAGTTGGCGATTCTGTATAAGTTTCAGGCTGCCAAGTGTGGAAAGGAAATACCGGAATTTTTACTGCGAAAGCGAGGAAGAAAGCCCAAAATAGCCAATATTGTTCTTTGTTTGAAAGCTCTAAAGCATACAAATCGTTAATGTTAAATGAGCCTGCTTGTTGATATAAATAAATGAAAGTAAAGAGCATGAAAAGCGAACCTGCTAAAGTGTAGATGAAGAACTTCAAAACTACTTTGCTGCGATATTGCTTGTTGCCATCGCCCCAAAACAAAGCGATAAAGAAAATAGGCAATAAAGTTAGCTCCCAAAATATGTAGTATAAAAATGCGTCCATTGCAGCAAACACGCCAATTAGCGCAAACTGCATGAATAGAATTAAGCCATAGTAGCTACTTTCGTTTTCTAATTTTCGTGATGAAGAAGCTAATACAATCAAAGGAATTAGCACATTGGTTAAGCCAATCATTAAAATGCTTAAACCATCTGCATTTAAAAGAAAATCAATTTTGGGTGAAGTAATCCATGCTGATGCAAACTGCAATTGTGCAAATTCGCCTAATGACGCTAACTTTAAAGCATAGCCTGTGGCAATCACATTTATACCGGAAAAAAGGAAAGCTACTTTAGAAGCGAGTTTATCTCCGGAAAGTTTTGTAAACACGGCACCTGCCAAAGCAAGTGATAAAATTATTATGAGTAACATGTTCTAATTTCTTCTTTATGTATTTTTTCTTTCTGCCAACAATAATTTATATCAGTATCAATTCTCAATTTCTTTCATTACAAAATAAAGCACTACAGTTGCCAAATTGTAATTCCTAAAATTGCACAAGCACCTAAAACCATCATAATTAAGTAAAATCCAATATTCCCACTTTGCAACAATCTAATTTGTTTTCCTTTCCAATAAGTGATGCTCGCTAAAGTATTTACAACGCCATCAACTACAAGCACATCAAATATTTCATAAGCTAATGAAGATAAGGTCATCAAAGGTTTTACAATAATTGCATTGTAAATTTCATCTACATAAAACTTGTTGTAAATAACTTTTTGCAAACCTTTTTCTTCACCATCTTTTAGAGGCAATGCACCACCTTTCACAAAGCGGAAATAAGCAAATGCAATACCTACAACGGCTGCTATTGAAGCTATTGAAATAAGCATCAATTCGGTACTGTGCGAAATTGCGTGTGCTGCTCCTGAGCCGCTTGCTACCACTGGGGCAAGGAAGTTTTTCATCCAATGTGTGCCTCCAAATACTTCAGGAATTCCCATTGCGCCACCTACCACTGCTAATGCTGCCAAAATAATCAATGGTATAGTAATTAACGAAGGACTTTCGTGCAAATGTTTTTGTTGCTCTTCTGTGCCACGGAAATTAGTGTTGAAAGTAAGGAACACTAAGCGGAACATATAAAACGCTGTGAAAAGAGAAGCCAAAGAAGCCACTAACCAAAGTCCGATATTGTGTTCGTAAGCGGCAGCTAAAATTTCATCTTTAGAAAAGAAACCGCTAAAAGGCGGAATGCCCGAAATAGCTAAAGAAGAAATAAGAAAAGTTACAAAAGTAATTGGCATCCATTTCTTTAAACCACCCATGTTGCGAATGTCTTGTTCACCATGCAGTGCGTGAATTACAGAGCCGCTTCCTAAGAACAAACAGGCTTTAAAGAAAGCGTGTGTAATTACATGAAAAACTGCTGCGGTATAAGCTCCAACGCCTACTGCCAAAAACATTAAACCTAACTGCGAAACAGTTGAGTAAGCAAGCACTTTTTTAATATCGTTTTGAAAAATACCAATTGTAGCAGCAAACAATGCAGTAGCAGCGCCAACTACGGCAACTACTTGCATTGCTTCCGGAGCTAAGTCGTATAAGAAATTAGTGCGCACAACTAAGTAAATACCTGCCGTAACCATCGTGGCTGCGTGTATCAATGCAGAAACAGGTGTTGGGCCTGCCATTGCATCTGGCAACCAAGTGTATAAAGGAATTTGAGCACTTTTAGCCGCTGCACCAACAAATAAAAATAATGCTGCTGCCAATGCTACATTTGAAGGAATATTTCCTCCTAATGCTTCAGCTTTTAAGTCGCTGAAGTTTAGCGAGCCTACATAGTAAAGTAATACGAACATTGCCAATAAAAAGCCCAAATCGCCAACGCGGTTTACTATAAATGCTTTTTTGCCGGCATTGCTGTAACTTTCATTTTTATACCAAAAACCTACCAAGAAATAAGAACACAAACTCACACCTTCCCAGCCTGCATAAGTTACTAAAAGGTTATTTCCCAAAACCAATAATAGCATGAAAAATATAAAGAGATTTAGGTAAGCAAAAAAGCGGCTGAAGTTTTCGTCATCGTGCATATAGCCGATGGAGTAAACGTGAATTAAAAAGCCAATTCCCGTTACAATCATGAGCCACAAAACAGATAATTGATCCACTAAAATTCCAAAATGAATACTAATATTTTGGAAGTAAAGAATTTCAAAAGCTTTAATATCAATTGGAGCAGCTAAACTGCCGGTATAAAAATCTAAAAAGTATTTGGTTGAAATAGCGAAAGATCCTAACACTACTAATGAGCCAAGCCAGCCCGAAACAGTTTTAGAAAGTTTACTTCCAAATAAACCATTCACTAAAAAGCCAATAAGCGGAAGAAGAATAAGCAGATATACTAATTGCATTTGTTCTATTGTTTTTAGCAGTATATTTTCATGTAATTAAAATTCAATTTCATATTGTTACGCGTTTACCATTTCAATGATTTCAGTTCATCAATATCTACGGAATGTAAATTTCGATAAATAGTTACCAAAATTGCCAAGCCAACCGACACTTCTGCGGCAGCAACTGCCATAATAAAGAATACAAAAACTTGCCCACCGGAATCGCTGTAATAAGTTGAGAACGCAACCAGTAAAAGGTTTACGGCATTAAACATCAATTCAATGCTCATAAAAATAATAATGGCATTTCTGCGAAGCAACACACCAAACACGCCAATACAAAAAAGTATGGCACTTAAAAAAAGGTAGTTGTGCAGCGGTATTTCTTGAAATATGTTCATTAACAAACTCATTCTAATTCAGGTTTTGGTGATTTATCTCTTTTGGCAATTAAAACTGCTCCCACCATTGAAGAAAGCAAAAGAATACTTACAAATTCAAAAGGTAGTAGATATTCATTTAATAAAGTATTGCCAAGTGCTTTTACTAAACCAATGCTGTGGTCAATTGTAAGCGGTGGCGCAAAAGGCTCTGTTTTTTTTAATGCTGCAATTAAAATAAACAGCAATAACCCTGCTGAAACAACTGCTGAAATACGCGCTAACGCAGGTTTATGTCCTTCTGAAGCTTCGTTTAAATTCATCATCATTAAGGTGAATAAAAACAAAACCATAATGGCTCCGGCATACACGATAATGTGTACAACTGCAAGAAATTGTGCGTTTAGCAATAAATAGTGTCCGGCTATGGCAAAAAAGCAGCCAATTAAAAAGATTACCGAGTGTACGGGATTGCGTGAAGTTACGGTCATTAAACCGCAAAACACCGCTAAAGCTGCAAGAAATAAGAATATGTAGAATGTCACTGCTATATTGTTATATGTGAAATTTTATTCGCTACGATTTTAATAGTTTTTCAGATTATCCTTTTTGTGAATTATCCACTCTGCTATCTTCTTCTAATGGCATCACGAGTTTTTCTTTTCCATAAATAAAGCCATCTCTTATATAATCTGCCGGAGCCATATCTTGCGTAAGGAAAATTGCTTCTTTTGGGCAAGCCTCTTCGCACAAGCCACAGAAAATACAACGGAGCATATTTATTTCATAAGTAGAAGCATATTTTTCTTCTCTGTAAAGTTTTTCTTCGCCCGGTTTGCGCTCGGCAGCAACCATTGTAATAGCTTCAGCCGGGCAACTAACGGCACACAAACCGCAGGCTGTGCAGCGTTCTGCACCATTTTCATCGCGCATCAAAATGTGCCTGCCGCGGAAAACAGGAGAAAATTCTCGTTTTTCTTCCGGATATTGTATGGTGTTTTTGGGGCGGAAAAAGTGTTTGAGCGTGATGCCCATTCCTTTTAATATTCCGGGTAAGTAAATACGCTCAGCGAAAGTCATTTCCTTGTTGGAAACCTCTATTTTTCTTCCGCTAAGTGATATTTCTTTTATTGAATTGCTCATATCTTTCTCCTTTTCAAATATCCGATTGCAATATTATTGTTTCTGTGCAATAAAAGCTTGTTTTTCAACAACAAAAATGTTCACTACACCACGAGCTTGCGATATTTGAATTTCTTTTCAAGCGTATCGCCCAATCTTTGCTTTTTGTTTTCTTCGTATTCGCTAAAAGTTCCTTCAAAATAATACACTTGCGCATCGCCTTCAAAAGCTAAAATGTGCGTGCAAACTCTATCTAAAAACCAGCGGTCGTGCGAAATAATTACGGCACAGCCGGCAAAACTTTCCAATGCTTCTTCTAAGGCGCGAATAGTGTTCACGTCTAAGTCGTTGGTTGGCTCGTCTAATAAAAGTACGTTGGCTTCTTCGCGTAAAGTAAGTGCTAAGTGCAGTCTGTTTCTTTCTCCGCCCGAAAGTATTTTTAGTTTTTTCTGCTGGTCGGCTCCGTTAAAGTTAAAGCGCGAAACATAGCCGCGACTGTTCATTTTTAGTTTGCCGAGTTCTATCCATTCGTCCTCGTTGCTTATGGTTTCCCAAACAGTTTTTTCTGGATTTAAGTTGGTGTGGCTCTGATCTACGTACGAAATCTTTACCGTTTCTCCAATTTCGAATGTTCCGCTGGTCGGTTTTTCTTGACCCATTATCATTCTGAAAAGTGTGGTCTTTCCTGCTCCGTTTGGCCCGATAATCCCTACGATACCACCTTGGGGTAAACTAAAGTTTAGGTTTTCGTAGAGCAAGCGGTCGCCAAATGCTTTCGATACATTTTTGGCTTCAATTACTTTAGCTCCTAATCTTGGTCCCGGTGGAATGTAAATTTCTAACTTTTCTTCGTTTTGCTTAGCATCTTCTTCCAACATTTTTTCGTAGTTGGTAATACGTGCTTTGCTCTTTGCTTGCCTTGCTTTTGGCGATTGGCGAACCCAATCTAACTCGCGCTGAAGTGTTTTTTGGCGCTTGCTTTCGGTTCTTTCTTCTTGCTCCATGCGTTTAGATTTTTGGTCTAACCACGAAGAGTAATTTCCTTTATATGGAATACCTTCGCCACGGTCGAGTTCTAAAATCCAGCCAGCAACATTATCTAAGAAATAGCGGTCGTGCGTAATACAAATTACAGTGCCTTTGTAGAGTTCCAAATGGTGCTCTAACCAAAGTATAGATTCGGCATCTAAGTGGTTGGTAGGTTCGTCTAATAAAAGCACATCGGGCTCTTGCAAAAGTAAGCGGCAAAGCGCTACTCTTCTTTTTTCTCCTCCTGAAAGAGTTTTTACGAGTGTGTCAGGTTCAGGACATTGCAGCGCATCCATTGCACGTTCAAGTACGCTATCAATTTCCCAAGCATTTGCAGCATCAATTTTATCTTGCAAAGCACCTTGTCTTTCCAATAACTTATTCATTAAGTCATCGTCCATCGGCTCGGCAAATTTTTCGCTTATGTCGTTAAACTCTTGCAACATATCGAAGATTTCTTTTTTGCCTTCGCGCACAATTTCAACTACTGTTTTGCTATCGTCTAATTTTGGTTCTTGTTCCAAATAGCCTACAGAGAAGTCTTTGTTGCTTTCAATTTTGCCGTTGTAACTTTGGTCAAGTCCGGCAATAATTTTCATTAAAGTAGATTTACCAGAGCCGTTGGCTCCGATAATTCCAATTTTTGCACCATAAAAGAAAGACAGATATATGTCCTTTAAAATCTGTCTGTTAGGCGGAATCGTTTTACTAACGCCCGTCATAGAAAAAATTACTCGCTGTGTAGCTTCAGCCATACTAAACACATTTAGGCGGGCAAAAGTAACATTACTATCGAAGGTAGGAATAGTATTTTCGCAATAAGTTGAAACTATTACAAAATAAGGTGTTTTGGCTTGTGGAAAGATAATTTTAAGTAAAAAGTAAGCGTAGGAGAGAAGTGACCAAGCGTTTTATTCAGCAACTTTTAGTGGCTTTTGTTATTTCAATTGCTTATGCCGGCAGTATCAATCTTGTAAATTCTATTTTTCATAATAATGGGTTTTGGCTTCATACGCCTTTTTACGATGGTATTGCTACGCATTTTTGTGAGCGCACAAACATGCTCAATCCGGTTCGGCAGCCGGTAAATACTTTTACAAATGTTATTTATTTATTGGTGGGGTTGTATGTTTTAGGCATTGCCATTCGCGATACAAGGCAGCAGAAAAGATATAATTTAATTTCGGCAAACCCTTGGTATTCATATACTTATGCGGCTATTCAAATGTATTTGTTTGTAGCGAGCAGTTATTTCCATTCGGGGCTTACTTTGTTTGGTCGCGATTTAGATTATTCGGGTGTTTTTAGTTTGAGTTTGTATCCGCTTATGTATTTTACACATCGTGTAGTTTTGGTAGCACGTGGATTGCCGAGTAATGCAAAACATCCAATGGAGGTGTTTGTTTTAACCTTAACTTTTTCGCTACTTTATGTTTATCTCACTTTTTTTTCTCCAGAAGTAATAGGAATGTACATTGTGTTGGGAATGATTATTACCATGTTCGTTTTTGCCATTATCGTGGAGCAAAAAGACCCGGGCAGAACCAACAAGCTTTACATGTGGCTTACCATCATTAGTATTTCTTTAGCTGCCATGTTTTTTGAATTTGATATATTGCGAATTTTATGTTATCCGGATAGTTTTATACAGCCACACGGGCTTTGGCATTTGCTTAGTGGCGTGGCAGGCTTTTATTTCTATTTCTATATTAGAAGTGAGAAAAACTACACTACCATACTTGCCGATAAAGATAAAAGCTACCACCAATACAATATGTACGAGAAATAGGCTGCTTAGATATTGTAAATAAGTTGCCTATTTTATGGTTATGGAGTATGAAAAACAATTAGAACAGCAATTTTAGCAGTATTTTAAGATTCGGTTGCTTTGATTTTATGTATCAATAAGACTGAAAAAATTGTGATTTCACTAAAATATTTCAAACGCACTGTTAATATCTTTTCAAATAAAGGGAAAGTTTAATTTCGCAACTTCTTTAAAATTAAAAAAGGTCAAGAAATAGTCTAATGAAAAAGGTTTTACTTATGTTTTTCAGTTTGGGAGTATTCTCAACTGTTTTTTCGCAATCTCAGCGCACTATGTTGTTTGAAGAATTTACAGGAGAAGATTGTGGCCCGTGTGCTGCTGCGAACCCTGGAGTAAATGCTTTACTTTCTGATAATGACGGAACAGTAATTGGATTAAAATACCAATCTATTGTTTCTTCAAGTTCGCGAAATGTTTTATATACTCAAACTAAAGCAGAATCTAATGCGCGTGGCAGTTATTATAGCAATACATCTTTACCTTATGGTATTTTAGATGGCAATGTAAAAAAATCACATGCCGCAAATTTTGTGCAAACGGATTTTGATAATCGTTTTTCGGCTCCAAGTAGTTTTAATTTAAGTGTAAATCACGATTTTTCGGTTAATGCCGATTCAGTTTACATTACCGTAAATATTGAGGCGAGCCAAGCATTTTCAGCCGGAGGTGCTTCTTCTTTAAAGCTTAGAGTGGCAATGGTAGAGCGCGAAATTACGCTTACACCGCCTGCCGTAAATGGAGAATCGGAATTTGTTGATGTAATGAGAAAAATGTATCCCGGACCGAGCGGAACTACTTTAGCGCAGAATTGGACAAACGGACAATCGCAAACAGTTACATTTGGAGTGCTTATTCCATCGTATATCTTCGATAAAAATGAAATTGCAATTGTTGCATTTATTCAAGATGATATTACTAAAGAAGTACAACAAGCCGCACAAAGCGCAAAGAAATCGGTTCGCTTAGATGCTATGGCTGATGATTATGAGTCTTCGTTTTTAGTTTGCGATCCTACAGGTTTTGAGCCGATTGTGAAAATTAAAAACAATGGAAGCGATGCGCTCACTTATTGCGATTTAGATATTTATGTTGATGGAACACTTGCTTCTACAAAATCTTGGAGCGGTAATTTAGCTTCAAATGCGGAAGCAACTGTTACTTTACCTGCTATAAGTAAAACACTTGGCGTGCACATTATTAAAGTAGTTGCCAAGAATCCAAATTTAGAAAACGACCAAAATAATTTTAACGATACAATTACAAGCGCGTTTGCTTTCCCTGATGATGCAGTTGCGATTCCTTTAAGTGAAGATTTTGAAAACAATATACCATCGTCATTTATTGTTGAACCAAACAAAAGCGGCAGTTCTTGGAAAATAGCTAATTATAGTGCAAATGGAGTTGGGTCTAAATCAATTTTAATGCGTTTTTATGCTATTCCTGAAAGTGATGATAATTACATTTATCTGCCAACATTAGATTTAAGTTCTGCAAGTTTTGTTCGCATGACTTTTGATAAAGCTTATGCAAGATATAATTCAAGCTACAACGATGGCTTAGAAATTCAAGGCTCAAAAGATTGTGGCAAAACATGGATTTCGCTTTGGAAAAAAGAAGGAACAGCTTTGGCTACAGCACCAAATACCACTTCGGAATTTAAACCTTCTAATGCAAACCAATGGAAGAGTGATACTGCCAGCCTCGATTATTTTGCAGGTGATACAAAAGTTTTTATCCGCTTAAAAGGAATAAGTGAGTATGGCAATAATTTGTATGTAGATAATTTGAATGTGGAAAGCACAAATACTACCAATGGCGGACCTCAACACCCAACCGGAATTGCGCAGATGCTCTCTTCCAACAATATTCATTTATTCCCTAATCCTGCTAATAGCACAATTACAATTTCGTTTGGTGAAACTATTGAAAGTGCTATAGTAAAAATATTTGATGCACGTGGTGTAGAAATGCAAAATACGTTAGCAGAGAACAATTCTGAGTTAAAAATAAACACTGCCAACTTTAGTGCAGGCTTATACTTTGTGCAAGTTGTTTCTAAAAATAATATTGCTAAAACTTCATTTGTTGTTCAACATTAAAAAATACAAGTATGCGCTTAATTTCAATCACACTAATTTTGGTAGCAAGCCTTTCGTTTACACAAGCACAGAAACTCATTGTATCGCCAAGTGCAAGCATTACAGAATCAATAGAAACCATTCCCGGTAGAGATGTAGAATCAATTACTTATATTAAAAATAATTCAGGAAGTACAGCTTTGTTGAAATGGAAATTTGTTTCAGCAAGTTCTCCTAATAGCACATACACATTTTCTATGTGCGATATTGAAAATTGCTACCAAATGAGCAACATTGTTCGCGAAGTTACACTCAACAATGGCGATAGCACTTTTATGAAATTTGGCATTTCAGCACACTGCGAAGCAGGCTCCGCAACAGGTTCATTTTTAGCATGGATTGATGGCGATAGTGCAGCAAGTGCGGTAACGCTTAATTATTCAGTTACGATTACACAAAGCCAAGATTGCGTTTCGGGTATTGCTGAAAATACTACTCAAAAAGTAAGTGTTTCTCCAGTACCAATGGCAGATAAGCTGAACTTGAATTTTGAAAACGAAGCAGCGCGCACAATCTTAATTTTTGATGCCGCAGGAAAGCAAGTAGTACATGAAAATGTAACTGCAAAAAATCCAATGGTAAACACTGCAACACTTCCATCAGGAGTATATATTTTACAAATACTTGAAAGCAATAAAACTATTGCTACAAGAAAGCTTACGAAATAAATTTTTGTTTGTGAATGATAAGAAACCTGTCCGCTAATTGGGCAGGTTTTTTTGTTTCTGAAAAGTAGGGTGTATTACTTTTTAAGTCCCCACCAAATTAGAACAGAATTAAAAATACATATAAAGGCATACGCGAAAATATGCACCCAAAACGAAGTGTTGCTTAGCTCTAAGCTATCTTTTAAAATGCCAAAATGTTTTTCCCAATTAAACAACAGTTCGCTCATGTTTTGCAGATTTTTATAGCTAAAAATGGCTGTATATAAAAATGTGAATAGATAAAGAACAAAATTTACGCGTCTTGTTGTAAGGCTATATAAATTCGATAAAACTAATAGCGGCAGAAAGAAAAATGCAAGTGAGAATTCAAACATAGAACGCCAATCACGAAATTTATCAGCGCTGTCTTGTGCAATTTCAGGTTGGCGAAGTTGAAAAATTGTACCTTGGCTAAAAGCATAAGTTGTCACCATGCCTAGCACAAAAACGGTAAGCCATACTCGCATTACTCTTCGCTCATTCCATTTAAAGAAATTCAAAGTGGTATAGGCATTTTTGGTAAAATAACCCATCCAAATTCCTATTACAATTGAAGAAAGAAAGACTATAAAAAGCACTTTTTGTATTTAAAACTTAAATGAATTAGGTCTTTTAATTAAACGATTTTTGAATTGAGATTATTACAACTCGTACTTCGCAATTTTTGTGTTGGGCATATCCGATTTTAACTGAACTACTTTATCTCTATCAATTTTATTAAAACTTAAATCAATAAATCTCAACTGCTGCATTTGTTTTAAAACAGGAATCAATAAATCGTAATTCAAATTTGGGTTCATTGCAAAATCAATTTCTTGAAGCGAAGTAAGTTGTGCTAAATTTTTTGGAAAACTTGTAAGTTCATTTCCTTTTAAAAGTAGTTTCTGTAAATTCTTTAACTGCGAAATATTTTCAGGTAATGAAGAAAGCAAATTTCCACGCACATCTAATTGCTCTAAATTGCTAAGGTTTCCAATGCAATTAGGAAGTTGTGGAAATACATTATCTTTTAAAGTAAGCACTTTTAAGTTTTTCAAATTGCAAATTTCATCAGGCAGCGATTTTAGTTTTTTATCAAAGGTGTTGAAGAAATTCCCATCTAGAAAAAGTTGTTCTAAATTTTGTAGTGAACCGATACCTGCAGGAATTGTACTAATGTTATTTTGTGATAAATCCAAAGTTTTCAAATTCGGCAAAGTGCAAACCGAGGAAGGAAATTCACTTAGTTTATTCAACGAGATATTGAGTGTTTCTAAGTTAGCAAGTGGAGCAAGGTTAGGAATAGTAGTTAATTGATTGCCAAATAAATTGAGTGATTTCAGATTTTTAAGTTCAGAAATATTTGGGGGCAAAGTTGTGAGGCTGTTATATCTAAAACCGCCTTGCAAACCTCCCAAATCTAAAACCTCCAAATTGGCGAGTGTTCCTAATGTTACAGGAATTTCTTTTAGCCTGTTTCCCTTTAAATTTAAGCGTTTCAAACTTTTGAGTTCTCCAATTTCTATTGGAATAATTTCAAGTAAACATTCATTGATGTTAAGCTCTGTAAGCGATTTGTTTTCTTTTAGTTTCAAGAATATTTCAGGTAAGCGAAGCTGTAAATTTTGCGTGAGCGTTAAGGTTTGTAGCGTTTGGAGTTTGCCAAAAGTTTCAGGCAAAATGCGAATATCATTGATAGATAAATCAAGTGATTTCAATGATTTTAAATTGCCGATTTTTCCATTTATTTCTGTAATTTCTGATGCTGAAAAATTTAGGTTTTCAAGGTTGGAATGGTGTAGTGCGTCCCAAACACTTTCGTCTAATAAATAGCCACAGTGCTCAAGATTTAATGTTTTTAATTGTTTTAAATTAGAAAGCGAAGGCAGCGCTCTAAAAAGATTGTCTTTTAAATTTAGCTTTTCTAAATTTTTTAAATTTTCAATACTTGCTGGCAGCGTTTTTATATTGCAACTTGCCAATGTGAGCTGTTTTAGGTTGGGAAGTTGAGCTAATTGTGCAAGTAGTTTTTCTATGTTTAAGTTTCTACATCTTTCGCAGCTAAAAGTTTCTATTTGTGTGAAGGTAGAAAAGTCTGGAAGTTCGTTTTTGGTGAAGCCAACAATTGAAATTTCTTTTGCCTTGTCTTCTTTGGCTCGTTGCAGTGCATTTTTTACACTTTCCAAACCTGCAGCTTCTTCAGAAGCCATTCGCTTTAAGTAAGCAATCTTTCCAAGCGAGTCCAATTGTGCATCGGTATATTTTGGTTCGGTATTTATTGCACCCATATCTTGTGCATAAAAAAATATACTCGTACATACTAAGAGTATTGAAAGCATTACCTTTTTTAAAACCATTTATTTATATTTTACAGTTGCCAAACCTACACAAATTTGCGCTACAGTTTAGGTGTGAAATAAAAAAATACCCACTAATAGTTTATCTTTCGTAAACGAAAAACAACAGTAAGCGCTTAGTTCATATTCAAAACAGTTCACTACACATTTTTATTGTGAACATGCAACTTAGTATTCGCACATAAATTTTCATTTTAGCAAAGTGGGTAAAATGTCAATTTCTGAAAGGCTGAAATTTATTCCGAAATGGGTGAAAAATCCATTTTTAATTGTTGGCATATTTTTTATTGTGTGGATGATTTTCTTTGATGAAAACAACCTTTCTGCACAGTGGAAGCTCAATAGTAAGCTTAATGCATTGAACACACAGATTGATTACTACAATCAGCAAATAGCCCAAACTAAAACAGAACTTTACGAATTGCGAACCAATAGCGAAACCAAAGAAAAATTTGCACGCGAACATTACTTTATGAAACGCGACAATGAAGATGTTTTCGTATTCATAAGTAAATCAAAGCCTGAACCAATAAAACATTGGTGGGAGAAGTTTTTTTAGTAGGCATACGTTTCGAAATCTGATATTATCTCATTTTTGTTAAATAGTTCTATTTAGCAATGCAAGCATTTTAATAATAGCGCAACTTCACGAGTGTATTTCTTTTAATGTATTAAACTTAAAATGCCATGAGTGATAACAATAAACTTCCGAAGACACACTACGATTTTATTTTAATTGGAGGCGGAATAATGAGCGCTACTTTAGGAACGTTTCTGCATGAACTTCAACCCACACTTAAAATTGCAATTTTTGAAAGGTTAAAGAGTTTCGCACTTGAAAGTTCTGCACCTTGGAACAATGCAGGAACGGGGCATTCAGGCTTTTGTGAATTAAACTACACGCCACAAAATGCTAATGGTGAAATCAATATTTCTAAGGCAGAAAAAATTGTTGAAGAGTTTGAACTTTCTAAACAATTTTGGTCGTATTTATTAAGCAAAGGACACATCAGTAATCCGAAAGAATTTATCAATTCTTGCCCACACATGAGTTTGGTTTTGGGTGAAAAAGATGTTGATTTTCTTGAGCGAAGATACGCGGCACTCACCAAATCGCATTTGTTTGCTGCTATGCAATTTTCTACCGATAAAGAAAAATTAAAAGAATGGATTCCGTTGATTATGCACAAACGCGAAGCAAACGAAGCATTGGCAGCAACCAAAATGGACTTAGGTACAGATGTGAATTTTGGTGCTTTAACGCAAAAAATGGAACATTTTTTAACCGAAAAATCGAGTGTAGATGTATTCTTTTATCACGAAGCAAAAGAAATAACTGCGAATGAAAATGGCGGTTGGAATGTGGAAGTAAAAGATAGAATGAGTAATGTGGAGCATAATCTAAATACAGATTTTGTATTTATAGGTGCCGGTGGTTACGCCTTACCATTGTTAGAAAGTTCAGACATTGAAGAAAGCGAAGGCTATGGCGGCTTTCCTGTTTCGGGTCAGTGGTTGGTAACCAAAAATCCAGCGTTGGTATCGCAGCATCACGCTAAGGTTTACACGCAGGCTTCCATTGGTGCTCCACCAATGTCGGTTCCGCATTTAGATTTACGAATAATTGATGGCGAAAAAGCCTTATTGTTTGGACCGTTTGCCGGATTTTCAACTAAGTTTTTAAAAGAAGGAAGCTATTTAGATTTGCCTGAAAGCATCAACTACAAAAATATTCGTTCGTTGTTTGGTGCGTGGTGGCACAATATTCCACTTACTAAATATTTAATTGAGCAAGTTAGCATGTCGAAAGAGCAGCGCGTGGCGGCTTTACGCCAATTTATTAAAGATGCTAATGAAGAAGATTGGGAATTGAAAGTTGCAGGACAAAGAGTTCAGATAATTAAAAAAGATGAAGAAGAAGGCGGCAAATTAGAGTTTGGAACCGAAATAGTAGTAAACAAAAAAGGTACTTTGGCATCGTTGTTAGGCGCTTCACCAGGCGCTTCTACCTCTGTAGCTGCTATGCTTACTGTTTTAGAAAAATGCTTCCCCGATAAAATGACAAATGAGTGGCATGATAATATTTTGAAAATGATACCTTCTTATGGGAAAAAATTAGCTGCAGATGCAGAACTTACTGCACAAATAAGGAGCTATACCAAAGAAAAATTAGAATTAAATTATTAGTAAAACGCATAGTTGTTTTACACCGCAACTACTGCCGGAATATGTGGATGTGGATTGTAATTTTCGAGCGTAAAATCTTCGTAGCTAAATCCAAAAATATCTTTTACACTTTCGTTTATCTTCATTTGCGGAAGTGTGCGCGGCTCACGCGAAAGCTGCAATTTTGCTTGCTCCGTGTGGTTTGAATATAAATGCGCATCGCCCAAAGTATGCACAAAATCGCCCGGCAGCATATCGCAAACTTGGGCAATCATCATGGTGAGCAAAGCATAAGATGCAATATTGAAAGGAACACCTAAAAACACATCGGCACTGCGCTGGTAAAGCTGGCAACTCAACTTGCGCTTTCCGCTCTTGGCATCTATTGCCGTATAAAACTGAAACATTGTGTGGCAAGGCGGTAACGCCATTTCAGAAATAAATGGAACATTCCATGCACTCACAATCAATCTGCGTGAATCCGGATTGGTTTTTAGCTGTTTTATTAAATCAGAAATTTGGTCAATCGTTTCACCGTTTGCACCCTGCCAACTGCGCCATTGCACACCATACACAGGACCTAAATTTCCCCACTTTGCAGCAAAGTTTTCATCTTCAGAAACTTTTAAGGCAAAGGCTTTAATATCTTCACCATTAAACTCGGCACTGTTTTTGAATTTTGCATAAGGCCAATCGTCCCAAATCCGCACACCGTTTTGGCACAAGTAGCGGATATTGTTTTCCCCTTTCAAGAACCAAAGCAACTCATAAATAATAGATTTTAAATGCAGTTTTTTAGTGGTAACAAGCGGAAAGCCTTCTTGCAAATTTAAGCGCATTTGATAACCGAAAACGCTGTAAGTTCCTGTTCCTGTGCGGTCGCTTTTAAAAGTTCCCGTTTCTAAAATATGTTTGAGTAATTGTTGGTATTGAATCACGTGCCGAAAGTAATAATCACTCGGATAATTGTATAAAAATAAAATATTAAGTTTTTTTTAAAATCTACAAATAAAATGTGTTTATTTATGAAACCAAAAAACAAAATCATGAAAAAAAATCTTTACCACCTTCGTTTTTATTGCTGTTACTTCTACCTTGTTTTCTCAAGGGCAGTTTAAAATTAGAAATGATGCTTTTATACAAATAGGTTATGATGCCTACAAAGCATTAACATTTGGACAAAGCACAGGTTCTCCCAATAATGGTAGTTTTGCTATAGAGTATTATGGTAACGGATTAAATATTTGGAAGCCGTGGCCTACTTCAGGCAGTGCAAACTATTTAATGTTTATTAAAGACAACGGTAACATTGGAATCGGAAACCAAGGAAATACTACCCACAAACTTTGGATAAGCGGAAACCTTCTTGTAAACACTACAAACTATTATTCAGATGTGAGATTTAAAAAGAATATTACGCCAATACAAAATGGATTAAGCAGTCTGCTCCTCCTAAAGCCATATCAATATACATTTGACCAGTCTTTTAATAAATATCCTAATAACGACTCATTAAGTGTAAATGTTTTAAAAGACGACTTAGGAAGCTATAATTTTGACAATAAGTTGCATTTTGGTTTTTCTGCACAGGAAATTCAAGTATTGTATCCTCATTTGGTATCGGTAGATGATAAAGGATACCTTTCGGTTAATTATGTGGAGTTTATTCCGCTGCTGATAAAAGCATTACAGGAGCAAAATGCAAAAGTGCAAGATTTAGAAAAGAGGCTTTTAATTTTATAAAAGAAATAAGCACTTGCAGCTATGGAAAATGTAACAAAACATATACTGCTTACATTGCTATTGGCTTTCAGCTTGCTATGTAAGGAAACAAATGCCCAGCCAATTATAGATAATGCTCCTTGGTGCCCGCCCGGAGCAACATGGATATACAAACAAAACTCGCAGACTTATGATTACTATATTAAATTGGCATACGAAAAGGATACGGTTATAAACAATGTAAATACAAAAAAACTTATAGCGTCCAGTATCAGTTTTATGGGTATTGAAAAGTGGCAAGGGCGCTCAGAAAATATTATAGGCTATGAATTTTTAGCAGAAAGCAACGACAGTATATTTTGGTACGATAAGATAATGGAGAAGTTTAATTTTCTATATTCTTTTAATCCTCAGGTAGGTGATACTTTTATAGTGGGCAACAGCCGGATACGCTGCCTTACCGATAGTACTTTTCCTACTTTTGATACATTATACGTAACAAGCACAGAAACAAGAGTTTATGAAAACCGCCTCTATAATTCCTATAATACCAGTATGGACAGGAACTTATTTTTAGGCCCTGTTCTTTCTAAAATCGGGGGGCTTACAAAACCATTTCCTGAGGTTAATTATCCTCAATGTAGTTATTACTCAGGGTTCGAAGAATTGATTTGCTATTCAGATTCAATAAGAGGCAGTATATCATTTTCAACTCAGAGCTTTATGGGGCATACCCAGTGCCACATGATAGCAACAAGCATATCGGAGCTACCATTACAAGGTAAAAAAGATAATGCCTATTTGTTATACCCAAACCCTGCAAATAGTATGCTCAACATAGTGAACTTGGGGAATAAGCAAATACGGCAGATAAGTATATACAACACAAGCGGCAGTCTGATGTTTGAGAGTAATGAAATTGATAAAATTAACTCCAGCATAGATGTAACCCATCTTAGCAATGGGTTGTATGTAATTAAAATTGCAGAAAATGATGGCAATAGCTCAGTGTATAAATTTCTAAAAAGGTGATATAGAGGATATTGTTTTTTATTTTTGTATAAATTGTTAAAACAAGTTTAGGCTTTTACTCAAGAGCGTACAGAACTTTTGTCTTTAGTTTCAGTTGCTGATGAAGAAAGTTATTTGAAATTATTTGCACTTCCCAAAACTTTGATAAGCAAAAAAAATAGGTACGTTTGTGTTTCCATGGCAGATTTTTTAGTTAGTGCAAGAAAATATCGCCCTCAAGTTTTTTCGGAAATGATGGGGCAAGAGCACGTGAGCAATACGCTGCGCAATGCAATAAAGAGCGGCAAGTTAGCTCATGCGTTTTTGTTTTGCGGTCCGCGTGGTGTGGGCAAAACTACGGCTGCACGTATTCTTGCAAAAACTATTAACTGCGAAACACCTACTGCCGATTTTGAGGCTTGCGGTACTTGCCATTCTTGTACTTCGTTTGCGCAAAACAGTTCATTCAATATTTATGAATTAGATGCAGCATCGAATAACTCTGTTGAAGATATTCGCGAGTTGGTGAACCAAGTTCGTTTTCCGCCACAAAGTGGAACGTTTAAAATCTATATTATAGATGAGGTTCACATGCTTTCGCAAGCAGCTTTTAATGCGTTTTTAAAAACCTTAGAAGAGCCACCTGCTTATTGCAAATTTATACTTGCCACTACCGAAAAGCACAAGATACTTCCAACCATACTTTCGCGTTGCCAGGTGTTTGATTTTCGTAGAATTTCTATTGAAACTATCGTAAAGCATTTGCGCGAAATTTGTGTGCAAGAAAATATTCCATTCGATGAAGATACGCTGCACATTATTTCACAAAAAGCAGATGGCGGTATGCGCGATGCACTTAGCATGCTCGACCGTTTGGTGAGTTTTGGCGGAGGAAAATTAGCATATTCCGAAGTGCTTGAAAACCTGAATGTGCTCGATTACGACTATTTTTTTAAAGTAACAGATGCTCTTTTGGCAGAAAACGTATCGGACTTGCTCACGCTCTTTCATCAAATATTGCAAAAGGGATTTGAAGGCGATGATTTTATGATTGGTTTGTGCGAACATTTCAGAAATTTATTGTTCTGTAAAAGTGAAGCAACAGCTAATATTTTAGAACTTAGTTCTACACTAAAAGAAAAATATTTACAGCAAGCTTTAGTTGCCAATGGAAATTTTTTAATCAACTGCTTAGCACTTGGCAACGAATGTGATGTTCGCTATAGAATGAGCAAAAACAAACGGCTCACGGTGGAGTTGGCATTAGTAAAAATGTGCTTTGTAAATCGTTTGAGTGAAGTTGGTTTTTCTACCGACAAAAAAAAAATGGTGAACTAAACATTTCTGAAGAAGATGAAGCTGCAGAATTAGCAGACTTGACGAAGCTAAGTACTGCACCAAAACCCGAACCTAAAGTGAGTGAAAAGCCGGCCATCGGAAACGCACCTGCTGTAAGTAATTCTAAACCGGAACCTAAAAGTGCAGCTACTGTAATTCGCAGAACAGGCAAGGTTTTTAATGCTTCAGATAATGTAGAAAATATTAAGAAGCAGGTTCAAAAAGTAGAAGAAACTGAGTCTGAAAAATATATTGCTACACCAGTAGAAATTCTGGAACTAAACCAAGACAATATTTTATTGCTTTGGAAAAAATTTGCTGAGCAACTTCCCGAAGTTAAGCGTGGTGCCAAAGCATTATTTTCAATTTTTTCTCCGGAACTTGTAATGCACGAAAGCAAAATTCTTGTAACCGTTCAAGCCGAAGCGCAATTTGAAAAGCTAAATGAAGTAGCAATTTCATTAGAGAAATTTCTGAGCGCACACACCGGAGTAAATTTAGAAGTAAAAATTTCGGTGGACAAAGAAAATTCAGCAACTACTGCAATTTATTATACCGATGAAGATATGCTGAAACGCTTGTTAGAAATCAATCCAATAATAAAAGTACTTCAAAAGAAATTTGGATTAGAGCCGGATACAAATTAGAAGTGAGAGGCTTTTTGAGTAGTTTTTTTTATTTAAGGAGGAGTTTAATAAGTGTGATTAGGCAAGAGCAATGTGTTGCAAACATTATTATCTTTGTATAAACATCGTATATAGATTTACTGAATTACAAAGACTTAAGCACGTCAGAAAAAGTGTTATTAGTTGAAGAAATTTGGGACAGTATTGCAGAAGATAAAATCACTCTTTCTAAACAGCAGAAAGAAATGTTGGACGAACGATTAAATATGTACAAAAGTACTGCCAAACGTACAACGTGGGAAGTAGTTAAGAAAAGTGTGCGTACGAAAAAGGCAAAACGAACTACCAGCTAAATTTGCTCACGAAGGTTGAACAAGATGTTCAAGAAGCATATAATTGGTAAGAGTTGCAGGTTCCAAGGGTTAGGTGAAGATTTTTTATTGTCTGTTGATGTAGCAATAAATGCAATTTTACGCAAGCCATTATTGCGTGCTGTAGAGTATAAAGAAATTAGAAAGATAAAAACAAAACGATTTCCGTTTGGCATATTTTATGTGGTGCAAGAAGATGTGATAACAGTAATTGCAATACTTCATTTAGCGCGATATCCTAAAACATGGAGAACTAGAATTGCTCGCAAGCAAAAGTGAAATACTTTGGCTCAAGAAAAAATTGATAAGTTCTGTTAAGAAAATTAGGTTCAATAATCTTTAGCCCACATCTTCGTTTCCAATTCCGAAATTATTCACCATGAAAAAATTACTTGTTCTATTATTGGTAACAACAGCAACATTTGCTGCAAATGCCCAAAAGTATTGTATTGTAGATGTAGAATACATACTTTCTAAAATGAAACAATACACCGATGCCCAAACGCAATTAGATAACATTGCAGCCGGCTGGCAAAAAGATGTAGATGCACAAATGAAAGATGTGGACAATGCTTATCGTAAATTTCAATCGGAGCAAGTATTGCTTACCGACCAAATGAAGCAGCAACGAATCAAAGAAATTGAAACCAAAGAGAGTGCTGTTAAGGATTTCCAAAAAGCAAAGTTTGGCCCCAATGGCGAACTTTTTACAAAGCGCCAAGAATTAGTAAAACCAATTCAAGACAAAGTATATAACGAGATGAAGAAATATGCTGAAGCTAAAGGCTACGACTTAATTTTAGATAAATCGAGCGGGCCTTCAATCCTTTATTACAGCGAGCGCTTAAATAGAAGTGAAGATATTTTATCGGCACTTGGAATTTCTAAAACAACCACCGCTCCGGCAACTAAGTAAAATAATTAACCGAAGTTTCTATCTTCGCAAACCTTTTTTAATTAAAAACAAGACATGAAGAAATTATTAGCAACTGTATTTTGTGCTTTTTTATTAACAAGCGCTTACACTCAAACTCAAAAAATAGGGCACTTAAATTCAGCAGAAGTGTTGCACTCAATGCCGGAATTTAAGCAAATGCAAGAAGCATTAGAAAAGAAGAAAGGCGATTACACCAAAGTGCTTGAAACCATGTACAAAGAGTACGAAACCAAAAGTAAAGATGTGCAAGACAACGGCAAGAATATGATGGAAGCAATTTTAGAAGCAAAAATTCAAGAGCTTCAAGATTTGCAAAGACGTATTCAAGCTTTTGAAGAAAAAGTACAAGGCGAATTAGAAAAATATCAAATGGAATTGATGAAGCCAATTAACGATAAGTACATTAAACTTTTAGATGAAGTGGCTAAAGAAGGTAACTACACTTACATTTTAGATGTTGCAAGTGGTGGCGTACCATACTTCCCTAAAGGAGAATTTGATGTAACCGAAAGTTTGAAAAAGAAAATTGCAGCCAGCGCTCCTGCTGCTCCAACTGCACCTAAAACAACTACACCGGTAAAACCTGCAGGCACAAAATAAAATATTTTGAAGTTAAATAAATCTCAACCTATTGGTGTTTTTGATAGTGGTATTGGCGGCCTAACGGTCGCCAATGCTATTTCTAAGCTACTGCCAAACGAAAAACTTATCTATTTTGGCGATACAGCACATCTGCCTTATGGCGATAAATCGGCAAGAGCTATAAAGCAATATTCCTATATTATCACTGATTTTTTAATCGAGAAAGGCTGCAAAGCCATTGTGATTGCTTGCAATTCTGCAACAGCGGTTTCGTACCGTTTTTTACACGAAATGTACAAAGATGACATTCATATTTTTGGTGTGATACATCCTGTAGTACTTGCAGTAACACAAGATGAAAGCATAAAAAAAATAGGAATAATTGGAACGCAAGCAACGGTGCAATCAGGCGTTTATGAATCATTGTTTAAGCAACAAAAACCAGAGTTGGAAATTACTTCGTTGGCAACTCCGCTTTTAGCACCAATGATAGAAGCAGGATTTGCGCCAAATTCAACTATTGACGGAGTTTTGCAGTATTACATCAACCGCAAAGAATTTGAAGATATTGATGCACTAATTTTAGCTTGCACACACTATCCGCTCATTAAAGATAAAATTGCAGATCTGCTGCCTCCGCATGTCAAAATTTTTGATAATACTATTTATGCCGCACGCGAAGTACAATTAGAGTTACAAAGACTTTATTTACTTAGCAACAAGAAAAGCAGTGAAAATGAATTTTATGTAAGCGATTACACCGAAAACTTTGAGCAAACAACTCAAATTTTTTATGGAGAAAAAATTAAATTAGAACTCGCTAAAATTTGGAAACTCAGTTAAAAAAAATCAGTTATGAAAAAAGGAACTTTTATTCTTTTAATTCTTCTTTCCGCATTTGGTATTCAATCCAATGCTCAAGGAATAATTTTTGAACACGATAAAACTTTCGAGCAACTTTTGGCAAAAGCTAAGCAAGAAAACAAACTTATTTTTATGGATTGCTACACCACTTGGTGCGGACCTTGTAAAAGATTGGCAGCAGATGTGTTTCCAAAAGAAGAAGTAGGAAATTATTTCAATGCAAAATTCATTAACTCCAAATTTGATATGGAAAAAGGGGAAGGACCTTCCATTGCCGCGGAGTTTGGTGTGCGCGCTTACCCAACCATGCTTTGGATTGATGGCAATAGAAAAGTAGTGAACCGTTTGGTGGGTTTAGCAACGCCTGATTTATTGGTTGCTACAGGAAAGAAATCAAACAATCAACTTCCGGGTGAGTTAGATGCTTTAAAGGGAAAATACGATGCCGGAAATCGCACTCCTGAATTTATGAAAACCTATGTAGAAGCTCTTTTTAATGAAGGCGAAAATTTTGAAAAGGCTTTTTCGGAATTGCTAAAATCTTTACCGGAAAGTGAATTGCAAAATCCAAAAATGGTGAAAGATATTTTTACTTATACCACACATATTGCATCTCCGGGTTTACCTTATATTTTAAAAAATAAAGAATACTACAACCAAAATTTAGGTGCAAAAGTGGTAGAAGGAAAATTAAATCAACTTGCAGAAAGAAGCATGAATGATGCGCTTAGCAAAAATGACAAAGCACTTTTTGATGCCGGAATTAAAATGCTTGAAAGCTATAATGCAGCGGACTCAAAGCAACAAATAAACAAGCTTTCTATGGAATATGCCGCACGCAATAATGATTGGGTTAGCTACGATAAATTTGCAACTAATTATTTAAAAAAAGCAGATAAAAAAGATGCCTATCTTTTAAATGATATTGCTTGGAATTATTACTTAAATGTAAGCGACAAGCCACTTTTAAAGAAAGCAGAAAAATGGGCTTTTGAAGCTGTGAATTTGAAAAATACTTCAACCAATAATCTCACTTACGCTTATTTACTTTACAAAACAGGCAACATAAAAGAAGCAATAAAAGCTTGTGATTACGCCATTCTTCGAGCAAAAGAAGAGCGCGTGCCTACTGTGGGAGCAGAAGAATTAAAAAAGATTTTAGTGGAAGGGAAATAACTTTCTTGCACAGAGCGTAGGTTTTCTTTTATTTGAAATTACATTTTTTACAGATGAAAAAAATAATTGTAGTAGCTGCATGTTTTGCAATGGCAGCAAGTTCAGCGTTTTCGCAACTTCCAACTTACGACCAAGGACAAAAGTTTAAAGATGTATTGAATATTGTAAATGCTTATTACACGGATACAGTTGATAATAAAAAATTGGTTGATGATGCTATTGCGAAAATTTTAGAAGATTTAGATCCGCATAGTTCTTATGTGAAAGCTCAAGATGTAAAACGTAGCGAAGAACCTTTGCAAGCCAATTTTGAAGGCGTTGGAATTTCATTTCAAATTTTAAAAGATACAATTACCGTTCAAGAAGTAATTAGCGGTTGCCCATCAGAAAAGGTTGGTATTCGCGTTGGCGATAGAATTGTGAAAGTAGATGATACCACAGCAGTTTTTAAAGGTTTGGATAATAATTGGGTGATAAAACATTTGCGTGGACCGAAAGGTAGCAAAGTGAGCGTAAGTATTATTCGAAAAGGAAACACTCAGCCATTAACGTTTGTAATTCAGCGCGATAAAATTCCAATATACAGTGTAGAAGCGCATTACATGGTTTTGCCCGATGTTGGTTATGTGAAAATTTCAAGATTTGCTGCAACTACTATGCAAGAATTTCATACAGCAGTAAAGGACTTGCGCAACAAAGGCATGAAGAATATTATTGTTGATTTGCAAGATAATACCGGAGGTTACCTATACACAGCAATTGATCTTTGCAATCAATTTTTAATGAAAGACCAAATGATTGTTTACACCCAAGGCCTGCATAGCCAAAAGAGCGAAAGCAGAGCCAATGGAAATGGTATGTTTAAGTTCGGAAAAGTAATTGTTTTAATCAACGAAGGTTCTGCTTCTGCCAGTGAAATTCTTTCAGGCTGTATTCAAGATAACGATAGAGGTTTATTGGTTGGCAGAAGAACATGGGGAAAAGGTTTAGTGCAAAAGCCATTTAACCTGCCCGATGGCTCACAAATAAAACTTACTACAGCGCATTATTATATTCCAAGCGATCGCTGCATTCAGCGTCCTTACGATAATGGCAAAAAAGATTACAACGATGAATACATGCGCAGATACAATAGTGGCGAGCTTTTTGGTAGCGATACATTTAAGCAGCCCGATTCTTTAAAGTATAAAACAATTTATTCGGGCAGAACAGTTTATGGCGGAGGTGGTGTTTCGCCCGATTATTTTGTTCCTGTTGATACCACCGGTGGTTCGCGCTATTACAATGCTTTAATTCGCAGAGGATTTTTGGTTCAACACGGGGCAGAATATTTAGATAAAAATAGAGCTAAAATTTTGGCGCAGTTTCCAACTGCCGAGTCGTTCATCAGTAGCTATGTGGTGCCCGATTCTTTTTACCAAAACTTATATGCCGCAGCTGAGTCCGACACTTCTTTTTTAAACGATATTACTGTGCCAAAAGAAGATACTGTAATCACGGAATTTACAACTATAAAGTTTGGAGATAAAGATTATCGCACTTCAAAAGCGCATGATTTAAAACGTTCTTCAAAAGCTTTGCCAATTGCAGTAAAAGCAAATTTGGCTCGTAATTTATTTGATGCAAATGTGTTTTGGCAAGTGAGTAATGTGTTGAATAATCCTTTGCAAAAGGCAATTGCAGTAATTCAAAACGATAAAAATTTTGATGTACTATTTAAGAATACATCAATAGCAAAAGGAAAGAAAAAACAAGTTCAAAAAGATAAAGAAGAGACTGAGCGTTGGCGTTTCCAAGTAGAGTAATAGTGTATTCAATATTTAAGCCTACTTTGGATTTAGTTTGCTCTTATTTTTTTCTTGCAAAGAAACTTCAACTTTTGCGAATAAGGCATTATCTTCGCGCCTCATAAAAATGGCGACCATAGCTCAGTTGGTTAGAGTAGCGGTTTGTGGTTCCGTTGGTCGTGGGTTCGAGTCCCATTGGTCGCCCAAAAGGTTGGTTTTACTGCCAACCTTTTTTATTTTGCACCGCTTTTAAAAACGTTTTAAACGGAAAAGAAAATGAGAAAACTTAGATTCCGCGAAGCTTTACGCGAAGCCATGAGCGAAGAAATGCGAAACGACCCACGTGTTTTTTTAATGGGCGAAGAAGTGGCAGACTATGATGGAGCTTACAAAGTGAGCCAAGGAATGTTAGCTGAGTTTGGAGCCAAAAGAGTAATTGATACGCCAATTTCTGAATTAGGTTTTGCAGGTATTGGAGTTGGCGCTGCCATGAATGGCACTAAGCCAATTATTGAATTTATGACTTGGAACTTTGCGCTTTTAGCGTTTGACCAAATCATAAATGGTGCGGCAAAAGTAAATGCAATGAGCGCTGGCGAATTTCTATGCCCAATTGTGTTTAGAGGGCCGCAAGGCAGTGCCGGACAGTTGGCGGCACAGCACTCTCAAATGTTTACCAATATGCTGGCTTGTGTGCCGGGTTTAAAAGTAATTTCTCCTTCTAATCCTTACGATGCCAAGGGTTTGCTAAAAGCTGCCATTCGCGATAACGATCCGGTTGTTTTTATGGAGAGTGAAGTGATGTATTCTGATATGGGCGAAATTCCTGATGAAGAGTATGTGATTGAAATTGGAAAAGCAGATGTGAAACGCGAAGGAACAGATGTAACCTTGGTGAGCTATAATAAGATGATGAAAATTGCTTTGCAAGCAGCAGATGCACTTGCAGAGAGTGGTATAAATGCTGAAGTAATTGATTTAAGAACTATTCGCCCTTTAGATGTGGAAACAATTCTGCAATCGGTAAAGAAAACTAACCGCTTGGTAATTGTAGATGAAAGTTGGCCATTCGCTTCTATTGCTTCGGAAATTACTTTCCAGGTACAGCGCAATGCTTTTGATTATTTAGACGCGCCAATTAGACGTGTTTGCGGTGCTGATGCTTCTATGCACTATGCGCCAAACTTAGTTGAAGCTTACTTGCCTTCGGTAGAAAAAGTAGTAGAAGTAGTAAAGTCGGTTTGCTATAAGTAAATACACATTAGCTCTTGAGTAGAAAAGGGATAGTAATAACACTATCCCTTTTTTTATGCTTTTTATTCAAATTCTAATTTGTAAACATCACTGTATTTAAGGTCGCTATGCGAACTAAAAGAAACGTCTAAGTCTTTTACCAAACCGGTTTCTAGCCCATAAACCCAGCCGTGTATTGAAAGCTCTTGCTTGTTGTGCCATGCTTGTTGCACAATAGATGTTGAAGCAAGATTAAGCACTTGCTGTTTTATATTCCATTCAACAAAGCAATTGAGTTTATCCTTTTCATTGGCACAATTTTCAATTTCTGTTTTATGAAATTTGTAGCTGTCTTTAATATGGCGAATCCAGTTATCAATTACTCCAAAAGATGATTTGCCCATCGCAGCTTTCACGCCACCGCAGCCGTAGTGTCCACACACAATAATGTGTTTCACTTTTAAAATATTCACGGAATAGTCTAATACACTCAGCATATTCATGTCTGAATGCACAACCATATTTGCAATATTGCGATGAACAAAAACTTCACCCGGTTTTGCTCCAATAATTTGGTTTGCCGGCACGCGACTATCAGAGCAACCAATCCACAGCAGTGGTGGGTTTTGAACATCTTTTAAGCGGTTAAAAAAATCAGGGTCTAATGCTAATTGTGTTTCAACCCATTTCTTATTATTCTCTATTATTTTACTATAAAAGTCTGACATTTTAATTTGTATTTTGTTTTAATGAAAAATGATTTTGCGGCATAATCGAAACTGTAATTTTGATTATTATAGAGTTGTAGATTTTGCCCTTTTCTTCTTCTTTTCACTTTTTATTTCTTCAATCAGCTTATCAGAAGTTTTCATTCTGTTTCTATGCTTTATTAAAAGTGAATGTTCTATAGAAACTCGTTTTGAATTTGTGTCAGTGTTCTCTAAGTTGTATTCATCTTTAAAGCCAATAAGCGTAATTTCCACATCTCTAAGCGGAGCTCTAATATCCCGAAATTCCCGCAGGCTATCTAAGATGTCGTGCGCAATGTAAACCGTATCCGAAGCATTGATAATTACTTTTGAGTTGTTTGGAATAGCATCGAGTGTAAATAAAATTGCGGCTTTGTTTAGGAAAGAAACTTCTTGGGCTAAGTGAATATGAATTATATCTCCATCTTTATATTCTTCTTTTCTGAAGTAGTAAGCGCGTTCCATATTTCCTTTTAAAATGGAGAAAATACTCACACCCATTCCTAATGCAACACCAATAAGTAAATCTTGAAATACAACTGTTACAACCGTTACTATAAAAGGCGTAAATTGGTATTTCCCTCTTTTAAAGAAGTGTTTGAAAACTGCCGGTCGGGCTAATTTGAAACCGATGACTAAAAGTATTGCAGCTAATGTTGCTAAAGGTATTTTGTTTAAGAAAAATGGAATAGTTAATACACAAACCAAAAGTAATAAACCATGAACAATGGTGGACATTTTGGTTTTGGCACCAGCATTGGCATTGGCTGATGAGCGTACCACAACAGAGGTCATTGGTAAGCCGCCAACAAGCGAACTGATGATGTTTCCAATGCCTTGCGCTTTAAGTTCTAAATTAGTATCGGTAAGCCTTTTTTGCGGGTCAATTCTATCGGTTGCTTCAATACATAAAAGTGTTTCCAATGAAGCCACAATAGCAATAGTTCCGGCAATTGTCCATACTTCTTTATTAAGGAAACTTTGGTAATTAAACCCGTTTGAAAAGTTTAGAAAATCGGGCTGAATAAATACTTCTTTTAGTTCGTTGAAATTTGAAATTATGGGAAGTGTAACTAAATAGTTATTTGAAGTAACAGCAAGAGAATTTCCTGTTGCAATAAATATTTCATTCAGCATTGTGCCGACAATTACTGCCACCAAAGCACTAGGGAGAACTTTAATTTTTTTCAAAAAATTCACTTTATCCCAAGCCAAAATAATAGCCAGCGAAGCCACCGTAATAACCAAAACCCCAGGCTGTATTTGTGTAAACGACTCAGCTATATCTGTAAAAATTGCCAAACCGCTGCCTACTTCTATATCAGCGCCAAGCGCTTTAGGAATTTGCTTTGTAATAATAATAATGCCAATACCTGCCAACATTCCTTCAATTACATTATTGGGAAAATAATTAGAAACTGCTCCGGTTTTTAAAATTCCTAATATAAGTTGAATGATACCGGCAATAAACACGGTAGTTAAAAATGTTTCATACGAACCTAAAGAAGAAATTGCTGCAATAATAATAGCTGTGAGCCCCGCAGCAGGGCCGGAAACGCTGATGTTTGAATTTGAAATACTGCCCACTACAATACCGCCAATTATTCCGGTAATAATCCCTGCAAATAGTGGCGCACCAGATGCCATTGCAATTCCTAAACATAGCGGAAGTGCTACTAAAAATACCACTAATCCGGAAGCAAAATCATACTTCAGGTTAGCGAAAAGTTGTTCTTTTTTTATCATCTAAATAGAAAGAAATTAGTGTAATAAATTTTTGAAAGTTTGCCAATACAGTTTTGTTGTATGGCAATTCAGGAATGAATAAAAATTCATTCAAAATCTTTTCTTCCTTAGGAAAAAATGATGATTACACTAAATTTTGTTCGGGAGGGGGAAAAGGAATTTCTAAACCGAAGTTGCTATGCGTTTTAATAAACTCAGTAGCAATGGCCATAATGGTTGTGTTAGGTTTAAAGAAATTAAACTCGTAAAGGTTTGATGCAAAAACATCTACAGTTTTAGAGCATTCTTCTCTATGTTCTTCTTCCTCAGAAAGTGTGTAGATAGAAGTGTTTTTTACACTGCCGCTATAGTGATTTGCAATTGGTGGCAATGTTATGAAAGCTATTAAAATAAGTAGAAAGCCGATAGCTCTTAGTTTCATTGGGTACAAAAAAATATTTTTTTCTACACTCTAAAAAAAAAGCTGCGTTTCTTTTATTGAAATTAACAGTATATAAATTGAATTGTATAAGAAGTTGAAACAAAAACTTTGCTCTCAATTACACGTTAAACATAAAGTGCATCACATCTCCATCTTGCACAATATATTCTTTGCCTTCGCTACGCAGCCTGCCTGCATCGCGTGCCGCTGCTTCACTTCTGTAAGTAATATAATCGTTGTAAGAGATTACTTGTGCACGAATAAAACCGCGTTCAAAATCTGAGTGGATAACAGCTGCTGCTTGTGGTGCTTTTGTGCCTTCGTAAATTGTCCAAGCGCGCACTTCTTTTTCGCCAGCAGTAAAGTAAGTTTGTAGTTTTAGTAACTTGTATGCTGCTTGAATTAAACGGTTTAGTCCGCTTTCTTTCAACCCTAAATCTGCTAAAAATACAGCGCGGTCTTCTGCACTTTCCAAAGAAGCAATTTCGCTTTCTATAGCTGCTGAAATAATCACTACTTGCGCATCTTCATGCGCAACTGCTGCTCTCACAGTTTCTACAAAACTATTGCCATTTACCACACTCGCTTCGTCCACATTACAAGCATAAATTACCGGCTTTGCAGTAAGCAACTGAATATCTTCAATATATTTTTTGTCTTCCTCTTCAACCGGAGCATTGCGGGCGCTTTTGCCTTCTTCTAAGTGGCGTTTATACACTTCAAGCACTTCAATACTTTTTAAAACTTCTTTATCGTTGCTTTTAGATAATTTTTTTTGCTTATCAAGCTTTTTATCTACGCTTTCTAAATCTTTAAGTTGAAGTTCTGTATCAATAATTTCTTTGTCGCGCACAGGATTCACACTTCCATCTACGTGAATAATATTTGGGTCTTCAAAACAACGAAGTACGTGAATAATAGCATCAACCGTGCGGATATTTCCTAAAAATTGATTGCCTAAGCCTTCGCCTTTGTGTGCGCCTTTTACCAAACCTGCAATATCGACAAACTCAATAGTAGTAGGCAATACGCGTTGCGGCTTCACAATTTCGCTCAAGTTATCTAACCTCACATCAGGCACAGTAACCACGCCCACGTTTGGGTCAATAGTGCAAAACGGAAAGTTTGCAGCTTGTGCTTTTGCTGAAGAAATTGCATTGAAAAGAGTTGATTTTCCAACATTTGGTAAACCAACAATACCACATTGTAAGCCCATAATTCTTTTTTTTTGAGGGCGCAAATGTAACAATACCAACGAAAGGAGCGTAGCTAAGTGATAATTCATTTCTCTTTTCAGAAATTTTAATTTGGTAATGAAAAACTTGCTTCTATTTTTGCTACGGGCAAGTCTTATACGACCAGCTCCTGTTGAATCCTCCAGGGGGGAAACCCAGCAAAGGTAGATGGTTGAGCGGTGCGATATAAGTAACTTGCCTTTTTTTATTTAAGGCTTTTGTTGAATTGCATATAGTTTTGTTTCAAATATCATTCTTAAATCAGCAAAAATATTTACCATGAAATTTTTTATAGATACCGCAAACCTTGCTCAAATTAAAGAAGCAAATGAATTAGGCGTTTTAGATGGTGTTACTACTAATCCATCGTTAATGGCAAAAGAAGGAATTAAAGGCGATGCAGCAGTTTTAGAACACTACGTTGCTATCTGCAATCTTGTAAACGGACCTGTGAGTGCAGAAGTGATTTCTACTGAATTTAAAGGCATGGTAGAGGAAGGTAAAAAGTTGGCAGCGCTCCACAAAAATATTGTAGTGAAAGTGCCAATGATAAAAGATGGCATCAAAGCCATAAAATGGTTTACTGAGAATGGAATAAAAACCAATTGTACTTTAGTGTTTAGCGCAGCACAAGCACTTTTAGCTGCAAAGGCTGGAGCCACAATGGTTTCGCCATTTATCGGAAGAGTAGATGATAGCAACTGGGATGGCGTTCAGTTAATAGAGCAAATTCGATTGATTTACGATAACTACGATTACAAAACTGAAATTTTAGCAGCATCAATTAGAAATAGTATGCACATTGTGCGCTGCGCAGAAGTAGGAGCAGATATTGCTACTTGTCCGCTTTCGTCAATAGTTTCATTGTTTAGCCATCCGCTTACCGATATTGGTTTAGCTAAGTTTTTAGAAGACCACAAAAAAGTAAACGGCTAATCATCATCGTTAGTATTTTTCTTTTTGCCTAAGCTGCCAAGCACAGCTTTAAATCCTACATTAAAAATAGTGCCTTCCAATGGCGCATAAACTTCTGCGAATTGCGGATTTCTGTATGTTGGAAATGGCTTTACTAAACTACCGTATTTGCTTTGTCTGATGTCTAAAATATTTTCAACATTGGCAAAAACAATTACATATTTTAAATTGAGTTGTGTGTTTATTCCAAGTTCCCAAATTGATTTTGTGGTGCTGCCATCGCTAAGTGTTTGCGGGCTGAACCAATAAGCATCTAAACCTGCACTAAACCTTTTAAAAAGTTCATAGCCAAACAAAAGTGAAACTTGATGCGGTGCAGTTAAAATGGCTGCACGAGTTGCGCCATTTTGCGTTTGAGTGTGGTTGGTATAAGTATATCCTGTTGAGAAATTAAAGCCACGATAATAAAGCTGGAAGCGCGTTTCAACTCCTTTGGTTGTAATATTTCCTGAATTATTGTTGAATAATAGTTCATCACAATCGAGTGTGAGGCAATTAAAAATTGGCTGTGTTTTAGCCACTAAAGGTTGAAAAATATGTGTGTAGAACCACAGTTGTGAAATGGTGATGTTTACACCATTAAAATTAGGCAATGGTGCTAACAAATGCAGCGTTCCTCCGGCAGAAAGTTCAGGTTTTAAATTGGCAGACAGCGCTCGTACATTTTTAAAATTTTTCTCTTCACTTTCTCCTTGAAAAATTGTTGGAAGTTTGTATCCCATTCCACCATTTAATCTTGTAATAAAGTGCTTATTCCATTTTTGCATAATGGCTACAAAAGGCAATGGCATAAACCCTTTTTGGATATTGTAATCGCCTCTAAAACCTGTTTCTATTGTGGTTCCACGTTTTAAGTTGAGTGTGTATTGAGCAAAAAAACCAATAGTTTGGTAAGCATAATTTCTATTGGAAACGGTATCTTTTATTTTGTCTTGAAAAGCATCAGTTCGCGCATCAATTCCTGTGATGAGCGTATGATTTTTGTGCGTGTAAGTGTAGTTGATTTCACTTATTGAAGCTATTTGAATTCCATGAAATTTATAGTTAGGCAACTCTATACTTCGATTGAAATAGTTTACGGCATTGCGAATAGTAATCTTGCCTTCGGAATTAACTTTGTATTCGAGTAAAAAATTTGAAATGGCTTGGTGTGTGGTGTTTTGTTCAAAGTAACTGTAAGTAGAATCGTTTAAGCCTTTAATGTAAGGTAGTGCGCCACCTAAACGTGTTTCGTAGGTGTATTGCCCGCCTAATGTTATTTTTACTTTTTCTCCGATATCAAAAAACATTTTTGGTGCTGCGTAAATCCTTTGCAGTTTAGGATATTCCACAAAATTATCGTTGTTCCAGTCGCGCTCTTTTTGGTTTCTATACATTGATGTGAGCGTGAAGCCAAACCACTTTATTTTTTCACTCAAAAATACGCCTGCATCAACTGAACGTGTACTTTCTATGTTCAACAAAATATCTCTTTCAGGATTATTTTCAACCGGCTTTTTTGAAATTAAATTGACAACGCCTGCTATAGCATCGCCACCATAAAGTGTTGAAGCCGGACCTTTAATAATTTCTATTTGTTGCAGGTCGAGTGGCGGAATTTGTGCAATGCCAATACCGCTGCTTAAACCTCCAAAAGTTGAAAACCCATCTTTTAAAAATTGAGAATATTTTCCGTTTAAGCCTTGCAGGCGAATATTGAATGTGCCCGATGTGGCAGAAGTTCTCTGCACTTGCACGCCTTGTTGCTCTTTTAGTGCGTGCGATATACTGGAAGGTTTATCTACGCTGCGTTCTGTCATTTCTTCGTTGTTCACCACATCAATAGCAATCGGGTTCATTTCTATGCGTGTATTGGTTCGCGATGTAACAACAGTAATAGTTTCAAGTGCTTCTTCTTTTGGTTCAATATATACTTTTACAAAAGTGGAATCAGACTTTACAACATTGCGTTTTACTTTCTTTTTAAAATAACCGATAAGCGAAAATTCAATCACGTAATTCCCTTGTGGAACATTGCTTAAAATAACCTTTCCTGAACTATCAGAAACTGAAGAAATATTTGTTCCTACAATATTTGCAACCACATCTTGCAGTGGTTCTTCCTCGTCTTCTTCTTGAATAAAAACCTTAAACTTTTGTGTGAAGCCAGATTGTGCTTTTGCCACTTCGCAAATTGTAAATGCCACAAAGAAAACAAGGAGCAGCTTCTTCAAATTTGAATGGTTTAGTGTAATATGTTTTTAGTTAAGAAAAATTTTGTGCTAAAAGTGATAACTCTCCAAAATGCTCCAAATCATTGGATACATTTCTTCTTTGTATAAAGGTAAATCAGCAGTTTCTACCCAAATTACAGTTTCAATTCCTTCGTCAGTTTGTGGAGTAAGCATTTGCTCTCCAATCGTTACATTCATTTCAAACCAATGCGTTTCTTTAATGCAGTATTCTCCTCGTAAACAGTAACAATGGTAAGTAGTAATGCTTTGCTCCGATGCTGTTTCTACCTTCACTCCGGTTTCTTCTTCCACTTCGCGAATTGCTGTAAAACGCAGTTGCTCTTCAGGCTCGCGTTTGCCTTTCGGCAAATCCCAAAAACTATTTCTTTTAATTAAAAGAATTTGATTAAGTTCATTTATTACTACTCCTCCGGCAGCATAAATGAGTTTTAAATTTTGCTTGAAAATTTCTAAAACTTCTTCCGGCTCTTTTACTGAAACCAATATCTGGTGCGAGTTATCAGCCTTAAACAAAATAGAATCAGGCTTTAAAAAATCAAGCAATTCTTGCTCTGTGGTAATGGTTTTATCGAAAACAAATTCCGATCCATCATCAACAAAATGTGGAGATGTTATTTTCAAAAATGAAGTGTTGAACCAGATGGTGTATGTTTGCGCCATGATACTTAATAATTCTATTGCAAGCGAAGTAGCTGAATATTTGCTCGAAATAAAAGCAGTTGTACTTTCTCCCGAAAATCCATTTACTTGGGCAAGCGGTATTAAAAGTCCTATTTATTGCGATAATCGCAAAACTTTATCATTTCCAAAAGTTCGTAATTTCTTAAAAGATAGTTTTGCACAACTTATTCAAGAAAAGTTTGCTGCTTGTGATGTTGTGGCAGGTGTTGCTACCGCAGGTATTCCGCATGGTGCATTGGTTGCCGATGCGCTTGGCAAGCCATTTATTTATGTTCGCGATAAGCCGAAAGCACATGGATTAGAAAATAGAATTGAAGGCTTTTTAGAAGCAGGAAAAAAAGTATTGGTAATTGAAGATTTAATTTCTACCGGAGGAAGTAGTTTAAAGGCAGTTGAAGCAGTGCGCGAAGCCGGAGCGGAAGTGATTGGCTTAGGCGCAATTTTTACTTATGGTTTTGAAAGAGCGGATAAGGCATTTGCAGAAGCTGATTGTAGCTTTTTTACTTTAAGTAACTATAAAATACTTTTAGAAACTGCCGCAACAAAGAATTACATTTCTGCTGCACAACACGAAGCATTATTGAGTTGGTATAAAAATCCTGAAACTTGGTTTGAAACAAAATAGTTAGGTAAGAGAATTGATGATTTCTTGAGCGGCAATTTCGCCTGCTTTGCTACCAATAGCAACGCCCATTCCACCCATTTTGTAAACTCCGAAAATATTTTTTTCTAACCATTTAAAGTGTGGAAATTTATCTTTCCCGAAAGCCATAATTCCACTCCAATACAAATCAATTTCAAAATTATTTTCAGGTAGAATATCGTTTTTTAGTTTATGTAGCAGGTCGTTTAATATTATAGAATTTATGCCAAATTCAGTAGTGGTTTCACCTTCAAAATCAAGGTTTCTTCCGCCACCAAAAAGTATTCTGTTGTCAATTTCGCGGAAGTAGTAAAATCCTTCATCGAAGTGAAAAATTCCTTTCAACTTTAAGTTTGAAATTGGTTTTGTAACAACTGCTAAACCTCTGCCAGGCTTAACTTCTGCATTAGGAAAAATACTGTTTGTGAAAGCATTTGTGGCAGCAATAATTTTTCTTGCAGAAAACTTAAAATCATTTTGGTGAACAGGATTTGAAACGCTAAAACTGATAGTGTTATTTTTGCTCTCAATCTGTTGAACATTGCAGCCCGTAAACACTTGCACTCCTTTTTGAATTGCAAATAAATAAAGCGATTTCATCATTTCGCCTGTGTGCAATTCGCCTTCGCAGTTGTTTTGTACAATAGCTTTAAAGTAGTTTTTGTTTAGCCCCAAATTATTTACTGCTTCCTCTTTTTGAATGCTGTACGTTTGCTTTTTAGTAATTGGCTTGAGCAAATTGTTTAAGTATTCAATCTTGTCTAAAACATCTAATTCATTTTTATTCAGCAATTCAAAACTTCCATTTTCTCTATACCGAATATTTTTATCGCCTAAGCGGTTTCTAAGCAGTTGCAAGCCTTCCAACCTAAGTTGAACTAACTGTAATGCTTTTTCTGTATCAATTGTAGATAAGTCGCTCAGTATTTCACCAGCACTTCCAATACATGCAAAGCCTGCATTTTTGGTGCTTGCACCACTTGGCAAAATACCGCGTTCAAAAACGGCAACTGATAAATTAGGTTGCTTTTCTTTTAGTGAAATTGCTGCGCTTAATCCTGTAATTCCTGCGCCAATTATGGCTACATCAAAGCTTAGAAACGATTGTTTTTCCCAGTACGAAATCATTTTAAGTTGGCGTTTACAGCCACTTCAAAATCTATATTGTCGGAAATGGCTTTCTCTGCCAAAATAGAAAATACTGTTCCGGAATTGAAATTTACACCCCATTTTGTTCTATCAATAGAAAATTTGGCATTGCCTTTTAGCGTGTTTCCATTTACTTCAACTAATGCAGGAAACTGAATAGGATTGGTCTTTCCTTTTATCTTCAAATTACCATGAAAAGTATAGTTTGGCTGACCTTTTGCTGCATTGCTAATTGGTTCCACTTTGGTAATGTGTAATTCCGCAGTTGCAAACTTTTCTACGCTAAAAAAATCGTCATTTTTTAAGTGGTTGATTAGGCGTGAGCATTTGTCTGCATCAGAAATATTGGTGCAAGTCATAGAATTCATATCTATTACAAATTTACCAAATTCAATTGCTCCATTTTTTACACCAAAGTAACCGGATTTTAGTTTAATAAGCCCTTTGTTTTCCAAGCCAATTTTTTTGCCTGTCCAAGCAATGGAAGTTGTGTTTACGTCTGCATTAAAAGTTTTAATTTGTGCAAATGTTGCAACAGAAATTGCCATTAAGATGATAGAAAAAAAATGCTTCATTATTTTGGTGTTTAAAATTTGAAAAGCGAAAATAGAATTGCAATTCTATGCAAAAAGTTACTTTGCAATTTTTCGGGAATTGCTTTAAAAGTTGTATAATTTTTTGTAAGTTTTAATGCTAATTACGGCTTCGCCATTAAGTTTGAAAACAATCGAAATGCACCGGGAACTCCGGCAGGCAATTCTCTAAAAAACGATAGTCCTGTGTAAACAAATTTCCCTTTGCCGTAGTTGCAGTAAATGATGGAATTATCCAAAGCGCTTTCGCCTTTGTCGTGCATACTGATAACGGTTTTGTATTGTTTATCTAAATTAGCAGGAAAATAAAGCCCGCGTTCTTGAATCCAATGGAGGAAATCGTTTTCCGTAATTTTATTCGGAAAATTAAGTAGCGAATCTTTCGGGTTAGTAAATTTTACTTCACTGTTTTCATCGGTAACTCTATCGCGTGAAATTGTAAACGGAAAAGGACCAATTTCATTGGTAAGTAAATTCATGCTTGTGTTATATTGTACCAAAAGTTTTCCTCCACTTTCAACATAGCGCATCAATTCAGGATAAATATTTTTTAAGTGTGCATCAGTATTGTAAGCTCTCACCCCTGTAATAATTGCATCATATTTTTTTAAGTCTATTTTGTGAAATTCAGCACTGTTTAGTTCTGTAACTTTTACACCGGTTTCTTTTAAAAGCTGCGGAATTTTATCGCCTGCACCAGCAATATAGCCAACATTAAGTGAAGTGTTTTTAAGGTTAATAGTGGCCAATTTTGCAGCACTTGCGTTGAGCAAAATCAGATATGGAATATGGTCGTATTTTATTTCAGTAAAGCTGTTGTTGTATTTATTTCCATTCACCACGAGTGTTGCGCCAATCGTAAAAATACTATCGGTAATTTTGTTTGAAGTTGATTGCAAAGTAAACTTGAAAACTTTTTCATCGCCTTCATTTTTCAAAGAAAATTGTTCGTTGTTTTTATCTGCTATCCACCCCGCAGGCAGTACTAATTCTAAAGTTCCTGAAGCGTTTTTTATGAATGCTTTTACGGTAACAGAAACTTCCTTTTTAATTGCTGTGGTTACAAAAACTTCTTGCGAAAAATTTGCTGTTGCAGGCGGTACAATATAAAGTGGCTCATATACTTCACCTTTCGAAGGTTCAACTTTTTTGTATTGGACAGGGAGTTCAAAATTAAAATTTGTGCCATTTATGTTTAGCGTTACGGGAACAGAAAGAGCAGGATTATTGATTGCTTTTCCAATAAGTGTTTGATTATTTACAACAAACATACCGAGTGTGCGTGGTTCTTTCAGCCAATATGGTTGAGATAAATCGGTGGTTTTGTTTACCAACAATACATTAGAAGATGTAACTGTTTGGTTTAATGGTAGCACAGAATCTTGTAGAATATTAGCGCCTGCTGCAAAGAAGTTTTTATACACTATTTTTTCATTACTTCTGTTCACAAGGTTTGTGGTTACTTTCAGTGTATCGTCAATAGCCGCAAATTGCTTGGTGCATATAGCTTCCATATATAAACCACTACACTCAATAATAAGCTGTTTAATTTGCTCTAACTTTTCATGTTGCCAAACTTTACTCATAGCCTTATTTTGCTCTATTTGAGTGTAAAGATTTACGAGTGCGGAAACAGATTTTGAGGGGTTTTTGAAATCATAGTTCGAAACAATGCTACTTGCTAAATCTTGTAAAGAAGAATTACCAAACCTATTGAATGTAATATCCACATTATCGGTGAGTGTTTCTTTAGGTGCATCGCCCAAAATAGTTTTAAAAAATTCAAATTGATTATCTCTGTTTTTTGCTGTTCCAAATGCCTGGCTGCTATGTTTACTGCGGCTTTCGGCTGCAATTTCGCCATAGCTTTTTCCTAAAAGTGCATTGTATTCGCCCACATTTATTTTAAATTGGTTAGGAGAAGTTGTATTTCTTCCTCCAAAATTAAATGTGTTCCAGAGTAATCTTTTTGCTTGCCAAGTGCTTACATATTTAAGTTGTTCCGGGAATTGTTTTGGGTCGGCTGCAGCTTTAAAAGCCTCTTCCGCAATTATTGCAGACGCAGTGTGGTGTCCATGTCCACCTTCTCCTGTGGTTGGGAAACGGCAAATAATTACATCTGGTTGAAAATTTCTGATAACCCAAACCGCATCAGCAAGTACTTTTTCTTTATCCCAAAATTGAAATGTTTCTTCCGGGTTCTTAGAAAATCCGAAATCGAAAGCACGGCTAAAAAATTGCTGTGCGCCATCAATTTTCCGTGCTTGCAAAAGTTCATTGGTACGAATTAAGCCAAGTGCCTCGGCTTGTTCATTTCCAATTAAATTTTGTCCGCCATCACCTCTGGTGAGCGAAAGATAACCGGTTCGCAAATGCAGTTCATTAGTTAAATAGCTTATTAAGCGAGTATTTTCATCATCTGGGTGTGCTGCAAAATACAATACACTACCACAAACAGGAAGCGACTGAATTTGATGAAAGATATTTGAGGAGTTGCTATTTGGTTGAGCATTGCTTATTGAGCCTAATACCAAAAAAGAAATAAAAGTGTAAAGTTTGATTTTGTCCATTTTTGAGATAATTCTTACTTTATAGTAATAAAGTGTGCCAATTAAGTTTATTTTCGCAATACATTAATCAACCAAAATTATTTATTATGAAAAAATTACTTTTCGCATTTGCGGCTGTTGCCATTCTTACATCTGTTACTTCTTGTAAAAAGTGTGGATTTTGCAAATATGCCAATGGGTCTACTAGCGATGCTGTTTGCAAAAATACAACACTTTCTGCATTGGGAGTAGATGAATACTCACAAGCTGAAGCTCAATGTTCTGCAGATGGTGGAGTTTGGCAGAAAAAATAAGCACTAACTGAAAACATAAGCGGCATTCGTGCCGCTTTTTTTGTGCCTATTTTTAGCTAATAGTTTCAGAAACCTCTTTTCTTCGCTTGCAATGAAAAATATTTATATACTACTTTTAGTTTTATTTTTTCTTGAAGGTAATTCTCAAAGCTATTGGCAGCAAGAAGTAAACTACAATATTGATGTTGCACTAAACGACACGGCTCACACTTTAGATGGGTTTATCACCATTCAGTATAAAAACAATTCACCTGAAATATTGAACGAAATTTGGATGCATCTTTGGCCTAATGCCTATAAAGATAATTCTACGGCATTTGCTAAGCAATTACTCGAAAATGGAAGAACAGATTTTCGCTTCAGCAAAACTTATCAAAAAGGTTATATCAATAAATTGGAGTTTAAAGTAAATGCCGAAACTGTAAAGTGGAATTTAGATGATAAGCATATTGATATTGCAAAAATCACACTCAATCAACCTTTAAAATCTGGAGAAAGCATCACAATAAGCACTCCTTTTTTTGTGAAAATTCCTAAGACATTTTCGCGCTTCGGACACGAAGGACAATCGTACCAAATTTCGCAGTGGTATCCCAAACCTGCTGTGTTTGACCAAAGCGGCTGGCACGCTATGCCATATTTAGATATGGGAGAATTTTATAGCGAATATGGCTCGTTTGATGTAACAATTACACTTCCCAAAAACTATATTGTAGCTGCCACAGGCGTGTTGCAAACCGCTTCGGAACACCAATGGATTGATTCCCTAATTACAGTTTTTAAAACTGATACCGCTTATGCTCCCGTAAAGAAAAGACAGAGAAAAAATGGTGATGCATTTCCTGTTTCAAGTTCAACCACTAAAACACTTCATTTTATACAGGAAAACGTACATGATTTTGCGTGGTTTGCAGATAAGAGATATAGAGTTTATCGCGACACAATTGTGCTACCTCAAAGCAATAAAAAAGTACTAGCAACAGCTTTATTTTTAAAATCGAGTTTGCCGGTTTGGAAGAATGCAACAAGTTATATTAAAGATGCAGTTTTATTCTACAGCAAGAAAGTGGGTGAGTACCCGTATTCGGTTGTAACTGCGGTGGAAGGCGCATTAGAAGCCGGTGGCGGAATGGAATATCCAACCATTACAGTGATTGGAAAGGTTGATAATCCAGTAAGTTTAGACGAAGTAATTACACATGAAATTGGGCACAACTGGTTTTATGGTGTTTTAGGTAGCAATGAGCGTGCAAACCCTTGGATGGATGAAGGTGTAAACAGTTATTACGAGCGCTTGTATATGAAAACAAAATATCCAAACGAAAAATTACTGGGCAAGTTTGGGAATACCGGACTCGCAGCAATGTTAGATTTAAAACGTTGGCGAAAATCGGATTTGAATTATCTGGCATATTTAATGCAAGCCCGCGAAAACCGCGACCAAGCTGCAACTTTAGCTGCCGATGCTTTTACTGAAATAAATACAGGAGTTGTGATATATATGAAAACAGCTTTGCTTTTAGATTATCTAAAAAATAATTTGGGTGAAAATGTTTTCGATAAAGCCATGCAAACTTATTTCAACCGTTGGCAGTTTAAACATCCGCAGCCGCAAAATTTTAGAAATGTGTTTGAAGAAGTAAGCACGCAAAATCTCTCGTGGTGGTTTGATTCGCTATTAAACACCACTAAAAAATTTGACGTAAAAGTAAAGCGAGCTCAACTTCTTGATGATGGAACAGTGCAAGCAGATTTGAAACAAAACATTGCTGGAGTGCCTCCACTTCCAACAGTTTTTGACGGGAAGAAAATAATAAACGACTCCGCAATGGCATCTTTAGATGTGAATTACAAAAACAATTATTACTACCCTAAAAGAGTAGCAAAACGCACGCCACCGCTACGCTTGCAATTTTTGCAAAGCTTAGAAAATCCTGAACGTACACAAATTTGTTTTGCACCTTGGTATGGCTGGAATAACTATGATAAAAGTGAATTTGGAGTAGCATTTTATAGCCCAATTTTCCCCACTCAAAAGTTTCAATATTTAATTGCCCCGGCATATAGCATTGCTGCAAAAACAGTAATTGGAGGTTTTAATTTGCGCTACAATGTGTTTCCAATAGAAGGAAATATTCAGCAAATTACTTTTGGTGTAAATGGAAAAAGATACAGCTATTTATTATTTCCGGAAGCAAAACAGTTTAATAAAATAGAGCCCAATATTGCTATTGAATTTAAAAAGAAAAATGCCAGAAGCCCCAACACGCATTACTTAAAATTGCGCAGCACAAATATTTGGCTCGATTATTCTTACAAGCAAATGAAAAGCGTGGTGAGTAAAACGCAACACTATTATGTAAACGAAATTGCATATACTTTTGAACGCAACACTACGCTTAATCCGTTTTGTATTCAAGTGTTGGCGCAGCAGAGCGATTACTTCTTGCAACTTAGAGCCGAAGCCAATTTTAAGATAAGCTATAAGAAAAACAATAAGGGATTTGATATACGAATTTTTGCAGGAGGAAATCCAGTTTATTTCAAACCTAAAAATGATATTTCTGCTCCACTCGGAAGATTGTATTTAAGCATGAACACTGCGCAAAACAATATTTATTGGTTGCAGCGCGATTATATGTTTGATGAAACTTTTATAGATAGAAATGGCTACGATAAATATCTTGGAAGGCAAGTAGCTTTAACGCAAGGCGCTTTCCGTTCGCTTACCACCTTTGGTGGCACACGCAACTTTTTAATGAGTGCAAATTTTGCACCCGATTTGCCAATTCCTGTGCCTATTTATCCATGGGCTTCAACAGCTATGGTTTTAACCGAATTAAACAAAGTTGAATTTGCCGCAGAGGTTGGCTTTACAATTGGTTGGAAGAATATTTTTGAAATAAATGTACCAATAGCAACTACTAAAAATATTAAAGAAAATCAGGAGCAAATTTTAGGCTATAAACGCTTTTTTCAACGTATAACTTTTACAGCAAAATTCAATCTTGGCAAACCTGCCGATTGGATAAAAAGAATTGTAGGATAGAGGATTAAAACTGAATGCAAGGCGTTTTGTCGCGCTTATTTTTTTGAAGCTGCGCAATGTATGAAACCCCTAATTCTATTGCGCCTTGCGCATTTGTAGCGCGGTGTAAAGCGCTAATATTAAAATCGTAACCAACTACTGCTTGAAAACCTTTGTAATCTAAGCGAACACTCGCAATTAAAGCATCTGGAGCAGGATTGGCAAAACGCGAAAAAATACCAAAAGAAATTCCGTTCCTTTCATCGCTGAATGAATCGAAAATATATTGAACATAAGTTCCCGCATTTACCTGCCAAAGCCCGCCTTGATAAACAAACATGGCTGATGGCAATAAGTTGAAACGCGGAGTAATATCAACCACCGCACCAGAGTGAACTGTGATTTTTCCTTGAGTTTTGCTACCCATAGAAATAAATTTTTGGCGTGGTTGCAATATATGTGTATAAGCACCTGCAACATACCAACTTAATCGGCTACGAAAAGCAATGTGGTAGCGCAAGCCAACTCCGGCATCAAAATTCATTACATTAGGTGAAATGTTTTCAGTAACGCCATCAGAAAAAACTGCTTTCGCGGCATTGATGCCATACATTCTAAATTCACCTTGTAAACCAAGTGCTAAAGAGTGTTTCACATCGCCTCTGCCAAAACCTTTTGAGTAAGCAATATTGATGGTGGCATCGGTAGTTCTAAAACTTAAATCGCCCGCCCAATCGTTGTACACGCATAAGCCAATTCCCAAATAATTACGCTTGTATTTACCTTTTAAAAATGAGCCATCTACCGCTGCACCAACTGTTTGCAACATACTGTTTCCATATTTTGAGTTTACAGTGAACCATTGATTGCGGTATATGGCAGAAGCACGAATATTTCCATCGAAAAAACCGGTCATGGCAGGGTTTAAATATTGTGGCAAAGCATGTATTTGAGAGAATGCAACATCTTGTGCTCTTGCAAATACTGTACAAATTAAAACAGTACAAACTAACCCTATAAAACGCATAAAAAGTAAATGGAGCGCGAAAGTATGAAATGAGAGGTAAATCAATTCTAAATTTATTTAAGAGATATGATTTGGCTTGCCTTCCTTCGGGAAAAATGATAGAATAAAGATTTACTTTCGCACGCATTTCCCAAATTTCAAACTAATACTACTTTTAGCACCTAAATGAGTTTAAATAACACTTTTCGCAACTTAGGTCGCACCCGCGAAATTATTGGTGTACTTATTAAATATGGGTTTGAAGACCTTATTGCCAATAGCACTTTGCGAAATTTGGTTACTGAAAAAATGCGTTTGCATTGGCTGCGCGATGATAAACCGGCTTTAGAATATACACGCTGGGAGCGCATTCGCATGGCAGCGGTGGAGTTAGGTCCCACATTTGTGAAGTTGGCGCAAGTACTTAGCAATCGTCCAGATATTGTACCTGAGCCATTGGTAAAGGAATTTGAAAAACTGCAAGACCGTGTGCCACCTTTTGAGTTTGTAAAAGTGAAACTGATTATTGAGCGTGAAACACACAAAAAACTCACCGATATTTTTGATGAATTTAGCGAAGTGCCTATCGCTTCGGCTTCTATTGGGCAAGTGCATAAAGCAAAGCTGAAAACAGGTGAAGAAGTGGTGGTGAAAGTGCAGCGCCCCGAAGTGCAAGAAATTGTAGAGCGCGACTTAAATATTTTGCGCGAAGTGGTGCGAAGAAGCGACCGCTATTTAAAGAAACAAGGAATTTTGAATGCAGAAGAAGTGGTGCATGTTTTTGAGCGCTCTATGCACAAAGAGCTTGATTACTTGAATGAAGCCCGCAACATTGAAAGGTTTAGGAACTATTACAAAGGAGCAAAAAACTTTTATGTGCCGAAAGTTTACCGCGAGTTCAGCACCTCTAAAATTATGATAATGGAGTTCGTGCGCGGCTGTAAAATTACAGATGTGCGCCAACTTCGAGAGTGGGGAATAAAACCGGAAAAAGTTGTGGAGCGCGGCATGGATATTTATCTCACTCAAATTTTTGAGCATGGATTTTTTCATGGAGATCCGCACCCGGGCAATGTTTTAGTGCGCCAAGACGGTACAATTATTCTATTAGATTTTGGAATGGTTGGGCAGTTGATGAAGAAAGATAAATATGCTTTTGCCGGAATTTTTATTGCCATGAGCCGTAGCGATGCGCGTGAAATGGCGGTGCAATTCCGCAAGTTGGCGGTAGAAGACAATATTACTGATATGCGCCAGTTTGTTTACGACCTAAACGATTTAATTGAAGATTATGCCTATTTAGATGTGAGTGAAAGTAGCATTCAAGATGTGATTGTTCGCTTGCAAAAAATAATGTTTGATTACAAAATTACGGTGCCCGGTGGAGTGTTTATTATCTTTAGAGCCTTTGCAATTTTAGAAGGGATAGGTAAAAAAATGCACCCGAATTTTAAAACTTACGACTTCATAAAACCTTATGGACAGCGCTTAATTGCCGAACAACTTAAACCCGAAAATTTAGCTGCTGAAGCGCAGTCGCGCATTTCAAATTTTAGTGCGTTTTTAAATTCTTTTCCGGTTGAGCTCAGAAATATTTTACAAAAAACACAACGTGGAAAACTTCATTTTGAAATAGAACTGCAAGGCTACGGTTACGCGCTAAAAAAATGGGATAGTGTTACGAATAGAATTGTAATTACATACATTATTTGTGCGCTTATTTTAGGTTCATCTATTGCGTTATTGGCTAAGTTCCCGGAAGAAATGAAATTTATCTACGGTATAAACAAATGGAGCTTTATTGGTTATTGCATTGCGGGAGGCTTATTCTTAATTTTACTCTACACCATATTGAGAAAACGAGTTTACAAATAGTAATTTAAAAGATTAAGATGAAAAAGATAATGAAAATAATGCTGCTTGTTTTATTGGTGCCGGTTTTGCTTTTCGCACTTTATGTAGTAGGGAATATTGTGTTTGCAACCGCTACAAAGTTTAGCCCTGAGCCTTTAGAAGCACTTTCAAACAATAAAAAAAGTACAGAGCAAAGTCCGCAAAATGTTCAGTTAGATTCAACTTCGAGCTTGCAATTTTTAATTTGGAATATTGGCTATGGCGGACTAGGTGCCGAAGCTAATTTTTTCTACGATGGTGGTAAAATGGTTGTGAGTCCAAAGGATTGGGTTGAAAAATATAATGTAGGAATTGTGGATTTTTTAAAAAATAATCAAGCTGATTTTATCATGCTGCAAGAAGCAGATACTGCCGGAAGAAGAAGCTGGGATATCAATCAGAAAGAAGAAATTGCAAACGCACTTCCGAATTACAATTATTCGTTTGCCATAAATTATGATGTGCGATTTGTGCCTGTGCCATACACCAACCCGATGGGTAGAGTTTTGGGTGGGTTGCTTTCACTTTCTAAAGTAAAACCAACATTTAGCGAACGCATACAGTTACCGAATAAAGATAAGTTTCCTGATCAACTTTTTTACTTAGAACGCTGCCTACTTTTGCAACGATTTCCTATTGCTTCTTCTACTAAAGAATTGGTTGTAATCAACACACATTTTGAGGCTTATGATAATGGTGAGGTAAAGAAAAAGCAAATGGAATTCACCAAAAAAATATTAGAACAAGAATATGCAAAAGACAATTACGTGGTGCTTGGTGGTGATTGGAATATTGCGCCTCCGGGTGTTGATGCATTTAAGTTTGCAATAGAACAGGAAACAGATTATTTACATATAAATGCAGATTCTAATTATATACCGGGCTGGAAATATGTTTATGATTCAAGCCGTGGATCTAATAGAAAAAATAAGACTGCATACATTGCAGGGAAAACATTCACAACCATTATTGATTATTTCTTGGTTTCTCCCAATATCGAAGCACTAAATGTAGAAACTGTAGATTTAGGTTTTCGCTCCAGCGACCACAATCCTGTGAGAATGCAAGTGAAATTGAAATAGATTTCAATTTTTGTTTGTGCTTACGCATGTTTATTTCTCACGTTTTCTATATCGGCAATAAAGATATTTTTGCGCCTCAAATAAATTTTTGATGCAAACTGTAGATAACTTAAATTTCAAAGGAAAAAGAGCACTTGTGAGAGTAGATTTCAATGTGCCATTGGATAAAAAAACTTTTGTGGTAACTGATGATACACGAATAAAAGCAGCATTGCCAACTATAAATAAAATTCTTGCCGATGGCGGTTCTGTGGTATTGATGAGCCACTTGGGAAGACCTTTGAAAAAATTAAAAGAAGATGGTACTGTTGATTATGAAAAACATTCACTAAAACACACTTTAGCAACGCTTGAAAGTTTATTAGGAAAGCAAGTAAGGTTTGCAAACGATTGCATCAATGATGAAGCATTTGTGCTTTCATCAGCCTTGCAAGCGGGTGAAGTTTTATTGCTTGAAAATCTTAGATTTTATAAAGAAGAAGAGAAAGGTGATGCCACATTTGCAGAAAAACTTGTTAAGCATGGAGATGTGTATGTAAACGATGCTTTTGGCAGTGCGCACCGTGCACATGCATCTACCACAGTAGTAGCAAACTATTTTGATAATGCTAGCAAAGTGTTTGGTTATTTAATGGCAAGTGAAGTTGCCAATGCCGAACGTGTGATGAAAAATGCAGGCAAACCTTTCACCGCAATTATTGGAGGAGCCAAAGTGAGCGATAAAATTTTGATAATTGAAAACCTCCTCAACATTGCCGATAATATTGTGATTGGCGGAGGAATGGCATATACTTTTTTTAAAGCACAAGGTGGAAATATTGGAAGCTCACTTTGTGAAAATGATAGATTGGAACATGCGCAATCTTTGCTTGCAAAAGCTGCTGAAAAAGGTGTAAAGATATTGCTGCCAATAGATTCTGTTGTGGCTGATAAATTTGCTGTTGATGCAAACATTAATACAGCACCAAGCAATGAAATTCCGGAAGGTTGGATGGGCTTAGACATTAGCGAACAAGCTATTGCAGCATTTAAAGAAGTGATACTTTCTTCTAAAACAATTTTGTGGAATGGGCCAATGGGCGTTTTTGAAATGCAACCTTTCCAGAATGGAACTGTTGCTATTGCTAAAGCGGTTGCAGAAGCCACATCAAATGGCGCATTTAGTTTAGTTGGCGGTGGCGATAGCGTAGCCGCAGTAAATCAATTTGGATTGACCGATAAAGTGAGTTATGTTTCTACTGGCGGTGGCGCATTATTGGAATATTTTGAAGGAAAAGAATTGCCGGGTGTAAAGGCGCTGCTGTAATATTCCTTTTACAAAAAGGGAAGCCGAAATTTCATTCATAGATGGAATTTCGGCTTTTCTATTTTAGAGAGGACAGTCTTAGTTTTCTACTTTCAATATTTTTAATTTTTTGTTGCCGGCAGGTAGCGCACAATCAACTAACATGCCTTCCGAAAAGCCTATAAGTGCAATTCCTAAAGGTGAAAGCACAGAAATCTTTTTCTCTTGTAAATTGGCATCATTAGGCAAAGTGATGGTATAACCCAAAACTTTTTTTGTTTTTTCATCTTCCACTTCAAAGTAAGAGTTTAAGCGAATTACATCAGGCTTTATTTCGCTATCGCTAATTAAATCGCCCGACTGCAATTCTTCAAACAACAGTTGTACTTCTTTTGTTTTTTGCATCGGTGGCAAAAACATAATAGTGTTTCTCAAAGTGTCGTAATCTGTTCTTGTTATTATTGGTTTCATGTTCTATTGTTTTAATGTTTAATAATTGTTTTTTGAATAAATTTTATGTGGAACTTTTACAACAATTAAAATTGGTAAAAGCATTGTTTTAAAAAGTGTGATTGCCGCATGCTGTCATGCGTATGGAATGTAGTTACGGAAAACTATCCTCCGTTTAGAAAAAAATGAATAAAACGGAGGCTTAAATTACAAAGACCTTTTGTTGAATTGATAACGACTTGAACTGCGCAAACAATACATTAGCTATGCTTGCAACTGTTTTGTAGCTGTAGCTATAAGCTAAATAGTAAGTATTGCTTTTCGGTATCATTATACAGTAAAATACTTTGAAAATTAGTTGTAAGAAACTATACAACGAAATCAAATATACAAAATGTTTTTTATAGAAACAAATAGGGAAAATTAGTAATCCCAAACGGAACTTCTACTACTGCGGATATAATCGCGCATGTTCATCCAAAATGCTAAAACAAAATAGATAATAATTGGTGAACCAATTGCCAAACAACTTGCATAAATAAAAAACAAGCGAATGTTTTTAATTGGAATACCTAAGCGTTTTCCTATGCGCGTACACACGCCAAATAAATTCTGTTCAATTAAAAACTTGAAGTCAGTTATACGCATTTGCTATGAATATCTTCACAAAAATAAAACGAGTTTTCTTTAATTCAAAAATATGTTTTTGTAATAAATGTTGATGAAATATTTACTGCTAAATCTAAAACCAATTTGGGTTGAAACTCAAAAAGCGGACATTATTTATTTCACCACTTAAATATTTTTAGCCGTACTCCATAGAAATTGTTTTTTTAGCCGCATGATTAAGCACATTGTTGCAGCTTTTTTACTGCTGTTCACCGCGCAAATTTTTGCACAAGGAACTTACATTCCTTTAGGAAATGAGGCTTATCATATCATTGATCGACTCGATATTCGCTATGGAAGAATTTTACCGATTCAGCATACTTCGGTGAAACCATATAGCAGAAAGTCGGCTGCGGAGATTGCAGAAGCGCTTTGGTTTTCAAACCTGCCGTTAAATTCAAGACAAAAATTTGAACTCCAATATTTGATAGATGATAACAGTGAATGGCTTGATTCTTTAAAGAGCAAAACCGATAAACCGTTGTGGAAGTTTTATCGAGAACCTGCAAGTTTAGGACACGTTGATGTAAAGAAGAATTTCAGCTTAAAAATTAACCCGATTTTAGCGTTTAGAGTTGGCGGAGAATTAGGCAATAAAGACATTCTTTTTGTAAACACCAGAGGTGCGGAAGTGCGCTTTACCATTAAGCAAAGAGTGAGTTTTTATTTCTCCATTACCGAAAATCAAACACGCACACCGAAATATGTTCAAGATAAATTTTTAACCGGCTCAAATAGATATATTCCCGGCAATGGTTATTGGAAAGAATACAAAACTACCGGAATAGATTACTTTGAACCACGCGGATATGTTGATGTGAATGTATTAAAACACATTTCGCTACAGTTTGGCTACGATAGAAATTTTATTGGCAATGGCTATCGTTCATTTTATTTAAGCGATTATAGCTCGCCCTATTTTTTCTTGAAAATGAATGTGAATGTATGGCGAATAAATTACCAAACTATTTGGGCTGAATTGATAAACCAATACACGCGCGGTGGCGACCAACAACTGCCTAAAAAGTATGGCGCATTTCACCATTTGAATTTTAATGTAGCGCACTTTTTAGACATTGGTTTTTTTGAAGGCGTAATTTTTAATCGTAAAAATCAATTTGAGTTTCACTATTTAAATCCAATTATTTTCTATCGTGCCATTGAGCAATCTTTAGGCTCTCCCGATAATTCACTTATTGGTTTTGATGCAAAAGCCAATATGTTTAACCACTTGCAACTTTATACACAGTTTATTTTAGATGAGTTTAATTTTGGTGAGTTGATTAAAAACAAAGGCTGGTGGGCAAATAAATTTGGCTGGCAAATAGGTGCAAAATATATTGATGTGGTACCGAATTTAGATTTGCAGGCAGAATTTAATATGGCGCGCCCGTATTTATACACCCACAATACAGGTTCAAATGTAACTGCAAATTATACCACATATAATCAGCCATTAGCACACCCGCTGGGCGCAAATTTTTATGAGTTTATCTTTATTTCAAACTATAGAATTTTGAAAAACTTAAATGTTACTTTTAAATATTTCAATAGTATTTATGGAGAAGATAGCACCGATGCCAAAACAAAAACACTCACCCATTTTGGAGGAAATATTCTGCGCAGCACAACTGCTGAAACAGTGCAAGGTGTTTATGGAAATAAAATAGGGCAGGGTGCAAGAGTAATGCAAAACTATGTGAATCTTTTAATCTCTTACCAACCTTGGCACAATGTGTATGTTGATGCAGAATTTCTTTATAGAAACAAGAACAGCAAGATAAATTCTCGTGATCAAGAAACATTCTATTTTGGTATTGGCGCGCGAATGAATATTGCCTATAAACAGTATGAATTTTAGTTTTCTATCAATAGAAATTCTAAATTTTCATTCCAAAATTTCCTGATATTTTTTATACTTTCAACAAAATTACTCTTTAGTAGTTTTAACATTCGTTTGGTAAATTCTATTTTAGAATTAACAGATAATCAACATAAAACATGTATAATAAATAAATATTTTGATACTACATAGTTTGGTTTATTTTCGCGTTGCTTAAAAAATTAAATAACCAATTTTAAATACAAATGAAGATACTCGTTCCTATTACAAAAGTACCGGATACTACATCTAAAATTGCTTTTGCAGACAACAACACTAAGTTTAATAGCGATGGTGTTACTTTTATTATGAACCCAACTGATGAGTGGTATGCACTTACTCGCGCTGTTGAACTGAAAGAAGCAAATGCAGGAAGTGAAGTAGTGGTGATAAATGTTGGCGCAGCAGATAATGAACAGATTATCCGCAAAGCATTAGCAATTGGTGCAGACCGCGCTGTGCGTGTTGATGCCAACCCAACTGATGCATTTTTTGTGGCTTCACAAATTGCTGCTTACGCTCAAACAGAAAATTTCGATTTAGTAATTACCGGAAAAGAAACTATTGATTTCAATAGCTTCCAAGTAGGTGGAATGGTTGCCGAATTATTGGATTGGCAAGCCGTAGGTCTTGTAAATAAATTGGAAGTTGCTGGCACTACTGCCACGCTTACACGCGAAATCGAAGGCGGCACAGAAACTGTAGAAACAAGCCTTCCGCTTGTAGTTGGCGCTACTAAAGATTTAGCTCAAGCACGTATTCCAAACATGAAAGGAATTATGGGCGCAAGAACAAAAGCAATACAAGTTGTTCCTGTTACTGCGGTTGAAAGCAGAACTGAAATTACATCTTTCACGCTTCCTGAAAAAGCTAAGCAAGTGAAATTAGTAAGCCCTGATAATGTAGGTGAATTAGTGCGTTTACTTCACGAAGAAGCAAAAGTTATCTAATCAACTTTTCAGGTTTATACACAAGAAATAATTATTAAAACAAAAATTTTAAATAAAAGAAGATGGCAATCTTAACATTCGTAGAAGTATCAGAAGGCAAAATCAAAAAAGCATCTTTGGAGGCAGCAGCATATTCATCAAAAATTGCAGAAACATCAGGTGCAGAATCAGTTGCAGTAGTTTTAGGCGAAGCAAGTGCAGATGAAGTTTCATCACTTGGAAAAGTAGGCGTAAAAGTAGTTTACCATGCAGCCGATGCGCGTTTCAATACTTTCAATTCAAAAGTATATTCAAAAGCAATAGCAGAAGCCGCAGACAAAGCAAGCGCAGAATTAGTAGTGCTTTCATTCAACCAAAACGGTAAATTTTTAGGGCCAAGAATTGCAGTTCGTTTAAGTGCGGGTTATATTCCGGGTGCGAGTGAATTACCAGTTTTAGAAGGAGGAAAATTAAGTGCAAAAAAGAACGTGTTTTCAGGAAAAGCATCTGCTACTTACCAAATTGTAACTGCGAAAAAAGTAGTAGCACTTACACCTAATTCTTTCCCAATTGTAAAAGGTGAAGGTACTGCAACAGTTGAAGCATTTTCGCCAAGCGTGAGCGATGCTGATTTTGGTGTGAAAGTAAAAAGCGTAGATAAAGTAACAGGAACAATTCCATTAACTGAAGCTGAAGTTGTAGTGAGCGGTGGACGTGGCTTAAAAGGCCCTGAAAACTGGTGGATGATTGAAGATTTGGCAAAAGAAATGGGAGCTGCTACTGCATGTTCTCGTCCGGTTGCCGATGTAGATTGGAGACCTCACCACGAGCACGTTGGTCAAACAGGTATCACTGTTCGCCCGAACTTATATATTGCAGTTGGTATTTCAGGAGCTATTCAACACTTAGCTGGTGTAAACCAAAGTAAAGTGATTGTGGTAATCAACAACGATCCAGAAGCACCTTTCTTTAAAGCTGCGGATTATGGTATTGTAGGCGATGCTTTTGAAGTGATGCCGAAACTAATTGAAGAATATAAAAAGTTTAAAGCTGCACACTAAAATGTAGTTTGAAATTTTTAAAAAAAAACCACACTGTAAATAAAAAAACTGTGTGGTTTTTTTATTTGGCAAGTTCGTAAAACTCAATTAGTTTGCGCTTGCTAAGCAAAACACTTTGCAATTGTTGAATACACGAAATTGAGATGAAGAAAATTGAATTGGAAATAATAACGCTTTCGCATAGTGTTACACAATCGCATTCTTTTGCCGTTGTTTTAGGCGAAGTAGGCGGCATTCGCAGATTGCCCATCGTAATTGGAGGATTTGAAGCACAAGCTATTGCAGTGGCTTTAGATAATATGCATCCATCGCGGCCGCTAACGCACGACTTAATGAAAATGATTTGCGATACTTTTGATATTAGTTTAGAGCATATTTATATCAGTAAATTACAAGAGGGCGTTTTCTACAGTAATTTGGTTTGCAAGCAACACGGAGAAACTTATGAAGTAGATTCGCGCACATCTGATGCAATAGCGCTTGCCGTGCGTTTTAGTTGCCCAATTTTTGTAGAAGAAAGTATTTTAACTGAAGCCGGAACGGTGGCTGATAGTGCTGAGGTAAAATTGGAAAGCGATGAAATTTCAGAGCTCATTACTCCGTCTGAGCATCTTGTGGAAAGTTCAAATTTTAGTGGCATGACAGATGATGAATTAGACCGCCAGCTTTCAGCAGCAATAGATGGAGAAGATTACGAAAAAGCTGCTCGCATTAGAGATGAAATGAACAAACGCAAGAAGTAATTCTATCCTAATTACTTGGGTTGTATTACAACTTCAATTTAGCGATTGTTTTCCTCAATAAATAATAGTAAATTATTTTTTGTGCTGTCTGTTTCTAAACGGTATTTTGTAGTACCAGAAATAGAAACATGATAGCCATTAGGGGAAATACTTTTTGGTACAGCAATTTCAGTTGGGGCTAAAATAGAAGTGTTGCTGTTAAATTTCATACTGAAAATTTTAGAGGAAAGTTCGTACTTAAAACTGGTTAATTCACCGGCAGTTGCTTTTGGATATACACGCACCAATTTGTCTAAAATAGGAGAGGGTGTTAAATCTCCATTTAGTGGTCCCCAGCCACCTAAATCGCTCGACCAATATGTCCACGACATTTGTACAGAATCTGCTCTATGCAGTAAATCATATAAAAATAAAACGTAGCCTTTTCTGGAAGGAGATAGACCAAACTCTCCCAAAAGCATTGGTGTGTTTTGCATTTTGCGTTCTTTTAATCTATGCTTATACCATTTAGAAAGATCGCCTTTAGCTTTTCTGTTATAGCTTTTTCCTATATCTACAAACATTGGATAACAATGTGGAGCATACACTAATTTGGCATTAGGAATTGCATCTTCCACTTTTTTTAAATAGGATTTCATACCAAAGTTTACTCCGAAAGAACGAGGCTCAAAAAATAAATATTTCTCTTTTTCAACTTCGCGAATTGCCGGAATTAGTCTTCCATAAAATGCCATCAGCCATTTTTTTTCAAAACCTCCACACATGGTTTTAGCAAGGTTTCCGCCATGTGGCTCATTCATTAAATCATAACCGATTACGTATGGATTATCTTTAAACAGTTCAACTATTTTTAAAAATGAGGCAATGTAATGTTGCTGTAAGTATTGTTTCTTTTTATACTTCCAAAATTGCACGTAAGAGCGCTTTACTTTTGGCTCTAAATTTTGTAGCCCCCACGGAGTTGCTTATCCGATATTAAGTTTTGAATTTTTGTTTGTGTGCTTGCCCAATCCAGAGCACCATTGCCGCCAACACCATAGCCATAAACATCTTGGTGCATATCAATAATTACATGTATTTTATTTTGGGTGTACCATTCCACACGCTTCTTTACTTCATTTAAGTAGTTGTAGTTGTAAACTCCTTGCTGTGGTTCAATAGCGCCCCAAAACACCAAATAGCGAACGGTGTTAAAACAAAATTCAGTGTCTTCTCGTATTACATCTTTTTCCTGTATCCAAGGGTGGTTATCTTTAGAGTGTTTTGCATTGCTTGCAGTATTCAAACCGTGTAAAATAAGGGTGCGCCCAAATTGGTCTTTTATACTTGGTAAATGTTGGGTAATGGTGGTTTGTTCTTTAGGTTTTTCTGCATTTGTACTAGCAAATAAATCTCTGTGATTACTTAAACTAAAAAGTATTACTGTAAGTAAGAATTTATATTTCATTTCTTGTTTTGCTGGAGGTGTATATTTACTACAATATCAAGCTATTTATTGCCATTACTATATTGTTCAGTTTTAGGAATTACTAAAAATATTAAAAGCTATTTTGTGAAGTAATTGAGTGTTTTGTTTTCTAATAAGTAAATTGAATCGTAAATCAATTAACTCGTTCACGCTTCAAATTTGTAGCCAATTCCTTTTAATGTTTTGAAGTAGTTATCGCCAATTTTTTCTCGCAGTTTCCGTATGTGAACATCAATGGTGCGGTCGCCAACTATTGTTTCAGTGCCCCAAACTTTTCGTAAAATTTCTTCTCGTTTAAAAACTTTTCCAGGCTTGTTCATGAGCAAATGCAGCAATTCAAATTCTTTTCTTGCAAGTGAAATCTCCTCACCTTTTTTCAACACAGAATATTGTTCGGTATTGATTTCAATTTCGCCAACGCTAATGTTTTTATTGTGTTCTTTATTTTCTAATCTGCGTAGTAAAGCATGAATTCTACTAATAAAAACGCGAGGTTTTATTGGCTTGGTAATATAGTCGTCAGCACCAGATTCAAAGCCTGCAATTTGAGAATAATCTTCATCGCGAGCGGTGAGAAATGTAATAAGTGTATTTTTAAATTGTGGCAAATTTCTAAGCTCTCGACAGGTTAAAATGCCATCTAACTTGGGCATCATCAAATCTAAAATAATAATGTGCGGCTGATGTTTTTTGGCGCTTTCTATTGCTTCAATTCCATTGTTTACAGTATAAACTTCAAAGCCATCGCGCTCTAAATTGTACTTCATAAAGTCTAATACATCAGCTTCATCGTCTGCCAATAAAATTTTAATATCTCTCTTTTCCATTCTTTGAAGTTTATGCAAAAATATTTCTCAGAAGTTAAGCCAATGTTAAGAAGCGTTTTATCTGTTGAAATTGAATTTATCGGGTGGAATTTCATTTCTAAAATGGCCATTCATCTTTATCTTTTCTCGTAGTTGCATACTGTCTTCAATGGTTGGAATAATTTTTATTAGGTGTTGGATTAGTGTTAATTGTCTTTGTCTTTCAGATAGTATTTCTAAAAGATGGCATTGGTCTGTAAGCGATAAAGCGCAGTAAGTAATTAAATCATACGATAATGGGTTTTCAAACTTTTTGTAGGGGTCAAAATCTGTACCTAAAAACTTATGCAACTTCATGATGAGTTCATAAAGTTGTGGGTTAAGTTCAATGGCATCAAGCGGCATAAATGATTCTTCTTCTACTATGGCTGCGCTATAAAGTTTGTCCGGTACTTCTTGAATTACTTCTAGCACTTTTAAAACCTTAAAGCCTTTTGTGCGCACATCCATTTCTCCGGATTCATACGTTTTAGAAATTTCAGTTAAGCGCATTTCTGTTGCATAACCATTTAGTCTATCGCCCAAAACTGGAGGAATGGCAAATGTTTTTCCTGTTTCGAAGCATTCGTTCATTAGTTGTCTGTAACGTGGCTCAAACACGTGTAAGTTCAACGTTTGCAATGGGAACACTGCAAGTTTTAATGGAAAAATCGGAATAAATTTCGGCATAATTTTCTATTACATTTTCGTGTTTCAAGAATTTATTTTCTTTGAAAAAAAAGGCTTAGTTTTTCAATTAAAATTTGTGGCGCTCGCACCAATTTATTGCTTTTAGTTTCTAAGAAAACAAGCGAGGTTTCTCCTTCATTGGTCTTCACTTTTTCAGTGTTAAAAATTTCGTAGAGAAATAGAATTCCTCTATTGGGCATTTCGGGAATTGTAACTCGCACATTCAGCAAATCATCATAAAAAGCAGGTTGCACATACTTGATATTTAAGCGCGTTACCGGCATTAGTATTCCGCTATCTTCAATTTGTTTATACGAAATTCCAAGTGCTCGAATTGCTTCTGCACGTGCCATTTCGTAGTAGTACGGATAGTTTCCGTAATACACATATCCCATTTTGTCTGTGTCGCCATAGCGAACTCTAATTTGTACTTCGTGCTGAAACATTTTTTTTTGAAGATATTTATTTAATGAATATCGGCTGCATTAAGCGCTTTTATCAATGCAATCCAATAAAATACTACATGCTTTTTCAATTAAATTATCAGGAATATTTAGTGGCGGCACAATGCGTAAGCACTCAGGCGCAAATAGAAACCAATCGGTGAATACTCCATTTGCAATTGCTAAATCAATTATCTTTTTGTTCTCTTCAAACGAATTGAATTGAACAGCCATCATCAGCCCTTTTCTGCGAACAGATTTTATCTTTTTATGTTGAAGTAGCTTTTCAAAAAGTAAACTCTTTTGTTCTACTGTTTTGAGTAAATTTTCTTCAACTAAAATATTTAAAGCTGCATCGCCTGCTGCGCATGAAACAGGGTGCCCACCAAAGGTGGTGATGTGCCCCAATATTGGATTTTCAGTAAGTGTATCGGTTACAGATTTGTTTGCAATAAATGCGCCTAATGGCATTCCTCCACCAAAGGCTTTTGCTAAGGTGAGAATATCGGGTTGAATATCGAAATGTTCAAACGCAAACATTTTTCCGGTTCTTCCCATACCAGCTTGCACTTCGTCTAATATAAGCAGCGCGCCAGTTTCAGTGCATTGTTGGCGCAGTTGCTGCATATACTCTATGCTTGGAACAGTAATGCCGCTTTCACCTTGTATAGTTTCAATTATTATGGCAGCAGTGCGCGAATCAATATTTTTTAAGTCATTAAAATCACCATAATTTATCATGCACACATCGGGCAATAATGGACGAAAATTTCTCTTGAAATATTCATCACCCATCACGCTCAAAGCTCCGTGTGTGCTACCGTGATAAGCGTTTTTACAATATACAATTTTTGTTCTTCCTGTAAATCGCTTTGCCAATTTTAGTGCGCCTTCGGTAGCTTCTGCACCGGAATTGGTGAAGTAAATACTATTTAAACTTGGTGGTAAAAATTTACAGAGTTGCTTGGCATAATTCACTTGAGGCGATTGAACTACTTCGCCATAAACCATAATGTGCATGTGCTTTTCAGCTTGTTGCTGCACTGCTTTCACTATTTTTGGGTGGCTGTGCCCAACATTGGAAACGCTAATGCCTCCAATCAAATCAATCAATTCTTTTCCTTCTGGAGTGAAGAGAAGAGAGCCGCTTGCTTTTTCAATTTCAAGTAATAAAGGCTCTTTGCTTGTTTGTGCTATATGTTGTAAAAAGAATTGGCGATTGCTAATGTGCATGATATTTAAAATGTAATTTACAAAGGCTCGCAAAGGTTGTGAGAAGTGCGAAAGTTGCGAAATCTTTTACAACTAATTTTGAGTTTGATTTGACTTGTGTTGAAAATCAATTTGTTGAAGAGTGTGCTGGTATCTAAAAATGTGAACACAACTAAGTTAGTTTGTTGAGAAAGAATAGCGAAAAATTGGCTATGTAGCTAATGTTTAATGTTCTTTTGAGGCATAAAGAATTATTCACGTAATCTCGACAATTATGTTTACAGAAGAGCATGGAATTTTTGGTAGAATAAAAAATCTGTTTGGCAATGGTCATGCAGAAAAAGTTACAGAAGTGATGGGAACCAGAACCGTAGTTGGTTTTGATGAAAATGAAGTGCCGCGCCCAACTTCTTTTGCGGATATTATCAATGAACCATATTCTGCTGCGCCACCAGTTACAGTTCGCACAGTGGAGCCAACTGCAATCAATTATTCAAAGCCAAAAGAAACAGATTTAGATATTCAATTTGCTGAAAATTTTTGTGCACAAGGTGGTAGTTTTATTTACTGTGAAACTGTTGCAGATGCTATGAATATTTTGCGCGATATGAAAGAGCAAAACCAGTGGAAATATGTGTTTGCTTGGGAGAATGAAATTTGCGATATTTTTACAGAACAAAATTTTCAACGCGGAGCTATTGGTTTTACAATTAAAAATTCTGATGCTGTAATTTCTCTTTGCGAAAGTTTGGTTGCCGAAGACGGTAGTATCATTTTTAATCCTAAGCAAGCTTCTCGCAGGTCTCTTTCTTGCTTTCCTGATATTCATATCGTGTTGGCAGATGCTACGCGCTTAACTACTTCATTAGTTTCTGGAGTAGAGCGTTTTAATCAACTGCACAAACCCGAATTGCCTTCGGTATTAAAAATTGATGATGAAACCACAGGGCACTTTTATGATTCTGCACGATTGGTTTTGCGCTCAGAAGGAACCAAAAATATTTTCGTGATTTTTGTAGATGAAGTTATTCCGCCAAGCATTAGACCATAAATATTTTTCAATTTATATAAATTGAAAGAGCCCAAATTTCTAAACAGAGTTTGGGCTCTTTTTTTTTGATTCTATTTTATCCTTGTTACGAAAGTAGAGGCATAAAAAAAAGTTTGATGAATTGCTCCATCAAACTTTGTATAATTTTCTAAAGTATGCTCTGTTATTTGCTAAGGCAAAAGCCTTTTACAATTACCAGCTTCTGTCGTTGCCACGACCTTTGTTGTAGCCTCCGCCACCGCCACGGTTGAAACCACCGCCACGATTGCCGCCATTGCCACCTTCAGGTCTAGCTTCTGCTTGTTTCACAGAAAGCTGTCTTTCTAAGAAGTCGTAGCCGTTCAGTTGAGAAATTGCCTGACTTCCTTCGTCATCGTTAGGCATTTCCACAAAGCCGAAACCTCTGCTTCTTCCTGTGTGCTTGTCGGTAATAATTTTTACACTGCTAACAGCGCCAAAGCGCTCGAAAGCCTCGCGCAAACCATCTTCGGTAGCGCGGAAATTGATGTTACTTACGTAAATGTTCATGAACTAAAAATTTAAAAATTGAATACTGTGTTTAGTCCATTCAAATACGAATACCGAAAAAGACATAAAGACAAATTCCCTGCAAAAGTAATTCTTATTTGAAAACTACAATTATTTCTGCCAAAATTATTTCTGCATAATTTTTATTGTACCGCTTCCGCTATAGGAATGATACTCTCCGGCATACATGGCATCAGCGCTCAAAGTGCCTAATTTAAACGTTCCTGTGCTTACAGCCCTCACTGCGTAGTAATAAGTTTGCCTCTTGTTTCCGGAGTTCACAAATAGGTTTATTCTGTCGTCTCGAACATCTGTATAGGTTGGATATGACTCATTTTTTATCCAATTCATGCCTTGAATTTCGTTTATGCGGGCATTTTCAATTTCAAAACCTGCCGGAAGCATATCGGTAATTACTACGTTATCAATATCTCTTCCAAAAGTATTTTCGAGCGAAATTGCTACTACTATCAATTCATTTTGTTTGAAATCTAAATTAGTTTTTGGCTTGCCATATCGGTCATAAAATGTTCTGCGCACTTTTAAATAATTATCACCTTCTTTCACATTGCCACTTGCCGAAATTCCTTCTGCCTCCCAGAAGTAATAAAGTTTTCCGCTGCCTTTTGTGGTTATCTCTATTTGGTTTGAAGTTAATTTTGAAGCCGGAATTTTTATTGAACTGTTATTCATTTCGCCCAAGGTTTTACCTTGTATTTTCACTGTTGCAGAAATGTTGTTTCCCGTATTTTGTTTTGCCAATTTGCCTAATGCAGTAATGCTGAAAGCTAACTCTTGTGTACTTAAATATTTCTGCGTTTTTAGCGCTTCGGCAATGTGTTTTGCCATCATTGAAATTTGTTTGTTTTCAGGTTGTACTTTAAGAAGAACAGTGAGCGCCAAAGCCTCGTTCCGCAAGCCGCTTGTAAAGTTATTGCTCAAATCTTTATCGGCAATTTCGCTTGAAAAATTTCCCAGTAAAAGTTCACTTAGTTTTGATTGGTCGCCACCTAAAGCATAAGCTGCGGCTAATAAAAACCTGCCTTCATTGTTCAGTAAATTAATGTTTGATCTGTAATAATTCATAGTACTTTTTGGTGTTTTACCCGAAAGTGATAGCACATATAAGCTATACGGAATTTCAGGAGCTGCAATCATTTTGGAATTGCCTCTGTTGAAGTAGTATTTATACATTTTTTTGTTGCGCAATTTCTCTTCTAAAAACCTAAGAAGCGGATTGAGTAAATCATCATCAACTTCGTATCCCGCTTGCTTGGCTTCTATTAAAAAGTGTGCAGCAAACACACTTGCCCACCAATGTTCTATAGCTTCGTTTTCCCAAAGTACCACACCTCCGCTATAAAGTTGACGCATTTTTATTTTCTTAATTGCCTCAGTTACATTGTACGATGCCGATTTGCTATCCTTTTGATTGGTACCAATTGCTTCGCTAAGTTCCGGAAAATAAATTTGTGGAAAAGCGGCAGCAGTTATTTGTTCGGTGCAGCCAAACGGGTATTGAATTAAGTCGCTTAAGTTTTTACCAAAAGCTGCCAAAGGCGAATTGCTCACTACCAAAGAATATGCTTCTGTTCCTTTTATGAAATCAGATGAACCCATTGCAATTGCTTGTGTTTTGCCCGCTGCAATTTCACCGTTTCCGGTTGCTTTTTGAAGTGAAGCACTTGGTCTAACAGGAAGTTCAGTTAGCTCTGTAAAAGTTTCATTTCCGGCTCTTGCTTTCACTATTACTTTTGCTTCGCCAATAGCTTCTTTTGCCGCAATTGAATAAGTAATTCTACTTTCAGCATTTGCAGGAATAGTTAAGCTGCTCTTTTCAATATTTTTTAAAGAAACTGCTCCGTTCGCTTCAACCGAAATGTTTACGCTCATTGATTTTGAAGTGGTGTTGCTAAGTGTAAGCGATGCCACTGCCTCATCTCCAGGGCTTAAAAAACGCGGCAAACCGCTGCTTAAAATAATTGGGTCTGATACTTTCATACTTGCTTCTGCTGAACCAAATTTTTCGTTTACGTAGTTTACTGCCATTAACCTAAGCTGTCCGCTAAATTGTGGAATATCAAATTCAAAAGAAGCTGTTCCGCTGCTGTTTGTTTTTTGTATGCCGCTCCAATAGCGAACAAGTTTCACGCGCTTGCTTGCAATAGGATTAGTGCGTTTACTCAAATCAAAACCATCTCCACCCACACTGCTTATCTTACCTTTTATTTCAGGAAAAAGATTTGCATAAAAGTCATATCCGGTTACGCTTAACGCTTGTTTTTCATAAAAGAAATTATATGGATTGGGAGTTTTGTAATCTGTAATTTGTAAAACACCTTCATCTACCACAGCCAAAGTAATTAGCGAGTTTGGAGCTCCATTCACACTCACTTTTTGGTGTGTGTTGCTTCGCACTTTTTCTGCTGCTTGAATTTTTACATCAATTTTTCTGGAAGGCTCGCTTACTGTAATATTTTTAAAACCATGAGCCACCGTGAGCGGAATATCAGATTCTTTATGTGCTTTAAATAAAGTTGCAGTTACGTAAACATTTGGAAGATGATTGTTGTTTAATTTTATCGAAGCTGTTGCTGTTCTATTTTCAATATTTAGATAGAATTCTTCTAACACATCATCTCGCTCCACAGTTACAAGCATTTTACCGTTAAATGGCGCTTTAAAAAGCAGCTTGGCTTGCTCACCTGCTTTATAGCTTTCTTTATCTAATGCAATATCAATATTTCCTTCTTTGTTCACTTCAAAGTTTGAAGGATTGCTGCCCCAATTTCCATAGCTGTAAAATTGTTGTACAACATAGCTTGTAGCATTTGGTAATAACACTCGTATTTCGTAATCGCCAGGTATTCTGGGAATAAAATTGAATGCAGTATTTTGCCCACTAATATTTATAGTTTGCTCCGATAAAACTTTATCAACTTGTTGACTTTCGTATCTGTAAGATTCCCAACCTTTAGTTAGTACAGTTTTGTACTCATGCTTTATTATCTGAATTCTTGCTTGTGTAGAAATTACATTTTCATTTTCGTTGAGTGCAACTATGCCAAAGCGAATGTTGTTGTTTAGAGGAAAATAATCATATTCACTTTGCTGCAAACCTAAAAACACTTTTTGGGTAAAAATTGAAGCATTGTTATATCTGTTTACAGGACGACCGGTTTCATCAAAAACAGTAGTAAATAGACTTGTATTGATGATGCCTCTATTTTCAATTTCTGAAGGTAATTCAAAAGCCTCTTTAAAATTCCCATTGGCATCTGTGTTGCCTTCTTTTACTGTGTTTTCAAAATAATTATCTAAACGCGAAAGAGAGAAATTGAAGTTCGGAAATTTCTTTGATGAAAAGTTTTTGAAACTATATTGAACTTCTATTTCATATTTTCTTTCTGTGGCAGGTGTTCCGAAAAGATTTTGTGCATTACCGTTTAAAATTAAAGTGTCTTTAATTCCTAATTTTTCTTTTGTCAAGTGGGTTGTTACCTTAATTCTATCGGGCATAAATTCTTCAACCAAAATACTTTTGCTTGCTAATAGCACATCGTTTGGAGTGTATAACTCAACTAGATAACTACCTGTAATTGCATTGCTTGGAAGCTCAAATGCCGCTTCAAAAGAGCCTTGGGTATTTAATGTTTTTTTGAATGATTTAAAGAGTTGTCCTGTTGGTGATTTAAGCTGAATTTTCACAGGAATTATGCCTGCTGGTTTCCAATTTGTAGTGCGAATAATTGCTGAAATATTGATGGTTTCACCTGGACGATACATGTCGCGTTCGCCATATATAAAAGCATCTAATCCGGTTGAGGAAATAGATTTTCCGCCCACATCAAAACGCGAGGTTTCCACTCTGGAATTTGACAAACTCAAGTAGTTGAAATCTTTGCCCAATTTAGCAGTTATCAAAGCCGGATTAAAGCCAACAGCTTCATACTTTTTAAGGGGAATAACGGCATTGCCAAAGTTGTCTGTTTTTGCATTGCCAATTATTTGATTGTTGATGCCATATATTTTTAATTCAACATTGCCAAGTGCATTTGCGGTATTCAAAGAGTTTGTAAACAACACTATGCTGTTTGCGGTTTTGCGTGCTATAATTCCAATATCGCTTGATGAAATTAAACGCATATCACTCACCCAGTAATCACCCGTAGAGCGGAGAGAAATGCTGTATATGCCATTAAATTCTGGCAGCTTATCTTTAAAGTTGAAATTTAAAATTCGCGCTTCGCCTTTCTTTTGAAGTTTTGCAGTAGAAATTTCTTCTTCGTAAACAACATCGGAAACAACGTATGTTGGGTCTTCGTTATCGTAATCATAGTAGCTGTCGCTTGTTCCATATCGCAAAGCTGCGAGCAGGTTGCTTTCATATACTTTCTTAACAATGAGTTTTACTTTTGGAACATTTACAATGTTTACCAAAATATTTTTGTTGCCTTTAGCGCTTAAATAATTTGCTGTTTTATCAACGAATGCAATGTTAGGTTCCAATTCTCCAAAGCCAATTATATTAAAGTTGTCTTGCTTGAGTTCTGCGCCCAGAATACCTTTCAGCCCTTTTTGAATTGTGAGTTCATACATTTTGTTGGCATCAAAATTTTCTGATGTAATTAGAAAACCTTCATCAGTAGTATGTATTTCAAAATTCACCGCAGGCGAAATTTTTATAAACGATTTTAGATTGCTGCTCACAATCTTTTGTGAAGTAGAAACGCTGATACTTCCACTTAATCCATCATGAAGAGCTTGGGTGTTTCCAATACTTAAAGTGAAAGGAGAAACAAGTGCGAAGTTTGCTTTTAGCTCCTCTTGCGTAGCATTTTTCCCAAAGTACGGAACCAGTCCTTTTTTTATGCTAATGCTTACACTGTATTCTTTGTCTTCCGGTTGCGGAATTTTGACAAGTAACGAAGATTTAGTTTCCTCTTCTGTTGGCACAAATGTGAAAGGCGTTTCATTGCCATTTATTTTTAGTGTAAGCATGTTCTTTACATCTTTCAGATTTGGCTCATACGCAAAAAATACGTCTGACTGAATACCAATTTCGCGCGTGGTAGCATTTGTAATTACCCATTGCGCTGAAAAATTTACAATGCTTTGATTGGGTGTATGAAAGCGCAATATCTCAGTATTGGCAAGTTTATATTTTGAAAACTTGCAAACAGCATCTGTAATTTCGGCAGTAAAAGAAGTGGCAGGAAGTAGTGCTTGTGCAGGAGAAAAAATTAAAGTGCTGCCATTTTCCCAACGGTAACTGCCTTCAATTTCAGGTGTAAATTTTATGTATTTTTCATCTTGCCAGCCACCAGCTTGCAGCAGACTATCGCTCACTAAATCTTTGCTAAAAGTAAATGAAAGATTGGTTTGCGTAGGAACTTCATCAGTGCAATTGGTTGCAATAAGTTTAGTGTGGTTTTGTAAATTACATGAAACCAAACACCATATCAATAGCATAGCTGTGTATGATAGAACAGAGAAGCGCATAAAAAATATTTAGAGGAAAAAGAAGAATACAAAGCGGAATGTACACAATTTTATTGCGTACAGAAAGCATAAAACGTTATTTTTTTCTGTAATGCCAAAGCAAAGCCATGTTAGCAAGTAAAATCATGGCTCCGGCTTGGTGCATCACACCCCAAAACACCGGAATTTTGCCATTGCAGTGCATCACGGTAATTATTCCGATGGTGGCTTGCAGCGTTACCGTAAATGGCAACAGTTTAAAGCCTAATTGTAATTTGTTCCATTGTGTTTTTCTCGCTTCTTCAAAAACTATGTAAAGTGCTAATGCCCAAAGTGTGTAGGCTGTAATCCTATGTGTGAATTGTATAAAAGTTCTTCCCCAAAAATCGGTAGCGCTGTAATGGAAAAAGCCACTCCAAGATACTTTTTCGGTAACTAATGCCGAAGGGAAAAATTCGCCAAGCATAAGCGGCCAAGTTGGATACGATAATCCGGCTCGCATACCGCTTAAAATTCCACCTAAAAATATTTGTATAAAAACTAAAACCGTGAGCAGCCAAATTAGTGAAACAGAAGTGCTGCTTGCCTTAAATTCTGAAAGTCTATTTTGATTGCGCACGTAAATGGCAAGCCATATCAAATAAGCATATAAGCTAAGCGCCAGCAGCAGGTGAATGCTTAAATGTATTGGCGGAACATAAACACCAGTGAGCCCGCTGCGTACCATAATCCAACCGTAAACGCCAATGCCTCCACCCCACAGAAACAAGATGCCAATTCGTTTGAAAAAAGCACTATCAAACCATTTAAGCCATAGGAAAATGGAGAATGGAATTATGAAAACAATTCCCATAAATCTACCCCAAAAGCGATGCGAATATTCCCAAAAGTAAATCCACTTAAACTCGCCAACCGTCATATCTTGGTTGATGGTTTTAAACTGTGTGATGTTTTTATAAAGTTCAAATTCCTGCTGCCACTCATTTTCGTTTAGCGGTGGCACAATTCCTTTTATCGGTTTCCATTCGGTAATAGAAAGCCCTGAATCTGTAAGACGCGTTACGCCTCCAACAATTACTTGAAAAAACACCATGGCGCAGCCTAAAAAGAGCCAAAGCGAAACCCATTTTCTCGCAGTTTCATTCATAGGAAAATAATTTCGCTACGAATGTAAAAATTGATTGTTTAATCTGCTGTTCCTTTCTGAAAAATTGGAAAGATTATATTAAAACCATTTCCTCTTTTTGAAGAAAATATATAAACCTATACACAGCACAAGCATTACAATCCAAACGGTGTAGTAGCCGTATTTCCAACGCAACTCCGGCATGATATCGAAATTCATTCCATAAACACCAACTATAAAAGTGAGCGGAATAAAAAATGAAGAAAGCAAAGTGAGCGTTTTCATCACTTCATTCATTTTGTTACTCATCATGCTGTGATACAAGTCCATCAAACTGGTTAGAATATCTCGATACGATTCTACACTATCGTTTACTCTAAAACTGTGGTCGAGTAAATCACGCAAATACAAACGGTTTTCTTCTTCAAAAAATGCAGTTGTGTTTCTATCTAAATTGCTAAGCAATTCGCGAACAGGCGTAGTGTATTTTTTTAGCTGAATGAGTTGTCGTTTTAAACTTTGAAGTTGAATTAAATGCGCTTTCACGGGGTGAAGAATAATTTTTTCTTCCAAGCCTTCAATCTCTTTGCTTAATATTTCAAGCGTTTCAAAATAGCTGTCAATTACTGCATCTAACAAGGAATACAACAAAAAATCTTCTCCTTTTTGGCGTATCACACCTTGTTGTTTTTCAATGCGAGCTTTTACATCGTCAATAAATGAACTTTTGGTTTCGGTAACAGAAATAAGCAGATTGTTTTTTAAAATAAAACTCACCTGCTGCGAAATAAGTTTCTCTTTAAATCCTTTAAACAAGCGCAGTGTGATAAACAAATATTCTCCATACGATTCCACTTTCGGGCGCTGTCGCGTGTGTAGCAAATCTTCAATCACCAATGGGTGAATTTGGTAGGCTTTCGCAATTTGCGCAAACAAATCTTTTTGTCCAACACCAACTATTTGCAACCAATTTACATGTAACTCTAAGTTAATATTGATGAAATCTGAAGCATTCAAAATTTTCCTTTCTACAAAAGAATTGGTACTAAAAGTTATGAGAGAAACATTTTCCATGTTCATTCAAATAAATTGCATTTTAGCCGCTAATGAAGGAGCTAATTACGAGTGTACAAAATCCTTTGGTAAAAAAGGTGAAGCGATTGAGCGAAAAAGCTGCTGAACGAAAGGAAGAAAACCTGTTTGTAGTAGAAGGAATACGCGAGTGTTCTCTTATGCAGCAGCGCGGTTTTGCTGTTGATACACTTATTGTTTGCGAAGAAATTTTCAAACAAAGTAAAGCGTATCCAATTTCGTTTTCAGGTAATCTAAAATATGTTTCATCTCAAGTTTATGAGGCAATTGCCTATCGCGGAAAGAGTGAAGGAGTGCTGGCACTTGCGGTGCAAAAAGCTACAACCTTTCAAGATGTAGAAATTGGAAAAAATCCTTTGATGCTGGTAATTGCAGCAGTAGAAAAGCCTGGGAATTTAGGCGCAATGCTACGTACAGCCGATGCGGCAGGTATTGATGCGGTGATTGTTTGCGATGAAAAAGCAGATATTTTTAATCCGAATGTAATTCGCAGTAGCTTGGGAACTATCTTTACAAATAAGTTAATTGTTTGCAGTTGGGAAGAAGCCAATAATTATTTTATCCAAAAGGGAATTAGAAGTTTTGCGGCTCACTTAAAAGCAACAAAAAGCTGTTTTGAATGTGATTTTAAAGCCGGAACGGCAATCGTGGTAGGCAGCGAGGCTGATGGTTTGAGCGAAAATATTTCTTCGGATTGCACCGACAAATTGATTATTCCGATGCTCGGACAAATTGATTCACTGAATGTGAGTGTGAGTGCTGCAGTATTGCTTTATGAAGCTGTTCGGCAAAGAATTGCGCAGAAATAAATTTTATTTAAGATAAAATGAAATGAAAATGGAAATTGAAAAAATGATGAAATTGGCGGTTGCACTCAGCAGAGAAGGAATGCAGGGCAAAAAAGGCGGCCCTTTTGGAGCAGTTGTTGTGAAAGATGGAAAAGTGGTGAGCGAAGGTTTAAATGAAGTTACTTCTACCAATGACCCAACGGCACATGCCGAAGTGGTTGCCATTCGCAATGCTTGCAAAGCGCTTGGAACTTTTTCGTTAGAAGGCTGCCAAATTTATTGCAGTTGCGAACCTTGCCCGATGTGTTTAAGTGCAATTTATTGGGCGAGAATTGATAAAATATATTTTGCAAACACTAAGCACGATGCGGCTTCTATTGGTTTTGATGATGCTTTTATTTACAAAGAGTTTGAAAAGAAACCGGAAAATAGAAGTATTCCTTCAATTAAAATAGAGGAACCCGAAGCCAAAAAAGTATTTGACGATTGGCACGCAGATAACGAAAAGACAAGGTATTGATTGCTTTAAAAATTTAGCTAACGCACACTTAATTTTGCATCTCATTTGCCTTTTTTCCTCTAATGCTAAAATCTATTCGGTAATAGAACAAAGGCAAGAAACCTAATTGGTAAACTTCCTGCATACCTTTTGTTGAAGGAACATAATCTATACGGAGTATGTTTTTTTGAAAAGTTACATTCACCAAATCTATACCAACTTCGTGTGTAATATTTCGCGTGTTGCATTTGTAGTTAATACGAATATCAAATCTAAAGTAAGGTTTAAAACTAAATTTGTTTCGTTCACTATCTTGCAACACAGGATCTTCACTAATTGGGCTTAGGACAGTATCGTAAGGTGTGTAGTGCTTTCCTCCTGCAAACGTAATTTTGCCGCCAATACCAAAAGTGTTTATTCGCTTCACATCTTTGTGTTTGTTTTTACCCTGCCACACAAACTCTTTTGTGCCTAATAAGTTGGTATTGTATAAACCATTAAAATCACTATTGTACCATTTTCCATTGCTACCGCGATAGCGTGCATCATACACACTTCCGGTAAACATGATGAACCAATTTTTAGTAAAAAATTTTTCAAATGTAAACTCCAAACCAAAGTTTCTTCCAATACCTTTTGAAGTTAATTTAAGCGGAAAAAATCGCTCAAATCCGGCACCTTCATTCAGCACATTGTAAGAAGAAGGGAAAGTATCAATAGGAATATTAAAAAGATGTTGATAGTAAGCTTCAATTTTTATTCTCATATCGTTTCCAATAAATAAATCGTAGCCAATCACAGAGTGGAAGCTGCGCATAAAGCCTAAGTTTTGATTGTAGCTTCCTGTATTTCTAAATTCATTTCTGGTTACAAAATAGCTGTAAGTAGGCAGCATTTGTGAGTGTAGTCCAACGCCCACGCTAAAGCTTTGATTCCTTTTAAATTGGTATTTAAAAGCCATTCGTGGGTCAATGCTCCAACTGTTTTTGTTGAGCGTAAAATATTGCCCGTGCAAGCCTGCATTAAATGTAAGTTTGTCGCTAATGTTCCATTTCCATTGTATGTATGGTTGAAACATAAAATCCCAGCGTTGAGTATTTACACGCCAATACCACTGATGTGTGAATTCACTAAAGTTACTATCAATTAAATTAAAACGCCATGCTTCTGTTTGTAAACCAAAGCGAATGGTGTGGCGAGCGCTTAGCTTATATTGCCGCAAAAAACTTCCACTAAGTTTTGAAGTTACAAAGCGGTAAAATAGTTTTCCGTAAATAGAATCAACTACCCAAATTGGCTTTGCGCCACTGCTATCAACATGGCGAATTACGCGATTGTGTCTTACCTCATTCCATTCGGTAGATGCCGCAAAGGTGATGGTTGCATAAGCATTTTTAGCAACAGGGCGCGTATAGTTCACCCCAATTACTCCCATTCCCGATTGGAAATATTCATCTCTGCCACCGCTTGCATAAATATCGCGACCTTGTTTCAATTCTTTTTGTGATGAAGTGAGCAAGTTGATATTGCTATAACCGCCAATGCCAAACACGCTTATATTACCACCATTTTTTGTTGGAGCATTTATTTTAAATTGTAAATCTGTATAGCGTGGAATTGCTTCGGTGCCAATATCTATGCCCATTAAATTGAGTAGTTCTAAAGTGGCATAGCGATAGTTGAAAATATAACTTGATTTACTCTTTTTACTAAAAGGGCCTTCACTAAAAACATTCGCCCCGAGCAAGCCAAATTCACCTGTAAATTCATTGCGTTCGTTGTTTCCTTTTTTCATTCTTATATCAAAAATTCCGGCTAAGGCATTGCCAAATTCAGCAGGAAAAGCACCAGTATAAAAATCGGAATTACTTAGCATTCGGTTATTTAAAATGGCAACACTACCACCGGCACTTCCCGGTATGTTAAAGTGATTTGGGTTTGGAATGTGTACATTCTCAACTTTGTACTGAACGCCAAAAGGAGAATTGCCCCGCACCACAATATCATTGCGCGAATCATCACTGCCCGAAACACCTGCAAAATTACTTGCCATTCGGGCAGGGTCGCCTCTGCTACCGGCATAGCGTTCAGTTTCTTCCACATTAAAACCACGTGCCGAAATCATTGCCATTTCATTTATAGTTTCACCTTTGCGAACAGCTGTTACTTCCACTGCTTTCAATGCTTCTACGCTACTTTCCATTTCAATATTTAGCACTACTTCTTTACCTGCATTCACAATAGTGTTTGGTAGCGATATTTTTTTGTATCCAAGGTAGCCGACTGTAATTGAAACTCTCCCAACCGGAATTGCTTCAAGCCGAAAATTTCCACTGTTATCTGTGAGTGTTCCCTTTAAAAGTGTATTGTTTTTATACACCGCAACGCTCACGCCAGAAAGTGGCTGCCTATCATCTTTATCAATAATAGTTCCGCGAATGGTTTGTGTAATCTGAGCTTGAAGTATAACGCCAGAAAGTAGAAGTATTAACGCATAGAATTGTTTCATGCAAGGTGTTTGGTTTAGCCGAATTTAACTGAAAACTAAAGCAATTTCTGAACGCTGCAAATTTTGTTTTTATGCTAATCCACATTTTATTCAAAATTGAGTCTTCGTAAATTCTAAACAATTGCTTTATTAGTCGAACTTTTTTAAATGTAAGATGATGAAGAATTTCTTTTTAGTGCTGTGTAGTTTTTGGATAACGCAAATTGCTTTTGCACAAAATATTTTTAAAGGAATTGTATGCGAAGATAGCATAAGTAAAACGGCAATTTTTCAGGCAGAAATATTTGTATTGGCAAATGGCACACAAGTGCTTAAGTTAAGTTCTGATTTCGATGGAAGTTTTGCAATTAAAACTGTAAAGAACACTTTCTATTCCATTAAAGTTTCATATCCCGGAACTAAAGATGTTTCCTATGAATTTCAAACAGATAAAAAGGGAAAACCAAGTGTTAGCTCTGCACTATTTGTGATGAAAAGAGATGGATTACGCTTAGTTGGCAAAGTGCTTAGCGAAAAAACAAATTTACCGATTGGCGATGCTGTTTTGGTTTTAAAAGATATTCAAACCCGCGAAGAAACAAGGTTCACAACCAAGAGCGATGGAGCGTATAATTTGAAACTTCATTACGAAACAAATTATAGAGTGAGTATTGATAAGCGCTCACCCGGAATTGTAAATCGCTATGAAGATACCGTGTTTTTTGTTTCAACAATTGGCTTTAATCAACCATTAGATTATGCTTTAAATATTGCGCTGCGTCCAGTGCAGCAACTTACCAATCGCACAGAATATATTCCGATAGAAGATAAGCCAGCAACAAAACCTGTTGTTGAAGTTCAGCCAAATTTGAACCCAGACGGAACCCCTTTAAAAGGTAGAGATGAAGAAGAAAAGAAAACAGTAGAACACAAAAAGAATGAGAAGAAAGAGCAAAAAAGTAAAGTAAAAAAAGAAGAAAAAGTAAGTGACTCTAAAAATGAGATTAAGCCAAAGAAAGTGAAGAATGTAAAGACAGAAAAAGCTAACAAATCTCCAAAGGAAAAAGCACAAAAGCCAGCCAAATCAGAAGCAAAAAGTAAGAAGCAAAAAATAGCTAAACCCAAGAAAGAAACAGGTTCAAAGAAGGAAAAAGAGATGGTAGTAGATGTACCAAAGCAAGCAGTAGATACTATGCAAAAAGTTCAGAAGAAAGTGGTTACAGAAGAAATTAAAAGCGAAGTAAAAAGCACGCCTATTGCCACAATATATTTTGTAAAGAATGCCACATTTGTAACTGAATATTCTAAAGCAAAGTTGAAAGCTGCAATTGAAGAAATAAAGGCAACTCCTTTACGAACTATTTTACTAAACGCTCATGCAGGAAAAGATGAACAAAATGTAGAATTACTTTGCCAAACAAGGCTTAAAGCCATTACGCAATATTTAGTTCAAAGTGGTGTAGATGTAAATAAAATTTCAACTAAATCTTTTGCAGCAGAGATTCCGGCAAATGAATGTCATTTAACCAAAGACTGCCCCGAGCAGAAATTGATTTTGAATAGAAGAGTTGAAATAATTTTAAAGTGAGTAAATTTTCAAGATGAGCAGAAAAGTATAATTTGGAAGCGTAGATGTTTAGCACGATAAAAAAATATTGGTACAGTTTTGTGCACTTTTTTCCGGTGCAGTTGCTTGCATTATCGTTGCGGAAACATATTATTTTACTATTGCCTTGGGTAGTGTTTTTTTCAATTGCAATAGGCAAGTTTGGGGCAAGTTTTGGCGTACCTTATCTCTATTTGGCTCCGGAATATATTGGCGAAGTTGGATATGTAAGTTTTGCAATTGTGGGCATGGGTTTTGGTGTGTTTTATGTTACATGGAATTTGGTGAGCTACATTGTAAACTCTCACCGCTTTCAGTTTTTAGCAAGTTTAGAAAATCCGCTTTCGGTATTTTTTATAAACAATTCTGCAATACCAATTTTGTTTATAGTTGGCTATTTGCTAAACACTATTAAGTTTCAAAAGTATTTTGAGTTTCAATCGTGGCAGCATGTAGGTATTGATATACTTGGATTTATAGCCGGCTTTACTTTTATTTTAATCATTATTTCAATTTATTTTCAATATACCAATAAGTCTGCAGCAGGTATTGCATATTCCTACAAAAGAGAATTGCGGAGAAAAAAATTACTGCGAAAACTAGAGCAAAACGAAGAGTTGGATATTAATTCAAAGTGGCGCGTAGATGCTTTTATATCGCGCTCTTTACGCTTTCGCTACACGCGCTCGGTTGAGCATTACGAAGATGATTTAAACAACTTAGTTTTTAGGCAGCATCATATTAATGCCTTTATTGTTCAAGCCGCAACCATTGCTTTTTTAATTACCATAGGTTTTTGGGTTGAAAATCCTTTTGTGCAAATTCCAACTGCGGCAAGCACTTTTTTACTCGCATCTGTTATTGTTTCAATATTAGGAATGTTTATTTACTGGGCTGGCGGCTGGGGTACATTCATGATGATTGTTGCTGTAATTACCATAAACGAATTAACTAAGTACGAAATTTTCGGCTATCAAAGCCGAGCTTATGGTTTAAATTATACTGTAAAACCAGCTTCTTATACTTTAGACTCATTGCGTTCTCTTGCTTCAATTGAAAATATTAAAAGCGATATAAAAGGCTTTATTCCTATTTTAAATAACTGGAAAGAAAAGAATACAAAGCAAGGAAGCGAGAAGAAGCCTAAGTTGGTATTCATCACTGCAAGTGGTGGTGGACTTCGCTCAGCAGCTTTCACCATGGCATTTTTGCAAAAAGCAGATAGTATTTTAGACGGTACTTTAATGCAAAAAACTTTTATGATGGATGGCGCAAGTGGAGGCTCGTTGGCGCTTACTTTTTATCGCGAGCTGTATTCTCGAAAAATGAATGGCGAAGCAATTGATTTAACTAACAAAAAATACCTTGAACAACTTTCGCTCGACTTGCTAAACCCAATGGGAATAAACATTTTGAGCAACGATTTGTTTCTTCCGGTTCATAAATTTAAGCTGAATGGACAAACATATTTTCGCGACAGAGGTTATATGTTTGAGCGATATTTTGCAAAAAATACCGGAATGCGATTTTCAAAAACATTAGCAGATTATAGAAAAGATGAGTTAAGTGCAAAAGTTCCGGTACTACTTTTTCATGCATCATCAACTTCTGATTCGCGCATGTTTTATATGAGCGCACATCCTGTTCGGTTTTTAATGCGACCTTACAACAAACGCAGTGCCGGACTAGACCTTAGCATTGATGCAGTTGATTTTGGCAGCCTTTTTAAAGAACAAAATGGAGCAAATTTAGATGTGCTTTCTGCCATGCGAATGGGCGCAACTTTTCCTTATATTTTGCCGGCTACGATTTTACCTTGCGAGCCTCCTACTTATTTGGTTGATGGTGGTGCTTTAGATAACTTCGGAGTAATGTCGGTTACTAAGTTTTTAATCACTTTTAGGGATTGGATAAATCAAAATACCGATGGCGTGGTGATAATTCAAACACGCGATGCACAAAAAGATGAGGAGCCTGGAGAAGTGAAGCAAAAAACATTTATTCAGCAAACTTTTCAGCCGTTAGAAGCGCTTTATGCAAATCTTGAGAATATTCAAGACTTTAATACCGATAGGGATTTAGCACTTATAAATGAATCGCTAAAAGGGAAATTGCAGTTTATTTTGTTTGAATACATTCCTGAAAAAAAGACCGAAAAAGCGAGCATGAGTTTGCGTTTAATAGCGCGCGAAAAAAAGGAAATACTAAAAGCATTAGAATTAGGAAATAATTCTCGTTCCTTTGAAGTCTTAAAAAGGGCATTAGCCAATTAAAATATCAATGGAAGAATCATACTGTATCGTAGGCAGAAAGCCGGTTTTAGAACTATTGCGAACCGGAAAAGCATTTGCAAAAATAATGTTGCAAAGTGGTTTAAAGAGCGAGGAATTAGAAGTGATAGCTGCGGAAGCACGCAAAGCAGGCGTGCAAGTGCAATATGTGCCACAAGAAAAATTAGATTTTTCGGCAAAAAAATTTTCTAAGCAAAAGTTTGTAAATCATCAAGGTGTGGTAGCCTTGTCTGCAATGGGCAAAGCTGTAACTTTAGAAGATTTATTGCAGCAATTAGAACAAGAAGAAGTTGTTCCGCTTTTGGTTGTTTTTGATGGCGTAACCGATGTGGGAAATTTAGGCGCAATTGCGCGTTCAGCATTATGTTTTGGCGCTCATGCGTTAGTAATGCCTGTTTCAGGAAGTGCTCCGGTAAACCCTGAAGCTATTAAGCGGAGTGCTGGTGCTTTAGAGCAAATTCCGGTTTGTAAGGTTGATAATATTTCTGTAGCAATTAAAATGCTAAAGGCGCATGGTATAAAAATTTTTGCCGCAGCACAGCATACAGAATTGCCAATTCAAGAATGTGATTTTACTGCGCCAAGTGCCATTGTGCTTGGCGATGAAGGAAAAGGATTAAGCGCTATTGTTGCAAAGCAATGCGAAGTAACATTTGCTATTCCTATTACTGATAAATTTGACTCGCTAAATGTGAGTGTAAGTACCGGAATTGCACTTTATGAAGCCATGCAGCAGCGTGCTGCGAAGCAATAAATAGTAACATGAAAAACAAAAATGATAGAAGAGGAATAGTTTATAGCACCGACCCCAACTTTGTGTTTGAACAAGAACAAAATGCTTTAGAAACATTGCCAAATGCACAGCAAAAACTGTATGTGCGTTTAGATAGACTAAAAGGAGGGAAGCTGGCTACGGTAATTGAGAATTATATAGCCACAGAAGAAGATTTTCAAGCATTGGGGAAGGAATTAAAATCTAAATGCGGAGTTGGCGGAAGTGCTAAAGATGGCGAAATAATTCTACAAGGCGACCATCGTGATAAAATAATTCAATTATTAACTACAAAAGGATTGCAAGCCAAAAAGAAAGGTGGTTGATGATGAAATTCCTCAAAAAAGAAAAGCCTTCTGAATTTTCAGAAGGCTTTTAAATGTTATTTGATTTTTGTAACTTATGCTTCAGCAACTACCGGAAGTACGTGTACAAATCTGCGGTCGTTTTTACCTTTAGAGAAAGTAACTACACCTTCTGTCATCGCAAAAATAGTGTGGTCTTTGCCTATGCCAACGCCTTTACCAGGATGGTAAGCAGTTCCTCTTTGTCTAACAATTATATTTCCCGGAATAGCTACATCGCCACCAAAGATTTTAATTCCTAATCTCTTACTGTGCGATTCTCTTCCGTTCTTAACCTTACCTTCGCCTTTCTTATGAGCCATTTCTGTTTCTTTTTATGGTTAAAAATTTATTATCCGATGCTTTCAATAGCAATTTGGGTAAGTGCTTGGCGGTGTCCGTTAGTTACTTTGTAACCTTTTCTGCGCTTTTTCTTAAATATTTTCACTTTGTCATCTTTAAGATGGCTTAGAATTTTAGCATTTACTTTAACGCCATTTACGGTCGGGCTGCCAACAGAAACACTGTTGCCATTTTGAGTAAGCAATACTTTGTCAAAAGTAACTGCATCGCCTTCGTTTCCTGCTAAGCGGTGCACGTAAACCTTTTTACCTGCTTCTACTTTAAATTGTTGTCCCTGAATTTCAACTATTGCATACATATTCCAAAAATTTTGGGGTCGCAAAGGTATCTTTTTGTTTTTGTTTTCCAAATAATATTCCGGAAATCGTTACAAATAAATCCAAATAGGCGATTAGTTGGTGTATTTTTCTAATATCATGGCGTGTCCGTGTCCTCCCGCAGCGCAAGCTGTGATGAGCGCAAATTTACCATTTTCTTTGTGTAATCGGTTAGAAGCGGTGGTTACCAATCGCGCTCCGGTAGCGCCAAATGGGTGGCCGATAGAAAGTGAGCCGCCCCACAAATTAAATTTCTCCATCGGAATTTCGCCTATTGCTTTTTCTCTTCCTAATTTTTCTTTGGCAAAAGAATCGCTTGCCATACATTTTAGGTTGGTTAAAATTTGTCCGGCAAAAGCTTCGTGAAATTCAAACACATCAATGTCACTAAGTGAGAGTCCCGTTTGTTTTAAAATTTTTGAGGTGGCGTAAGTTGGACCGAGTAAAAGTTCCTTATCCATATCTTGAGCTACAAAATTGTAAGCGTAAATACTCGATTTAGGAATTAAGCCAAGTTCTTTTGCTTTTTCTTCGGTGGTAAGCAATACACAAGCTGCTCCATCAGTTAAAAAAGAGGCGTTTGCAGCCGTAATTGTTCCTCCATTTTTTACAAAAGCAGGTTTTAATTTTGCAATTTTATCTACTGTGGTATCGCCACGGTAACCATTGTCTTTGGTTATCTTTTTAAAGTTTGGTGGAAGTTCAACAGGTATTACCTCATTGCTTAATGTGCCATTTTCAAATGCATTGGCTGTAAGTTGATGCGAGCGAGCAGCAAATTCATCTTGTTCTTCGCGTTTCACACCGTAGCGAGCGGCTAAAATATCGCAATCTAATCCCATTGTTTTATTGGTTAAAAACTCAGCAATGGCAGGCGCTTCAGGTGCAAAATCTTTCGGACGAAGCGAAAAGAAAAAGCTTAACTTTTCGCCTAATGTTTTTAGCTTTTGTGCTTTAAATAATTTTTTGCGCATCGGGCGGCTGAATAGAATTGGCGCATCGCTGCAACTGTCTGTGCCGCCTGCAATTACAAAATCTGCTTGCCCGCTTTGGATAATATTTGCGCCTGTTACGATGGCTTGGTTGGCACTAATGCACGCCATTGTTACGGTGTGGCATGGTGTAGTTTGCGGAATGCCTGCCGTAACTGCCGATTCGCGGGCTACGTTTCCTGTTTTTACGTTTTGAATGGTTGTTCCCATCACCACGTAGTCAATAAGTTCAGGAGCAATGCCTGTTTTGTGCAATAAACCTTTTATGGCAAACTGCCCAAGTTGGTAGCTCATTAAATCCATATAATCGGTTCCGGAACGTAAAAATGGTGTGCGGCAACCATCAATCACTACTATTCTTTTACTCATAATTTTTTGTTTTTAAAGAAAGAGGAATTAACCTAACAATTCTTGCTTTGCTTTTATTAAAATTTCTTCCACTCTTTCTGCTGAAATTGCTTCGGCATAAACGCGAAGTAAAGGCTCGGTGCCACTGGCGCGAATCATAAGTGTTTCTTCATCTTCCAAATAATATTTCCAACCGTCAATATCTTCTACTTTAGTTACCGGAATACCGCTGAAGGATTTAAATCCATCTGCTTTGCAACGTGCAATAATTTCTTGCTTTTTGCTTTCTTCTAAATGTAAATCTAAACGGTTGTAAGCAAATTTTCCTACAATTTCATAAACTTCTTCAATCAAAGTTTCTAATGAAATATTGTTTTTGGCAAGATGCTCCACAAGCACCAATCCGTCCCAAATTCCATCGCGTTCAGGAATGTGTCCTTTTACTGCAATTCCACCACTTTCTTCGCCACCAACCAGCACATCTTCGTTCTGCATAATTTCGCAAATATGTTTGAATCCGATTTTGGTAACTTCAAAAGGTAAACCATAGTGCTGGCAGAGCGTTTTTACTTTGTTTGATACTGAAAATGCAATCACCACTTTTCCATTTAAACCTTTGTATTTATGAAGTACATGAATGAGCAATAAAATGATGTGATGTGCATCTACAAATTCGCCTTTGCGGTTGTAAAGTCCAATGCGGTCAGCATCGCCATCAGTTGCAATAGCAATATCAACATGTTTACTCTGCTTAATATATTCTGAAAGTTCGGTAAGGTTTTTGTGAATTGGTTCCGGTGCTTGTCCGTAGAACGAAGGATTGTATTCGCAATGCAGCAAATCTGTATGCGGCAGCAAGCGAGGGAAAATGCTTTGTCCTGCACCGTACATAGCATCATAAGCAACTACCAATTCCGATTCGCTTATAGTATCTAAATCGAAGTAGTTTGAAGCGTGTTCAAAGTACATGGTTTCTAAATCTACAAATTCCAAAAGTTGAAGTTCGCTCCAATGTTCCAAACTTTTTTCAGGCACTTCGTAAGCTGTAGGAATTAACTGTTCAATTTCAGTAATATACTTTTGAATTAGCGGACCGCCATGTTTGCTTTTTAGTTTATAGCCGTTATACGAAGGCGGATTGTGGCTCGCAGTGAAAATAACACCGAGTTCGCAGCCTAAGTTTTTTGCGGCAAGCGAAATCATTGGTGTACTTACAAAATTAGTGTCGTAATACACTTTTATGTTGTTGGCACAAAAAACATTTATAGCTGTTTGTGCAAACAAACTTCCGCCAAAGCGGCAATCGAAACCAACCACAATTGAAGGATTTGAATTTTGTTTCAATACCCAATCAGCAGTAGCTTTTGCTACACGCATCACATTTTCTACCGTAAAATCTTTTGCAATTATTGCGCGCCAACCATCTGTTCCAAATTTAATTTCTTGAGTCATTTTTATCTTTAATTATTTGCCGAAAATAGAAGGCTAAACAAGTTTTGCAAAATGTTGGTGCAAATTGGAAGTTTTTTTGCAGTGATTTTAGCTTTAACGGTTATCATTGTGCTATGCAATTTCAAAATGTAATCGGACAGTTTTCTGCAAAGCATAAATTACAAAATATGATGGCTTCGGGTAGAATGCCACATGCTCTTTTAATTAGTGCTGCCGAAGGTTTTGGTGGTTTGCCGTTGGCAGTTGCGTTGGCTCAATACATCAATTGCGAGAACCCGACTGTGCAAGATTCTTGTGGTGTTTGCGAAGCGTGTAATAAAATTAAAAAACTTATTCACCCCGATGTTTTTTTTACTTACCCAACTGTGTCGCAAAAGAGCGGAGATAAACCTGTGAGTACAGATTTTATTAAGCAATGGCGAAAAGCATTTAGTGAAAATCCGTACCTTACTTACAACCAATGGCTTACTCAAATTACTGATGATAACAAGCAAGGAAATATTACAGTAAATGAATGCCATGAAATTATTAAACGCATAAGTTTAAAAAACTACGAAGGCAAGTTTAAAGTACAAATAATATGGATGGCGGAGCTGCTGCGCGAAGCAGGAAACGCTTTGCTCAAAAGCATTGAAGAGCCACCTGCAAACACAGTTTTTATTTTAGTTACAGAGCAGCCGGAACTTATTTTAAATACAATTTTGTCGCGCACGCAAATGCTGTGTTTGCCACCTATTGAGCACGAAGCAATTGAACAAGCAATAGCTGCAAAAATAGATTTTGAAAGAAAAGATGAAGCGAAGCGCTTAGCGAACCTTAGTGGTGGAAGTTGGGCTACGGCATTAGAGTTGATGAACGAAGAAGATTCAGAAGTGGAAGATATTTTTTTGAATTGGTTTAGGTATAGCGCAGGCAATTTTAGTGTGCAAACAGCATCGGGAGTTTTGCAAATTATTGATGAATTTCATGGCTTGAAACGTGAGAAACAAAAGCTGTTTGTGCGCTATGGATTATTCTTTATAGAAAATTGTTTGCTGCAAAAATTAAACGGTGAAAACTTTCTTCAGCATCAAGCATTAGAGGCTTCAAAGAAAATTGCTGCGCGCTATAGTGTAGAAGCATTTGAAAAAGTAACAAATCTACTTAATAAGCTACACTATCAAATTGAACGAAATGCCAATGCAAAAATTTCGTTGCACAGCACTTCAATTAAGGTAAATGAAGCAATGGCTATTTAATATCAACTTCGCCTGCTCCCATTCGCACTAAAGTAGGCTCACTACTTGTGTAATCTATTATTGTAGAAGGTACGTTTCCACCAATGCCGCCATCAATTACAATATCTACCAAATGCTCATAAACTTCAAAAATTTCATTTGGTTCAGTTACGTATTCCAAAATAGTATCTTGATTTTTTATAGAAGCCGAAAGTATTGGTGCTCCTAACTCTTGAACAATAGCACGCACAATATTATTGTTTGGAACTCTTATGCCAACAGTCTTTTTTGCGTAACCAAAAATCTTTGAAAGATTATTGTTCCCTTTTAAAATAAAGGTGTATGGGCCGGGCAGCGTGTGTTTCATAAATTTGTAAACAGGCGTAGGTAAGCCATTGGTAAATTCGCTCAAATGGCTTAGATCGTAGCACACAATAGAAAAGTTTGCCTTGTTGGGCTTTATATCTTTTAGCTTACAAATTTTCTCGTAAGCTTTTGTTTGGCGAATATCACAACCTAAAGTATAAACGGTATCTGTGGGATAAATAATTACACCGCCATTGCGCAAGCATTTGCATACTTGCTCAATTAAGCGATTATCAATATTGTCAGGATTTATTTCGATAAGCATAAGCAATAAAAGTTTGGTTGAAACTATTGCAAAGATGCTTAAAAAAAGTAAAGCAAATTGTTTTTTGAAGTACTAACCTTCGCTACCGAAAAAGCCTTTCATTCTTTCAAAAAAACCTTGCTCAGTTTGTTCGCCAGGTTTTGGTGAGAAATTTGGAGAATCCTTTAGCTTTTCAAGTAGTTTTTTTTCTTCTGCCGAAATGTGCTTGGGTGAATAAATATTTAAAACAATAAGCTGGTCGCCACGTCCGTAGCTGTTTACAGAAGGTAATCCCTTACCGTTTAATCTAAAAATTTTACCCGAAGGAGTACCGGCAGGAACCTTAAATTTTGCTTTACCTTCAATAGTTGGTACTTCCACTTGCGTACCTAAAACGGCATCGGCAAAATTCACTGTTAAGCTGTAAATTAAATTTTGACCTTCAATTTCAAGTTCTGTATTGTTTTCAACTTCTATTTGCACAATTAAATCGCCCGCAGGTCCGCCATTTTCGCCCGCGTTGCCTTTGCCTGCAACTGAAAGCTGCATGCCATCTTGTAAGCCCGCAGGAATATCTAATTGAATAGATTCTTCGCCATATTCAGTTCCAAGTCCGTGGCAGGTGGCACATTTTTTAGTAATGCTTTCGCCTCGTCCGTTACAAACCGGGCAAGTAGTGGTGGTTTGCATTTGCCCCAAAATGGTATTTGAAACTTTGCGCACTACTCCGCTTCCGTTGCAGTGCGAACATTTGCCAATAGATGAAGCATCTTTGGCACCGCTTCCGCTGCAAGTGTGGCAAACTACGTGCTTTTTTACTTTTATGTTTTTTTGAATGCCAAAGGCAATATCGTGTAAGCTGAGTTTTACTTTAATGCGCAGATTTACACCTTTTCTGCCTTTTTGGCGCGCTTGCCCACCACTGCGGCTTGCTCCGCCAAAAAATGCTTCAAAAGGGTCGAAGTTTCCACCGCCACCACCAAAAATATCTCCGAAGTTTCTAAAAATATCTTCAGTATTTTGGTAATGCCCTCCGGCTTGTCCATCAACTCCGGCATGGCCGAATTGGTCATATTTTTTGCGCTTTTCAGCATCGCTGAGTACTTCGTAGGCTACTGCGGCTTCTTTAAATTTTTCTTCTGCATCTTTGTTGCCTTGGTTTCTATCTGGGTGATATTTTAAAGCGATTTTTCTGTATGCTTTCTTTATTTCGTCAGCAGTAGCAGTTTTACTTACCTCTAAAATTTCGTAATAATCTTTTTTCATTTTTAGTTAAAGCTTGCCTTGTGGCAGTTTTGGTATAAAACTTATTTTCCTACTACAACTTTTGCGTGGCGAATAATTTTGCCATTCAAAAAATATCCTTTTTGTATTTCATCTACTACTTTGCCTACAAGTTCTGTATTGGGCGCAGGAATTTCTGTTATAGCATCGTGTTCTTCTACATTAAATTCTTTGTGCAGCGCTTCCATTGGCTGCAAACCTTTGCTCGATAAAGCACTTGAGAATTTTTGTAGAATTAGTTGCATTCCTTCTTTCACAGCATTTACTTCTGTAGCGGTATCAAGCGTTTTCATGGCGCGCTCAAAATCGTCAATTACAGGCAATAGTGATTGGATAACATCTTTACTTGCAGTTTGCACCAATTCTAATTGTTCACGTGCGTGGCGCTTTTTGGCGTTATCAAAATCGGCAAATAAGCGAATATATTTGTCTTTAAGTTCTTCTACTTGTTGTTTTAGTAAAATCACTTCTGCATTGTTTTCTTCTGCTTGTGAAATGGTAGTATTTTCAGTATTCTCTTCCATTTGAGTAACTTTTAAATCTTCATTGTTTTCCTGCTCTTGCATCATGTTTTCAATTTAAGTTTGCAATAGTACTTCAAAAACTCTGCCAATTTTTATTTTCGACAATTTGTCAGTTTATATAGTTTTCAAGAGCATTTACGGCAGAAATCTTTTTTAAAAGATAATAGGGAAAACTTTTAACATCAATCAGAAGTTTAATGTAAAATAGGGTTTTATATTTTCAAGCATCAGTTGTAAATGCTTTGTTGATAATGCTTTCAGCTCTTTTTATGCCTTTAATATTTTGAATAACTAAGGCGGTTAAAACAAACTTTATACACCATTGTTTCCACAACTGAAATGCCTTAGCGCTTTTTTTCTTTTAATTTCACACGTTTTTATTTCTTTGCGCCCTCTTTTTAGAAAACTAAAAAACATATTGATTTAACATGGCTGCTATTGGCTCAATACGTAAGCGTTCAGGATTTTTGGTATTTATTATTGGTTTAAGCATCGTTGGCTTCTTGCTCATGGATGCTTTAAACAGCAATACAAGCGTTTTACGCGGAGGTAGAAAAGATTCTGTAGGGGAAGTGAATGGTGAAAAAATTATGTATAATGATTTTACCAAAAAAGTTGATGATGCTGCTACAAATATGCAGAACCAAATGCAAGGTCAAAGCATTTCTGATGAACAAAGAAGCATGCTTCGCAATCAAGTTTGGAACGATATGGTTTCAGAGAAAATTTCTGAGGAAAACGATGCTAAACTTGGCTTAGCGGTTACTCCTGAAGAGTTGGCCGATATTACGATTGGAGCAAATCCGCATCCTTATATTGTACAAAGTTTCAGCAATAGAGAAACAGGGCAGTTCGATGCTTCGCAGGTGCGCTTATTTTTGCAAAGTTTAGACAACGATGAGCCAGGCGCAGAGCCGGGTTCAAAAAGAAAAATGTGGAATAACTTTGAGAAGGAATTGAAGAAAGATCAGTTGCGCCAAAAGTATGCTACATTGGTAACTAAAGGATTAACTATTCCTACTTGGATGGCTGAAAATGCTTACCAGAGCCAACTTGCAACAGTAGATTTTAAATATGTGCAATTGCCTTACAGCGATGTAAAAGATTCAGACATTAAACCTACTGATGACGAGCTAAAAGCCTATTTAAAGGCGAATGCAAAACGCTATGCTCAAGAAGAAGAAACGAGACGGTTTGAATATGTGAGTTTTGATATCATACCTTCTAAACAAGATACTGCTGCGGTACTTGAATATTTGAATGAAAAGTTACCGGATTTTGTAGCTGCTAAAACAACTTCGGCAGATTCTATTTTTGTAAAATTATATAGCGAAACACCTTTTAATATAGTATATAAAGAGAAGAAAGACTTAACTGGTTCACCTGTTGCCGATACTTTATTTAGCGCTCCGGTAAAAAGTGTAGTTGGTCCTTATATTGAAGGCGATAAATTGATGTATGCTAAAATTACCGACCGCAAGTTACTTAGCGATTCGGCAAAAGTGAGCGAAATTGTTTTCTCTTTTGCCGATGTAAAAACACAAGCCGAGGCAGATGCCAAGCAAAAATTATTTGATAGTGTATTTACGTTGTTAGATTCTTTACATGGCAATTTTGCTCAGTTAGCATTTAATTATTCTGATGATGCTCAAGCAAAAGTAAATGGCGGAAATATCGGTTGGGTAAAACGCAACGCAAAACCTGCTCAATACAATGACCTTATTTTCTTTAAAGCTCAAAAAGGAAAAGTTTACAAAGCTGCTACCCAAAATGAGTTGATAATATTTGCCGTTACTGAAGATAAGCCGAGCGCTATAGGAGTTCAAGCAGCTTATTTTGCTAAAACAATAATGCCAAGCCCGGAAACTGAAAGAAATATTTATGCTGCTGCAAGCAAATTTGCTGCCGAAAATCAAACTGAAGACAAGTTTAAAGCTGCGGCTCAAAAACTAAATGTGCAAACTGCCGATAATGTTCACAAAAACGACTTTACAGTTTATGGTTTAGGTTCAGCGCGCGATGTGGTGCGTTGGGCTTTCAATGCTAAAAAAGGCGAAATTTCTACTACCATGAATGTTGATAAGAAGTATGTAATAGCTTGTTTAAATTCGGTTTCAGCTAAAGGCATACCGGAATTAGCTGCTGTGAAAGAAAGAGTAGAATTTGATTTTGCTCGCGATAAAAAAGCTGAAATTTTAGATAAAAAATTAGAAGCTGCCAAAGCTGCTACTATAGATGAAATAGCATCTAAGTTGCAAACTACAGCAGTGCCTGTAAGCGGTGCAGTTTTGGGTAATCCAAGCCTGAATGGCTCGCTTTTTGAACCAAATGTGGTTGCTGCAGCGATAGGTGCTACAGTAAACAAAGTTGTACTTCCAATTAAAGGCAACACAGGAGTTTATGCTATTCAAGTTACGAATAAAATTGAACCTCCTAAAGCATCGGACTTTACCAGCTATACTCAAGTTTTGAAAGCACAAATTCAAAACAAAGCCAATAGAATTGCAGAAACACAAAGAAAATTAGCTAAAGTTGAAGACTTCCGTTTTGATTTCTTTTAAGTTATTTTTAAAAATTATTTTATTCAAATTCAGTTAAGAATGTTGGTAGAAGCTACACGCTGCCGAATGTTTGTCAAAAAATTAACGCACCTTATTTGGGCTGCATTAACAACCATTGGCATTCTACCATTAGTTTCTTATTTTTGACCGCTTTTGTAAACGCATCATTAAAAACGAGATGAAGAAATTTTATTCCTTATTCAGCGCATTGGTGATAACTATCGCAGCATTTTCACAAGCAGGTGAAATTAGCGGTAAAGTTCGAGATGAAACAGGCGAAGGTGCTATTGGCGCTGTTGTTGCTTTAGTTGATAAAAATGGCAATATAAAAGGACAAGGAGCACAGGTGGATTTTGATGGTAATTACACCATTAAACCATTAGATGCCGGAAAGTATAATTTGAAATTTCAATTGATGGGTTATGCAACTATCATTAAAGAAGATGTGGTTGTATATACTGGTAAGGCAACTTTTTTAGATGTAAAAATGAAACCTTCGGATCAAATGTTGAACGAAGTAGTAGTTGAAGCATATAAAGTGCCATTGATTGACCCTGCTAAAACAACAGGAGGTGCAACAGTTACTAAAGATGATATCGCAAAATTAGGTACGCGTAATATTACTGACGTTGCGGCTACGGCTTCTGGCGTTTATCAGTCAGATGCGGGTAAAGGCTTAAACATTGGTGGTGCGCGTGAAGACGGAACGGTTTATTATATTGATGGAGTAAAAGTAATTGGTACTCCGGTTATTCCTCAAAACGCAGTGCAAGAGTTGAGCGTGTTAGCTGGTGGTATTCCTGCAAGATTTGGTGATGCAACGGGTGGTGTAATCAATATTACAACAAACGGACCTGCCGATAATATTTCAGGCGGAGTGGAATTTATGACTTCGCAATACTTAGATAAGTTTGGATACAACTTGGCTAACGTAACCGTGAGCGGTCCAATTGTGAAATCTAAAAAAACAAAAAGATCAATACTTGGTTTCTCATTGGCATTTGAATATTTGAGCCAAAAAGACCGCGACCCTTCGGCTATTGGTGTTTGGAAAGCTGATCCTGCAAAATTAGACTCACTTCGCCAGTTTCCACTTATTAAAAAACCGGGCAACACAGGTTTTGCATTATCTGGTGAAAACCTTACCATGAAAGACATGTATAAGGTTGCAGCAAAGCCAAATAATGATGAAGTAAACTATCGTGGAGTTGGTAGATTAGATATTAGACCATACAAAAATCTTAACCTTTCGGTGGGTGGTACTATAAACTATAAACGCTACCACGAATGGGTTGATAGATATACTTTATTAAACTATGAAAATAACCCAAGAAGAACCGATAACAACTGGAGAGTTTACGGTAGAATTTCTCAACAGTTTAATACTGAACAAACTGCCGAAAGCCAAGCAGAAGGTAAAAAGAAATCTAAGATAGTTCAAAACGTAGGCTATAGTTTACAATTTGACTACGAAAAAAATATTAGATATTTTGAAGATGAATCGCACGGATCAAACCCTTTTAATTATGGTTACATTGGTAAGTTCGATATGGAAAGAGGTCCTGTTTTTAGACCAACTGCAGACTCTTTATTAGTGAGAGATGGAAACAACTTAGTTGCATTTAGCAATTTAATTGTGCAACAAGATTTTCAAGATACGGCTTTAATATTTACTCCCGGTACACTTAACCCTTACGGAACAAGATATACACAACAATTTTTTGAACTTGGAGGTGAAGCTACTTCATTAACGCAAATCCAATCGAGCAAAGCCTTAATTAACGGACAACGTGCCGACCTTGCTTACAATGTTTGGTATAATACCGGCCGCCAATACAATGGCTATGGTTATGATAATTATGATGAGCAATACAGAGGCAGAGCAGAGTTTAATATGGATTTATTAAAGCCTGGTTCAAGCGATAGAAATAAACACTCACTTGAGTTTGGTGTGGAAGTAGAGCAAAGAGTTCAAAGAAGATACCAATTTTCTCCATTAGAAATTTGGTTTCTAGCCCGCCAGCTAATGAATAAACAAATTTCGGGCTTAGACTTTTCAACTCCGTATTTTATATTAAACGGACATCCTGGTCAAACTTTTACTTATCAACAAATGAAAGATTTGGGTATTACTCCGGGTAATTTAGATACTGTAATTTTTAAGCAAAGTTTTAAAGACAGCCTTCAAACAAATTTCGATAAAAATGTTCGTGCTAAATTAGGTGTGAGCGAAGATCAATATTTGAATATTGACGCTGTAGATCCAAGCCTATTAAATGTAAATATGTTTAGCGCAGAAGAATTGCTGAACGATAATAATATGTATGTTTTCTATAGAGGTTTTGACCCGTATGGAAATGTACTAAAAGAGCGCCCGAAATTTTTTGATTTCTTTACCAAAACTGATGCAAAAGGCAATCCGATGCGCTCAATTGATGCATTCAGACCTTTCTATGCAGCAGCTTATATCTCTGATAAATTCTATTTCCGCGACCTTACATTTAACGTTGGTTTACGTGTGGATAGATATGATGCAAACCAATATGTGTTGAAAGATGAGTATTCACTTTATGAAATTAAAACTGTAGGCGAAACCAAGTCTGAGTTTTCGCATCCTTCAAACATTTCAAATGATGCTTACGTTTATTTAAAAAACTCTGATAAACCATCAGATGGTATTGCCGGTTATCGTATAGGTAGAAAATGGTACGATGCTTATGGAAATGAATTAGCCTCAGGCTCATCAGTTGCCACAAGTTCTTCATCAGGAACAATCACTCCATATTTAGAGCAGTTAGGAAAATTGAAAGATGATGCCGGAAATGTAATTGATATTAACGGGTTAAAAACAATTATTAAAGATCCTAAGCGCTTCGATCCGAACGGTACATTCACAAAGTATAAAGCACAGTATATATTTATGCCGCGTTTACAGTTTTCGTTCAATATTGCTGAAAACGCATTGTTCTTTGCGCACTATGATGTGTTGAGCCAAAGACCGGGCGGTACAAGAAATATACTTCAACCAACTGATTACTTATATTTTAGCGATAACACAGGTGCAGCACTCAACAATCCGAATTTGAAACCAGAAAGAACTATTGATTTTGAATTAGGATTTAAACAAAAGCTTACAAGTTTTGCGGCATTGGGTATCTCAGCTTATTACAGAGAATTTAGAGACCAAGTTCAGATAAAATACTTTAGCAATGCTTTCCCTCAAAGTTATATGACTTTTGATAATATTGACTTTGGTACAGTAAAAGGCTTTAAATTGGATTTAGATTTGAGAAGAATTAAGAACTTTAAAGCTACTGCAAATTACACTTTGCAATTTGCAGATGGTACAGGATCAAGTGATGCTGCTCAATCAAGTTTAGCTACCGGTGGCTACGATAATATGCGTACCATCAGCCCGCTAAGCTACGATGCAAGACACATGATAAATGTAATTTTAGATTATAGCTTTGCTTCTGGCAGAGAATATGATGGACCGGTAAGCAAGAGTGGCTACCAAATATTGGCAAATACTGGTGTAAACTTTAATATTCGCGCTCGTTCGGGAACACCATACACTTCTCAATCTAACGTTACTGCAGAAGGCTTATTGGCAGGTCAAAAAAGATTATCTCAAGGTTCAATAAACGGTTCTCGTTTGCCTTGGACATTTAGAGTGGACTTTAAAATTTTCAAAGGATTTGATGTGATTGTAAATAAGAATAAAGATAAGGATATGCAACGCACATTGAATTTTCAAATCTATTTACAGATTCAAAACTTGTTGAATACTGCTAACGTGGTGAATGTTTACCGCTATACAGGAAATGCAAATGACGATGGTTATTTAAGTTCAGCAACCAGTGATGGAGCAAAGAATGCAGCCTATAACCCACAGTCATACAATGATATGTATAGAGCATTTATCAATCAACCCGATAATTATAGTTTACCACGCAGAATTTTCTTAGGACTTCAATTTGGATTTTAATACTAATAGCTAATCATTTAAAAGAAGAGAAGTATGAAAAACACAATTTTTATAGCATTTATGGCAACACTGCTCCCTGCCATGCTATCAGCAAATGTGGATGTTAATTTCAAGAATCAAAAAGCACAAAAAAAGGCAGAAGCTTTTTACAAAACTGATGCAAACGATTGTGCCACTCCGGTAGCGGAATTTGAATTAGACATCAACAACGTAAGATGTAGGTTAATGAATGGTGGCGATATGTGGTGGGACAGAGGTGCTCAATCTGCAAGATATGAAGTGCCAAAAGCAAGCCCTCCGGTATTCGCAACTTCATTAAACATGCTTTTTGCAGGTGCAATTTGGCTATCGGGTGTTGATGCGGGAAATAACTTAAAAGTAGCTGCACAGCGCTATAGAGCAAGCGGTGATGACTATTGGGCTGGCCCATTAAATGCAAATGGAGAAACCTCTAAAAGCACCTGTATTAAATGGGATAAACACTTTAATGTTTACGGAACTGACATTGAGCAAGTAATTCAAGCCTATGAATTAGCGAATGGCAATCAATTGCCGCAATCTTCTATTCCCAATGATGTTTTACGTTGGCCAGCAAAAGGAAACCCAGTTTTAGCATCTGAAGGCTATGACATGAGCGGTGTTTTAGCTCCTTTTAGAGATGCAGATGGAGATGGTGTTTATGACCCGACTAAAGGGGATTATCCAACTATATACTCAAGTGCTTATCCTGCTCCTGATACTTTAGGTGCTTATGCAGACCAAATGGTTTTTTGGGTTATGAATGATGCCGGGAATATTCACTCAGAGTCAAATGGAACAGCAATAGGCGTACAAGTAAATACTTTGGCTTTTGCATTTAAGACAACAGACGAAGTGAATAACATGACATTTTATCGCTATAATATTACGAACAAATCGTCATTATCAGTTCGTGAAGCATATATTTCGCAGTGGAGCGACCCGGATTTGGGAAATGCTGCTGATGACTATGTTGGTTGCGATGTTTCGAGACGTTTGGCATTTGTTTACAATGGCGATAACATTGATGAGGCAGCCAATGGTGTTGGCGGTTATGGAGCGCAATTACCAATGGGAGGTATTGTGTTTTTTGAAGGTCCGAAAGATCTAAATGGAAATGAACTTGGATTAACCAGTTTCGTATATTTTAATAATGAAATTTCAGGTGCCAGAAGAGACCCAAGTACAGCGGTTGAATATAGAAACTATATGACTGCACGCTGGTTAGATGGTACGCCTTTTACAGAAGGAGGAACTGGATACGGTGGTACAACTATCACGAGATATTGTTTCCCTGGCGACCCATCAGACCCTTCTAAATGGAGTGAGTGTAGTGGTGCTAATGCTAAAGGCGACAGAAGAATGGTGCAGACTTCGGGTCCGTTTTTGTTAAATTCAGGCGCAACTCAAGATGTTACTATTGGAGTAATTTTTGTTCGCCCTCCGGGAACAGGAGTTGGTACTTGTCCATCACTAAGTTTTATTCGCCCTGCAGCTGATAAAGCGCAAGGTTTGTTTAACCAGAAATTTAGAATTACAAACGGTCCTGATGCGCCAACAATTGATATTAGAGAACTAGATCAAGAGCTAATTATTAACTTAGTGAACTTGCCGAGTAGCAATAACTATGGTCAGAGTTACAAAGAAATTATCCCTTCAGCAAGTGTATTGTATCCCGGTGATACTTCGGATAGAATTAAATATGTTTTCCAAGGGTATAAGTTGTATCAAGTGTTGAACTCAAGAGTTTCTGCAACAGATTTAGCTGATCCTGATAAGGCACAGCTAATTGCACAAGTAGATGTGAAAGATGGTGTTGGAAGAATAATAAATTTCTTGTACGACCAATCGCTTAACTTATACATTCCTACCGAAATGGTAGCTCAAGGCGATGGAACAGATAAAGGAATAGTGTCTTCATTTAACTTGAAAACAAACAGATTTGCAAAATCGGTTGATGAAAATAAATTGGTAAATCACCAAACCTATTATTATACTGCTATTGCTTATGCGTATAACAACTACGCACCTTTCGATTATTATCGAACAGATTCCACGCAGGCAGAACCATACAAAGTAGGTAGAAAAAACTTTAAAATATATTCAGGGATTCCTCATAAACCGGAAGTTGGTATGGGAGGAACGGTGCTTAATTCTACTTATGGACAAGGCGTTGAAGTACGCAGAATTGAAGGCTCTGGAAACGGAGGAAATGTGATTAACTTAACAGATGAAACAGTTAAAAGTATAGTAAAATCTGCTGCTTACTTTGCCGATACTTTGGTATATGAAAAAGGAGCTGACCCAATTAAGTTTAAAGTTACAGATCCTGTGAAAATTTTTGAAGCAAATTGGGAAATGCGCTTTAAAATGACAACAGATTCTACCAATACATATAATAATATTTATGATATAAATGGCAATGTGGTAGATATTGACTCTGCAACTTTGGTTGATACGCTTATTACTTGGGATTTAGTAAGATATGCTGATAATGGTAGTGTGGCAGAAGTAATTCCATCAGAAAATGTACCATATTCAAAACGTAAGAAAGTTGACTATTCTTCTAACACTCCAAGTACTTCTTTTGATGAGCGCTTTTCAAAACCTTACGAGCAGTTTATTGCGGGTAATATTAATAATGAACGCGTTGAATACGGGTTTTCTGTAACAATGGGAAATCCTGTTGCTATCAATAGAAATTTAAATAACGGTCGTGAAATTTATGACTACTTAACCAGTAGTATTAAACATGTTGATCCGGTTAATCCTTGGCTAAATTTTGTGGCTGATGAGGGCGATAAATCGGTATTAAACTGGATACGTTCAGGATATTTACCAGTAGATGTATCTTATGCTTGGGAGCCAAATAGATACCGCTCTGGCATTACCGATACTGCTTACACCGATAGAAATGGAAATTTCGATAAAATGGTGAACTCAACTTGGGCACCATACTGCTTAACTTCTAATTTTTCTCAAGAAAACCAAGTGTCTTGCTTAACTTATGCAAGCGGCACAGATAAAGGACCACAATTTACTTATGGACCAGGTTTTAAATGGAGAAACTATGTGAATACAGTAGCTTATAGCCAACCAACCGGAAGTACAGATTGTAAAAACGGTAACGTAGGAAATCCTGTTCCACAAAACAATTTGGAAAATTTAGTGAGTGTGGATATTGTGATTACGCCTGACACTTCATTATGGTCGCGCTGTGTGGTGTTTGAAACAGGTGAGCAAACCGGAACAAATGCAGGTGCAGATATTGCTCCAAATGGTAAAGCTCCTCGCAAAGGACAAATTAGAAGAGCATTTTCTAAAAATAAAGACGGCTCTATCGCTTTTGATTACAATAACAATGGAGATTTTGTTGAAGATACCGGACGCTCTTGGTTTCCCGGTTATGCTGTAAATGTAGAAACAGGAGAACGCTTGAATATTTCGTTTGGAGAAGCATCAGATAATCCTGAACAAAATGGATCTGATATGATTTGGAATCCAACTTCAACAGTATTGTCACCTATCAATTTAGGTGGTGCAATACCTCAAATTCCATTCTTTGGCGGAAAGCACTTTATCTATGTGATGAATAGTCGCTATGATGAAGGTAAGTATGCACAGGATATTTTATTAACTTACTATAATGTTCCTTCTACCACAGCTACAATAAACCAAGCTGTTCAAGACTTGCATACCAATATTATCTACACAAGTATCCCATACCTTTCTCCTGGTGTATCATTTGGGCAAACAGGCTCTGTGTACAACGTGCCAAAAGATGAAGTGAAAGTGAAAATAAGAGTGGAGCATCCTTTGGAAACATTCCAAACTTATGCAACTAATCAAGCAAATTCTACCAACGGTTTGCCACGTTATCAGTTTAGCACAAAAGGTTTAGGTGTAAAACGCAATCAAACTCAAGTAGCTAAAAATGCTTTAGATTTGATAAGAATTGTACCAAATCCGTATATCGCATATTCTGAATACGAAACAAATCAATTTGATACTAAAGTTAAGATTATTAACCTGCCAAATAAATGTACCATCACCATATTTAGCATTGACGGAACATTTATGCGCAAATTTACAAGAGCGATAGATTTGAATCCTGCAACACAAGCTAAAGTTGATATTAGTGATGGTGCAGCTTTAACTGATGGCGATTTGAACTTAGATAGCTCTATCGATTGGGATTTGAAAAACGATAAAGGTGTGCCTGTAAGTAGCGGTGTATATCTTGTTCATATTAAAGCCGATGGTTTGGGCGAGCGTACTCAAAAAGTATTTGTAGGAATGCGTCCACCGGATATTTCAAACTTCTAAATATAATTTGTTTAATAAATATGTAATAGCACACGGATATTAGTGAAATAATATCGGTACTTTTTCAGAAACAAGACAAAGCAAAAAGAAAAGACAATGAGGAAAATTTTGTTCTTAATGTTGATTGGCCTGGCAGCAAATGCGTTTGCGGGAAATCCTGATAGACGTGGTGAAAGTGGCGCGAATGAGCTGGTAATGAATGGCTGGGCACGTTCAACCGGAATGTGGGGAATGAATAGTGCGCGGGTGCGCGGTATAGAGGCTGAAAGGATAAACCCAGCAGGATTAGCTTTTGTGCGCAAAACTGATATTCAAATCGCCTATTCACTTTGGATGCAAGGTTCAGGCTTAGGTGTGATACATGCAGGTATTGCTCAGCAAGTAAAGCGCAATGTATTTGCCTTAAATATTCAGGCGCTGAATTTTGGTAAAATAATTAGAACAACGTACAATAACCCTCAAGGCGGTATTGGAACTTATACACCTACGTTTATCAATATTGGTCTTACTTATGCGAGAGTTTTTTCAAAAAACATTTATGGTGCGGTTACTGTGCGTATGCTTAATGAAGGAATTGATAATGTAAACGCATTTGGATTTTCAATAGATGCAGGCTTGCAATATGTAACCGGTAAAAAGAAAAATATTCACTTTGGTGTAGCATTAAGAAATGTAGGAACACCAATGACATTCCGTGGTGATGCTTTCTCTTTTCAAGGAACTGCTGAAAGCGGAAATTACCAATTAGCTTTTGATAGAAAATCGCAAAAATTTGATTTGCCGGTACAATTAAATATTGGTGCCGCTTACGATTTATTGTTAGGAAATAAAGTAATAACTGCACCGGGTGAAGAAACGCAGGATTACAGAATTACTTTTGCTGCAAACTTTACTTCAAATGCTTTTGGAAACGATAACTATGGAGGTGGTATAGAATTTTCGTTTAGAGATATTTTTATGCTTCGCGGAGGATACCGTGGCGAAGTGGGAATTACTAAAGCTGCTACACGCCAAACTGCTTACACAGGTTTTGCTGCGGGTTTAACAGTAGAAGCGCCATTTAAAAAAGATGGTACAGGTCCCAAATTAGGAATTGATTATTCGTTTCGCTCTACTGATCCTTACATGGGAACACACAGTTTAGGTTTGCATTTTAACTTAGGTGGTGCAGATAAAGCTGAAAAAACTGAACCAACAGCAAAAGCAGCTTATGACGATGAAAAACCTTCTAAGAGTGAGAAAAGAGCTAAATCATCTTCAAAGAAATCTAAAGCAGAAATTGAGGCAGAAGCAGAGGCTAGAATAGATTCTATAAATAAGGTAAATGCAAATTTATTGATAGAATTAGAAGAAGCTAAAAATAAACCTGCTGATACTGTGGTGAAAGTGAAGGAAGTTGAAGTAATTAAAATTGATACTTTATTCTTTGGTGCTAAATCACACATTATTGAACAAGATGGCAAAAAGATAGAAGTATTTGAAGATTACGACAATCTTCAATTTGCTACAGGCAAAGCAGATGTATTGCCTTCTTCTTACCAATACTTAGATTACTTAATTGCAAAACTTAGAAAAAATCCTGATGCAATAATGAAGTTGAGCGGACACACAGATAATGTTGGACCACGCGAAAAGAACGTTAAACTTTCTATGGATAGAGTACTTGCCGTTAAGCAATATTTTATTTCAAAAGGAGTAGAAGACTACAGAATTAAAACTGAAGCTTTTGGGCCTGATAAACCAAAAGTGCCAAACACAACTCCTGCTAATAGACAAACAAATAGAAGAGTTGAAATATTCTTAGAGTATTAGAATTAAAAAAGAGAAAAACAAAAAGGCTGTTTCGCACAAATTGCAAGCAGCCTTTTTTATTTAGTAAATTCAAGTTAAACCAAAAGGCGTTACTGCAATTTTTGAAATTAAATTAGCAACCTTACAGCATAAATGAAAAAGTCTATTTCACTTTCTATTGTTGCCTATTGTGCAGTTTTGTTTTTACTTTCTTCGTGCGGAGGAAAAAGTACAAAAAATGTAGATGTTTCAAATATAAAAGTTGATGTAAATATTCAACCTTTTTATAGCGATTTTGCTGCACTAAATGCTTCAAACTTTGAGGCAAAGGAAGTAGAGTTAAACACAAAGTATAAGGATTTTTATCCCTTTTATGTAAACGATGTGATGGGTGGTTTTAAAGTTGTCGGTAAACAACAATCGGAGAAAGAAAATATCATTAACTTTCTTTCCGATACAGGCGTTAAAGCCTTATTCGATACGGTGAATGTTCACTATAAAGATTTAAGTGGAGTACAGCGCGATTTAGAAGGTTTATATAAGCATGTGAAGTATTATTTTCCTAACTTCCCATTGCCCAAACCTACTGCTATCATTTCAGAATATAGCTATGCCGCTTTTACATTCGATACCACAGTTTTAGCTATAAGTTTAGATATGTATTTAGGTGCGCAATATTCGTTTTACTCCTACTTAGAAATTCCTCGTTATGTTCAACGGAAATTGCGACCGGATTTTATGGTTGTGAATAGCGCAGAGGTACTCTATAATTTATATTTTGGAGACGACAGCTACCAACCCGGAACTCCTTTACTTGATGCAATGATTAACAAGGGTAAGAAGCTGTATTTTATGGAAATGATGTTGCCTCAACTGCCCGATAGCATGTTGATGGGCTATACAAAAGAACAAGATGCTTGGTGCAGAAGTAGTGAATATGCCATTTGGCAGTATATGAACCAGCGCGATTTGCTCTACACTCAAAATTTTATGGAGCATAAAAGATATTTGTCTGACGGGCCAACCACAAGCGGAATGCCGCCTGAAAGCCCTGGAAACATTGGAAGTTGGGTAGGTTGGCAAATTGTACGTAAATTTATGAAAGAATCTAATGGAAAAATTAGTTTGAATGATTTATTGACAAAATACGATGCAAAAGCTATAATTGCAAAGGCGCGATACAAGCCAAAAGCCGACTAATTAATTCGCACAAATTTTACGTTATGGAGTATCTGTCAAAGCAAGAGCAATGGGATAGTAAGTTTTTTAGAGTATTAAACTCTGCTTTGTGTTCTATTATCGCTTATTTACTTGTGTTATTTGTTTGTGGTGCTGCTAAAACATATACAGGTACTTTTTACGATATCAAATCCACTCTTTATTTTTTTGACTCTGTTCCCTTCTCCGATAATGTGGCAACTTGGTATTTAAAGAATGTTGTAATTGTTTATTCATCAGGAATAATTGCAGTTGTTATTTTAGGACTTTTAGGTCTGTCATTATTTCATACACTAAAGCGCTTTGATTTTCCCTTTGCACTATTCTTTTTATGGTTATACTTTTGGGCATCAGTAATTCTGTGTGCACAAGGAGCTTTAGCATTATTGGGATTAGAAAAGTATGAATCGCCTTACTATAATAACCTTGTTATAGTATTAGCTTGGTTAAGAGTGCCTCAACTATTGGCATATATTTTAGTGCCGGCATCAATTGCCTTACTTACACTAAGCTGTTATTATTCAATACGCCCATTTATTTCTATGGCATATTCTTATGGCAAAGTGAATAAACTTGTGCGTAGAAGAAAGTACTTTTTCGAAATTGCAGGCATCCCATTTGTTATTAGTGCACTTTTCGTAACCGCAGCAATTTTCCCTGAACATTTTACCTATGTAAATATATTTTACGTACTCTACGGTGCAATATCAATTGTAATTAGTTGGTATTTATTGTTCTTTAGAGATGTGGATAGAGAAGGAGTATTTAAGAACTTTAAGTTGCAAAAGTTTAATTTGTTTATCGCAATATTCTTTTGTGTAGTAATTGCATTGGTTTTGTGGAAGTTAGATGGAGGAATTAAGTTTGGGGAATAGAAAAAATAAGTTCAATGTATAATACAATTTTGTTTGAAATTAAAGATGGTATCGCATCGCTCACGCTCAATCGTCCAGACCGTTTCAATGCGTTTAACGAAGAAATGAGCCGCGAAGTGATTGACGCAATTAAAAAAACTGCTAAAGACGATTCTGCACGCGTGCTGGTAATTTCTGGTGAAGGAAAAGCATTTTGCAGCGGACAAGATTTGAAAGATGCCGAAGCTGCAAAAGGAAGAAGTTTGAGCGATTCAGTAATTAGAAGATATAATCCAATGATTTTAGGCTTGCGCGAAATGCCTAAACCTGTAATTGCAAAAGTGAATGGTGTTGCAGCAGGCGCAGGCGCTTCGTTGGTGTTTGCTTGCGATTATATTGTGGCAGCCAAAAGTGCGGTATTTGTTGAAGCTTTTGTAAATATCGGCTTGGTGTTAGATTCGGGTGGTTCTTATTTTTTACCAACAGTTTTGGGCTACAATAAAGCATTTGAGTTGGCAACTTTAGGCGAAAAATTTACAGCTGAACAAGCGCACCATTGGGGGTTAGTAAATAAATTAGTTGATGATGAAAATCTACAACACGCAACGCAAGAGATTGCCAATCGCTATGCATCTGGTGCAACAAAAGCCATTGGTTTAATTAAAAAAATGCTGAATAATGCCAACTCTGCTACGCTTGCAGATATGCTTCAACAAGAAGCGTGGAATCAAGAAATTGCAGGTAGAAGCGAAGACTACCGCGAAGGTGTTGCTGCTTTTATAGAAAAACGTAAAGCTGCATTTAAAGGAAAATAATTGCTGTATTATTTACAATTCTTCGTATTCAAAAGTAGGGTAACCTCTTTCAAATTTTTCATTGTAAAAATCTAAAAAGTGTAATTTGTAAAATTGGTTTTCAGCAGTTTTAAAGAAGTAAATTCTGTAAGGTGAAGTTTTGTATTCTGTGAAGTCATATTTCTTCCAATCGTAGCCAATTACATCTCTGCTTGCTGAAAAATAATTGTTGTTTAAATCTGTAAGTTTAAAATCAGTATAACTCACAGTAGAATCTACATAGCTTTCAATTCGCTGTGGATTACTTAACCCACCAACCACAATATATGGTAAATAGTATGGATCGTAAAATACATAACTGTATCTTGAAAAAACAATATCCCAAGTTTCTTTTGCCGGCTCAATTTCTACAAGCTCTCCACCATTTTGAAATGAAAAATAACGATAGCATGTAAAGTTATTTTGTGTAATAGAAAAAGTGTGTTCATCGCTGCCATCAGGGAAGGCAAACTTTATATTAAAGACATTTCCTGCAAAACTTTCAACCTGCAATTTCCTATAGCCTAAATGGTTTCCAAGTAAATCTTTTCCCAAGTTAATGAGGTAAACTTCTCTTTGCGAAACGATGCTGCCATTGTTATCGCTCCACCACTTTCCAATTGCATTTGAATCTATATCGTAGTTTGGTTTGTCTAATAACCAACCTTCGGTAGCAAGCGTATCGCTGTAAGTAACTTTTTCAAACTCAGTTTTGCCGCTGCGTTTTATCATCATCAGTTTGCTTCCATTCAGCCAAATAGAAAACTTGCCGGAAATATTATCGAACATTAAGTCGTAAAGTGCAGGGTCGCTTTCTTTCACCACTGCGCCACTTTGCAAACTAAAAAAGTACATGTTTTTGTAAGTGGGAGTCATCGGTATCACGATGCGTTTATCGTGCTGCCCATCTTGTTTGGGTTTTAATGTTTTTTCTTTAAAGCATGAACTAAGTGAAATAGAAAAAAATAAGGCAATAAAAACAGCAGTAATCAATGATGACATTGAGTAGTATTCGTACTTTTTTTGCCCCCAATTAAATTTTATTTTCTTCATGTTTCTATCAAAAAAAAACTTTGCTGTTTATTTAGCATATTGTAAAACTAAACTCACAAAAAACGTTCTTCCTCTGTTTATCATAAAGCCACCGCTGCCGCCCGAATTGTGTATGGCTCCTGATACGTTTTGGGCATTTACATTGGTAACTCCTGCTAAATTTTTACCACCCAAAGTAAGTTGTATTCTGTCTTTCCAAAAGCTTCGCGAAGCAGTAACATCAATGGTGTGAAAACCTTCAACATAACCAGTGCTTAGGCTACTGTTCATAGAAAAAACTGCTCTGCGTCCGGTGTATTTGTAAAATACATTTAGCGAAATTTCAGCCTTAGGAATTAGGTAGCCGATTTTGGCATTCGCATCTGGACTTAGGTTTTTTATTGTTTGCTCTTTTAAAGAATTATCAAAAGTTTCAAACTCTGTGAGTAGCGCACCAACGCTTGCGTTTAGCCTTTTCCAATTATAGCTTATGGTGAAATCGCCACCATAAGTAACCACTCTTTTAAAATTATCGTAGCGATAAGAAACCACTCCTGGCGCAGCATCTGGCGAAGGCGGCATCACTTTTAAATCAATTTTGTTATTGATGTAGTTGAAAAATGCTGAAGGCTTCAACTCGATTCTGTGTTCATCTTTGCGCAAAACTACATTGGCTGAAAGCTGCACATTGTGTCCCGTTTCAGGTTTTAGCGATTCGTTTCCTGAAATATCGTGATTGCTATCTTTGAAATTCAAATACAATTCTTTAAGCGAAGGTGCTCTATAACCCAAACCATACGAGGTACGGAGCGTAAAAATATCTCTGTAGTTGTATTTAATATTTAATGATGGCACAACAGGCGAAAGGAAGCGTGTGTTGTATGCATAACGCAATGCTGGTTGAAGAACTAAGTCTTTGGTAATATACCATTTCATACTTACAAAAGCAGCAGCATCTGTAATTTGCTGAGTTCTGTTGGCAAGTCGCAACTGTGTGGTGCGCTCGTGGTTTATATCTAACCCAAATTGAAAACCAACTTTTAAACTTTTGGTGTACATAGAATAAATTGGGCGGAGCGTGAATTGGTGATACGTAGAAGTATCCTGCATTTCAGAAGGAATGATGGTTTCACTCATGGAGGTAAGGTCTTTCATTACCGTATTCCAAAAGCGGAAAAATCCTGAATAACCTGCTACGATATCTAAGTTGCTTTTGTTTTTAAAGTTGTAAAGAAAAGTGGCATTCACCATCGGGCGATAGGTTAAGAAATGCTCATCTTTTGCGCTCACTCTATCTGCTACATACTTAGGCTCGCCACGGTTCATCATTAGCTCTCTAAATATGGAACCGGCAATAGAAAAGCGCATTTTGCTATTAGAAAAGGTGTATTTGAGGTCGCCCATATATTGCTCTTTCGGTCGCCATTCGCTGTAGCGCTCGTAAGTTTTTACATTGGAATAACCATCAAAAAAATATCGTCCGAAATTGCCGCTTAGCTGGTGGTTTCCTTTTCTAAAAGTAGCACCTGCATCAATATTATATTGCCCAACAGTTTCGTAATAGCCTTTAGTGAAAACATGTATTTTTTCTTTCTGAAAAGATTTTGTGATTAGGTTGATTACGCCACCCATTGCATCGGTTCCGTACATCACGCTCAGTGGACCTTCAACCACTTCTACCCGTTCAATATTGTTGAGATTTATTTGGCTTAAATCAATTTTGCCTTCTAAACGCCCCGTTAGCGGCACGCCATCAACCATTATTTTTACACCTTCACCCGAAATGCCATTGATGCTAATCCCACTGCCAAAAACAGGATCTGTGCTTTGGCTTATATTCAGTTCGTTTGAAAGTGCATCGCGCAAATTCACCGCTCCTTTGCTTTTTATTGTTTCGGAGTTTAAAACTTTTACATCATAAACTGAATTTGCAGTGCTCGAAGGCGCATATTGCCCTGTGATAACTACATCGTTCAAGTTGCCGCTTTCTACTAATGACAAAGTAATTTTCTTTTTATTTTCGGTTTTAAAAGTGTCTAAAACGGTTTCGTATCCCAAATGCGCAACTTTTACAATTAGCGGCATATTATGCTGAATATTTGCCAACCCATTTTTGTGTGTAATGCTGCTGGCGATTGGATTTTTTGCATCTTGCATACTGTAAAAACATACGAAAGCACCAGGCATTGGCGCACCTGTAACCTCATCAATTACTAAAATACTAAGGTCGTTTTGCGCAAAAATACTTGTAGAAGAAACAATAAAAAACAAAGCCCAAACTAAGCGGCAACACTTTTTCATTTTGCTGCGCAAAGGTAGTTTCTTGCAATGTTTTACACGCTTTTACATTGTCATAGAATTGTCAAAAAGGGAAGACTGGAAATACGAAATGATATAATCTGACGTAAATCTTAATTTCTGAATCGAAATGATCGAATTTTTAAATTTCGCTTATTGCATTTCCTTTTTTGTGTAATTGATGATTACCGCATTAGAAATTAAAGAATTTGGAATCCTAATAAAAATACCATCATCAGTTTCAAGTATGGTTTTGTAAATGTTTATCGCTTTCACGCTGCCTTTGTTGCCCGAAACTTCAATAATATCTCGCACTTTAAAAGGGCGATTAAAAAGGATAAAAACTCCGGCAATAATATTTCCTAAAACTTGCTGTGCTGCTATTTCCAAAACAATGGTTGAAGCGCCTGCACTTGCAAAAAGCGAATGCGCATACGAAGATGAAATAGGCAACGAAAGAAACGCCCAGCCAAAGCCCAAAAGGTAAATGGTAAAGCTAACAACATCAACAATAAAAGCATAGCTTGTAATATCTACATTGTCTTGCAACAACCTTTGTTTAAGTTTTCTCTTTAAATATTTTCTTACTAAAGTGGCAACAACAAAAGTTGAAAAAGAAATAACTCCAAAAATTAGGAGACTTTCGGTGTCACTAAATAAAGAAGAGGTTCTTGGCAATTTCATAAGAATTGATTTTGGGCAAAAAAAGACTTAAATCAAGAACTGAAAATAGCGTTTTATTCAATTGTTTCTACAAGCTTTAAGCACTGCTTCTATAATTACAAATTATTGACCAATCCTCTTAAACTTGTAGGCTAAAATATGAGAAAATGGCTTGGGTAACTTATTCTGACTTTATTGAATTACGCGAAAAATTACGAACATCTAAGCTCTCCTTTTTCTTGGGGAAATTTTCGTTTGATAATAAAAAGCGAGTGGCTTCTAATTGGAATGCGCACGAACTGCCACCTACAAATTGGTGGAATATTCCCATGGTGCGAAAACGGTGGAATGAAAAAATTACAGGAGATAGTTCAAAGTCGTACATTACTTATTGTGCTGAGCAATATTTTACACATGTTGAAGATGGTTTAAAAATGCTTTCGATTGGTTGCGGCACCGGCACTCAAGAACTTGAATTTTTGAATACAGGAAAGTTTAAACTTATTGAAGCAATTGATATTGCTGAAGGAAATATTGTGGAAGCTAAAAAGCGCACCTCAAATCCAATATTGAAATTTATTCACAGCAGTTTTGAAAGATTTGAAACAAGCGAAAAGTATGATGTTATACTGTTCTATTCTTCGCTTCATCATTTAAAGAATTTGGAAGGCGTGGTAAAGCGAATTAAACAATTGCTTTCGCCAAATAGCCTTTTAATTATTCATGAATATACAGGTCCAAATCGAATTGCATGGCAAGTGCCACAGCTAAATTTTTCAAATAAATTGTTAGCACAATTACCCGATAATAAGCGAACTTACTTGAGCGGAAATGTAAAGGAAAAACAGACTGCTCCTGGCAATCTTCGTATGATAATTTCTGATCCTTCAGAAGCAGTGGAAGCTGAAAACATTGTGAATATTTTGAAGCAACATTTCACCAATGTTGAATTAAAAGGTTATGGCGGAAATATTTTAGTGCCATTGCTAAAAGGTATCAGTCATCACTTTATTGAGTCCAACGAAGAGAACATAAAATATCTAACTTATTTCTTTCAGCAAGAAGATGAATTTCTAAAGAACCATCAAGATGATTATCACTTTGGAGTTTATAGAAATAAGTGAGTTAATTGAAGTATCCTTTTAAATATTTCGCCAAGATATAAGGCTCAAGACATGTAGTTTAAAACCAATAATTAAAGAGGGGAGGCTTGGTTTCTATTCTTGATTTTTAAAGTGAGAAATGAAGCTGCAACAAATGGAAATGTGAGTGCTAAAATATTTAAGTTTTGCAGAAGCAATATTATTACCAATGAGAGTACAACTGAGATGAAAGCCCAAAGACAATTTTTAAATTTTACACCTGCAAATACTATAGCGCAAAGAACAGCATTGTAGCTTAATAAACCATTTGCTACGGCATCGCTTGAAGCCAATGGCAATGCTGCTAAACCTGCAATTGCACCACCTGCCAAACCATATATTGCAGCTATACGAGAGTGAAAGAAAACACCTAGTAAAAACAAAACTCCCGACCAAATATTGGCTTGAAATATTACTTGTCCGTAGCCTTTAATATAGAAAAAGTAAATATCATTTTCTGAAGGTATTAAAGGAAATTGAGAAGCAAGTAAAGTTGGGTGTAAAAAACTTGCAGCATAATAAAAAAGCCAAGTTACAAGTACAAACGGAAGTGTAAAAGCAGTTATGTTTCGCTTAATAAAAAAGTGCTGTATAATGGTTGCAATTGCTGCACCCACAATTACTAAAAGCCATGTTGCAACAGTGAGCTTAAAAAATAACACAATGGCAACACCAACCAACGCAGCGCTAAAACCATAAAGCCCTTTTTGTATCTCTTCAAAATTGTATTTGAATAAGTAGGCGGTTGCGGTTCCAACTATTGTAGCGAGTAATGCGGCAAGTGCCATATTTAATGAACTAATAGCAATTCCAACTAAAAAGAAAATTCCCGTAACACTATTTTCTTGCAGCATAATTTGGCTCACGCCATTTAAACTTGCAATAGAAAATAGTTTTAAATTGTTGATTGGTTTTATAGTCATTCAGCTAATAGGGTTTTATATTCAATTTGCTCCTTTAACTTAACTATTTACTAATATTCATAGCATCTAACTTTTTGCGGTATTTGGCGGCAACTTTCATTTGCTCTTCGTAAGTTTTGCTGAAGATAGAATAGCCACTCATGTCGGGATTAGCACAGAAATATAAATATTGATGTTGTTCGGCATTAAGTACGGCATCAATGCTCTTTTTACGTGGCATGCAAATTGGCCCCGGTGGAAGTCCTGCATTTTGGTAGGTGTTGTATGGGCTGCTGTAATCTTTATGGTAATTCAAAACACGTCTTGCATTAAAGTCGCGCAATGCAAAAACTAAAGTTGGGTCTGCTTGTAGCGGCATTTTTATTTTTAATCTGTTTAAATAAACACCGGCAATGGTTGGCATTTCCTTATCAAAAATCGCTTCTTTTTCAACTATGGAAGCAAGCGTTACAATTTCATTCTCGTTCATTTTTAAAGCTGCTGCTTTTTGTAATCGCTCTTCATTCCAAAATGCATCGTGTGCTTGGTTTAGTTTTTCCCAAAGTCCTGAGAGCGGAGTGTTCCACCACAGTTCGTAATTGTCAACAATAAAATGAGCTAAAATATTTGCAGTGTCTAACTTAAATTGTTTGCAAAATGTATCGGAGTTTAAAACCTCTATTGCACTTGCGGAATCAGCTTCAATGGTTCTTCCTATTAAGCTGCTAAACTCTTCTTTTGTGCGAATGTTGTAAATAACCAATTTTACAGGTTCTTGAAGCCCTGCACGAAACATATTCACAACTTGACGATTGTTCATACCGGGTGCAATTACATAATGCCCCGATTTTATTTTGTATGGAAGTTCTTTTAGTTGTGCTACAATTTCAAAACTCCAAACTTCTTTTAATACTTGTTTCTCTTGAAGTTGGTTGAGCAAAAAGGTATAAGTAGAATCTGTTGGAATATAGATGTGCGTTCGTTTTTCAACTGCTACATTTGGTTTTGAAAATATGGTGTAGCCAATGTAAACGCCTATTACAACTGTGATAAAAAATAAAAAAATAAGTGTGCGGAGTAAAAAGAAAGACTTCTTGTTTTTTGCCATAATATTTAGAACAATAATACCCACAGAATTTATTGTTGCAAAAGAATTTTTTGCAAAAAATCTGCATAAGCGCGATGCCCTGCATTATTAAAATGTGCATCGGGATATGGATTATACATTTTTGAATTTAAGTTGTTTGGCACAAAGCAGAATTTTCCTAATTCATTATCTTGAAAAAGCCCATGGTACTTTGTTTTGAACGGTTTTCTATAAAAAGCTAATTCTTTGTATTCGGGAATTACAGCAATAGTAAATTTGATATTTTTTTCTTGGCATAGCTGCTTAATTTCTTTTAAATATTTCTTTGAAATGCCGAGTGTTTTAATGGCATTTTCTTTCTCAATTTTGCTTTTGTACTGTTGCCAAATAGAAAGCAAACGAGTTGCCAATGCGCTTTTAATTGCTATACTTTCAATGTTGTTTTTTGGTTTTTTTATCCTGAATTTTTCGATAGCGTAGTAATTGTATGCCGCTTTTGCAGATGGCAAAAATTTATTGCCATCAGCAGCGAGCAAAGCACCCGCATTGGTGTAGTAGTAAAATGGTTTTTGCTCAATGTTTCTATCGCAAAGCATCACATCATTTCCGGTATAAAATACCACAACCACATTTTCTGGTTTCACACTATCTAAATATGTTTTTGCAATAGCAGCGTATTGTACAGGGTCGGCTACCGGAATGCCAAAATTTAAAACATTTAATGCCTCATTTTTATTCAGCAAATCTGCAAAGCAACTATCTAAAGGAGTAGCACTAAGGCCCCATGTGAAACTATCGCCAATTAGCATAATTTTTTTCTTGTTTGGTTCATTTAGTTTTGTTTTGTCAAATCTAAAACCCCAGTTGTTTATATTGCTGTTGAACTTGCTATTCGCTACTAAAATGCCATTGCTATTTGAAATAAAATATGGAATTTCTATAAGTGTATCAACGGTTTTGAAGTTACTCCAAGTCGGTTGAATATTGCCGGGTTCTGTTCCCGTGTATCGCAAAGCAACTTCTGCAGTTAAAAGTATTGCAACAATAAAAAGTACTTGGGTTGAAAACCATTTTAGCAACGAAGGAGTTTTCATTCAATGAGTTTTTGTGCTTCAAAGCCATCGAAAATTCCTATGCTTTGCCAGTTAAAATTAGTGTGAGAACTGGTTTCGTTTTTCGTGTTTTTGATAAATAGAATATTGCTCGATTTAAACTGTTTAAGTTGTTCTAAATACGTTTCTTGATGCACAAGAATGGTATCGAAATTTTGCTGTTCAATAGCTGAAAAGCTTGAAATGAATTTTAGCTGATTATTTGCCATATAGCAGTTTGCTGCAATGGCAGTTTTCTCTTCATCTGTTTCAATGGCAGTAATTGTTCTTTCACTACTTAAAAGAAATAGCATGTAAGTGTAAAACCCATATCCGGAGCCAAGTTCAAGAATGTTTCCTTGTTTAGGAATTTGCTCGTTAATAACTTGAATAAGTGCTGTTCTTTTTGTGAATTTCTTTGCGGAAAGTTCTAAGGTAAATCCTTTGTACCAATAATTTGAAAGTAATTTTTGTGCAAAATATTCAGGTGTTTCAATTTTATTATTCAGCTTGTTTAATTCTGTTTTAAATAGTTTTGAAATCCCTTTTGTGCGTTCAGCATAACCATTACCAAATTCATTATTGTTAGGTGAAATTCTTGGGAGAAATTTCATGGTCATTGTGCCGTTGTAGAGCATAAAATCGCCTTTTTGCATGGTGTTGTTTATCCCATGTAGCACCAATGGCGCAATGTCTAAATTTAGTTTTTCAGCTAAAAAGAAAGCGCCTTTGTGGAAGCGTTTCAGTTTGCCATCTACCGAACGGGTGCCTTCTGGAAATATTGCAATGGAGTAACCTTCGGCAACAATTTTTTCAAACTTTTCAATAGCAGGATCTACACCTTCCATCACCGGATAGTAATCTGCCAGTTGCACTACTTTGCCAAAAAATGGAGAATAATAAACCCATTTATTAGTGAGCAAAATTAGTTTTGGATTTTGCATGGCAACTACCAAAATATCTAAGAAGGAAGTGTGATTGGCAACAATAATCGCTGGTTTACCAAAATCCATATTTTGTTTGTTAATATGAACTTTCTTTACGTTTGCCATTAAGTAAACTAAAGATTTTACAAAGTTGCAGAGTAAAATATGATACCAATATTTCCTTTTTTGCTTTGGAATAAATGGCAACGCATATAGTAAAATATAGCCTAAAGCGGTAAGTAAAAATGCTGTGAACACAAAGTAACAGAACGCACAAACAGCTAATACCAAAGTTGGCAGAGTCCATGGAGCAAGTTTTTTTTCCTTTCTGTTTTGTACAAAGTAATTGAACAAAATTGGCTGCACAATTTGCCCAATGATGTAAACACTTACAATGCCGATAATTGAAACAATAGCGATGGATTTTAGTGCAGGATGTTTACCAAAATATAAGGTGCCCAAACCGAGCAAAGTGGCAATGGCGCAAAGCAAAATTGATAAGCGATGTGTTTGCATGTGGGCTTTTCCATCTTTGTATTTTCCAATTAAACCATCGGAAATAAAGATGCTGAAATCATCACCTAAGCCAAATATAAAAGTTGAAATTACGATATTGATAATGTTGAAATGGATACCTGCAAATCCCATTATCCCTAATATCCAAATCCATGAAAGTAGCATTGGAATAAATGTAACTAAGGCTAACTCTATTCTGCCATAACCAAGTAGCAGCGCAATGCTTACAATAAAAATAGTGTAGGTTAGAATATCGTTAAAATCGCGGTGAAGTACATCTACAATTGCATTAGAAATAATTTGCTTATCAAGTAAAATAATACCGTTTAATTTTTGAATAGCAGCGTAAACCTTTTCTCTCTTATCCTTTTCAACAGTAACACTACTAAAAACGGTTGTGATGTTTGTGTTTTGAGCTACTAATCCATTGCCTAAAATACTAAGTAATTCATGCTCTGCATCGTTGTTTAGAATATTGTAGTGTTTGAATAAATTTAATCTATAGCTTTCGATAAATTCATTGTTGAAACCTGCTTGCGATAGTGCTGTTGTTACTTTTTGTAGAAATATGTTTTTCTTAGTGCTGCTCCAATATTCATTCCAAAATTGTAATCTTTTTTGTTGCGCTTGGTGCGAAGGCAACACCATACTAAATGAAGAAAATTTTGTAACCGCCCCTTTGTTTTCAAAGTGTTCTAGCGCGCTTGTTAGTGCTTCATTTTGTTGAAGTGCCGTTTGTAAATCTTTTGCAGAAGATGCAATAAAAACTGTTTTTGCAGTGTCATTTTGAAGCCATAAAATTTCATTTTCTGCTGCTTTTACTTCTTCATTAGTGTAGTTGAGTTTATTCAAATCACTGTCAAATTCTACCTTTGAAATAAATGGTAAAAGCAATACTGTAACAACGATTATTGCAATGAATGCAGCGATATTTAGCTTCTTTTTTAAGTTGCTGTTTAGGTTGAAAAATGAAGTGGATTTTTTTTCTGAAACAGTAAACTTTTCAGGAGAAAATTGAGGGAGCAAAAACAAGGTAAAAAGTACTGCTCCTAAAAGTGTTAGCCCGGCAAATAAGCCAAAATCATGTAGTATTGGCGAAGACAATAAAGTGAGTGCAAAAAAAGATGCAATAGTGGTAAAACTGCCCAAGGTAAGCGGCATCCAAAGTTCACTTATAGTTTGGCGTATGTTATTTGAGCTACTTAAATGTGTAAAAAAGTGAATAGAGAAATTGATGGTGATTCCGAGTACAACCGCGCCTGCCCCTAATGAAATTCCTGAAATATTTCCTTGAATTAAATACACAAATGCTAATGCAAACGCAATACCAAATACTGCGGGAAGCAGCATGAGAAAAGGCATTCGCTTTCGTTTAAAAGAAATAAGTGTGAGCAAAACAATGCCGATAATAGTGAGTGATAGTGTGAGTTTGGTGTCTTTTTGCAATTGAACTTTGTTGCTGTTAGCAACCAATAATCCGCCATATACATAAACATTTAAGTCTTTATATTCGCTTGCAACTTCTGTTTTTATAGTGTGTAATAATGCAACAACTTGATCCGCATTTTGTGCTTGCACACTATCTTTTAAAGTTACAAAAGCCAAAACACTTTTGCCGTCATCTGTAAACAAATAACCATTGTTTAATTCTATTCTATCATCAACTTGCAGCGATTGCATTTTCTTTAGCGAAGCAAGAGATAAACCCAAAGGGTCATTCACGAAGAAACGTTTAGCACCAATGCCCGAAATTGTATTTAAAAGTTCCGCATTGTTCTGAATTTTTGTTGCAATGTTGTCGCCTAAAAGTAAAGTGTCTAAACGTTTGTAGTCGCTTGAATCTAAAAAGCAAGGTAAGTTTTGGGCAACTGTTTCTTGCACATCAAAAAATGAAGTTTCGTCAATGTGTATTTTTATTTCTTTAGTGAGCGGCTGAAGCTTTTCATTTATTTTTTGCTCTAAAAAATCTGCTGCTGCAATCAATTTTTCATCATCAGCAGAAGGCGATTTTATTTTGAAAATAATTTTATCGTAAAGCCCGGAAGATGCTTGCAGTTCGTTTATTTTTTCCAAAGAAGAATTCCCTGGAATCAACTTAGAAAGGTCGTTTTCTATTTTTAGTTGAAACGCTAAAAATGCCAATACAGCAAAAAGCAAAATTGAAATGACAATCGGAAGCCATTTTTTCTTTTGCAGATAATTAAAAACCAACACTAAAAGTTGTGCCATGCGTGCAATTTTCAAAACTTTTTCGGAAAACTTTACTACTGTTGAAAAGTAAAGATAAAACCAACTTTTTTGAATCCTATTTTCACCAAATGATATTGGAAAACTACTCGCTTAAGCAGTGTAATACTTTTGGCATGGATGTGAATGCAAAACATTTTGCTGTATTTAAGTCTAAGAGAGAATTGGGCGATTTGATAAGAGTGGCAAAAGATTCGCATTGGGAAATACTTATTTTAGGAGGAGGAAGCAATGTGCTTTTTACGCAAGATTTTAATGGCATTGTGCTGCAAAACAAATTACAAGGAATTGAAGTAGTAAAGAAAGAAAATGAATGGGTTTGGGTGAAAGCTGCGGCAGGAGAAAATTGGCATCAATTCGTTTTGTATTCTATTGAAAATAACTTTGCAGGAATAGAAAATCTATCGCTTATTCCGGGTTGTGTTGGTGCTTCGCCTATGCAAAATATTGGCGCTTATGGTGTAGAAGTGAAAGATGTTTTTGAAGAGTTAGAAGCAATAGAAATTGCTACAGGTGAAACTAAAATATTTAAAGGTTCAGATTGTAATTTTGGTTATAGAGAAAGTGTGTTTAAGCAAGAACTGAAGAATAAATTTGTTATTACCTCGGTAACGTTAAAACTTAAGAACCTGAACGTAACTGAACACTATCATTTCAAAACAACTTATGGCGATATTCAAACACAACTTGCAGAACAGCAAGCAAATGAACTGTCGCTGCGCGCTGTGAGCAATGCTGTAATTGCAATTCGCCAATCTAAATTGCCTGATCCAAAAGACTTAGGCAATGCCGGAAGTTTTTTCAAAAATCCTGTTATTGAACAAGTATTGTTCGATAAAATTAAGGAACAATTTCCGCTTATTCCTTCTTATCCTGCAACAGAAAATTTTGTAAAAGTGCCTGCCGGTTGGCTTATTGAGCAATGCGGCTGGAAAGGAAAGAGAGTTGGCAATACAGGCTCGCATGCACGTCAGGCTTTGGTTTTGGTAAACTATGGGAATGCAAAAGGAAGCGAAGTTTGGCAGTGTGCAAAAGACATTCAGCAAAGTGTTTTAGAAAAATTTGGAATTAGTATTTCGCCCGAAGTGAATGTTTATTAAACCTGAAAACATTAGTTTCGCAAAATGAAAAATTTGTCGCTTTCAGTTTTCGTGATTTTGCTTTTATTCAGTAGTTGCCAATTTTTTAGTAAGTCTAAAGATGAAAGCAAAGAAACTGCAAAGGAAGAAACAATAGATTCTGCAACAGTTGGCGGCATTACAAAAGCGATAGCTTTAGATTCACTCAATTCTGATTTGTATGTAAAACGTGCTACCATTTACGAAGCAAATGAAGATTATGGCAATGCAATAAAGGATATGCACCGCGCTATGATGTTGGATTCTAACTATGTTCCATACTATAAATATGCAGCGGAGTTGATTACGAAAAGCGGTGACCCGCTTCGAGCAATTGCGTTTTTAGAGCGTGCAGCAAAAATGGATACTGCTGATGCCGATATTTATGCCATGATGGGAAAATATCGTTTCATTATGCGAGAATACGATCGTGCTCAACTGCTTTATGCAAAGGCATTAAGCATTGATAAATACAATCCCAAAGTTCATTTTTTACGCGGCATCACCTACAAAGAAATGGAGGATACTGCAAAAGCAATTAGCGCATTCCAAACAGCTGTGGAGCAAGATCCTAATTATTATGATGCGTATATTCAGTTGAATTTATTATTGACTTCAAAAAAGAATAATGCTTTAGCACAGAAATATCTTGATAATGCGATAAAGGTGAAGCCGAAAAGTGAAGAAGCACTTTATTCAAAAGGTTATTCGCTTTTAGAAAATAAACAGTATGCTGAAGCACAACAAATTTTCAGGCAAATTGTAGATATTAATCATCAAAATGATGAGGCAGTTTATGCGCTTGGAGTGGCTTATTTAATGCAAGATTCAATTGTTGAAGCTGATAAAATGTTTTCGTTGGCAATTCAATTAAATCCAACTTACGCAGAAGCACAATACAAGAAAGGCGTGTGCCGCGAGGCACTTGGCAAAAAGAGCGAAGCCAAAATGCACTATTCAAATGCGCTTAATTTAAAGCCAACTTACAAGCCTGCAAAAGATGCTTTAGACAGGTTGAATAAAAATAGTTAGTTTTTGTTTTGGCACTTCTTTATTAATTCCTTTAGAGCAAATTCTTCTTGCTTTGAAGCAACATCTTTTTTTAGCGATTTCTCAAAATATGCAAGTGCAGTGTCATTTTCTTTTATTGCCATAAAGTACTTTCCAACTATGGCATAAGTTTCCCATAATTCAGGGTTTGAAAATAGAAAGCGTTGAATTACTTCTCTTTCGTTTTCTAACTTTTTATTTACGCGCTCAGCTTGTTTAAATGTTTGTTTTAAATCTTTGTAGGTTAAAAAGTTCTGCCAATCTTTAGATAGTAAAAAAGTATCTGAGGCAAGTGTTTTTTCTGGTAAAGAAAGTCTTGCAGTTTTTCTAAAAGTGCTATCCGAGAAAATCTTTTTTAAGTCGTAGCAAACAAATGCGCCAAGTTGGTAAGGATTAGCGCTAACCCACATCAGGCGCTGTTCCGGCTTAAAAATTACTGCATGGTGGCTGATAAGTTGATTGAGTGCTTTTTCGTTTCCAATACCAATATTTTTTTCGTTTAAGCCCTTTTGATTTCGTAAAATATTACCTACGGTTTGTGGTGAAAAAATATTGTTTCTATCCATTAACTCTAGTGTATGTTGTTGGCGATATGACGAAGTTGATGTCTGAATATTTTCAATATTGTTTTTGTCGTTTTTAAACGAATCACTTTGGTAGTGATTAGCGCACACAATAAAGTTTGTATCGCTTTTAAACAAAATAGTTTTTGTAAGGCTTTTCTCAATGAGAGCCGTTTTTTTATCTGCAGCACTTCCAATCATAAATGTTTCGCAAACAAAAGTTTCATGCTGTTTGGCTATTGCAAATGCTTCGTCAATATTTTTAGCATATTGTAAAATTTGTCGCGCCACAATAGCTATTGGAGTTTTTGCCTTAGTAGGAATATCGCTTTTGGCGGCATTGATAGTTACTGTAATTCCTTGCTCGTTCATGCCCGAAACACAGCCAATAAAACCTGCCCAAGTAACGATTGAAAATGCGTAACCGCTATCGGGTTTTACGAATAAAACAATTTTATCTTCTGCAAATTTATCTCCTAAACTAAAGTCTAAATTTCTTCCAACAATCATTGTTGAATCTTCAACTTTGTTGCCCCACGAACTAAATGATGTGCAGCCAACAAGTGCAAAGTTTTGCAACGCATGGCCAATATCGTGTGCTGCGTGGTAATTCAACATTCGGTCGAAAGGCGCACCGATGTAGTTAAATTCGTGTGGCGCATAAAGTGATTCACCATAAATTTCTTTTTGATTTTCTAATGGAAAATGCTTGCTCAAATCGCGATTAAAAAACCTTGTGAAGTACGATAAAAACTTTAAATATTTTTTGTTCGGAATTAAATTTTGAATTTGATCAACGAATGCTTCTTCTTGTTTGTAGAGTAGCTCTTTGTTTAGTTTTCCTAAAGCAACACCTCTGTCAAACGGAGAACCTTCAATATATTCCTCCCACAACCCATACTGGTTTTGGCGTAAAAAGTTATTACCTAAAGTGTAATAGTTTTCGGCCAATTTTTTTCGCTCAAATTTTTGATAAGCACTTTCGTTTACCTTTGGAATTGGCGGCTCTAAAATCCATTGAAAATAAATATATAAGGCAAGCCATAATAGCGCAAAGCAAGCTAAAATGATAGATAATATTTTAATGGCACGTTTCATTTGCTTGGTGAATTTTATTGAGTAAATATTCCATTCCTAGAATATTGCCACATGTGAATAATGCAGTAATTGAAACACCTAAAATGCCATGTAAGTTTACATTTTGTCCGGTTAAAAATAAGTTTGAAATTTTTGTACTTGGCAGAATACGCGTTTTTAATGGTTCATTAAAGTCTTTAATTATTCCATAAGCGCTTCCATCATTTGTACCAATATAATCGCGGAAAGTGAGCGGAGTTGAAGTGCAGTAAGATTCAATATTTTCAGCTATCTCAGGAAATTTTTTTGCAACAACTTTCAATAATTTTTCGGCTTTTTGTTTTTTGAATTCAAGATAATCTTCACTGCGATTGTTTTCTTGCAAAGTAGTGTTGTATGTTTCGTGCCATGCACTTAGTTCGTTATATCGCATATAAGTCATTATCACAGCACTTTTGCAAAATGAATGATGGCTTTCATCTTCATCAGAAAATAGAGCATAAGTGAGTGGCCAGTTTTCTTCATTGTGTTTTGTTGTATTCCACACATCATTGGTAGTGAAACAGTAGTAATTTCGGTTGGTATAAGCGATTTTTTTGGGCTTTAACTTTGCATAAATTACAAAGGTTCCAATTGAATTTTCTAAAGATTTTATTCTATTTCTGTATGGAGATTTTATGGCGGAATCTTGAATGAGTTCTAAAGTTTGAGCCGGATGAATATTTGAAATGAAAGTATCGGCAAAAATTTTTGAGCCATCTTCTAACTGTAGAAATTCAACTTTTCCTTCGTTGGTTTGAATATTTGTTACACGTTTTTTCCGTAGCACTTTTCCGCCATTTTCTTTAATCATTCGGGCTAAAAGTTTTGCAATTTGGTCGCCACCGTTTTTGCATTTTGCAGCACTTTCAATATAGCTATTCACCACTAAAGCATGAACATAAAGTGGCGTTTTTTCTTCTATTCCAATATACAACATGTTATTGCCGGCAAGCACATTTTGTAGCTTTTTATTGGTTGTGAGCTCATCAAAATATTGCTTGGCACTTTTTTCAAAAATAGAGAGATTAGAATATGTTGTAGCAGCTTTTAAATTATAGAGCGGAAAATTTCTACAAATTTCTTGAATATCAATGCAGTATTGTGTTATGGCCTTTTCTTCTTCGGGAAAATCATTGCACAGAATACGACTAAAATTTTCATATCCCATGCCAAAGCGATATTCATTTTGGTCGTTGTGAAATAGCGTTACATCAAATCCATCTTCAGCCATAAAATGCAATTTCAAGCGGTCTATAATTCCTACATAATTGAAAATGGAATAAAGATTTTGCTTTGGCGCTAAGCCTCCAATGTAGTGAACGCCAGTGTCGAAAGTTACACCTTCGTGCTTAAAAGTTTGCAGACTGCCTCCGATTTGCTCATTCTTTTCAACTATGCAAACGCGTTTTCCTTCTTTACTTAAAATTGCACCACAAAGCAATCCGCCCAATCCGCTACCAATAATTGCAACATCAAAATGCTCTTTCAAAGTTGTTGATTTGTGGGCAAATATCCAAAATTTTCAGTGGGTAAATGCGCCTTATTTTAAGGCTAAAAAAACACTAAATTTGAGTGTAGAAAAACTGTTAGCTTTTAATTACTATGTTTTTTTTGTAAATTGATATTTTGCAGCGTTTTAATAAATAGAAAAACAACCAACTTATGCCAAGTATTTTAATTGCAGATGATGAAAAGGCTATTCGCAAAACACTCAAAGAAATATTAGAATTTGAAGGGTATTTTGTTGATGAGGCGGAAGATGGTGCTAAGGCTTTAAATATGATTCAAGAACAAGATTACGACTTGGTCCTGTGCGATATTAAAATGCCAAAAATGGATGGCATGGAAGTACTTTCGCGTGCTGTGGCTGAATCGCCTGATACACCATTCATAATGATTTCCGGACACGGAACTTTAGAAAATGCGGTGGAAGCAACTAAAAAAGGCGCTTTTGATTTTATATCAAAACCACCGGATTTAAACCGTTTGTTGATTACCATTCGCAATGCTTTAGAAAAAGCAAATTTGCAGATTGAAACAAAAGTTTTAAAGCGAAAAGTTGGCAAAACCCGCGAAATTATTGGTGAATCACCTGCCATTAAAAAAATTAAAGAAACTATAGAAAGAGTTGCACCAACCGATGCGCGCGTTTTAATTACAGGCGATAACGGAACAGGGAAAGAATTGGTGGCGCGCTGGGTTCACGAAAAAAGCAATCGCGCTAATGCGCCACTTGTAGATATAAACTGCGCGGCAATGCCGGGTGAATTGATTGAAAGTGAACTTTTTGGGCACGAAAAAGGCTCGTTTACTTCTGCTATAAAAACAAGAATTGGGAAGTTTGAACAAGCAAATGGCGGCACAATTTTCTTAGACGAAATTGGTGATATGAGCCTTGCCGCACAAGCAAAAGTTTTGCGTGTTTTGCAAGAAGGAAAAATTACAAGAGTTGGTGGCGATAAAGATATTTCGGTTGATGTGCGCGTGATTGCGGCTACCAATAAAGATTTGGTGAAAGAAGCTGAAGAAGGACGTTTTAGATTAGACCTTTATCACCGTTTAGGTGTAATTATTGTACACGTTCCATCGCTGAACGAAAGACGAGATGATATTCCATTGTTGGCTGAAAAATTTATGAAAGAAGTTTGCGAAGACAGCAACATTCCTAAGAAAATAATTACGCCAAAAGCATTGGAAGAATTAAAGTTGATGAACTGGACCGGAAATATTCGCGAATTGCGAAATGTGATTGAGCGGTTAGTGATTTTAAGCGGTAACAAAGTTACTGAAGATGAGGTGCGCCATTACGTAACGAACACTCAAGCTAAAGATACACCAATAGACTTGTTTGAATCCTTTGATAGATTTCAAGATTTTAAAGAACATATTGAACGCTTATTTATTGAACATAAGTTACAAAAATTTGGATGGAATGTTTCTAAAACTGCTGAAGTATTAGACATTCAACGCAGCCACTTATACAATAAGATAGAGAAGTATGATTTAAAACGATACTAAAATAGGGTTATGGATATTTCAAAAATATTGAATGAATTAGAAGAAGATCATGAACATTATTTTGGAGCAGTTGCGCCACCGCTCGTTCAGTCTTCAAACTTTGCATTTTCAAGTGTAGAAGATTTTCGCAAAGCTGTTTACAATGAGCAAAAAATAAGCCTTTATACGCGAGGAAAAAATCCAACAACCCATATTTTATGTAAGAAATTAGCAGCATTAGCTGGCGCTGAAGATGCTTTAGTTTTTGGAAGCGGTAGCGCTGCTGTAAGTGCAGCAGTAATAAGCTTGGTAGCAGCAGGCGACCATATTATTTGCCAGCAGCATCCTTACAAATGGTCCGAAAAATTACTAACCAAGATACTGGCAAAATTTGGTGTTGAATTTACGTTTGTAGATGGTACTGATTTCAAAAATTTTGAAGCAGCAGTTAAGCCCAATACAAAACTTATTTACATAGAAAGTCCAAACTCTTTCACGTTTGAACTTCAAGATATAAAAGCGGTAGTAGCACTTGCAAAAAAGATAAACGCAAAAACCATTATTGACAATAGCTATTGCACTTCTCTCGGACAGCGCTGCATAGAAATGGGAATTGATTTGGAAGTGCATTCGCTCACAAAGTATTATGCAGGGCATAGCGATGTAGTAGCAGGAGGAGTTATTGGCAGCAAAGAATTGATTGCTAAAATCTTTACTACGGGATTACAAAATATTGGTGGCATTATATCTCCGCACGATTCTTGGTTAGTTTTGAGAGGAATGCGAACCTTGCCGGTGCGTATGAAACAAGTAGCTGAAACAACAGAAAAAGTTATTGAGTTTTTAGTGGCTCATCCGCGTGTTGAAAAAGTTATTTATCCTTTTCATGAATCGCATCCACAATATGAATTAGCAAAGAAGCAAATGCTGTGGAGTGGAGGATTGTTTTCGTTTATTTTAAAAGCAGAAAAAGTTGAAGAAGTTGAAGCTTTTGCAAATAAATTGAGAGCTTTTAAATTAGCTGTAAGTTGGGGCGGTTATGAATCTTTAATTTACCCTGCTTGTGTAGCCATTCAATCAGAAAGTTACAAAGGTTATTTACCTTTCAACATTATTAGAACATATTGCGGTTTAGAATCGGCTGAATATTTAATAGCAGATTTAAAACAAGCATTAGAATAGTGAAAGCATTTTTTTGTTGTTCTATCCTTTGTTTTTTTGTATTGAACAGTATAAGTTTTGGGCAAACATTTAACTCGCTTGCAAGTGCATTGGCTCAGCCTGAAAAGGTTGTGGTGCTTAATCTTTCAGGTAAAAATATTTCTGCTTTGCCGCAAGCATTTTCTCAATTTACCAAACTGCAAACACTAATTTTAAACGATAATGAGATTAGCGAATTTCCTTCGCAGATTTTGAGTTGCACAAACTTAAAAGTGCTTCAACTTACAGGGAATAAAATAAAGCAATTGCCGAAAGAAATTGCGGTGTTGCAAAATTTAGAAGAATTGGAAATTGGATTTAATGAGTTGAGTGTTTTGCCTGAAGAAATTACTGCAATAAAAAAGCTAAGCAAGCTAAATCTTACACACAATTCATTTTCAAGTTTGCCTGAAAGTTTTGCTCAACTTTCGCAATTAACGATACTCGATTTGAGCTATAATTTGTTTGCTGCATTGCCAAATGCTGTATTGCAACTTCCTAATTTAAAAACCTTAGACGTTACATACAATAAGGAACTAAAGTTGAATAATATTAAAGCAGGAAACTTACCTATGCTAAAGTTATTGCAGCTAAAAGGAACTGCTATTTCAGACAGCGAAACGCTGAAATTAAACTATGTAATTCCTGATTGTTTATTGGTGTTTTAGCGTGCGATGATTATCTTTTTTCGCTCAGTTGCTGTGCTTGTTTTAATTTCTGCAATGTAAATTCCGGCAGCAAATTCTTTTATGTCTAAAACGGTATTTCTTTCAACTCGAATTTTAGAAACTAATTTTCCGGCATTGTTCCAAAGCAAGAAATAGAAAGGTGGTTGAGCGTTATTTTCTATTGTAACAATATCATTTGCGGGATTAGGATAAATGTTGAAATGATTGATTGAAACTTCATTTATGCCAACGCCAAATCCAATAGTATCGCACTTTTCAATTTGGCAATCTCTTGCATCGGTTACAGTTACGCAATAATTTCCTGCGCCTATTCCGCTTAATTGCGGCTGTACTATGCTATCGCTCCAAACGTACTGATATGGCGGAGTTCCATTACTTGCATTCACAGTAATAATGCCATCTTGAGCTTGTGGTGAGCTTGGATTTACCTTTGCTACCACATCTACTTTCATAAGCGTGCTGGGTTGCTCCACAGGTGCTAATGCAGTTGTAGAGCAGCTTCCATCGCTCACAGTTACTGTGTAAATGCCTTGTGCTAAGCCAGTGGCAGTTTTGCTGTTTTGCGAAGGTGAAGTATTCCATGTGTAGGTGTAATTTCCATTTCCTCCGGAAGAATTTGCTGTTGCCGCTCCATTGTTTCCGCCTTTACATCCAACATCTTTCACGCTCATTGCAACTTTTATAGGTACAGATTTTATGGTATCGCTATGCGAAAATTGGCATTTAAAATTATCAGTAACTGTGATTGAATAAACACCCGGAAGTAAATTGCTGATAGTTTTTGTGCTGTCGTTAGTACTCCAAATAAATTTGTATGGCGAAGGATTTTCGCTGCTGTAGTTTGAAGTTAAAGCACCATCGTTGGTACAAGTTGGCCTGTTCACTATCCCGAAATTTGGCTGAACAGTACAAGCATTTTCTATATTCAGTCGCATGGCTAAAACTCTTGTGAATGCTTGTGTTGCCAATAGCGAATCATATTCATTGCCGGAAGCCCAGCGGTAAAATGGATTGCCGGAAAACTTAAACCAATTCACACTATTGGTTTGTATGGCATCGCAAACACCCACATTTAGTTTTGCTCCATTCTGCTCCACAATTGCTAATAGATATTTGCCGATTTGCATTTTAATTTTTGAAATAAAATTGAGCGTGAGCAACTTTCCATTTAGTGAATCACTTAAAGTTGTAGTGTAAGAAAATGTAGAATCTACAATGCCTTGTGGTGAATTTCCAAATACATAAAGTTTGAATTTTACGGTTGCACCAACTGATGGTTTAGTAAGATACACAGTAGCAGAATTAGCTTTGGCAGGATGAAAAATTTCATAGAAACTTCCGAACTCGCCATAGTTTGCACCAATAGATATGTTGCCGTTGATGCTGCCATTATCTCTTGCGTAAACGGTATCATTTACTAATAAAAAATGCTTTAGCGTATCATTGGTTTTATCGCCATCTGTTTGTTGAATTTGTGTGAAATAATTCAACTCAAAAAGACCTGTATCAATTGGCGTAAATAGAGGGAAATTAAAAGTGGAAACTAAACCACTTCCCAAAAATGAAACCGTGCCGCTGTCAATTTTTTGCAATACACTATTTCTGCGCACAACACAAAACAATTTCACATTGGTTAAATTGTTGGCACCATTGTTGTAAACCACTGCCGATGGTTGAAAAGCATTTCGTTGAGAACGTGGAATAATGGTGTAGCGCGAAGGTGAAACGGAAGATAAAATTGCCGCATCAAAAGGAGGTTTTAGTTCAATTTTTATATCATCAATCAACAATAAATTTTTGTTGTAGGAATTATTTCTGAAAGCTAAATAAACTGTTTGTCCGGTGTAAGCTTGCAAGTCTGCGGAGTGATTGGTAAGTATGGTTTGTTCAGCATTTGTACTAAAAAGCACGGTTGTAAAATCACCTATATTTTTTCCTGAAGTTGAAATTCTTACTTCGTAACCATCGCGAAAATCTGGGTCGAGCGCTACCGCTTTCCAACTTAAAGTAGCTTTTGCTGAAAGCAGAATTGGCGATGTAATCATCCAATCATCAGCTTGCGCAGCAGGCGAATACCATGAAGTGCTAATGGCTGCGGTATCGTGTGTTTGTGTGCTCCATTCGTGTGCAACCCACGCATTGTTTACAAACGAAACTTGCGATGCCGGAGTTTTGTTATCGTTATTTATTAAAGTAAAAGAAGCAGGAATGCCCTGTTGGAAATCTTCAAAAAAAATTACTTGTGCCGTAGCAAACTGCAAGAGCAATAACCATGACAAGCACAGCAGTAAAATTTGCTTCATGTAGAGGATTTATGTGCCAAAATTACATTTTCATTTCACAATACGTTATTTTGGGGAAGAAGATACACTTGCACTTACTAATTCTTTGCTGGAGTTGCCAACCTTAATGGTTGCAAGTGTTTGCTTAAATGGTTCAATAGATTTTAAATAGCTTTGTTTATACTTAGCAGGCAGCGGTTCGCAAATGGCAAGTTTTTGTTTAAATGGATCTACTTGTTTTCCAGCGCGCCAAAAGCGGTAGCACACGTGAGGTCCTGTGGCTAAGCCTGTGCTTCCTACATAACCGATTACTTCGCCTTGTCTTACTCTTGCTCCTCTGTGAATACCTTTTGCAATTTTGCTCATGTGCAAGTATTGCGTTTTAAACTCGCCATTGTGCCTAATTTTTACATAGTTCCCATTGAATTTTTTGAATTGAGCATCTTCAATCACACCATCGGCTGTTGCCATAATTGGTGTGCCATAAGGTGCTGCATAATCTGTTCCTAAATGCGATTTCATAACTTTAGTTACCGGGTGCAAACGTGCTTTTGCAAATCGGGAACTTATTCTGAAGAATTTTAGCGGAGATTTTAAAAACTGACGTTTCATGCTTTCACCGTGTTCATCATAAAATTCACCTTCGTGAGAGCCGTCTTTTTCAAAATAATATGCTTGATATTCTTTGCCGCTGCTGCCAAACAAACAAGCGTAAACTTTTCCTACTCCAACGCTTTCTCCTTCCACAAAATCTTCATCGTAAATAATTTTGAAATAATCGTTGGATTGAATGCGGTAAAAATCTATGGCACACGAAAAAATTTCTGACATACGAACAGCTAACGATGCAGGGATTTGATTAGCATCTAAAGTTTCGTAAAGAGAACTTGTAATTGTACCGCTTACTTCGCGTCTTTTTCTTTCCACTTTGTGTTGCCCGCGATACATGTATGTGGAATCATCAAAATTAAAAACTACATAGTTTACTTTGTCTTCCTCATAAATTAGTTTTGAAGGCACCATGCCGCTATCAGAAGGTTGCATCACAACTGTGTAGCTATTTCCTGCACGCATTTTACGCGGGTTGAAAATTTCGCGCGAGCCTTGTATCACAAATGATGCAACTGATGATGCAATATTGTGTTTCAAGAAAATATCGGTGATAAGTTCATTTGGCTCAACTGCACATGTAAGCAATTGGCAGCCGGTTAAATTCATTCCGTAGCGAATAATTGTTTCCTGAACTTCCGTAGCTCTACTATGTATTTTGTGTTCAGCAAGTTGCTCACCGGCAACTTTTTCGTAATATTTATAGGAAGTAAATACTAATGCCGAAACAGAAAGTATTGCAATACCTAACCACAGCCATGTTTTTTTCATAAGTAACGAAGTTAGAAAAATATACAAAATGGTTAAGTCATTGTGTGCTTAGTTATCGTCAATAATCTATAAATTGAATAAATAAATAGGCAGCACGAATGATTTTGGAGCATATTTTTGGATAAAGACATAAAAAAAGAGGCTGCTCAATCATTTTTGAACAGCCTCTTTTTTTTAAAGAAAAATTTGTGTTTAGAAGTCTTTCACAGAAGTGTTTTTCTTGTAAGCTTCTGCATCTTGCCAACTGCTTTCGATAGTTAATTCAAAGCGCAAGTATTCGTATTCTTTTAGAGTGAAAGTAACATCGCGAATAAGCCATTGGTACATGGTTACACCTTCAACTGCTCTTTCGTTTGCACGCTCGCCAAACTTATAGTTCAAAATAAACTTCATTTGGGCGAAATCTTCTTTTGGTCCTTCAATATAAACTTTGGTAAATCTGTTATCGTCATTAAAAATATAAACTAATTTATTTAAGCGTACGTTGCCAATATTCATTGGATCGCCTTTTAAAACAAAAGCATTTTTAAGGTTCATGGAGCGGTCTTTAATAAACTCCAATTTTTGTCCATTAAGCGTAATTGAATCTAATTTTGCACCCCAAAGAATTCCTCTAAAATCGGCAACAGAAGCGCCATCTTTAGATTGAGAAAAAGCGCTGGCGCTTAAAAAGCATACCAATAAAACAGTTAAAAATTTTTGCATGATATTTTACTAAAATTGAAAAATGATAAATTTAAGAATGCGCCAAAAGTGTATTGTTTAATTTCGGTTTGCAAATTTATTTTGCAAAAATGTGTGGTTCGGCTGTGGATAAGTGTGTATTCTATATTAGATTTTCAAACTGCTGTATTTGGAGTGCTTGTTAAGCAGTTGTGCTAATTATTATGGTATTCGAAAAGATTACGGGAGTTGGCAGGGATATAAAATATCCGATTATTTATATGTTCAATATACTCTATGGTATATGTCAAACAACGATTCTTAGTGATTTATTGAAGCGTAGTAACAGAAACAAAAAAAGCTACCCGAATAAGTAGCTTTTGTAAATTGCTTAGTTGATTTGGTTATTCAGTAACCCATTTGTAATCAGAACCTCCTGCTTCGCAAGCTAATTTTGCTGCATCGTAAAGTGTTTGATTGTCTTTTTCACAGTACTTCACACCTGATTTTGTTCCATTTACAGAACACTGTCCACATTTTTTGCAAGATTGAGTACCAACAAGGATAGCTACAACTGCCAAAGCCGATAATACCTTTTTCATAAGATTAAATTTTTGGTTTTTTAATATAGTACAAGAATAATAAATTAAATTTATGAAAAGAAGAGGCGAAAGATGCAGAAGTAAGAATTTCGAGATTTTGTATGAATTAGTCCTTTCCATCAATTAGGTTTAATGTAAGGTAAGTTATATTAAAATTTCACGGAAGTTTATGCGCTGAGCGAAACAAAATTTAGCGCTGTTAAAATTTTAACAAAGAATTATTATTATTGCCCTCTTAAATTTAAGCTATAGAGAAATTTCTACACTAAACAAACTTAATTAAAACAAACTGCACTGAAAGAATTCAAATTCATTGTGGTAATTTTTAGAAAAATATGATAGCTTATTTGAGCGGGAAACTTACGCATAAATCTCCCACTTATGTAATAGTAGAAAATGCTGGTTTTGGGTTTAAAGTAAACATTAGCCTAAACACTTATTCTGCCATACAGCAAGTAGAAAATGTAAAACTCCACACTTCACTTATTGTAAAAAACGAAGGGCAAAGCCTTAGCGGTTACGAACTTTATGGTTTTGCCGAAGAAACTGAAAAAGATTTGTTCGAAATGCTTATTTCAGTAAGCGGTATTGGCGCTTCTACTGCGCGTATTATGCTTTCTGCGCATAAGCCCGATGATATTAAACAGGCAATAGTGCTGGAAAATGAAATGCTCATTCAAAGCATAAAAGGCATTGGGCCTAAAACTGCTAAGCGTGTTATTTTAGAACTAAAAGATAAAGTGTCTAAAGCCGGAGTAACTACCACCGCCACTTTAACAAACTCACTACACAATAGCGCCCGCGAAGAAGCGTTATATGCGCTTATCGCATTAGGCTACCAAAAGGCGCAAGTGGAAAAAGTATTGATGAAAATTATTGCAGAAAACCCGGGTTCTCCGGTTGAAACTTTAGTGAAAGCTGCATTAAAAAGTTTATAGAATAGAAGGAATATTGGAGATAATCTAACTAAAGAGCATTGTTTAAAACCATAAAATATAAATTACTTTCTGTTGCGGTTTGCTCGGTTGCACTTGCAGCCATGATAAGCAGTTATGCCAATATCACTGGCTATCGCTATTTGCCTTCGTTGCCTCCAATTCCCAAAGCGGCTGCTGCCGATTCTTCAAAATCGCAAAAGAACCGGTATCCAATGAAAGATAGAACAGGGGATTTTGTGAGCGACAAATCTAAAGACCCGTTTTACTTAGAAGACCCCAAAAACGTAACCCAAACTGTAGAATACGATCCAAAATCAGGGCAATATATTTTGCGCGAAAAAATTGGCGACCAAGATTACCGCCCACCAACGTATTTAACTTACGATGAATACCTAAAAACTACTGAAAAACAAGAGCGCGATGCTTATTGGAAAAGCCGTAGCAATGCATTAGGTTTAGTAGAAGATAGAGGTTTGTTGCCGCCAATTCAAGTGAAGAAAAAGTTTTTCGATAAGCTTTTTGGCGGAAGCAAAATTGAGATTAGACCACAAGGAAATTTAGAACTCACGCTTGGTGCAAACTACCAAACAGTTGCCAACCCAAATATTCCTTTAAGAAATCGCAAAACAGGCGGTTTCGATTTCGACATGAACATCAATGTGAATGTGGTAGGGAAAATTGGCGATAAATTGCAACTCGGTGTGAAATATAACACACAAAGCGGCTTCGATTTTGAGAACCAAATGAAGTTGGAATATGCCGGAGATGAAGACGATATTATTAAGAAAATAGAAGCCGGAAACGTGAGTATGAGTTTGCCCACACGATTGATAACCGGAAGCCAATCTCTATTTGGGTTTAAAACAACTTTGCAGTTTGGTAGATTAACTTGGACGAGCTTACTTTCTCAACAACGCGCCAAGCGAGAATCTATCGTGATTCAAAATGGTGCGCAACGCCAAAATTTTGAAATTAAGGCCGACCAATACGAAGAAAACCGACACTTCTTTTTAAGCCAATATTTCCGCGACCAATACGATTATGCGCTTTCTACTTTGCCGGTAATTCGCTCCAATATAAATATAACTCGTTTAGAAGTTTGGGTTACCAACCGAAACGGGCAAACGCAAGGCGTACGCGATGTTGTAGCGTTGCAAGATTTAGGTGAAATCAATCCGTATTCACAGCAAATACAAGCTACCGGAGGTGGCGATGGCAGAGCAAGAAATGATGCAAACAATTTATACAGGCGTTTGGTTTCAAACCCGAATATTCGTTTTGTAGATAAAATTGTAACAGAACTTACGGGGCCAAATTTCAACTTAGTGCAAGTGCAAGATTTTGAGAAAACTTACGCACGCCAACTCGACCCGAGAGATTATACTTTCAACCCACAGTTGGGTTACATTTCATTAAACACACTTATTCAACCAAACGAAGTTTTAGCAGTTGCTTTTCAATACGAATTTAACGGGCAAGTTTTCCAAGTAGGAGAGTTTGCCAACCAAGTGCCACCAGATAGCAGCACCACCAGCAAAGTACTTTATCTTAAAATGCTGAAAAGCACATCGGCACGACCAACACTTCCGGTTTGGGATTTGATGATGAAAAATATTTACTCATTAGGCGCATACCAATTAACCAACGAAGATTTTAGGTTAGATATTTATTACAGCGACCCGGGCGGTGGCGAAAAACGCTACATGCCAAAAGGAAATATAAAAGGGCATCAACTTATTAGATTGTTGAATCTCGATAACGTGAATATGTATGGCGATCCGCAGCCCGATGGATTGTTTGACTTTTTGCCGGGTGTAACTATTCTTAGCCAAAACGGGCGGCTTATTTTTCCTGTAAAAGAACCTTTTGGCAGCAATTTAAAACAGAAATTTATTGATGCCGGAGATGCCAGCATTGCCGACCAATACACTTATCAGCAACTTTACGACTCTACTAAGTTTAGAGCGCAGCAGTTTCCTGAATTTAACCGCTTTGTGGTGCGCGGACAATACAAAGGCGTAAACAATAGCGAAATACGCATTGGCTTTGGTAATGTGCCGCAAGGTTCGGTAGTGGTGAGTGTGGGCGGCCAGCGATTGGTAGAAGGTACTGATTACACGGTAGAATACACTTCTGGCATAGTGCGCATTTTAAACCAAAGTGTTTTAAACTCAGGGCAAAAAGTTCAAATAGATTTTGAAAATAATAACCAGTTTGGCATTCAACAGCGCAGCATGTTTGGCACACGCTTAGATTTTCGTGTGAATCCTAAATTAAATATTGGTGCTACGGTGATGCACTTGCGCGAACGCCCATTTTCGTTTAAAGTAAATATTGGCGAAGACCCGATTGCAAACACCATCATGGGTTTAGATGTGAGCTACCAAACCAATTTGCCTTGGCTCACAAAAGCATTGGATAAACTGCCAATTTATTCAACCAAAGAAATGAGTATTTTGAATGCTTATGGTGAAGTTGCATATCTAAAACCTGGACATCAAAAAGCAATTCAAAATGCCGATGGACAAGCACAAGTTTATGTTGATGATTTTGAAGGAACAACCATTAGCTATCCTTTAACTTCTCCAATAAATGCTTGGAAGCTGGCTTCTACTCCGCGCAATATGCCAAATTCGCAAGGCATTGAAAAATTTCCTGAGTCGCATTTTGTGAGCGATTCTACTTATGGTTTCAACCGTGCAAAAATGGCTTGGTATAGAATTGATAACTCATTTTTTAATGCTACCAATACACAAACAAAAGTAGTAAGCAGTTGTAAAGAATGTACTTCAAACCACTTAGTGCGTTTAATTCCACAACAAGAAGTATTTCCAAATCGTCCGGGACAAAATATAGACCAAAACCTTTACACTTTCGATATTTCTTATTTTCCACGCCAGCGCGGACCTTATAATTTTGAAGCCAGCCCAAGCCCAACAGTTCGCAATGGAAAAGTGATTTCGTATGGTGTAAATGCCGATGGAAGTTTAAAAGAACCACAAACACGCTGGGGCGGCATTATGCGTGCAATAGATAATAATAACTTAGAAGCGAATAACGTTGAGTTTATCGAATTTTGGTTGTTAGATCCGTTTGTTTACAATAGATCAAGTTCGGGCGGAAAATTATACTTGCAACTCGGAAATATTTCAGAAGATATTTTGCGCGATTCGCGTATGCAGTTTGAAAATGGCTTAGCTTGCGATAGCGCTGTTTTAGACAGAACAGCTTGGGCAAGAGTTCCAAAACTTACGCCATTGGTAAATGCTTTTGATAATGATCCTGATGTGAGACGTTGCCAAGATGTTGGTTTTGATGGTCTTAACGATAGTGATGAAAGAAATAATCACTCCGATTTTTTAACCAAAGTAGGCAGCTTTTTAAACCCTGATGCACTTGCTGTTTTGCAAGGCGACCCAGCCAGCGATAACTTTAAATTTTTCTTAGACGGCAGCTACGAGAACGAAAAAAATATCATCACTCGTTACAAAGATTACAACAGTCCAGATAACAACTCTCCGGTGCAAAGTGGAAATTCTACCCAAACCAGCGCAGGAACTAACTTGCCGGATAATGAAGATTTGAACAAAGATTTTTCACTAAATGAAAACGAAGAATATTTTCAATACGAAATTGATATGTCGCCACAAGCATTGGCTGACGACCAAAATCCGTATGTAATTTCGCGTTTGCATTATCCTGCAAAATCGTTTAATGGTGTGCCGGAGCCGGAGTGGACTTGGTATCAATTTAGAGTTCCAATAAACAGCTACAAAACGCGCGTTGGTAGTATTCCGGATTTTAAAAGCATACAATTTATGCGTATGGTGGTTGGCGATTTTCAAGATAGCGTAACCATGCGTTTTGGAACTTTAGAATTGGTGCGAAACCAATGGCGTACTTACAATCAACCGCTGAATGATCCAACCGACCAAATTCCTTCTGATAATGGTTCAAACACACGCTTTTTAGTTTCATCAGTTGGAGTAGAAGAAAATAGCGGTAAAGAACCGGTGAACTATGTGATGCCTCCAAACTTGCAACGTGAGCAAGGTATTGGCGCACAAACCAATCAATTTATTCCTTTGAATGAGTCAGGACTTTCAACTACTGTGCGCAATTTAAAAGATGGCGATTTAAGAGCGGTGTTTAAGAATATGACATTGGATTTGCGCAGGTACAAAAAGTTGCGCATGTACATTCACGCAAACGAAGTGATGGATTCCGAAACCGGTCCTGTGAAAGATAATGAAGTGGTAGCTTTTATTCGTATTGGTTCAGATTTTAAAGACAACTATTACCAATATGAAATTCCTTTAAAAATTACGCCCAATAACAGCAAGTATAATCCAGATAGCGATAACGACCGTAAATTGGTGTGGCCAGATTCAAACCAAATGGTTTTAGATTTAAAAGAATTTGTGCGCCTAAAACAAACCAGAAACCTCACAGCCGGCTATCCGCGCGATATTCCATACTCAATGGTTAGCAGCACAGGACATTTAATTTCCATAATCGGAAATCCTGATATCGGTGCGGTAAAATCGGTGATGTTAGGTTTAAAAAACCCATCGCAAACGGATAAAAATAATCCGCTAAAAGATAAAGATGATGGCTTGGCAAAATCTATTGAAGTTTGGTTCAACGAAATGCGCGCTTCCGATTTTGATGAATTTGGCGGAGCTGCTGCAATTGGTAATGTGCAATTAAAACTTGCTGATTTAGGAATGGTGAATGTGAGTGCCGCCATGCACACCAAAGGCTTTGGGCAAATAGAACAAAAAATTGACCAGCGCTATAAAGATAATTATTGGCAATACGATGTAAACTCAACTTTGCAATTAGGAAAATTGTTGCCGGCAAAAGCGGGCTTCCAACTTCCATTTTATGGTGGCATTGCGCAAACTTTCAGCACGCCTGAGTTTGACCCATATCAATTGGATATTGCTACCAACGATTATGTAAAAGCCATAAAAGAAGCTTATGGTTCAGACTCTGCACGCAGGTATAAATCACAAATTCAAACCATTACCACTACTAAAGGCTGGAACTTTAGCAATGTGCGAATTGTGCCGGTAACGAAACAAAAGAAGCCGCAAATTTACGACCTTGGCAACTGGAATTTTACCTACGCTTACACTGAGCAAGTGAGCAGCGACCCATTTTTAGAAAAAAATTCTAAGAAAACTTATGTAGGACAAATTGCATGGAATTTTGCTCCACAACCAAAAGACCTTTATCCGTTTCGCAAGCTCATAAAATCTAAATCGAAGTGGTTGGATATTATTCGCGACATCAACTTCAATTTTATTCCTTCCACCTTGGGCGTAACCAATGACTGGAACAGAGAATTTGGTGAAATAAAACTGCGACCATTGGGCGAAGCTGACTATGCCATTCCTTCAACTTATTTCAAATTTTTTAAGTGGAATAGAAGCTATACTTTAAACTACAATCCATTTAAATCACTAAGCATTCAGTATAGCGCAACCAATAATTCCAGAGTTGATGAACCAGATGGACCTTTAGACACTAAGGCAAAAATGGATACCATGTGGGACCATTTTTGGAAAGGAGGAAGAAACACAAACTATGTTCAAAGCCTTTCTGCGAACTACAATTTACCTATCAATAAAATTCCGGCATTCGATTTCATCACTGCGAGCTTGGGCTACAATGCCAACTACAATTGGATGGCGCTTCCACAAGTAAAAGATGCTAACGGAAAATGGATAATCAATCCGATGGGCAACACTATAAGCAATGCACAAAGTAATCGCGGTAGGGCCGATTTCGATTTTAGAAAGCTTTACAACAAGTCGCCTTTCTTGAAAGTATATAATATGCCAAATCCAAATTTGGGCGATGCAAAGGCAATTAAAGTAAAGAAAGAAGCTGCGATAAAAGCAAGAGAAAAGCTGAAAGAAGAATTAGTAAAACTGAAAGAAAGGAGAGAAAAGATAAAATTAGATTTAAAAGCCCTAAAAGCTGATATGCAAATGGATACAGCTAAAAAAGCACGAGAGTTGAAGCGCTTAACCATGGAGAAAAAAGCAAATAAAAGCGCGATTAAGCAAAAGCGAACAAATCTAAGGAATAAGCAACTTCCTTCTGATCCATTTATATCGTTGGCACTTCGTCCGTTGCTTATGATTAAGCGTGTGAGCATGGAAATTAAACAAAATGCAGCAACTACTTTGCCGGGATTCCAAGGTTACAGCCGCGTACTCGGAAACGACCACAAAATGATGGCTCCGGGTTATGATTTTGTATTTGGCAATCAACCGGGCTTCAATTTGTTTACAGGCTTAGACCAGTACGATGCCAACGCCCGTGATCAATGGCTCAACCGTGCAGCATCAAAAGGTTGGATAACGCGCGACACTTTGCTGAACCAAAAATTTACACAAGCACGCAGCGAAAGAATTGACTTTACGGCTTCGTTAGAGCCTGCTCCTGATTTTAGAGTGGAACTAAAAATGTTTAGAGAAAAAAGCATTGCACACTCTCAATATTTCAAAGCAATAGATAATATTTCGGGTGAAATAATGCACCTAAATCCAATTGATATTGGAAGTTACACTATTTCTTACCTTCCGATTAAAACAATGTTCCAGAAAATTGATGCAAAAGGTTTGAGTGATGTGTATAGAACTTTTGAAGCAAACCGAAGTATTATTTCGCGCAGATTGCAAGAGCAAAATCCTAATTCACAAGGCAACTACACCGTGCGCGATACCAGCGGAACAGTGAAACAAGACGGCAATTATGCTTATGGTTACGGACCAAAATCGCAGGAAGTGCTCATTCCGGCTTTCCTTTCGGCTTACTTTGGAAAAGATGCGAAAACCACAAATTTGAATCCATTTAAAACATTCCCGCTACCAAACTGGAACATTAGCTACAACGGTTTAAATAAGTTTAAGTGGATGCAAAAAATTGTGCAAAACATAAGCATTACACACGGTTACAGCAGCACACTTACGGTGAGCAGTTTTCAAACTAATTTAGATTATAGAGGAACCGGTGCCTTAAATGGCGGCAATAGAATTGATACCTTAAACGGAAACTATTATCCGCTGTACGCCATTCCAAATATTGTGTTGAACGAATCGTTCTCTCCTTTAATAGGAATTGACATGACCTTTAAAAACAATATTCAAGCGCGATTTGATTACAAAAAATCGAGAACACTAACTATGAATTTCTACGATTACCAATTGGTGGAAATGAATACTGAGCAGTTTACATTTGGCGCAAGCTATAAAATAAGAGGTTTAAAATTACCGATTAAATTTAGAGGAAAACGCATTCGCTTAGATAACGATTTGAACTTTAGATTTGATTTCAGCTATCGCGATAATATAACCGTGAACCATAGAATTGACGCTGGTTTGCCACAGATTACAAACGGTAGCACAACTTATACTATTCAACCTTCCATAGATTACGTAATTAGCCAAAGAATGAACATAAGAATCTTTGTAGATTACAATAAAACAATACCGAAGATTTCTACCGGATTCCCTACCACACGAACGCGCGGAGGTGTTACACTTAGGTTCACGCTTGGACAGTAAAATTTGAATACTACGCTTTGGTTTTTTTCATAAATAAATATTATTGCATAAAATCAACAGCATGAGCAACTCCCAACACGATAATTGGGGTTCAAGAGTGGGACTAATTTTAGCGATGGCAGGGAATGCAGTCGGGTTCGGAAACTTTTTGCGCTTTCCAATTCAAGCGGTGCAAAATGGCGGTGGCGCTTTCATTATCCCATATTTTGTTTGCTTTTTGCTCATGGGTATTCCATTGCTTTTTGTGGAATGGAGCATGGGACGTTTTGGCGGAAAACACGGGCATCATTCTACTCCGTTTATTATGGAAACAATGGATAAACGCGCCTTTTGGAAATACATTGGCGTATTTGGCATTTTTACAAATATTGCTGTGGCAGCTTACTATTGCTACTTAGAATCTTGGACGCTCAGCTATATGTATCACAGTGTTGCAGGTTCTTTTACTGGAAAAAGCTCGGAGCAAGTTGCTGCTTTTTTCAATGATTATATTGGGCTAAAAACAATGGAACCGCTTTTCTTTTGGGTGCTTTGTTTATTTTTAAATGTGTGGATTTTATCGCGTGGTATAGAAGATGGCGTTGAAAAAGCTGCGAAAATTGGAATGCCGCTATTGATTATGTTCGGTGCGTTTATTGCAGTGAAAGGCGTAAGCATAAGAGCAGGAGAAAATGGTGCAATATTTGATGGTACTTTAGGTTTAAATTTCTTGTGGACACCGGATTTTTCAACCATTTGGACGCCTAAAGTTTGGCTGGCTGCTGCTGGACAAATTTTCTTTACACTTTCTGTGGGAATGGGTTCTATTCAGTGCTATTCTTCATATTTAAAAAGTAAAGATGATGTAGCACTAAACGCTATGAGCGCAGGTTGGATGAATGAATTTGTAGAAGTAGTACTTGGTAGCGCTGTTATTATTCCAATTTCGGTTGGGTATTTAGGAATAGATAAAGTGGTAGAACTCACGCAAACCGGAGGTTTCGGTTTAGGTTTTAAAACAATGCCGTATTTGTTTCAGCAGTGGGGAACTACCATTGCGGCAGTGGTAGGTTTAATGTGGTTTGGTCTGCTGTTTTTTGCCGGAATTACTTCATCATTGGCAATGGGTTCGCCTTGGATTAGCTTTATGCGAGATGAATTTGGTTGGAAAACAGGTCAATCGGCATGGCTCTTCGGAATTATAGTTTTGCTTTTAGGTTTTCCTACCGTAGTATTTTTTAATGAAGGCGTTTTTGATGAATACGACTATTGGGCTGGCACAGTTGGTTTAGTAATTTTCGCCTTAGCTGAAATTATTTTGTTCGCTTGGATTTTTGGTATGGAAGAAGGTTGGAAGGAAATAAATGAAGGCGCAGAAATTAAAATTCCGATAGTGTATAAATACATTATTAAATACGTTACCCCAATATTTATTGCAGCAGTTTTTATCGGCTCGCTACCTGATATTTACAATAAGATTATGGCAGAAACCACAAGCTATGTAAAAATATCGCGACTGCTGTTGGTGGTAGTTTATGCAGCAATTTGTGCGATGGTTTATACAGCATATAAAAAGCGCATAAAAGAAGGGCGGTTTATTAAGAAGGATCTTTTATGAAAACTATTATTATGGGTTAACCAGTTGTGCATTTTAAATTTTCTTTCAAACATGATAAAAAAGGATGCTCACAAAAACGAATTTTCTTTAAAAATAAGGCTTGCACAAAGTTCATAATTCGCAATTAACCATTATCTGTTATCATTGCAGAAAATAAACATTATGAGTAACTCGCAGATTTATGTAATGCTTTTGCACACACACAAATTAGTAGTGATTTTATTTCTACTACACTATTTAATTAAAACAGTTTTGTTGGTGCTGAACAAGCAAGAAGCATTGGCAAAATATTCTAAGCCAACCAAAGTGCCGGAAATGATTATTAGCTCATTATTTTTAATTACCGGAGTGGTAATGTTGGTGATGGGAGCACAAGTTACTACACTGCTTTTGGTGAAAATTGTTTTAGTGTTTGCCGCAATTCCATTGGCAGTTATTGCATTTAAAAAGGGAAACAAAGGATTGGCAATTCTTTCAATTTTGTGTGTTATCGCAAGCTATGGTTTGGCAGAAGCAAACCGTTCAAAAAGAGGAAAAGTTACAGTAGATACTACTGCTGAGGCAGGAAATAGCTTAGCAATAGGTAAAAAAGTTTACACCGAAGCATGTGCCGCATGTCATGGTGATACAGGCAATGCAGGATTAGCCGGAGCAAAAGATTTAACTACTTCAACTTTAAATCACGAAGAAGTTTTATCCATTATCCAAACAGGGAAAAACAGTATGCCGGCTTACAAAAAACTAACTACTGAGCAAATTGAAGGTGTGGCTCAATATGTTGAAAGTTTAAGAGCAAATAAACAAGCCGAGCCTGCAAGTGCAGAGTAAAGTTGAAATATAAAATTGAAAAAAATGTCTTTTGAAAAAGCAAATGAAATTCTGAAAGAAATAGAAGCAGCACATCCTGAAAATGCTGATGCTTTGGAGCAATTCAGAATAAAATATTTAGGAACAAAAGGAGTGATAAAAGACCTTTTTGGAGCAATGAAAAATATTGCTGCGGAGCAAAGGAAAGATTATGGACAGTTGATGAATACGCTTAAAGTTGCAGCAGAACAAAAGCACGACACTTTAAAAGCACAATTCTCTGCTTCATCACAAAGCACTAAAGAGAAAATTGATATTACCGCACCTGCTTATACTTTAAACCTTGGCACACGCCATCCGGTAAGTATTATCCGACATAAAATGATTGAGATTTTCAGCCGTATTGGTTTCACTGTTGCCGAAGGTCCTGAAATTGAAGACGATTGGCATAATTTTACTGCATTAAATACGCCTGAAGATCATCCGGCACGCGATATGCAAGACACTTTCTTTTTAGATGAAGAAAAGCAAAGAATGTTGCGCTCACAAACCTCAACGGTGCAAATTAGAGTAATGGAAACCCAAAAACCACCAATACGAATTATTTGCCCGGGAAGAGTATATAGAAATGAAACAATTTCAGCTCGTGCACATTGCACATTTCACCAAGTGGAAGGCTTGTATATAGATACCGATGTTTCGTTTGCCGATTTAAAACAAACCATGCTTTATTTTGCACAAGAAATGTTTGGTAAGAATGTGGTGGTGCGTTTTCGCCCATCGTTTTTCCCATTCACAGAGCCAAGTGCCGAAATGGATATAAGCTGTTTTGTATGCGAAGGCAAAGGCTGTCCGGTTTGTAAACAGTCCGGTTGGGTAGAAATTGGCGGTTGCGGTATGGTAGATCCTGCTGTGCTTGAAAACTGTAAAGTGGATGCAGAAAAATATACAGGATTTGCATTCGGAATGGGAATTGAAAGAATAACCATGTTGAAGTACCGCATCAACGATTTGCGTTTGTTTTTTGAGAATGATGTGCGCTTTTTAAAGCAGTTTGAAAGCGCTTCTTAATCCATAATTATGGCAATAAAAAAAATTGGCGTTTGCGGTGCAGGAACAATGGGTGCTGGTATTGCGCAAGTATTTGCACAACACGGTTTTGAAACTATTTTGTTTGATGTAAATCAAGAACAACTTGAAAAGGCACAAGCTGGAATTTTAAGTAGTTGGAAGCGCTTGGTTGAAAAAGGAAAACTAACAGAAGAAGCTAAAAGTGCCGCAGGTAAAAAATTAACGATAGCAGCAGATTTAAGTGATGCAAAAGCCGATTTAATAATTGAAGCAGTAGTTGAGGGATTAGATGTTAAGTCAGATTTGTTTTCAAAGTTAAGTGCGCAAAACAGTAACGAAACTATATTGGTGAGCAATACCTCTTCGCTCTCTATTACTCAAATTGCAGCGGGCATTTCAAATCCTGAACGTTTTGCGGGAATGCACTTTTTTAACCCTGCACCGGTTATGAAATTAGTTGAAATAATTGGCGGTTCGCACACCGCAAATTCAACAATTGAAACTTTAAAAGAATTGGTGAAAAGCATCGGAAAAAATCCGGTGGTTTGTAAAGATTCTCCGGGTTTTATTGTGAACAGAGTTGCACGTCATTTTTATGTTGAAAGTTTGAAAATTGCCGAAGAGCAAGTGGCAAGTTTCGAAAATGCTGATGCACTTTTAGAAAGTGCAGGATTTAAAATGGGTGCTTTTAAATTGATGGACGTAATAGGAAACGATATAAACTTTGCAGTTACTAATTCGCTGTTTCAAGCGTTTCATGGTGATGCAAAATTTCGCCCTTCGCGCATACAAGAACAAAAGGTAAAAGCAAACCAATTAGGCGTGAAAACAGGCGAAGGCTTTTACAGATATTCTAAATAGCGCTGCTACTTTTTTGCTAAAAAGTTCTCTACAATTTCTATGAAACGATTTGGGTTTGCGGCATGAACCCAGTGCCCTGCATTTTCAATTTCTTCCAATTCATTATTGGGAAATAACCGCATGATTTCAGCGTAGTTTTCTGCTGAAATATAATTTGATTTTTGCCCTTTAATAAAGAGTGATTTGCCTAAGAATGGAGTACCAGAAACCTCATCAGAAATCGCTTGATATTTTTTCCAAAGCACAGGTGCATTAAATCGCCATTCAAACTTGTTTTCTTCATCGCGATACAAACCTTTCAATATAAATTGAATGGTAGCTGCATCTTCATTTTTTAAATTTTTACGTATGTGATTTTCTACTTCTTCTCTACTCTCAGCTTTGCTTAAATCTACGCTTAGTATTGCTTTGAAAATTTGGCTGTGTCTATCTTCGTAGTAAACCGGTGCTACATCGGCAATAATTAATTTCTCAACCATTTCAGGATATTGCATAGCAAATTTCATAGCAACTTTCCCTCCCATAGAATGACCTAAAATGTGTGCTTTTTCAATGCGATGTTGCGCAAAAAAATCTTTTAAGTCATTCACTAAAATTTGGTAAGAAAAGTCTTCGGAGTGTGGCGATTTTCCATGATTCCGCTGGTCTATTGCAAATACTGTAAAGTGCTTTGATAATTGCCTTGCAATAGAATTCCAATTATCTAGCGAGCCAAGTAATCCATGTAAAATTACTAATGGAAAACCTTCTCCGTAACTTTTAAAATTCAAGTTCATGATGCTTCAAACTTACAGCAATTAGTAAACATTTATTTTTTCAAAACTTTTCTTTTTGCATTTTTACCACATGCGCAAAAAACTAATTGCAGGAAATTGGAAAAGTAATTTAGCGAAAAGTAATGCAATTCAATTAGCTGAAGCTATTTTGGAACAAGGCATTTTAGTAGATTTTGAGTTGGCAATTTTTCCGCCCGAAATATTTATAGATTCTATTCTCGAAGTGGTAAAATCAACTGTAAAAGTTGGCGCTCAAAATTGTAGCCAATATACTGAAGGCGCTTTCACCGGTGAAACAACTGCTTTACAACTTGCTTCAGCAGGCGTGCAAATGGCACTTGCGGGACACAGTGAACGCAGACATCTTTTTGCAGAAACTAACGAAGTAGTAAAGTTGAAAATTGATAAGGTTTTAAGTGCTGGATTAACACCGGTTTTCTGCTGTGGTGAAGCCTTAGAAACTAGAAAAGCAAATGAACAGAATAATTGGGTTGAACAGCAATTAGAAGAGAGTTTGTTTCATTTAACACAAGCGGATTTTAGCAAAGTAATTATTGCTTACGAACCTATTTGGGCTATTGGAACGGGAGTGGTTGCCACGCCAAAAGAAGCGGAAGAAATGCACGAATTTATTCGCAAAAAAATTGCTGCAAAGTATGATGCTGCAACTGCTGAAAGCACAAGAATACTTTATGGAGGAAGTGTGAAAGCGGATAATGCAAAAGCGCTTTTTAGTTGCCCAAATATTGATGGAGCATTGGTAGGTGGTGCTTCTTTAAAAGCCAATGAATTTTTAGCGATTGCTAATGCTGCAAAATAAAACTTGAGATGAAAAAAGTTTCCATTCCTTTTACGTATGAACTTATTGAAAATAGCACTTTCAATGATGAAGAAAAGTTGTTGGCAACTGAAGCAAGCGCAGCTCTGCAAAAGAGCTATGCACCATATTCAAACTTTAAAGTTGCATGCAGTATTTTATTGGAAAATGGAGAAATTGTGAGTGGCGCAAACCAAGAAGTGGCAGCTTATCCGGTTTGTATTTGTGCCGAAGGAGTGGCGCTTTCAACAGCTTCCAGTCAATATCCAAACGTTGCGCTTAAAGCATTATTTATTGTTGCGCAAAATGTAAAAGGATTGGTTTTTAATGCTGCTCCATGTGGCGTTTGCCGCCAACGCATCGTAGAATATGAACAGCGCTTCAATAATGAAATAGCAATTTATTTACCCCAAAGTGAAACTCAAACTATAAAAGTGGATACAGCAAAAACCTTACTGCCATTAAGTTTTACGGGCGATAAATTGAAGTAGATAGTGGTTAAACCAATAGAAACACAAGAATCATAAATAATGCACGATACAGTGGTGAGAACAATTTTTTAATGAAAGTGATAAAACATCGTATTTTGTTTTACGTTTAATATAAAATGTAACTCAACCGAATTGAAATTGTGGTGAGAAATATGAAGAAAAAATACTTTCAAATTACATCTTGGTGCTTGTTGATTTTGCTAGTGATGTCGCTTTATGCTTGTAAAGATAAGGTAGAAGAACCTACCGGAAACTATGAGTACGACTATATGCCGATAGATTCTGGTCATTATATTATTTACAATGTAGATTCTATTTTGTATGCTTCACAGAAAACAGGAAATGGCGGAGGTTTTATTCAAAAAAATGATACTGTACGATACCAACTTATGGAGTTTTATGCCGGTGCATATTTTGATAGCATGCAAGGTATTTTAAAATATAGAATAGAATATTACAAACGCAAAACTTCTAATGATGCTTGGCAGCAAGATCGTGTTTGGTGGGCAACTCGAACAGTTACAAATTTTCAACGACAAGAAGATGATTTAAAGTTTATAAAACTTGTGTTTCCACCGCGCGAAGGTACTGCTTGGAATGGCACTATTTTTATACCTAAAACTGGTCAGTTTGAATATTTGGAAAATTGGAATTTTAAAATGACAGAAGTTGGTGCTGCTAAAACGTATGGTGGTTTTAGTTTTCCTAAAACACTTGTGGTTACTCATGTTGATATTGGTAGAGACAATTTAATTACTAACCAATTGAGCCGTGAAACTTACGCTAAAGGCGTTGGAATTGTATATAAAGAATGGGATATGATTGAAAAGCAAGATGTGCTTTCTAACTGGGATAATCCACAGAACTCAAATGGTTTTAGAATACGCATGGAAGTGAGTGACTATTTTCCTAAATAGTTTTTAAATAATGTTTTTAAAATTGAAATTAGATAAGTGTTTTAGTGTATTAGCGGTGAGTGTTTTCACGCTGCTGTTTCACGCTGTAAATGCACAGGTTCAAAACGTTTACTGGATACAGTTTAATTCAAAATCGTCTAATCTATTTTTGCCAAAAGAAAGTTTTCTTTCTCCCAAAGCTATTGAGCGTAGGCAGAAGCAAAATATAGAAATTGTTGAAAACGATTATCCGGTTTATGCACCGTATAAACAAGCAGTGGCGCAGGTTGCAGATAGTATTATTCATACTTTAAAGTGGTTTAATGCCATCACAATTGTACTGAGCGATACTAACAAGATGCCGCAAATTCGGAATATGAGCTTTGTGAAGAAAATTCAAAAATTAGATGTGTATCCTGTTGCTGAAAAGAAAGAAAATTCAAAGTTGGATTTTAGTTTAAAGGCAATAGAAGAAACTGAAGTTAGAACTGAATATGGCGAGAGTTTTAACCAAACAGAAATGCTACATTTAGATAGGCTTCACAGCATGGGTTACAGAGGCAAAGATATGTTTATTGCCGTGTTGGATAACGGCTTTGTGAATGTAGATACTATAAAAGGTTTTCAGCAATTATTTTCTGAAAACAGAGTGGTGTATAAACACAATTATGTAAATAGAAACGATAGTGTTTTTGGCAGCGGAACACACGGTACAAGCGTGCTTTCGTGTATTGCCGGAAATTTGCCCAATGTGTTTGTAGGAACTGCTACGCAAGCAACTTTCGCATTGTTTATTACAGAAAATAATCAATCAGAAACCATTTTGGAAGAATATAACTGGGCAGAAGCAGCAGAGAAAGCAGATAGTTTAGGAGTAGATATTACAACAACATCTTTGGGTTACAATAATTTTGATGGTGGTTTTGCAAGCCATACTTATTTTGATATGACAGGAAGTAAAGCAGTGATGACACAAGCTGCAAACATTGCATTTTCAAAAGGGATTTTGGTAGTGAATAGTGCAGGAAATGAAGGCACAAATTCTTGGAAGTTTATTACAGCTCCTGCTGATGGCAAAGATGTGCTAACGATTGGTGCGGTTGATAAAAACGGGAAAATCGCCAACTTTAGCAGCCGCGGACCCAATGCTTCTGGCGCAATAAAACCTGATGTGTGTGCACAAGGTGCAAATGTTGCAGTATTAGATTTTCGAGGACTTCCTTTTCTTTCTAACGGCACTTCTTTTTCTGGCCCAATTATTGCCGGAGCAGCAGCTTGTTTATGGCAATCAGATTCTACACTTTCTGCTGCTGAGTTGAAAAAGATAATTATCGAAAGCTCAAATTATTACACAAATCCTAATAATGATTACGGTTACGGCATTCCTAATTTTTACAAAGCATGGTTATCAACTACAACTAAAAAAGCATTAGTAAATTCGGAAGTGATATCTACTGTTTTTCCTAATCCATTCAGTCGCTATTGCACTTTGTTTATTAAAACTTCACAAAAAGGAGAGGCGGGAATTAGCATCGCAGATATTTCGGGAAAGGTTGTTTTTAAAACTGCCATTCCGGTATTTGAAAATGATGTTCAACTTTTGGAAATAAAGGAAAGTGAGCTGCTTAGCGCTGGAAGTTATTATTTGAAAATTGAAGTAAACGGCAGCAAAAAAACACACCGAATTATTAAAACAGATTTGTAGCCACACACACAGTGCAAAGAGTTAATTTGCATTGTAACCAAAAAAGATATTTTTGCATTACCATTTTAACAAATGAAATTCAATATTAAAACCGAAGGAAAGTTTCGCTATTGCGAAGAAGGTTCTGGAGAAGTAATTCTTTTGCTTCATGGACTTTTTGGTGCGCTCAGCAACTTTGCCGATGTAATAAATTATTTCTCGGCCAACTATAAAGTAGTAATCCCAATTTTACCGTTGTATGAATTGGAATTAGAGAATTCAACTGTGCAAGGCATGGTAGATCACGTTAAGGATTTTGTGGAATATAAAAACCTCGATAATCTTAATTTGATTGGCAATTCACTGGGTGGGCACATTGCAATTTTATATACACTTCAACATGCGAAGAATGTAAAAACAGTAACACTCACAGGCAGTTCAGGTTTGTTTGAAAATTCTTTAGGCGATTCATATCCGCGCAAGAGCGATTATGAATACGTGAAGAAAAAAACAGAGGAAACTTTCTATAATCCAAAGGTTGCCACTAAAGAATTGGTTGATGAAGTTTTTGATATTGTGAATGATAGAAACAAAGCGCTACGCGTTGTGCTTATTGCCAAAAGTGCGGTAAGACATAATTTGCGTGAAGATGTGCCTTCAATTACAATCCCTGTAAATTTGATTTGGGGAAAAGACGATTCTATCACACCTCCTTTTGTTGCAGAAGAGTTTCATAAATTATTGCCAAATTCAAGCATACACATTATTCCAAATTGCGGCCACGCTGCCATGATGGAGAAACCGGAGGAGTTTAATAAACTTACCAAAGAGTTTCTTACAAAAAATTCACACTAAGGTTTGCAATCTTTTATTGAGAAAATTTGTCTTAGTAACTAAATAAGACATTATTCGTAAAAAGATAAAAGGAGAACCCACGTCATGCTTGCAAAAAATTTAATTTCACAAACTGTTCCTCCGCTTCGCAAATCCGATACCGGAGAAAAAGCGCTAATGTGGTTACACGAGTTTTCTGTTCCGCAATTGCCTGTGGTGCATGATGGCAAACTTTTGAATTTGATTTCTGTTGATGACATTCTGGATTCTGATAATCCTGAGTCTCCTCTTTCTGAGTATAAAAGTTCTTTTGCTCACCCATTTGTATTGGAGCATACACATATTTTAGAAGTAGTAAGAATTTGTACGAAGCTTAACATTGGTGTGATTGCTGTATTAGATGAAGATGAAAATTATGTAGGCTTAATTACTGCAAACGATTTGCTGAAAGGTTTGAATTTATTCAGTTCATTGCAGCAAGAAGGCAGCATTGTAGAGTTAGAAATACAGTTGAGGAACTATTCGCTGCACGAAATTTCAAGAATTGTAGAAAGCAATGAATTGCAAATATTAAGTTGCTTTACAAATATTCGCACCGATACTGCTATGGCAGAAGTTACACTTAAATTGAACTCTGCAAATTTGGCGCCTTTAGTTGCTGCTTTTGAAAGGCACAATATACAAGTGCGTGCTGTACACGAAGAAACAGAATATACCGAAGATTTAAAAGAGCGCTACGACTCGCTTATGCGCTATTTGAATGTGTAGTAGCCGGGCTAAAGTTGTGCAAATTCAAAGCCGTTTATCAATATAGTCTTTTTAAATTTCATGTTATCCCAAACGGGAAATTTATTGCGTGTATCAGGAAAAAATACTACCCACGCAAGCCCATGCCGCTTCATGAAATCAATATCATCTATTCCTTTAAAGAAATAGAAATTCATTTGTGTCCAGCCTTTACGTTGCAAAGTATATAAACTTATACACGAAGAAGGATCGCCTAATACTAAAATTTTATCATTTTTTAGAAGCCCAATTTTCTCTAATTCCGGTGTGCATTTTGCTAATTTTTCAGACCATTCATCTTCCCATTTTGTTTCAAAACGCAATTGCAATTTTTCCTTTGTGTAGAAAATATCTGAAATTAAATACGGAATAAAAATAAGTGGTAGGAGTATGCGCCAAATTAGTTTTCTGCTTAAAAAATAGAATAAGGTAATGTATGCAATTATTGGTAGAGAAACTAATGCAATAGCATAGTAATCGTGAATGTAATATTGCCCCGCAAAAAGTGTCGTAATTGTGATTTGGAGGAGCAGAAATACTAATAGCAGCCAACCAACTATTCTCTTTTTTACAAAAGCAATAACCATAGAAAAAACAATTACAATTAAGGCAATTTTCCCTGTTACTCTAGAGAAATAATCATCACTCCAGCGAACTGTAAATGCCTCCCAAAATTCTGATTTGTGATAATCATCTAATTCCCAATAAGGGAAGGTTTTGGTAAGAAAGTAATGGCTGCCGTAATGTGTATTATAGGTTTTTAAAAACACTATCCACGCAGCAGCAAGAAGCAATGGAAGTAATAGCATTACTGCGTGTTTGTATGATTTTATTAGTGCGGAATGGAATATTTTCTTTCCTAAAAATAGTTCAATAAAAGCTGCTAATAGTAAAATAAAGTAAGGCACTAAAACTGTTATTTTAAGTAAGCCTGCAAGCGTAAAAAAGAACAAACTCAACATAAGCCATAAGCCATTGCTGTTTTTTACATAGAAATAGTACATGCTCAAAGCCGTTAGTATAGCACAAGTCGCAGGCACATCTGGCAAAAAGTTGTTGGAATAAAAACAAAAAACAACTGATAGAAATGGTAAAAAGGCAGTGTAGAAACTGAGTGCGTAAGATTTTATTATATCAAAAATCGCAGCATTTGCAATTAGTAAATAAATAGCTACAAACAGGAAACTCAAATACCTTATCCATTCTGCTTGGAAATGGCTTGTGCCGGACAGTTTAGCAGCTAACCAATAAATAATAGGAAACTCAGAAACGGCTTCTCCATTACTAAATTCTATATTGTAAAATTGTGGGTAAAAAAGAGAATTGCCATAAGTGTAATAGTGTAAACCAAAACTGGCCCCATCGCATTGCCGCCAAGTGTGCACAGAATGTGGTGCTTTATTAAATTCCTCGTTCAAATTGTAAAAGGCAAGCAGTATAATAAGTTGCAGTGCAGTGCTTAAAAGTGCGTAAGTGATTGTTTTTTTCAATACTCTTTGTTTACAGAGGCGATTAAGGTATAATTACTATTCTTGCAAATATGATTCTTTTAAAGGAAAAAGACTGTCCAACTTTCATTGCAGGACTAATTGGGTTTAGTATTCTGCTTATATTCTCTATTGTATTTTTGTGGGAAAGAGTATTGTTTCTCGATTTTTCATTTTATATGTTTGAAATGGTGCGCAATGCAGATTTTTACCACCCTGGAAATCGCTTTGTAGCATTTATAAATCAAGCTCCCGCATTATTAGCAGTTAAAATGCATTTGCCACTGTACTGGGTATTACAATTACATTCAATTTCGTTTCCGCTATTCCATTTAATATTGTTTTTGTTACTGCTATTTGTATTTAAGCAGCGAGAACTTGCGTTAGCCTTGTTTTTGTTTAATTTCTTGCTTGCCTCCGATGCGTTTTATTGGTGCGAATCAGAATTTCCGCAAGGTGTGGGGCTTATTTTTTTATTTGTAGCACTAATTAACTATCGAGCAGAATCTATTACTAAAAAAATATTGCTGGCATTAGTTGCTGTATTTGTTGCCATTACTGCCTTTTGGGCGCATCCGTTAGTGTTGCTTCCTTTTGGCTTTGTGTTTTTGTACTTTTTTGTTCAGAATAAAAGGCTGTTTTTGCAATTTATACTATGGGGAATTGTGCTTTTAGTTATTTTATGGGTAAGGTTCTTTGCAGTAAAAACAGTTGCATATGAAGCAAATAAGATAGAAAGCGGAATCAATGGCGTAGCACTTTTATCTAACTTTTTTTCGTTGCCAATAGTAATAAAGTCACTACCTTGGTTTGTAAAAGATTATTGGGTGTTTTCTGTTTTAGGTATTGTTACAGCTATTGTTTTAGCAGTAAAAAAGCAATGGACGAAGTTATTTATCTGTAGTGTTTATGTTATTGGTTATTATGTTATAGTTTGTATTTCGTTCCCATATTCAGAAAAATTTTATGTTGAAAATTTATGGGTAGCCATGAGTATTGGTGTTGCCTTACCATTTGCTTATGAAGTCTTGCCTTTTCTAAGAAGCAAGACACTTGCCACTGTTTTGCTTTTAGCAATAATAACGTTGCGGAGCTTTGTTATTTTTAACGGGCATCATCATTTTACCGATAGAAAGATTTGGTGGAATAAAGCGTTAGCAGCTGCTGAAAAGCAAGGAGGTGAAAAATTCTTACTGCCGGCAGATAAAGCACCAATGGACATTATACATTTTTCATTTTCAAGTGCTGCGGAAAGTATTCTGTATTCAACAGTTAAGTACGGGAAAACAATTTGTATTTCAATTGAGCCTGATATTCAATCAAAGAAGCAGTTGATGAATATTCAAGATGCGGTTATTACAGAGTATGGAGTTGTGAAATATAAAGACCTAAACTCTGTATATTTTAAGTTTAAAAATGCACCAACACAAATACTAAATTAAATTAGAACTCGTTTGTGTGCAAGACCCTAAATAAATTAGTTCTTAACCTGCTCAACCCAAGCCGGCACATCGGTAGCACCTGCAGGAACAGTTCCCGTAAGTGATTTTAAAAACTCAGTGATAGCATCAATTTGCGAATCATTTAAGTCTTTATTCAACTGAACTTTTGCCATAATTTTTACGGCATCTTTTAGTTCTGCAACACTACCATCGTGGAAATAAGGATAGGTTTCTGCAATATTTCGTAAACTACTTGTTTTAAACATAAATTGGTCTGAAGAATCTTTACTTACTTCAAATTTGCCCTCATCGTGTTTTGCAGATTTTGTATAGTTCCAATAATGGTCAAACACTCCAAATTTTTGAAACATATTGCCACCAACTGCCACACCAAAATGGCAAGTTTGGCATCCGGTTGCCATAAAAAGATTTAAGCCTTCTTTTTGTTTTGCGGTAAGTGCATCGGCTTTTCCATTTAGGTATTCATCAAATGGAGAGGGCGTGAGCAGCGTGCGTTCAAAAGCACCAATTGCATTCTGAATATTATCATAGGTTAAAGGTGTTTTTTCGTTAGGGAAAGCCTTTGCAAAAAGCTCATTGTATTCCTTAATTCCTTTTAAGCGATTTACTAAGAAATCTTTTGACGATACATTCATTTCAACCGGATTTAAAATTGGTCCTCCGGCTTGCTCTTCCACATCTTTTGCTCTTCCGTCCCAAAATTGAAAAGCATGCAATGCAGCATTGAGCACGGTTGGAGAATTTCTTTCTCCATTTTTCCCTGCATCTCCGGGCGAAGTGCTTAATCTATCCACACCATAAGTGTTTAAGTTGTGGCAACTGCTACAGCTGTTCTTTCCGGTTTTTGATAAACGAGAATCGTGATACAGCGCTTTGCCTAACAATATTTTTTCTTCAGTTAATAAATTATTTGGATTCTCTGCTTTTACAGGCAATGCTTGAAAAATACTCTGTGCTTGTTTTAATAAAGTATCAGTTGCAGGAGTCGCTTCTGCATCAGGCTTTGGCGCAGAAGTATTGGTGCAGCTTTGTAAAATCGCAAATAGTAAAACCGGAATTGTGTAAAGTAGTTTTTTCATAAGGAATAATTTTGGGGCAAAGATAAAAAGCTAAACTAAATGCTGCGTAACGAAAATCACTTTTACAAAGGAAATTTCCTTTAATATTTCGGGAAATGAAATTATGTTCATGCCTTATTCTAAAACCATGTATAGAATTGTTTTTCTTTTATTGATAGCTACCTTAAACGCTTGCTCCGGCAAAGGCACAAGTGATGATACTGCCATTATTCCACCGCAAAAAATGCAGGAAATTTTACTGGATATTCATTTGGCTGATGGCATTGCAAATAGGGAAGGAGAAAGCGATAACTCAGCTGAAAGTCGCACTATTACTTTGTATAAAGAAGTATTTGCAAAGTATAAAATTTCTGAAAGCCAATTCTATACAAGCTTTAATTTCTATTTGCAACATGCAGATACTTTGGATAAAATTTATGAAAATATTATTACCGAAATTAGTAAAGAGCAAGCGCAAATTAAATCTGAAACAAAATGAAATTGGTTAATAGAATTTTTCCTTATTTCTATCCACTATTGGTGTTAGGTTTAGTGCTATTAGTTTTGATAAGTGAAAAGGAACGCTGTGTAAAATTTCTGGAAAATAATGCTTATTACGATTCAGAATTGCTATTGCGAAAAGTACCTCCCTTTACTTATGTAAAAAATGAAATGGAGAGTTCATTTCCAGAATATTATCATAAAAGTAAAGCACATATTATTGCTACATGTGGCGCTGATATTGATTTTCAGCCGTTGGGACATCCTGTGAATTTATTTTTGAATTACACACATATCTATAGCCCAAACTGTGTTTATCACACTGCTGATACGGTTTACAAATTTGCAGAAGTTGCTTTTCCTAATCCTTGTTTGAGCCAAGGGAAATTGTTTGCTAAAGTTGAAATTTCAAATACGCTCAATAAGTCGCAAACTTTTTATTTAAGAACGTTTTACCAAAATACTTCTTATTGGTACAACGTGAATAATTCAAATTATGGCAATAAAATTTTAGATAATTTTTATGGTGCTTCAGCAACGGTTGCTGTAACTTTAAATGCAGGTGAAAAACAAACAGTTTCTATTCCTTACAGCATTGGTTTAGATCCTAAAAATGAAGCAGACGATCATTCGCAAGTGCCTGCTCGCCCGGGCAACTACGAATTTGCTCTTGTAGTGCAAACAGATACGCTGCAACCGATTATGCAAAGTACAACCGATTGGAAAACTGTGAATCCGTTTGCAGCTATTCGAGCTAATAGGCAAAATAATTTGTTAGGCAATACTGCGTATGTAAATCCTAAGCATTTTAAGTTTACTTTTTTAGAGGAAAAATTTGATGGTACAAACGATACAGCTTTAGGACACTTATATGTTCCCTTCGACCATACAGAGAAGAAACTTTGCGATACTTGTACAGGTTGGTTTAAAGATATTATTACTGAAGATTGGACTAAGGAAGATTTCTACGAAGGCAAAATAGCCAAAGCTCCAATGGTGAAAGCAGAATATGGACAACGTAAGGAAAATGTGGGTGTTTCAGCTAATGGTTTTCGCTTACTTATTCCGGGTTCAACCAAAGAAAAAAAACAAAAAACTTGGGGTGAAATTAAAATGGGACAAACCTTTAAATACGGGCATGTTACCATTCGCGCTAAGCTTGCTCCAATGATTGGCAAAGGCGGAACTCCCAATGGAATTATACATAACATTTGGCTATACCAACGTACTGCTGATCCGATTGATACCACAAATCCTTACAATTATTTGCGCGACCCTGTTTGGAATTCGCAGCTTTACGAAATTGATTTTGAAGTGTGGAGTTCTACTTATGATTGGCAAGCATGGGACAATAAGTGTAATATTAATTACGCCATTATTGATTATATGCGCAACCCGAATGTAGTTCTAAAACCAGGCGAAGAGCGTGGCACAGGTAAATATTCTATCAATCGTTTTCCTGAAAAATCTGCCAATATTTTGGGCGAAGATTTATCTCCGGAATGGTTCAGTCGGTTCCATACTTTTGAAGTGATTTGGCAGCCCGAAAAAATTCGCATGTTAATTGATGGAAAAGAAACAGCTTGCTTTACTCCGGAATATTCTTCAATACCTGACAAACACATGTTTCTTTGGATTGGAAGCCCAATTTATCAAGATGGCACTTACTTTACTCAATCCTTTATCCCATTTACCGAAACAGATAAAGAAACGATTATTGATTATATAAAAATTGAATAAGCCAATATTTAATGTTTAAAGAATTAGATGTTTTACTTCAAGAAAGCAAAGCGCTTTTAGGGTTCAACTATCATATTTTAGTTGAAGAACCCATGTCGCAATTTAAAGAAAAAATTAAGAACGGAACTATTGATGAAGCAGGCTCCATTGCAAATAAAATTTTGTATGCAGTAAAGCGAATATCATATTTTGAATTGCATAAAAGTATGAGCTATTTATTTCTCGAAATACTTTCAAATGCAGGCGGAACAAAATACATTGCTTCTATCCACATGCAATTAGCGGTTTCGTATGACATGGAGAAAGATTTTGCATCTGCCGAAAAGCATTTTCATGCAGGCGTAAAATTTATAACACCAATTGCGGAAACAGGTGATAAAGACGCAATCTTATTTTTGGCTTCGCTATGGTATAATCGCACACAGCAGTCTCGGAACAACGAATCTGCACAAGATCAAATTTGCTATGCAGAAACTGCCTTAAAACTATACGAACAAATAAATAATAGAAGGGGCATATTTTTGTGTTTAAACTGTATGGCGGAATATTTAGAGAAAAGCGCCTATGCAGAACGTATGCAGTTATATAAAAGAGCAGAAGTAGAAGCTGTAGCTATGAATGATATTGGCATAATAGAACTATCAAGGTTTAATATGGGCAAATGCGAAGTAGAAAATGGAAATTATGAATTAGGAATTAAGATGATGGAATCGTCAGCAATGCAGCTTGAAAAATTAGTAAGCTGGCGCTATGCTGCATTGGCAAAATTAGATTTGGCAGAAGCGTACATACAAAAAGGAGAATTTGCTAAAGCTGCACGTGAATGTGATTTAGCAGAAAAAATTTTCCTAAAAGATGGAATTTCTGTTTACGATGAAAAACTGGAACAATTAAGAACTAAAGCAGCTCTAAAAAATGAACTGTAAGTAACGTTTACTTTACTTGCGAATGGAATTTTGTAAATTAAATATATATGCCACCTAATCAGATTGAAGATTGCAATTTTCAGATTCAGAAATGTAAAGAAGTATTAGGGTTAAATTTTTTTATCCTCATAGAAAATCATTGGACTAATATTAGAGAAGCCTTTGAGAAAAATGATTATATAGCAGTAGCTTCAGCAGCAGTTCCACTTTTGGAAACACTACAAAGGCAGGGACAGTTTGAATTACATTTAAGCATGGGCAATACTATTATTGAAATACTCAAACCAATAAGTCCCAACCTTATACTCTCTCGCATTCATAGGCAATTAGCGGTTACTTGCGATATGAAAAATGATTTTAAGCAATCTGAGAATCATTTTGTTGAAGCAATAAATAATGCAAAGCATTTTGCAGAAAGTGGAGATAAAGATGCAATTGAGGAATTATCAGGAATTTGGTATAACCGCTCACAAATAGCACGTAATGGAGAATCAGACGAGCAACTCAGCGTTTACGTTGATAAAAGTTTAAAACTTTGCGAAAACACAAATGATTTAAGAGGCGTGGCGCTGGCACTAAGTCGCAAAAGCACTCTGCTTCCTGATTCTGAGGTAAAACGTAAAGTGGAATTGAATGAAAAAGTGTTGAAAATTGGTAAAACAATAAACGATGAAGGCATGATTGTGCTTGCGCAAATGAATTTAGGACACGCTGAAGCAATATTAGGAAACCATAAATACGGAATTGCGCTTATTAGAAATGCTGTTAGTTTAATTGAAAAAAATGCAAGTTGGCAATACATAGGCTTAGGATATTTACACTTAGCAGAAACATTAGCAATAGTAGGTATGAAACAAGAGGCACAAAATGAATTTGACTATGCTATTTCCATTTTTAATAAATACGGAATAGAAGTGTATGAAGCAAAGGTTGCATCGGTAAAAGAAAAAATAGATGCCCTTTAAATTATTTCACTCAACTCTAACCAGCGCAATTCTTTCATCTCTAAATCTGCTGTAATTTTAGCCATATCATCAAGTGCTTCCTGTAATTTTTCATAAGGCAAATTTCCTTCTGCAATTAGTGTATTCAACTCTGTTTTACGCTTTTCGAGCATGGGTAATTCTTTTTCCAAATTTTCAAACTCATGCTTTTCTTTAAAACTCAATTTTCGCTTAGCAGTACTTGGCTTTTCGATTATGGTTTGAGTTTCGGTAATTGCAGTTCCTACTTTGGTTTCAGACTTATTCCCACTTTTTGCTTTGGCTAAAATTTCGGTTCTGTATTGCGTGTAATTTCCCGGAAAATCGGTAACTTCTCCTTCGCCTTCAAACACAAAAAGATGGTCGACTAATTTATCCATAAAATACCGATCGTGCGAAACCACTAAAAGACAACCTTGATAGTTTTCTAAAAACTCTTCTAAAACTTGAAGTGTTACCAAATCTAAATCGTTAGTTGGTTCATCAAGAATTAAAAAGTTCGGATTTTCAAATAATACACTTAAAAGTTGAAGGCGTTTTTTTTCGCCACCACTTAGTTTGCTAATAAAAGAAAACTGCTGTTCCGGAGTGAATAGAAAGCGTTGCAGAAATTGTCCTGCCATCACTTTTGTGCCATCGGCAAGAGGAAAAAATTCTGCAATATTTTTTACATATTCTATTACGCGTTGGTCTTCTTTTAATTTTATTCCGGCTTGCGAAAAGTAGCCAAACACAACCGTTTCACCGTGATTTATTTTTCCTGAATCAGCTTTTTCTAAACCTAAAATCATGTTTAGAAAAGTAGTTTTCCCGGTGCCGTTTCTGCCAATAATTCCAATGCGTTCACCACGTTTAAAAGTGTAATCAAAGCCTTTTAAAATTACGTGATTGCCAAATGATTTATATACTTTTTTTAATTCTAAAATTTTACCACCCAAGCGAGTCATTTTTACTTGTAGCTGTAGCTGCTCGTGTTTTCTGCCGGAGTGTGCTTTTTCTTCAACTTCATAAAAAGCATCAATGCGACTTTTAGATTTTGTGGTGCGGGCTTTTGGCTGTCTGCGCATCCAATCCAATTCTTTTCTATAGCTATTTTGTGCTTTTTCTATGCTTGCATTATCGGCAATTTCACGCTCTGCTTTTTTTACCAAATAATAAGCGTAATCACCTTTGTGAACATATAATTTTCCGTTTTCCAATTCCCACACTTCGTTGCAAACTTCATCTAAAAAATAGCGGTCGTGCGAAACTAAAAGTAGCGTAACATTTTCACCCGAAAGAAAATGGCTGAGCCAATCAATCATCTCAAAATCTAAATGGTTGGTTGGTTCGTCTAAAACTAAAAGTGTATGTTGTTCAAAAAATGAAAGATCAATCAAAACCTTTGCCAGCGCTAATCTTTTGCGCTGTCCGCCACTTAGTTTAGAAACCGGTTGGTCTAAATGATGAATATTTAGCTTGCTTAAAATTTGATTTACCAAACTTTCAAAATTCCAAGCGTTTAGCTCGTCCATTTTGCCCATGGCATTTTGTAATGCATCGCTTTCGTCATTGTTTTCGAGCAAACTTTCATATTCTTTCACCGTTTGCACCACAGGGTGTTGGTGATTAAAAATGTTTTCTAAAACAGTTTTGTTTTCTTCTAATTCAGGGTCTTGCTCTAAAAAACTTAACCGCACATCTTTGTGCAGCCATACTTTTCCGCCTTCGGGCGTTTCTTTGCCTGCTAAAATTTTTAGTAAAGTTGTTTTGCCGCTGCCATTAGCTGCAACCAAGCAAATTTTATCACCTTTTGAAATATGGAATGTTAGATCGGAAAAGATTTCTTTTTCAGCAAATATCTTGCTCAGTTTTTCCGCACTTAAATAATGCATGGCGCGAAGAAAGCTATTTTCAGCAATTTCAGCTTGCTACTTTCAGCAATTCCCATTTGTTTCTAAAATCAAGAGCAATGTTTGTGCTGTAATTACAAAATTACATAGATATGTAAGTCTTAACTTTTAATTAACAATGGAGTATGATTTTTGCTTTCCCATTTTTTTGCGCGATGAATTTTAAAGGAAGTTTTGTTCATAAGTTCTTGCTGATTTTTTTGTTGTGTGTATTTTTTGTGCCAAAAGAAACTGAGGCAAAAAGACCAATTTACACACACCATTTCAGAAATTGGGTTGGTGCCACTTTAAAACTTAAAGTTCATAAAAATGTTGGAGTTGTTTTTGACGGGCAGTTTCGTTTCTCAGAATTTAAATTGAACAATCAGCACATGGTAAAAGCAGGAGTTGAAATTTATGCAAATAAGTATCTCTCTTTTGTTCCGATAGGCTATGTACACGCTTGGACTTTTATTCATGAAGGACTAATAGAAAAAGCATCATTCGGAGAACATCGCTTGTTTCAACAAGTTGTGCTCACAAACTCGGTAAACAGATTGGTGTTTAGTAATAGAGTGATGTTTGAACAAAGATGGCAACAGCATAAAGTAAAGCAAGGTAATGGAGAATACGCGCATAATGGGCACACTTACAAAAACCGTTTTCGATATAAAGTTTCTATGAATGTGCCTTTAAATAAAAGCACTTTAAGAAGCAATGCAATTTTTGTTTCTGCTTACAATGAATTGTTTGTGAGTTTTAGTAAATCAGTTACTTACCATTTGCCCGACCAAAATAGAGCATACATTGGCATGGGCTACAACTTCAATCATTCCGGAAGTTTTCAACTTGGTTATTTGAATTTATTGCTTGTAGGCAAAGAAGGGCTTCATTACGAAATGGGACACACTTTATTTGTAGGTTTTAATTACTCCTTAGATTTTACGAAGAAAAAGGCTAAAAATTCTATTGGATAAGAAAAGTAAATTCAAAATTGGCAGCTGTTTATATAATTCCATTTTTTTGGGATAACTATATTTTTTTAAGCCGTTTACGAATGGTAGTTTCGCGCTGCAAAATTTAAAAGTATTTAAATACAAATTACGCATGGCAGATTTAACTTCATCACTTCAAGAAGCTACATTAGAACAGGCAAAAGAACTTGGGCTTCTACCTGAAGAATTTGAAAAAATAAAACAGATTTTAGGACGCACGCCAAACTTCACAGAACTTAGTGTGTATGCGGTAATGTGGAGCGAACACTGCTCTTACAAGAACTCAATTACCTATTTGAAAAAACTGCCTCGAAAAGGCAAGCATTTATTGGTTGAAGCCGGTGAAGAAAATGCCGGATTGGTTGATGTGGGCGATGGTTTAGCTTGTGCTTTTAAAATTGAAAGCCACAATCACCCAAGTGCTTTGGAGCCGTATCAGGGCGCAGCAACAGGTGTTGGAGGTATTCATCGCGATATTTTCACTATGGGCGCACGCCCCATTTGTGCTTTAAATTCTTTGCGCTTTGGCGATTTAAAAAATGACCGCACAAAATATTTATTGCGCGGAGTAGTGAAAGGTATTGGCGATTATGGCAACTGCTTTGGTGTGCCAACCGTTGCGGGCGAAGTTTATTTTGACCCAATTTACCAAACCAATCCGTTGGTAAACGCCATGAGCGTTGGAATTGTGAAAACAAATGAAACTGTTTCAGCTATTGCAGAAGGCGCAGGAAATCCGGTTTATATTGTTGGTAGCGCCACTGGAAAAGATGGCATTCATGGAGCAGCTTTTGCTTCAAAAGATATTACTGCTGATAGCGTGAACGATTTGCCTGCTGTGCAAGTGGGCGATCCATTTCAAGAAAAATTATTGTTAGAAGCTTCGCTTGAAGTAATTAAAACAGGCGCAGTGGTTGGAATGCAAGATATGGGTGCTGCGGGCATCACTTGTTCTACTTCCGAAATGAGCGCAAAAGGCAATGCGGGAATGGTAATTCAGTTGGATAAAGTGCCAACTCGCCAATCGAATATGAAACCTTGGGAAATTTTGCTGAGCGAAAGCCAAGAGCGTATGTTGATTGTGGTAAAAAAAGGCATGGAAGCCTCTGTGGAAGCCGTTTTTGAGAAATGGGATTTGCACTGTGCGGTAATTGGCGAAGTAAACGATTCCGGTATTTTAGAATATTACATGGGCGAAACTTTGGTGGCAAAAGTTCCTGCCGAAAGTTTAGTGCTTGGCGGTGGTGCTCCGGTGTATCAACGCGAATTTTCTGAACCTCCATATTTCGAAGAAAATAAGCAATTTAAAATTGAAAATGTTGCTGAACCGAAAGATTTAAAAGCCGTAGCCAAAGTGTTGGTGAAGTCGCTAAATATTGCCAGCAAAAAGTGGGTGTTTACGCAATACGACAGCATGGTTGGTGTAGCAAACACTTCGATAAATCGTCCGAGTGATGCGGCAGTGGTGCGCGTACAGCAAAATAGCGATAAAGCATTAGCCGTTACGGTTGATTGTAATGCACGTTATGTTTGGGCAAATCCGCTGGTAGGCGGACAAATTGCCGTTGCAGAAGCAGCAAGAAATATTGTGTGCAGCGGTGGCGATCCAAGCGCTATTACAAATTGCTTAAATTTTGGAAATCCATACAATCCACATGTGTATTGGCAGTTTGTAAATGCACTTAAAGGAATGTCTATTGCGTGTGAAGCGCTTGGCACTCCGGTTACGGGTGGCAACGTAAGTTTCTACAATCAAAGTACCGAAGGCGGAGCAGTTTTTCCAACGCCAACTATTGGTATGATTGGACTTTTAAATGATTGGAAAGATGCAATGACTTTGAATTTTAAAAACGAAGGTGATGCAATTTATATGTTAGGAACTTCAAGAAATGATATTTCAAGTTCAGAATATTTGGTGAAGTTTCATGGCATAGAAAAATCTTCAACACCATATTTTGAAATGGAAGAAGAAATGAAGTTGCAACAAACGGTAAAGAAACTTATTGCTTCAAAATTAATTGAATCTGCGCACGATATTAGCGAAGGCGGATTATTCACAACTTTGCTGGAATCTGCCATTGTGAGTGATTTAGGTTTTGATGTAAATGCTGCTCAAAATACCAATATTAGAACTGATGCTTGGTTGTTTGGCGAGAGCCAAAGCCGTGTAGTAGTGAGCGTTTCAAAAGATAAAGTGGAAGAATTTGAAACATTGGTAAAAGATTTATTCCCTTGCGAATATCTTGGTACAGTTACTAAAGGAAATTTAGTTGTGAATGGAGAAAATTTTGGTGCTTCACAAGAGTATAAAGTTCAATACGATACTGCTTTAGAAGAAGTTTTGATAGGGTAGGGGTGGGTAGAATTGAGATTCTTAGTTTTACTTTTTGTAATAAAATAATAAAACTGCACTCAAGTAGTATTGCATTTTTTTTGAAGTGATACAAATATGATTCCTGTTACTAAAGCCTTTGTGCCTCCATTAGCTGAATACACTAATTTGGTTTAGCAGGCATTTAATAAGCAATGGCTTACCAATCGTGGCGATTTAATTGTAAGCTTAGAAAGTAAATTAAAAACATATTTAGATGTTGATTGGATTACCATTACGAATAATGGAACAGTTCCAATACAAATTGCACTGAAACTTTTAGGTAAACAAGGCGAAATAATTACTACACCATTTAGCTATGTTGCCACTACTGCTTTGATTGTTTGGGAACATTGCACTCCGGTTTTTGTAGATATTCACCCTGAATATTTAACCATTGATGAAACAAAAATTGAAGCTGCAATTACACCCAATACAACTTGTATTTTGGCAACACATGTTTTTGGTAATCCTTGCCATATTGAAGCAATAAATAGCATAGATAAAAAGTATAATATAAAAGTGATTTACGATGCGGCACATTGCTTTGGCGTCAATTATTTAGGTAGCAGTATTTTTAATTATGGCGATGTGAGTACTTGTAGTTTTCATGCCACAAAATTGTTTCACACAGCAGAAGGTGGTGCAATGTTTGCAACTGATGCAGCGTTACAACATCAGCTATATTACAGCCACAATTTTGGGCATAATGGATATTTGAATTTTTTCGGGTTAGGAATAAATGGCAAAGCCTCTGAGCTGCAAGCAGCAATGAGCTTAGCAGTTTTGCCTCATATTGAAGAAATTATTTCTGCACGAAAAGAAGTAGTAACTCTGTATAATAATCAACTTAATTTTTCAGTTATTTAGAAGTTGAAAATTAGAGAAAATACAGAGTGGAACTTCAGCTATTACCCTGTAATATTTGAAAATGAAGAAATGTTGTTGGAAGTTCAAAAAAAGTTGAACGAAGCTGATATTTTTCCGCGCAGGTATTTTTATCCATCGTTGAATACGATTAATTATGTGCAAGGACAAAGTGCTCCAATATCAGAAAGTATAGCATCAAAAATTTTTGTTTGCCGCTTTATGTTGGTTTGCAATCGAATGAAGTAAGTTTGATTGTTTCAATTATCAATAATGCTATTTCAAAGAAGTAAATAATTTACTGTTGCAATTTTTAGTTGTACTTTTTTAAATTGTAGCCGTGTTTCGGATTCTCCTCTTGCTTATTTTTCCATTGAGTTTAGTGGCACAGCAGCCAAAAACGCGTATCTTGTTTTTGTTAGATGCTTCGTATAGCATGAACAAAGCGTGGTCGGGTGGCACACGTTGGCAAACTGCTATGAAAACAATGATAGAGCTTACGGATAGTCTTTCAAAAATGCCGAATGTAGAGTTTGCAGTTCGTATTTATGGGCATCAATTTTCACTGCGCGATAATAATTGCAAAGACTCTCGATTAGAGATGGCCTTCGGCAATGTAAATCCAACTTCTATTCGGAAAAAATTAGCAACCATTCAACCTAATGGTGTAACTCCGATTGCTTATTCTTTAGAAAAATGTGCGAACGATTTTGCGAATGTAAATGATGTGAGTAGAAATTTTTTGGTGCTAATTACCGATGGTGAAGAAAGTTGCGGTGGCGATCCATGTGCGATTGCCAAAATGCTTCAGCAAAACAATATTATTTTAAAACCTATTGTGCTTGGAATACAACTTCCCGAATTACTTTTGCAGCAGTTTGGCTGTATTGGAGAATTGGTGAATACGCAATCGGGAGCAGAGTTGAATAGTGAGTTGAAAAAGGCAGTAGAAGAAACAATTTCAAAAACTACGTTTCAGTTGAATCTACTCGACCAATCTGGAAAACCTACTGAAACAGATGTAGCGTTTACACTTTCTGATACGAAAACAAGTCTCGATAAATATTTTTTTCATCACACACTAAATGCGCGTGGATTGCCTGATACAATAGCAGTTTCACCACTTTTCAGATATAACATAAAAATATTTTCTACACCACCGCTTAATATTGAAAATGTTGAGATGAAGCGCAACGAACACAATATTGTTTCTGTTGCAGCGCCACAAGGTTTTATTGAAGTAAAATTTTCAGGAAGTGTGCCTAAAAATTCTTCGATAGAAAAAATAAAATGCTTGGTGAAACTTCATCCTGATAGCGCAACTTATTTTTGGATTGCACCAGGAGAGAAGCGCAAAGTTTTAGTTGGTGATTACTATGCTGAAGTACTTACCAATCCTACGATTGAAACCACAAAAGTAGTGGTGCAGCAAAGCAAAACAGCTACTATAATTATTCCTGCTCCAGGAATTGTAACTATCAACAAAACGTTTGATTTATATGGTGCTGTATTTTTAAAAACAGAATTTGGCTTGCAAAAAGTTTATGATTTAAGCGAAACAGCAAGGCAAGAAACGATTGCATTGCAACCCGGAAAATACATTACTATTTATCGCTCAAAATTTGCTCAAACTATTCACACCACTATTGAGAAAAGTTTTGAAGTAGGCAGTAGCAGTTCTGTATTATTAAAATTGTAGAACGCAGTGCTTATTGCTGGCTGTAGTATTTTAAAACACAACTTTGTTCTTCAACAAAAATTTTTGAAGCCACATCTCGTAATTGATTTGAAGTAACACTTTGATATTTTTCTATGTCGTGATTTACTTCATTTGCATCGCCAAGCATATCTGCAAAAGCAAGATTCATAGCGCGATTCATGGTGCTTACATTATTAAATGCCAATAGGTTTGCAACCTTGTTTTTCACCTTGGTCAATTCATTTTCTTCTATTGCCGTAGTTATTAATTCTTGCACAATTTCATTGATTGAATTTTCAGCTTGCTCCATGCTCACATCTTTGTTCAGCTTCCCTTCAATAAAAAATAAGCCGTCATCAATAGTTTCAGAAAGGTAAGCGCTAATTCCGCTGAAGAGCTTTTGTTCTTTCACTAATTTTTGGTACAAGCGCGAACTTGCGCCTGTGCTAAGTATGTCGCGCAGCAAATCGGCAGCATAGTAATCTGGGTGATTTCTGTCGCACATTTGCCATGTTTTGTAAAAGGCGTTCACTGGAACTTTAGCGTGAATTTCTTCAATTCGCTTTGCTGTTTGGCGTGGCTCTTTTGGCAAATTTCTCACAACTGGAGTTTCGCCTTTTGGAATATTGCCGTACCATTTTTCAGCCAGTGCAAAAATTTTATCAGGAGCTATGTTGCTTGCTACTACTAAGGTTGCATTGTTTGGACGGTAATAATGGAAAAAGAATTTCTTAAAATCTTCCATTGTTATTTTTTCAATATGGCTAAGTTCTAAACCAATTGTGGGCCAGCGGTAAGGGTGAACTTTGTAAGCCATGTCGCTTATTTTGTGCCATACATCACCATAGGGTTGGTTGATGTAGTGTTCTTTAAATTCTTCCATCACCACTTTCTTTTGTGTGTTTAAACTCTCTTCTTCAAAATTCAAACTCAGCATTCTATCGCTTTCGAGCCAAAAAGCAGTTTCAATATTTTCTGCCGGCAGCATATCGTAGTAGTTGGTAATGTCGCTGTTGGTAAAGGCATTATTTTCGCCACTTGCCATTTGCAATGGAGAATCAAATTCTGGGATATTTATTGAGCCTTCAAACATAAAATGCTCAAAGAGGTGTGCAAAGCCTGTTTTATCAGCTTGTTCATCGCGTGCGCCTACTTTGTAAAGTGTGTTCACAATAGCTAAAGGCGAAGTCTTATCTTGGTGTGCAATTACAGTTAAGCCGTTGGGTAAAATATGTTTTTCAAAATGTATCATTAAAGAAAAATTGTGGTGCGAATGTAATATTTCGGAGCAGTCTTTTGGGTGATGCTACAAACAAAAAGAGGCTGCAATAATTGCAACCTCTTCTGCTGTTAATTTCTATGTAGAAGGAAAAGACTAAAAGTCTGTTTTCGCTTCGTTCTTGCTGCCTTTATTTCCAAAGTTTACCATGTCGAATGTCCAGCCTGCATAGTATAATGCACCAATGTAAGGTGAAGCAATTGCCGTTTGGTATTTTTTGTTGTAAATGTTTGATCCTCCGATTCTAAAGGTAGAGTATATTTTTTCTAACTCATAAGAGATACTCAAATCAAGTGTAGTGTAGCTTTTAATTGTTCCATCGCCCATTGGAGCTTGCCACTCGTAATCGGGAACCCATTTAAAGTTAGCTGCAAAACCTAATCCTTGCCAAACCTTAGAAGCCATTACGCCAATATTTACTTTGTGTTTTGGTGTATTAAATCCGGTTAATTGCAACACTCCAGACTCGAGCAAAGGCTTGTCGTATAAATCGGCATAAGTATAGTTTGCGTAAACAGAAATTCCTTTTCCTGCATAATAACTCAAACTGATGTTTGCACCCCAAGAAGGAACTGGTTTGTTTAAGTTGGCATATAACTGCAATGGTTGGTAGTAAACGGTATCGCTCGATTTTGCCAAACTGGCATAAATTTGGTTAAGCGCGCTTTCTGTTCCTGCTTGCCCAAGTACCGGAGATGCAATTCTGGTAAAGCCTAAGAAACGCTCGTAGTAACTAAAGTAAGCAGTGAAATCTAAAAACAATCTTTTCTTTAAAAATTCGCCACGGTAGCCGATATCGACAGTTGTTACCAACTCAGTTTTGAGCGGTTTAATATCTACTGTTTGAACCAAGTTCGGCATATTGGTTTCAATTTGCTCTACTGTGTAAACGTTATTTCTAATTAAAGAATCTAATGTAGTGATTGATTTTTGAGTGTATTGCACACCATAGCCATGCAAGTTTCCAACCAATCGGCTGTTGCCAATTCCTAAATAAAGATATTGCTCTTGTAATGTTGGAATTCTAAATGCTCTTGAGGCGTTTATACGAATTGTGTGGTCGCTATTTGGTGTAATTACAAAACTTAATCGTGGTGAAAACTGAACAGGGAAATTTGAATTTTTATCTAAACGAACCGAGCCGATAATTCTCAATTTATCTTTGGCTAATTTTTTTGAAGCTTGAATAAAACCACCTACTTCCTGAACTCTAATTTTTCTTCCTGCAGTATCTTCAAAAATTGTCCCTCTTGAATTTGGTACATATAGGCGATAAGAAGCACCGGCAATTAAATCAACAGCTTTAATAAAATCAAATTGGTATTGACCTTCTAAATGGAACATGGTAGAGCGGTCGAAAAACTTAGTGCCTGTTTTTGAATCTGGGTCTTGTGTGTACGTATTAAAGAGAGAGTCAAATTTGTGGTCGCCCTTTTGATACCAAGATTTTAAAGCAGCGGCTTGTGCCTGATGCCTTGCATTGGCTGCATATTGTGGCTGGTTTCTTTCGCTCACACAATCGGCACAAAAACCATCAGATAAAGTATCCAATACGTCAAAGTATTTTTCAATGTAATCCGGTACATAATCTTCGGCAATGTTAGAACGGTTTATATATGCGCCTGTTAGGTTTAAATTGTAAGAATTTCCTGCATCTTCAGTGGTTACATAAGTTTTTACAGAGAAGTTTTTACCTTTCACTTCAGCTTTAATATTATGTAGTGTGAAGTCTTTAATTTGGTAACGTGCTGCGCTTTGGTAAATAGCTGTTCCGTACCCAAAACGATAGGCTAAGGAAAGTTGAATATCTTTCTTGAACTTATAATGCAATTCGGCATTCAATTTAAACGATTGGGCATTTGGCGTAATCAACTTAGGCTCAAGATAACCAGGCATTTTAATTTTTATAGTTGAAGGACTTGCCCAAGGATTAAAGTCTAACCAGTTTCCAAGTTTCACAAATGTTTCATGGTCTTCTTGTGTAATATCGGTGCCAGGACCGTAATCTTCTAATGCTTTTTGACGAAGAATTTTGCTTACATCAACCACTACAGGATTCCCTAAAGTATCGCGCGAAACATAAGTGTTATATGCAGAGTCTGTTGCTAACCATTCTTTTTCACGAGTATAGCTGCCGCTTATTTTTATGGCAAGCCTTTCTTTTTTATCAAGAACTTGAGCATAGCGAAATTGTGCATCAACATAACCGCCAGGAACAGTTTTGTAACCGCCTTTTAATTGAAACGCAATTCCTTGATGGTCAAAAGGGTCTTTTGTTTTCATTGAAATAACGCCTTGCATGGCATTTGCACCATACAATGCAGATGCAGCACCGGAAATTACTTCAATGCTTTCTAAATCTAAATCGTTTGCTCCGGCAATGTTACTTACAGGGAAGTTTAAGCCTGGAGATTCATTATCTACTCCATCAATATATTGTTTTACTCTTAAAGAACGAGTGTCGCTAAAGCCACGCAAGTTGATTACTTTAAATCCTGCAGATGAGTTCACAATATCAATACCCTTAAAGTTTCCAAGGCTTTGATAAAAATCTCCTGATGCAGAGTTTTTAATTTCTCTTGCAGTCATTTTTTCAATTTGAATGGCTGATTCTTTTAGTGTTTCACTTACTCTCGAAGATGTTACCACCACATCGCTTCCACCAAAAAATGAAGGTTCTAAAGTTACATTGTAAACTGTGCCGCTTCCAACTTGAATTTCTTTTGGCTCGTAACCCACATAAGAAACCACTAAGGTTTTTGCTGTAGTAGGAATTTCAAACTTGAATTTTCCGTTTTCATCGGTTTGCACACCGGTGGTTGTTCCTTTTACTGAAATTGTTGCTCCAATTAACGTTTCTTTGTTTGAAGCGTCCGAAATTTTACCGCTAATGTTTCGTGTTTGTGAATAAGCAAAGGCAAATAACAGTGTAAGCGCATTGAGGAGGAGAAGTTTTCTCATTCTGTCCGTGTTTTATTTTCGTTTCTGTTTTAAAAAAAGATGGGTGAAAATATAAAAAACATTAACACGCCAAACTTGTTACAAGAAAAAAAATAAAGAATACAGCATTTTCTTGGTAAATAGCAATTTTACACTTCAAGAAAATAGAAGAATAGGGAGAAGTTAGAGTGGGTAAATAAGTTGAATGTTTCTACTTAGAATAGCTGTAAATTACGTTTGCATCTTTATCTATAAACCAAACAGTCATTTTATTTCCGCTTAAAGCAACTACTGCAAAACCTGCAACACTGCGTGCAAATTTTGTGTGTGCGTAAGTTCCAGAAGGTCTAAGTTTTGAACCCGCACCAGAAACAAAATAATCTACCGAACTACCTTTGGGTTGTTGATGCTGCAAATCGTGGTCGTGCCCTGCAAAATATGCTGGAACATGATATTTTTCTAGCATTGGTTTTAGTTTCTCAATCAACGCCCAAGTATCGCCATGCAAAGGATTTGAAGAATAAACCGGATGATGCCCAAATACAAATTTCCACTTCGCAGTTGAATTTGCTAATGAACTATCAATCCAATTCCATTGCGCTTGTGTAGAAGCTGAATTGGTGTTTGCAAGCGGACCAGTATAAGTGAAAATAAATTCTGCGCTATCGGTTTGGTTTACTGGCGCAACATAGCTGTGATAAGCAGTTGGTAGTTTCCAGTGCAAATTCTTTTTTGAGTAATCAATTTGAGCGTGAATGTTTCCGTAACCATCGTGATTTCCTAACACTACATACCAATCAATATCTTTAATATTTGAGCCGTTGTAAATATCTTCAAATGATTTTTTCCAAAGTTTATCAGTTGTAGTTTTTACACCAAAAGTGTAGAAGTTGTCTCCTGTTGATGCAATAAACTTTGGCTTTGCTTGTGCTGCACAAGTGTTCATGGCTGTTGCCACATCTTTTTGAAAATATTTTCCTTTTCTTCCCCAATCGCCAATTACATAAAATACATAAGCATCTTTTGGAACTAAAGAACTTGTGAAAGGATAGGGTGTTGAATTTGCTTGGCTAAAAGTTGTTTGTGCAAATGCCAATAACGCAAAAGCAATTATTGCAAATTGAATTTTGAAAAGTAATCTCATGAGTTTTAAATCTTATGGCAAACCTACTTGAAAAGTTTCACCTTCTATTGCTAAAGAAGTATTTAAAAACTCTGTTTTAGCTTCACTTAACAAAATATTCAAGTCTTCGTAGCGCGCAGAAAAATGCCCGATTAGCAATTGCTTTACATTTGCTTTGCTTGCAATTATTGCTGCTTGTTTAGCTGTGGAATGCATGGTTTCTGCTGCGCGTGCTGTGTGCTCGTGGGCAAAAGTTCCTTCGTGATATAGCAAATCTATGCTCGCAATTTGAGGAAGAAAAGTTTCGGTATAAACCGTGTCGCTGCAATAAGCATAGCTTCGTGGCGGCTTTGGTTTATGCGTTAATTCCTTATTTGGAATTATTTTTCCATCAGGCAAAATAAAATCTCCACCATCTTTTATTTTTACAATATCTTTTACTTCGATACGGTATTCTTGAATTTTTTCGCGAATAATATTCAGTTGTCCTTTTTTCTCTCTGAAAAGAAAACCTGTGGTTGGCAATCGGTGTTGTAAAATGATGGTTTCAACGGTTAGAAATTCATCTTCATAAACTTGTACAGGAATATCGGCAGAAAGTTGGTGGAAGTTAATTTTGTAGCGCAATTCTGTTTTGCCCCACTTTAAATGCGCATTTATTATTTCATCTAAGCCTTCTGGTCCAAAAATATTTAGTGGATGAGTTCTGTAGTTTAGATTCAACGAAGAAATTAAACCCATTAATCCAAAATAATGATCGCCATGCAAATGCGATATAAAAATATTATCTAACCTGCCGCGCTTTATATTGTAGCGGTTCATTTGCAACTGTGTGCCTTCCCCGCAATCAATTAAAAAAGAATTTCCGTTGTAGGTGAGTACTTGTGCGGTTGGGTGCCTGTTGTATGCAGGAATAGCACCGTTGCTGCCCAAAATAGTAACTTCAAACTGCACTAACTAATTGGAATTTATCAAGAAATTTTAATTTCTCAAATCGCGATCCAATTCTTCCATCATCACATAATCAACCGATTCGCTCACAGTTGGCACAATGTTTAAAATTGGTTCTAATTGAGAAATTTTGATGAGTTTGGCTACTTGTGCGTTTAAGCCTGTAAGCACAAATGTGCCGTTTGACTCTTTGCATAATCTGTTTCCAACCAACAAAGAACTTAAACCCGAAGAGTCAATAAATTGAACTTCACTTAAATCTAAAATGATATTTCGATAGCCTTCGGTATTCAAATATACCAATTCGCTTTTTAGCTGAGGTGCAATAGAACTCAATAGCTTCTCCTCATGTAAGCGAACATGGCACAATCTTTCTTTTTTATCTAGAGTGAGTTTCATTCGTGAAAAATGATTGTTGTTTAATGTGTAACAAGATACAAGTATAATGGCAGTTTGTCAAGATGCCAAAAAAAACTGTATGAAAAATAATGCTGTTAAGTATTAGCTGTTACTTAATTTTTGGGAAAACGCTTTCAGATATTTGCGAACTTTCATAAAAATAAATTCATTCGTAAACGATAGTGTATGTTTGTACGTCTTAGATTTATTCTGCTTCATTTGCAGCAGTAAGTAAGATTAAAGTTTGAAATAGAAAAGAATAAAAATATGGAAGCAAAGTTTTCACCGAAGGTAAAAGAAGTAATTGGTTACAGCAGAGAAGAGGCGCTTCGCTTAAACCATGATTTTATAGGGATTGAACATTTAATGTTAGGGCTTATTCGCGATGGCAACGGAATTGCAATTAAAGCATTAGTTGCTTTAGGAGTGGATCCCGTTCAGTTGCGCAATGAATTAGAAAATTCAATTCAAGAAAAATCAGCAAAAGGAATTTTTAATCCCAATTCAATTCCGCTCACCAAGCAAGCCGAAAGAATTTTGAAAATCACCGTGTTGGAGGCGAAAATGATGAAGAGCAGCCTTATTGGTACAGAACATTTATTGCTTTCCATTTTAAAGAATAAAGACAACATTGTGTCTGCGCTTTTACTTAAAAAATATGTGGACCACACAAATGTGAAAGATGAAGTTGAAAACATAATCGCCAACTCAACAGAAGCAGATTTTCAACAACCCAAAATGGAAACGCCAAACGACCCGAACGAAGAGGAGTTTGATGAAGAACGTGCTGGCGGCTACGCCAGGACGCAACCTCCACGTAAACAGGGTGCTGCAAAATCTAAAACACCTGTGTTAGATAATTTTGGTCGCGATGTAACTTATTTGGCAGAGAATGGAAATTTAGACCCAATTGTTGGTCGCGAAAATGAAATTGAACGTGTATCGCAAATTCTTTCGCGCAGAAAGAAAAATAACCCAATTCTAATTGGCGAACCGGGCGTGGGTAAAACTGCGGTGGTTGAAGGACTTGCACTACGAATTATTCAAAAGAAAGTGAGCCGTGTGCTTTTTGGTAAAAGAATTGTGATGCTCGATTTAGCTGCTTTAGTAGCAGGAACAAAATATCGCGGACAGTTTGAAGAGCGCATGAAAGCAATTATGAACGAATTGGAAAAAAATCGCGATGTCATTCTCTTTATTGATGAAATTCACACTATTGTAGGCGCAGGCGGTGCAACGGGCTCATTAGATGCTTCAAATATTTTTAAACCGGCATTAGCACGTGGAGAACTGCAATGTATCGGAGCTTCAACCTTAGATGAATATCGCCAATATATTGAGAAAGATGGCGCTTTAGACAGACGTTTTCAAAGAGTAATGATTGACCCGCCATCTCCTGATGAGGCAATTCAAATTCTTACAAACATTAAACCAAAGTACGAAGAGTTTCACAATGTACTTTATTCAAAAGAAGCAGTTGATGCTTGTGTGAAAATGAGTACGCGCTACATTACCGACCGTTTTTTGCCAGATAAAGCAATTGATGTAATGGACGAAGTTGGCGCAAGAGTGCATTTAAAAAATATTTATGTGCCTAAAAATATTCTTGACCTTGAAAAACAAGTTGAAGATATTAAGAACGAAAAGAATCAGGTTGTAAAGAGCCAAAAGTACGAAGAAGCAGCTCAGTTGCGTGATTCAGAAAAACATTTGTTAGAAGAATTGGCAAAAGCAAAAACACAGTGGGACGAAGAAGCGAAAGCAAAACGCTATCCGGTAAGTGAAGAAGATATTGCAGAAGTGGTGGCAATGATGACCGGAATTCCTGTGAGCAAAGTAGCACAAAGCGAAAGCAACAAATTGTTGAATATGTCGCAAGAATTGAAAGGTGCGGTAATTGGACAAGATGATGCGCTTGTAAAGGTTACAAAAGCCATTCAGCGAAATAGAGTTGGGTTAAAAGACCCCAAAAAGCCAATTGGCACATTTATATTTTTAGGCCCAACCGGAGTTGGTAAAACAGAACTTGCAAAAGCAATTGCTCGCTATATGTTCGATAGTGAAGATTCGCTAATTAGAATTGACATGAGCGAATACATGGAGAAGTTTAGCATCAGCCGTTTAATTGGAGCGCCTCCGGGATATGTTGGTTACGAAGAAGGCGGACAACTTACGGAGCGTGTGCGCAGGAAACCTTATTCGGTGGTGCTTTTAGATGAAATTGAAAAAGCACACCCTGATGTATTTAATCTTTTACTTCAAGTTTTTGATGATGGACAGCTAACCGATTCTTTAGGAAGAAAAGTGGATTTCAAAAACACTTTAATTATTATGACTTCAAACATTGGTGCAAGAGATTTAAAGGATTTTGGAACTGGTGTGGGCTTTGTTACAAAAGCAAAATCAGACCAAAGTGATGAAATGACTAAGGGCGTAATTTCTAAAGCGCTAAAGCGTACTTTCTCTCCAGAGTTTTTAAATAGAATTGATGATGTTGTAATATTCAATAGTCTTGAAAAAGATAGCATTCATAAGATTATTGATATTGCATTGAAAGATGTTGTGAAGCGCTTAAAAGATTTAGGCTTCGATATTAAACTTACTGATGGAGCAAAAGACTTCTTATCAGATAAAGGCTTCGATCCTGCTTATGGTGCCCGCCCGCTTCATCGTGCAATTCAAAAATATTTAGAAGATCCATTAGCAGAAGAAATATTGAAAGCTACTGCTAAAGCAGGCGATATGTTTATGGTGGATGTAAATAAAGATGTGAGTGGATTGGTAATTACATCTAAAACACCAAAGAAAAAGGCAGAAAGCGAAGCGTAGTTTTTTTGCTTAAAATAGTTTATCCAAACCTTATAGGCTCTAAACCTATAAGGTTTTTTTATTTAGGAGATAGCATTTTCTCCATTTCAAAATGCGGAAGTTCTATTTCTTTAAATTCATCACCAACAATTTTGTAGCCTAATTTTTTATAGAATGGCACAGCAGTTTTTCGTGCATGACAAAATATTGTAGTAGCGTTTTTTTCTATTGCAAATTGTTCCGCCAAAGCAACTAAAGTTTTTCCATAACCTTTTCCTTGTTCACTTTCTTGAGTTGCCACTTGGCGCATTTTTACTCGTTCATTTTCATAAAATGTGAGTGTGAGGCAAGCAAATATTTGCTCATTTTCAATAAGTGCAAAATGAATATCGTGCTTGTCTTTTTCTAATTCGGCAGCAGTAAATTGTAGTTCTAATGGCTTGCGCAAAACATCGTAGCGCAATGCTAAAGCCAAAGAATAATATGGCGAAGAAGTATCGAAGCGAATTGTTTTCATGGATGGTTTAGTTCCGGAAAATAGCCGCGTGTTACTTTTCGGTTAAAGAAAAGTTGCACCCCAATTTCGTGCGTTAAACCAATATCAGGGCGATAGGCTTCTAAAATAAAATCCATTACATAGCCAATGCGCAATCTGTCTTTTATTGTAACTCCGGCTTCCATGTTTAGTGCGTTCATAGTGCGGTAGTTAAAGCCAACCCAAAACCATTTAATAAATGATAAACGAACACCTGCAATAGCTTGAAATGGCGCATTGTGAACCCAGCGCAAACTTAGCACCGGCTCAATCCAAACTTTTTTAGTTGCAAGTTCGTAGCTTCCCGCAGCTACAAAATATAGGTGTGGAATTTTTCTGATTTTAATATCGGTTACATTGCCTTGGTAGTTAATATCCAGTGCTACTAAATTTGGTACGCTTATACCAACATTAAAATAGTTTTTGTATTGGTAATAAATGCCAAAACCTGCATCAGGAAATACCTTTGTGGCGTTTGTGAAACTAAGTTGCGGATCTCCAATGTCGTTTACTAAAAGTTTTGTTCCGTCAATTCTGTATTGATAAATACTTGCCTGCAAACCAATGCTTAAAAAGTGCGATGTTTTGCCTAAATAAGTTTCTTTATACTTCTTGTTGAAGTTTATTGGATAAGCTAATTGAATACTTGCTCCGCCTTTGCTGCTTGGTCCTGTGGCATCGTAAATTCCTGTAACGCCTAAGCTAAAATGATTATCAGCTAACTGTGTATTGAAGTTTAAAAAAGTAGTGTAAGGCGAATTATTTACTGAAGTAAATTGCCGCTTGAAAGCTGCGGTAACATTGATAAAGCCTCCTGTTCCGGCTAATGCGGGATTTAATGCGATTGCATTTTCGCGCACTAAATTAAACTCTTCAACTTGTTGAGCTTTCAACAAAAGCAAAGTTGGAATAAAGAATAAGAGGAGTAAAAATTTCTTCATCGAATAATGGTTAATGGTCCGCTAAATGATTTCCATTCTCCTTTCATCTTTACCTTTAAAACATAATAATATGTAGCTCCCGGAAGTGGATTGCCGTTCCAAAATCCTTGCCACACATTGCCATAAGGTTCTTCAAAAAATACTTCATCGCCCCAGCGGTTTAGTATTCTCACATTGTTATCAGGAAAGCGCTCTAAACCTTTTATGTACCAAACATCGTTATAGCCATCATTGTTTGGTGTAATTGTATTTGGAATAAAAAATACAGTATCCACTTCTACTGTGGTTTCTTCTTTCGGACGTGGTAAAACTTTCACGCGCACACTGTCGTAATCTTCACAACCTAAATTGTTTGTAACTGTAACAAAATAAGTAGTATTCACTAAAGGGAAAGCGAGTGGATTAGCAATCATACTATCCGTTAAAGTTGAAGCATCGCGCCATTTGTAATCTATTCCACCAGTTGCATTTAGTTGCACAAAATTTCCATTTATCACAGAAGTATCAGCGCCTGCATCTGCAAAAGAAACGCTCGTGTTTGCCAAAGCATAAGGCGAGTAGCCAAAGTTCGACCAATTATCGCGCTGCATAAATGAAAATGGTGTGCCTTGAGCTTGTAAAGTCTTTGGCATAGCTTGCCATTCAGGAACATTTTGCCAATGCACCATATCGTTCCAAGAGCCATCGGCAGCTTGGTCATAAAATATTTTCATGGAAACAGAATCGCTGCCCCAAGTGCGCCAAACTTTATGATACCAATTGGGATTTACTTCGCACACCAAATGATATTTTTCATTTCTATCAAAGCCTTCTAAAGTGGCATCAACATTGGCAAAACGAACTTTGTAACGATTAAATCTGTTTGAAGTTGGTGTGAGTTCTATCGGGCGATAACGCGCAATGCCTAACGAAGAACCAACCGGATATAAATAGACAGAATCGCTTGTGGTATGGCGCGATAAACCGCCATCTTGCAAAGAAGAAACAAAACCTGATGTGTGCTGAACGGCATTAGTGTTGGAGTTGGTAACAAATACCGTATTCTCGTTCATATTAAATTCTCTATCGGTTAGAAACAAATTTCCGTTTACCACCACATCAGTATCGCCATATTTCACACCTTGATTTTTTAATACTAAATGCTGAAAATGTGTGATAGAATTTCCCCAAATATGTTGGTCGTTACCATGCATCACCACCCAGCCGGTATTGATAGAATCGAAGCAACGATTGTTGGCATCGTGTTTCCAATCTCCGGTTACAAAAATGGTATCTCGATTGTGATAAAAACCAGTATCAGCATTAAACGCATCGCCTTGTATGGAAAGAAAAGCACTTTCGCGCACGCTAACAAATGCTCCGGCATTGCTCCAAAACGCTTGCTGTGCCTTAGGTACAAAAAAAATTATACTAAGTAGAAAAAGTAAAAACTGTTTCATTTATCGAAAGTGAGGTAAAGTTATTTAAAAAAAAAGTATTTTGAAAAAAGTATATTATTCGTATTGTTTGTAATTGACCAAATAGTAAAAAGTGAAGCCTTTCTTTAAAAAAGCAAAAGTCTTTTTATTGAAAACCATACTATGGTTTTTTGTGCTTTCAATCGGTTCTACAATATTGTTCCGCTTTGTGCCTGTGCCGTTTACTATACTTATGCTTCAGCGAAGTGTGGAACAAATTATTGCAGGGGAGAAGCCGCGAATTAAAAAGAATTGGGTTGAGTGGAATAATATTTCAAGCAATATGAAACGCGCTGTAATTGCTTCTGAAGATCAAAACTTTTTTAGCCATTCTGGTTTCGATTTTGAAGCAATAAAAAAAGCAACAAAATTCAACGAAAGGCAGGTGAGCAAAAAGAAAAAGAAACTACGAGGTGCCAGCACCATTAGCCAACAAACAGCAAAGAATGTTTTTTTATTTCCTGCAAGAAGTTGGTTTAGAAAAGGCTTAGAAGTTTACTTCACTTTTTTAATTGAAATATTTTGGAGTAAAGAAAGAATTTTGGAAGTGTATTTGAATGTGATTGAAACGGGAAAAGGTGTGTATGGTGTTGATGCTGCTGCCGATTACTATTTTCATACTTCGGCAAAGAACTTAAATGCTAATCAAGCTGCGGCTATTGCAGCCATTATTCCCAATCCGAGAAAGTGGAGTGCTTCTGCTCCAACAGCTTATGTAAATAAGCGCAAAGCATGGATTCTTCGGCAAATGAATTATATGGTTTTACCGAAATAAAAAATCAAGTAAAAAATTAGTTTAAAAGGAGTTGCTTAATCTAAAAGGAAAGTAAAACGATCCATGTTTTTAAGTGCAATTCCAGTGCCGCGAACCACAGCGCGAAGTGGATCTTCCGCAACGTGAACAGGTAATTTTGTTTTTTGGCTAATCCGTTTATCTAAGCCGCGAAGCAAAGCTCCTCCTCCGGTTAAGTACAATCCCATTTTAAAAATATCGGCAGCAAGCTCTGGCGGAGTGGTTTCCAACGCCTTTAAAATTGCTTCTTCAATTTTTGAAATTGATTTATCAATAGCATGTGCAACTTCAGAATAAGAAACAATTATTTGCTTAGGAATTCCGGTCATTAAATCTCTTCCATTTACAGGAAAATCGCTTGGTGGATTTTCAACATCAGTAAGTGCTGAGCCTACATTTATTTTAATGAGTTCTGCAGTGCGCTCGCCAATAAGCATATTATGTTGTCTGCGCATGTAATCTACAATGTCTAAAGTAAATTCATCTCCTGCAACGCGAATACTTTGGTCGCACACAATACCGCTGAGAGCAATAACTGCAATTTCGGTTGTGCCACCGCCAATATCAATAATCATATTGCCGTTTGGCTCTTCCACATCAATACCAATTCCAATCGCTGCAGCCATTGGCTCGTGTATCATTTTCACTTCTTGACCTCCGGCTTGTTCTGCACTGTCTTTCACCGCGCGTTTCTCCACTTCGGTAATGCCCGAAGGAATACAAATTACCATTTTAAATCGCGGAGGAAACAAAGTTGATTTGTTTTTAAAAATCATTTTTATCATCTCCCGAATCATATTTTCGGCAGCTTGAAAATCAGCAATTACGCCATCTTTTAATGGACGAATTGTTTTAATGTTGTCGTGTGTTTTTTCGTGCATTTGCATGGCGCGTTGCCCAACTGCAATCACTTTATCTGTGCGCCTGTCTATGGCTACAATAGATGGTTCATCAACCACTACTTGGTCGTTGTGAACAATAAGCGTATTTGCTGTACCTAAATCTATTGCTATTTCTTGTGTTAGAAAATTAAATATTCCCATTTATCCCAAAAAGTTTCGTTGTTTGCTAAAGAGCTGCAAATGTATGTTTTTCAAAAGTTTGTTCATATTTTATGAACACATAAATTATTAGCTATTTCATTCCTTAGAAATGCAACAATATTATTTATTTTAAGTATAATAGCATAAAATATCCCTTAAAAATTGGCTACTCGATACTTTTTCTTGTTAGTTACTGTGCTTTGGAGCTGCTTTTTAGCTGCTCAACCCCAAAAGGATATTTTTATTCCTATTGCCAACCGACCAGAACTTAAAATTGATCCGGATATTGACACTTTAGAAGCGGGAACTGATTATGTTTTTAAATATGAAATTGCTCCGGGTTACAGAATTTCGCAATCCTTTTTTGATATTGGCTTAGCTACGTTATACGATTCTTTTATTGTGGTTACGCTAAAGGCACAACTGCCTAAAGGCACAGAAAAAGCAGCACTTCGGTTTATTATTATCAATAAGCAAAAGACACGAATTTTGCTCATGAAAGAGTTTGTGATTAAGAGTGATGGCGAGCTTTATCCTATTGCTTACAAGCCAAAAACAAACATTATAAAATTAGGCTCAGGGTTAGTATTAGAACGAAATAAAACTTACGACAAGAACGATTTTTTAGAACGTCCGATAGTATCTTTTTACGAGAAAGAAACCAGTGATACAGCTAAGAAAATAAATGCGGTTCGCCTTACCATTGTGAGAAAGAAAATGCAAAAAAATATGCGCGCTTTAAACGATACTCTAAGCGGTGAAATGATTAAAGAGATAAAGAAAGTAAAAGGAAAAGCAACTGTTTTTATTTGTTTGGAAATTCCGCTTCCGAGAAATAGAATTAAAACCGTTTGGAGTAGATTTGCGCTTAAGAAATAAGCATTTCCTGTGGCAAACTTGCCACTGTTAGAACATGCGTATCAAAGAATTTATATTTCAATGTTATGTTTTTTATTTCTGTTTGTGCATCAATTTTTATACTGGTAAATAACTCGCCTTCGTTGTTTAACTCAAATGGTTTTATTAAAAGTTGATTGGCAAAATCCAACTGTTTTTTTGAATACAGTTTATATAAACTTTCTTTTGCGCTCCAGTAAAGTGTAAGCATTTCAATTCTATTTTGGGTAATGCTTTCAATCTCTTGAGGTTGTAAAAATTTATGTGCAATTCGCTCTATTCTGTTTTCTAAAGTTTCAACATCTATTCCTAATAAATGATGTTTGCTCACTGCTGCTGCGCCCCAGTATTTGGAGTGTGAAAGTGATAAGTTTAAATCGCTGTTTTTTGCAAGTGGTTTCCCTAATTCAGTTTTAATAATTTCTAAGTTTTCGTTGGCTGCAATGTTGGCAGCAAAACGCGCAAATTTCGATTGAGCTTCGGCTTTTAAAATTTGTCCGCTTGTGTCAATTTCAACAATAGCAACTGATACATCAGGTAGTAAATTTGGATTGTAAAACAGAGGCTTCATCATCAACCTTCTAAGTTGATTGTAAGCGTAAATGCACGAGAGAATAATTTATCTAAAACGCGCGAATAAATTAACCCATCGGTTGGTTCGTGAATATTCAATACGCCATGCGTAAACTTAATTTCGGGACTTAAAATAAAGTAAGGGAAATAGTACATAAATCCGATACCGGCTTCCACACACAAGTCGTGTTTTTTTAGCTTTACAATATCGGTAGCTCTGCGCGCTTTTTGGTTTGAAGCCAAATCGAAATCGTAGCGTATGCCAGCAATTACATAAATTCTGAAATCTTTAATCGGCTCACTTTTGTAGCGCAGCAAAACAGGAAAATCAAGATAGATAGATTGAATGGTTTTCTTCACCACAGGAGGTCTTCCTTTCTGTGTGTATTCAATGCTTTTATCAGAAAAAGAAAGCGTAGGAATAAATCGCAAATCAAAATAGCGATGAAATTGGTAGTTGCAAATAATACCTAAATTAAAACCGGGTCCCATGCGCGGACGAAGTGTTTTTATCGTATCGTTTTCTATTGATTTTGGTTTTCTGATAATGGTAAAATCTGCCATGTTTGCACCAACTGCAATACCAAAATAAAGTTGTTTTTTGCCTAATTCATGCACATTAAATTGTGCTTTGGCACTAATTGAAATAAGTACAAAAAGAAGAACAAAAACTCTTTGAAACATATTTTTGAATTATGACGCTTCGTGTTTTTCGGCAGTATATAAAGCGCAAGTTCCTAATGTTAGCGCTTTCCATTCCACATTTTTAAAACCTGTGGTATTTAAAATTTGAACGAATGCCAAACCTTGCGGAAATGCTTTTACACTTTCGGGCAAATAAGTGTATGCACGCACATCACGCGAAAAAATTCGCCCTACAAAAGGCAAAATATGTGAGAAATATATGTCGTAGAAAAAACGTACAAAAGTATTTGTTGGCAAGCTTATTTCTAATATAGCAAGCCTTCCGCCAGGTTTTAAAACGCGGTATATTTCAGAAAGTCCATCTTCTAAATATTCGAAATTGCGCACTCCAAAACCAACGGTAATAGCATCAAATTTATTGTCTTCAAAAAGAATTTTTTCGCTATCGCCTTTCACAAATTCTACAATATTTGAAACACCCATTTTCTGCGCTTTCTCTCTGCCATATTTCAACATGCCATCGCTAATGTCGTATCCGATTACTTTTTCGGGCTGAATGCGTAAAGCATCAAATGCAAAATCGCCTGTGCCGGAAGCTACATCTAATATTTGCTTTGGCTTAATTTCGCCAATGTAGGCAACTGCCTTTTTGCGCCAACTGCGGTCTATTCCTAAGCTTAAAAGGCGATTCAAAAAATCGTAGCGGTGAGCAATGTTGTCAAACATTTCCTCAACCTCTTCTTTTTTGGTTTTAGTTGTGTTCCCGTATGGCGTTACTTTCGTTTGCATTTTGGAAGTGCTAAAGTAGTATTTTGTAATACATTAAATGTAAACAGTTTTAAAAATTGGCAAAAAGCAATTTTGGTATTTTACAATTTCCAGTCTATTGTGCTTTTACCTTGCTGTTGCAGCAGCTCGTTGGTTTTAGAAAAATGTTTGCAGCCACGAAACAGCGTAACAGAAAGTGGTGAAGGATGACCGGCTTTTAAAACATGATGTTTTTGTTTATCAATCAATGTTTCTTTTTGTGCGGCAAATTTGCCCCATAGCAAAAATACCACACCGCTATTTTTTTCTGAAATACATTTTATTACCGTATCGGTAAAAATTTGCCAGCCAAAAGCCGCGTGAGAATTGGCTTCTGCTTCGTTTACGGTTAAGCTGGCGTTGAGCAGCAAAACACCTTGTTTTGCCCAGTTTTCTAAATTACCGTGTAATGGAACTGGTAATCCTAAATCGTTACGAAGTTCATTAAAAATATTTTTGAGTGAAGGCGGTGGCGCAACCCCGGCAGGCACCGAAAAGCAAAGCCCATGCGCTTGCCCAAATCCGTGATAAGGATCTTGACCAAGTATAACTACTTTCACACTTGGAAGTGGCGTTAAATTAAAGGCATTAAAAATTAAATTTCCGGGCGGGAAAATGCGCTTTCCTTTTGCTTTTTCGGCTAATATTTTTTGTTTTAAAATAGGGAAATAGGGCATTGAAAATTCTTTTTCTAATGCTTCTTTCCAACTGTTTTCTATTTTAATTTCCATAGCGCGAAAAATATAGGCTTACCTAAAAAAGGAAAGGTCGCCCCTTGCGGGAACGACCAATCTTGAACCTATGAAAACACGAATTCTTTAATTCGTTTTTTTATTTTATTTTACTTGAGCTACAATAGCTTTGAACGCTTCAGGATTATTAAGAGCCAAATCAGCTAATACTTTTCTGTTCAACTCAATTCCTTTATCTGCAAGTTTAGCAATAAATTTTGAATATGACAAACCTTCTTCGCGAACTGCTGCATTTATACGTGCTATCCACAATGAACGGAAGTCTCTTTTCTTACGTTTTCTGCCTACATAAGCATATAAACCTGCTTTTTCAACAGCGTTTTTAGCTACTGTATAAACCTTGCTACGAGAAAGGAAATAACCTTTCGCGCTTTTTAATACTTTTTTTCTACGTGCACGACTGGCAACCGAATTTACTGAACGTGGCATTTCTTACCTTTTTAATTTTTTTATTTGAAATTATTACAGCACCAACATGTCTTTTACTCTCGGCATATCGCTTGGATGCACGATTCCATCAATGTTTAAGCCTTTCTTTCTATCCTTGCTCTTGTGCCCCAATAAGTGGCGTTTAAAAGCTTTTTTATACTTTACTTTTCCTGATCCGGTAACTTTGAAACGCTTCTTAGCTCCTGAATTTGTTTTAACCTTAGGCATTGCTTTAAAATTTGGGAGGGCAAAAATAGCATTATTGCCCAATTCTACAACTGTTAATTGAAAATGTTTTGATATGACCTATTTTTATCGCTACAAATTTAGCATTTAGATTAAGAAGAATGGGGGCGTATGCTTAATCTGTTTCATGTAATTATAAATAAATCAGCAAAGCCATTTTGTCATATTTTGTCTTGTGGCACACTCTTTGAATAAAAGAGAGCAAAATTTAAAGCATGATGGAAAAAGGCAACATTTCGGTTTCTACGGAAAATATATTCCCAATTATTAAAAAGTTTCTTTACAGCGAGCAAGAAATATTTTTGCGAGAGTTGGTGAGCAATGCAGTAGATGCAACCACAAAATTAAAGCGCTTAGCCGCAATGGGCGAAGTGAAAGGTGAACTTGGAGATTTATTTATTGAAATAAGCATAAACAAGGAAACAAAAACACTTACCATAAGTGATAGAGGAATAGGAATGACCACCGATGAGGTGAAGCGCTACATCAACACCATCGCGCTTTCCAGTGCCGAAGAGTTTATTAAAAAGTTTGAAGGCACAGATAAAGCAAATATTATCGGACATTTTGGCTTGGGATTTTATTCTGCTTTTATGGTTGCCGATAAAGTGGAAATTTTTAGCAAAAGCTATAAAGATGAAGCTGCGGCACATTGGGCTTGCACCGGCTCTACCGAGTTTGAATTGCAAGCAACCGAGAAGGAAATTCGCGGAACAGATATTGTTCTTCATATTTCAGAAGAAGCAAAAGAGTATTTAGAAGAGCAGAAAATTCATTCGATGCTGGAAAAATATTGCCGCTTTTTACCTGTTGAAATTCGCTTTGGCACTAAAGAAGTTGAAAATGAAGAAGTGAAAGATGCAGAAGGGAAGCCAACAAAAACAGCAGTTCCAGACGTAATCAATAATACCACTCCTGCTTATGTTAAGTCGCCATCTGAATTAAAAGATGAAAATTATACACAGTTCTACAACGAACTTTATCCTTTCAGCGAGCCGCCATTATTTTGGATTCACATCAATACCGATTTTCCTTTCAACTTAAAAGGAATTTTATATTTTCCTAAGTTTAAGCCAAACGTAGAACTCAACAGAAACAAAATTCATTTATACTGCAATCAAGTTTTTGTTACCGATTCGGTAGAGCAAATTGTACCTGAATTTTTAACCTTATTGCAAGGCGTAATTGATTCACCAGATATTCCGCTAAACGTTTCGCGTAGCTACTTACAAGGCGATCCTAACGTGAAAAAAATTTCGCAACACATTGTGAAAAAAGTAGCCGACAAGTTGTACGAAATTTTTAAACAAGATAGAGCTGCATTCCAAGCTAAATGGGAAAGTTTGGGCGTGTTTGCAAAATATGGAATGTTGAGCGATGAAAAATTTTACGAAGCAGCACAGAAATTCTGTTTGTATCAAAATACCGAAGGCGAGTTTTTTACTTTTGATGAATTGAAAGAGAAAACTTCTGCAACTCAGAAAGATAAAAACGGCAAAATTGTTTGGCTTTACACAACTGATAGAGATGGACAAGATAGCTATATACAATCGGCTAAGAACCACAACTACCAAGTGTTGCAATTCGATACTTTAATTGACCAACACTTTATTCAGCATTTAGAATATAAGCAAAGCGATGTGGTGTTTAAACGCGTAGATGCTGATACAGTTGATAAATTGATTGAAAAAGAAAATGAGTTGCAATCGGTTTTATCAAAAGAAGAAGAAGAAAAAGTGAAGAGTATTTTTACTGAAACCATTAACGATAAAAAAGTAACAGTAGAAGTGAAAGCACTTTCGCCCGATGAATTGCCGGTGCAAATTACACGAAGTGAATTTATGCGCAGAATGGCGGATATGAGTAAATTAGGAGGAAACCAATTTGCATTTATGGGTGAAATGCCAGAACAATTAAATGTGATTGTAAACGCAAATCACAACTCTGTTTCAGGTATTTTAAAAACTGAAAATGCTACCGAAAAAGTTAAACGGCTTTACGATTTAGCACTTTTAGCACAAGGTATGCTAAAAGGCAAAGCGCTCACCGATTTTATTCAAAGAAGTGTGAAAGAATTAAGCGTGGCTGAGTAAATGAATACTATCTTTAAATCCAAGTTTTGTGTAGATTTTTTAGTGATAGAATTCTACACAGAATTTGGATTTAAGTATTCATCTCTAACTGGCGAACTACTTTTTGCAAGATTTCAAACACAGTTTCTGCCATTACATTTTCGCTGTCTAATGTTGGATTTACTTCTGTAAACTCAAGGCAGCAAACACGTTCGTTTTGCAGCAAATCTAAGATAATGTCAGCTGCTTCGCGCTCGTTAATACCACCTTTTACTGGCGTTCCCGTGCCACGGCTCACAGTAGGATCTAAGCAATCAACATCAAATGAGATATAAATTTTATCGCATTGCGAAAGATATTTTATAGCTTCTCTACAAACTTTTGTTACCCCTGTTTTACGAATATCGTTTGTGCTGAAATTTTTTACTTTATGCTGCTTAATTAAAGCTGCCTCTTGCTCTTCAAAATCGCGAAGAGTCATAAACAATAAATCTCTGTACTCAATTTTTGGAGAATAACCGCCAACATTTTTAAGCATTTCCCATATTTCTATGGTTTCATAATCTAAGTCGTTTACTTTGTTTTCAATGTTGTCTTCGCCAAGCGCAATTGCAAGTGGCATGCCGTGCATATTGCCAGAAGGCGTAGTGTATGGAGAATGTAAATCGCAGTGTGCATCAATCCAAATTACGCCAATGCGAGAATCAGGATATGCCATTCTTATACCGGCAATAGTGCCGCTAGCATTGCTGTGGTCGCCCGAAAGCATAATAGGGAATCGTCCATCGCGCAAGGTATCCCGAACGGCAGCACCAATGCGCTCGTGCATTTTTAAAACACTTCTTATTCGCTTGGCATAGCGACTGTCAAAACCTGTGTATAAAGCTGCATTATCGTCAGGAATGGCAACGCTTCTGTGCGTTTTAAAAAAACTGCTTCTAAAATCGTGCCCTGCAATTTTTATAGCATCTACACCTAAACTTGCACCTCTTGTACCGGCACCAACTTCACTTTTGTTTTCAATTATCCTAACGTTTTTAGCCTTTGCCATATAGTTTTTGTTTCGTGAAGCGATTGCTTATAAAATTGTGTTTTTTACTTTTCAATTTTATAGATAAATTTAATTGTACAATCGCAAAATGTCTATTGGCGAAGGTAAAATGTTTATTGAAACCGCAAAGTTAGAAGCGCTCACGCAGTTCTTCTAAAAACTTTTTTATTGCCTTCAATTCATCAATTACCTGAAAGTTGGATTTAGTTAAAGCAGTATCTGCTTTTATATGATTTTTTGCGCCTTCAATGGTTAAGCCTTTTTCGCGCAGCAAATAGTGAATTAGTTTTATTGACTGAATATCATCCTTCGTAAATAAGCGATTGCCTTTCCTGTTTTTTCGCGGCTTTAGAATATTAAACTCCGTTTCCCAATAGCGAATTTGCGAAGCAGTAACTTGCAGCATTTCTGCTACTTCGCCAATGCTGTAATACAATCGCTCTATTTCTTTTTCTCGGTAGGCCATTTCTTGTTTCGCAAAGTAAAAAATAATTATGACGGCAAACAATTTGCACTAAATTACTTACACTATTTAATTTTCTTTAAAATCTGTGGTAGAAAGAAACATAAGTCAAGATTTTGTACATTAAAGCTACCTTCGCACAATGCGAATTTCTATTTTTGTTTTTCTCATCTCTTTTTGCTTTAAAGCATTTTCAGCTGATAGTTTAAACTGCTATGTTGCTGATGTGGCAGGTCGCTATCGCGAGCACAATACCGATTTTACGAAGTTAGTTTTGGAAGTTTCGTTTGCTCCAAAAGAAGGTATTGTATTTGGAAAAGCGAAATATACTTTTAAGCCAATTCAACCCGAAATTGATACACTCTTTTTAGATGCGCCAGGAATAAAAATAGACTCGGTGAAACTAAATGGAAAGGTGCAAAAATGGAAAACAAATAGCGATGGTTTGATTATATATTTTAATGAAAAACTGAACTGGAATAAAAACTACAGTTTAGATATTACTTACCAAGCGCAACCGCGAAAAGGATTGTATTTTATAGGTTGGAATGACCCGAAAAACTTATCGCGCAAGCAAATTTGGACACAGGGTCAAGGCATTGATAATCGTCATTGGTTTCCAAGTTATGATGGCGTAAACGATCGCTTGGTAACCGAAACTGTAATTGCATTTGATAGTAACTACACCGTAATTTCTAATGGGAAATTGATTTCAAAAAAGAAAAACAGTAAAGGTGAATTTGTGTGGCACTATGCAATGAATAAGCCACATGTGCCATACTTGGTAATGCTAGCAATTGATAAGTATGCGCATAAAGATATTGTTGCAAAAAATGGAGTGGTTTCGCGCCAATATTATTATGCCGATATGCCTGAAACTTTTGCGCCAACCTACCAACACAGTAAAGAATTAATGGATTGGATGCCTGAAGAATTTGGCGTAGCTTACCCTTGGGAATCGTATGCCAATGTGCCGGTACAGGATTTTATGTATGGTGCAATGGAAAATACTTCAGCAACAATTTACACCGATTATTATTTGCAGAATGCAAGAGAAGCGCTGGAACATCCTTATATTTCAACCAATGCACACGAACTCACTCACCAATGGTTTGGCAATCTAGTTACGGAATGGAGCGCCACGCACCATTGGCTTCACGAGAATTTTGCAACTTATTATGCCAAACTTTTTATGCGAAAAATTGCAGGTGATGATGTTTACGAATGGATTCGCAGAAATGAATATGAACAAGGAATTAACGCAGATAATCGCGACAATTTTCCGATTGCACATTCCAATGCCGGAAGTGCTCGCCATTACCCGAAGGGCAGTGCTGTGCTTGGTATGTTGCGCTATGTAACAGGCGATTCTATCTATAGAAAAGCAATTACACATTACTTAAAGAAGCATCAGTTTGACAATGCAGATACACACGATTTTTGGCGAACATTTATGGAATGTTGCGGCATGAATTTAGATTGGTTTTTTGATGAATGGATTTTGCATAGTGGCTATCCAAATTTTGAAATAACGACAGACACTACAAAAGGAAATTCAATTCACTTTTTTGTAAAGCAAACTCAAAAACCTAATGAATCCGGAAAGCTATTTACAATGCCGGCAAGTATGAGAATTTACTTTGCTGACGGCACTTCGGAGCAGCAGAAAATAATGCTGAATGGAAGCGATACCTTTAGCTTTAAAATTCCTACTGATAAAAAAATAAGCTATTGGCTTTTTGATGAAGGCGATAATATTTTGAAGAAAGTTACTGTGCAAAAATCTTTTGAAGAGTTAAAAATACAAGCGCTAAACGCCAAGCATTTTATAGATAGATACGATGCTGTTTACGCTTTGCGAAGTGTTGATACAGAAGCAAAATACAATTTCTTAATTCAGCTATTTGAAAAGAATAATTATTACCCTATCCAGAATGAAATTGTTTATCAATTACGCAACCAAAAGAACGATGCAATTTATAGTTTGCTAAAGAAAGCACTTGCAGATAAAAATGTGTTTGTGCGCAGAGCTGCTATAGATAATATTGATACTATTCCGGAAGTTTTGTTGAAGAATTACGAACAACTTTTGCAAGATTCCAGCTATGTGAATATTGAAAAGACATTACGAAAATTATGCGCGCAGTTTCCTCAACAAAGTGCAAAATTTTTAGACAGAACTAAAAATATTGATGGCTCTGCAAAGAATGTGAAAATTGCATGGTTAGAGATTAAAGCCAAAGAAAATCCTGATGAATATGGAAGGAAATTAGTTGATTTTACTTCAAACAGTTACGAATTTCGCACACGCCTAAAAGCAATGGAAGCCCTGAAAACGCTTGATTATTTTAATGATGATTTAGTTTCAAACCTAATTGATGCTGCGCTGAATACAAATAGAAGATTGGCAAATCCAGCAGCAAGTTATATTCGATTCTTCTTGAAACGAAGTAAGTTTAAAGAGAATTATACAGCCAAGTTAGCAGTTGGTAACTATCCAAACTGGGCAACCGAAATTCTAAACAACATAAAATGAAACCTACGCTAATTGTGGTTTGCGGACCAACTGCTGTTGGCAAAACAAGCCTTTCAATTGAACTTGCAAAGTTGTTTGGTGCTGAAATTATTTCTGCCGATTCTCGCCAGTTTTATCGCGAAATGAATATTGGAACAGCTAAACCAAGTGAAGAAGAGCTTGGTGAAGTTCTACATCATTTTATCAATAACATTTCAATTTTCACTAAGCATTATAGTGCCGGAAAATTTGAATATGAAGTGTTACAATTTTTAGAAAAATACTATCTCCACAAATCTGTAGCAGTAATGGTTGGCGGCTCAGGATTGTTTATTAACGCGGTGTGTAGCGGTTTTGATAAAATAGAAACCAAAGATGAGAGTGAACTTTGGGCAACGCGAAAATTTTTGAATACTCAAACTTTGGAATGGCTGCAAAATGAAGTTGAACGTTTGGATGCAGAATATTTTGAAATAGTGGATAAGAAAAACCCTATTCGATTAAAAAGAGCTTTAGAGATTATTTACTCCACAGGAAAAAAATATTCGGAACAGCGTATTGGAAAAAAGGCCGAGCGACCATTTCACATCATTAAAATCGGATTGACTTTGCCGCGTGAGTTGCTTTATGAAAAAATAAACCAAAGAGTTGATGTAATGATGCAACAAGGACTTTTAGATGAAGCAAAAGCGCTCTTTATCAATAAGAAATTGCCTGCACTCAATACTGTTGGTTACACAGAATTGTTTGATTTTATTGAAGACAAGTTAAGTTTAGACGAAGCAGTGGCGCTGATTAAGCAAAACACTCGGAACTACGCAAAGCGGCAAATGACTTGGTTTAAAAAGGATGAAAACATAAAGTGGTTTCAGCCAAATGAAAAAGCTGAAATTGTTTCATACATAGAAAGCAAACTAAATACACCCTAAATTTAAAAAGTAGCAACAGTGTTTATTTCTTCTGTTGGCGCTTAGCATTTTTACAACTAATATCGAAAAATAATTTAACCCATCAGCGTGAAAAAAACGAAACATTCATCAAAACGAAAAGGCACAAGTGCAGAGGCTGAAAAGTCAATTTTAATTGTAGTAAAAGCGATGGGAAGTCAAGCTAATCTTGAAAAACTTTTTCCGCTTTTGGAAGATGATTTTACTGAAGCAGTAATTCATGAAGCACTGAAAAATTTGGAGCAAAAAGGCAAAATAGAAATGCAACAAAAAGGCAGACTACAATTGAGATATGCTTCAAGACATCAAGAGGAAACGGAAGGGAAAAGTTTGCCGCCAAAAGGAGCGAAGCAATTGCAAGGAATTGTTGATTTAACGAAGAGTGGCGCGGCTTACATCGCTATCGAAAATTTTGATAAAGATGTTTACGTTCCTGCAAAATTTACCAAAGGTGCATTGCATGGCGATGAAGTTTTAATTGAAATTACTGGGCATTACAAAAAGAAACCGGAAGGTAAAATCGTTGCCGTTATTAAGCGGAATCAAGATACTTTTATTGGAACCTTACACATTCATCGTACACATGCTTTTGTGCAGCCGGAAGGGCAACGTGTAACGTTTTTCATCAATATCCCTTTGGAAGAAGCAAAAGAGTACGAAACAGAAACAAAAGTAATTGTTCGCGTTACCGATTGGGGAAAACCCGGTAAACATCCCGTTGGAGAAATTATAGAACGCCTCACATCATTTTCTGAAAGTGATAAGGAAATGAAGATGATTTTGATTCAAAATGGTTTTCATATTTCTTTCCCCAATAAAGTAATGAAAGAGGCTAGAAGCTTGGCACAGGCTGTTTCTGAAAGAGATTGTAAAGATAGATTAGACTATCGCGATGTAACTACTTTTACTATTGACCCGGAAGATGCAAAAGATTTTGATGATGCAATTTCATTCAAAAAGTTAGAAAATGGTTTGATTGAAATTGGTGTTCACATTGCGGATGTTTCGCATTATGTAACCGAAGGAAGTGAATTGGATAAAGAAGCTTCACAGCGCGGCAATTCTGTGTATTTGCCCGATAGAGTTTGCCCAATGCTGCCGGAAGAAATTTCAAACATTGTTTGTTCACTTCGCCCAAATGAAGATAAGCTAACGTTTTCAGCACTTTTTCATTTTAATGAAAAGAATGAAATCAAGCACATTACAATTGCAAAAACAGTAATTCATTCCAATAGAAGATTTACTTATGAACAAGCACAAGAAGTATTAGAAACAGGCAAAGGCGACTATGCCGAAGAGTTGAAAATTATTCACCGAATTACAAAATCTATTCGGCAAAAGCGCTACGATTCAGGAGCAATTTCTTTTGAAAAAGAAGAAGTACGCTTCCGTTTAGATTCAGTAGGGAAACCTTTGGAACTTTATATTAAACATCGTAAAGATGCACATTTGCTTATTGAAGATTTAATGCTGCTTGCGAATGAAACGATTGCGCGATTTGGTAGTAAATTAGACCAGAACAAAAAGCATAGTCCATTTGTGTATCGCGTTCATGATTCGCCTGATGCTTCTAAGTTAGAACAGTTTTCACTCATTGCTTCAAGGTTTGGTTACAAGCTTTCTTTCGATGTAGAAAATCCAAAACAAGTTGCCGCAACTATCAACGATTTATTACTTAAAGTAAATGGAAAACCAGAGCAAGGATTGCTGGAACAAATGGCAATTCGCAGTATGGCAAAGGCAGCTTACACTACTAAAAATATTGGGCATTACGGCTTGGCGATTAAATACTACACACACTTTACTTCGCCAATTAGGCGCTACCCGGATTTACTTGTTCATCGCTTAGTTTTTGAGCTATTACAGAAAGGGAAAGTGGATATTGCAGTAGGTGAATTGGAAGAGAAATGCAAAACAAGTTCGCTCATGGAGCGAAAAGCAATGGATGCAGAAAGGGAAGCTGTTCGATACAAACAAGTGGAATATTTAAGCGATAAAATTGGGAATGAATACGAAGGTGTAGTTACCGGAGTTATTGCCCGTGGCATTTTTGTGGAAATGTCTTCACTACTTTGTGAAGGAATGATTTCCATCGAAAATTTAGGAGATGAAGATTTTGTGTTTGATGAAAAGCAACTTTACCTCCGTGGCACTACAAGCGGTACTCGGTACAACATGGGTGATCCAATTCGAGTTAAAGTAATTGGAGCAAATTTAGATACCAGAAAAATAGATTTAGAGAAGATTTAGTTTTAATCTTCTCTAAAATTTTAATGCTCAACTAAAAGTTGTTTGCTCACAGTTTTTCCACTATTGGAAACCATTCGAATAATATAATTTCCTGAAGAAAACTTTTCGGTATTTAAAGTGGTTTCTCCAAAACCTTTTTCATACGATACGGGTTTTATCTCACTTACTATTTTTCCATTCACGTCAAATACTTGAAATAGGATTGTTTCTTGCTTTGGCAAAACAAACTGCAATTTAGTTTGGTTTTGAGCCGGGTTTGGAAGCGGATCTAAAAACTGTGCCGTGGTAATAATTTCTTCTAAATCATTAGTGTTTATCCCTGTAGGTTGTTGAATAATTGAACTATCAATTACAATGTTTTCATCGCCATTTTCGTAAAGTGTATAACCAAAATACACTAAAAACATTTCATCAGTTGTTGCTTCACCTGCTGTAACTTTTTTAGGAGGATCGTTTGGTTGAAAAGGGCTTGTAGCTGTATTGTCGTAGGTTGCTTTACCCATTAGTTTTGAGCCTGGAGGAACTACAACTGGTTTTTGATTAAAGTAGAACATTTGCCAACGGAAATCCCAGTTTGGAATTTTTACTAATGGAATAGTATCGTTGGTTGGCGTAACCGCAAATGCCATAATGCTTCTGCCAATCAAGTGCATGTGTGGTGCTAAATAAATCAAACTCAATTTAGGATAGTATGAAGGAATATCATACTTGTTGTAAAAAGTTTTCACTTCACCGGCATTGATAACAAGCGGGCCATTCGTTAAGCCTCCATTTCCACCAAAATAATGCAGAGCCGGGTCTATATTTATTTCGCGCAAAGTGGAATTCGAAAAGCGCAAGCGCAAAGTTGTGCTATCTGCTTTATTTTTACTTCCTGCCGGGTAATGTACTTGAATTACAATCTTCCCGTTTTTATGCAATTTTACACCCATATTTCTTGGAAAAAAAGAAGCATTACTGCCTGGAACCCAACCGCCTAATAGCCTGGCACTCATCACACCAATTCCTCCAAAACTTGTGTAGCCCGGCTCTTGAGTTTGCGCATCTTTTACTGTGCTTTGCCCGGTTGTATCTTCGTAAATCAATACGTGGTGCACAATTTCTCTATTACCTGGAATTACTTCGTAAGCATCTAAAAATACATCTTGTGTAAGCTGTGGGTCTAAAACAAAACATTGATAAACATCATTTGTGGCTGTAACGGTATAAGTAGGCATTTGCAGCACTTTGCTTGGTGTTACAATTTCTGGCAAGTTAGTGTATGTTGGTTTTGCTGGCGCTAAAGTTGAGTCGCCCATTGGTGCACCATTGTTGAACCAATCTGTAATTAGCTGAATTTCGCTGTCTGTCAACCTTCTTTCATCTTTAAATTTTCGATAAGTTGGGTCTGAAGGAAATGGTGGCATTTCCTTGGCTTGGGTTTTATAGTGAATCGAAAAAGCGTTATTAAAAGCATCGCTGTAATTTATCAATGAAAAATGTCCTGCACCGCCATCGTGGTGGCATGTTGTACAGTTCTTGTAAAGTATTGGCGCAATATGTTCCGCCCAATTTACCGTTTGGCTAAATGATAATGAAACAATAATGGCAATGCCACTTGTAAGTAAAAACTTTTTCATTTGTTACAGTATTTTAAATAGTACACTTTGATAAAAATAAGACAAATCTCAATTAAGCAAGAAAAATTATTTACCAAACGGTTGTTTGGTAAAAATGAAACAATTACCTTCGTAAGCCGTTAAAGCAATTCAAAAAAAAATTAGTAACTAATCAAAACAAAAATTATGTCAGTAACTACAGACAAGAACCAGATTTTACAAGGTGGAGAATTTATTATTAAAGAAAGCACATGGGAACAAACATACATTCCTGAGCAAATTTCTGAAGAGCAGCAGATGATGCGCGACATGACAAAAGAATTTGTTACAAAAGAAATAGATCCAAATTTAGAGGCATTTGATAAAGACCCGATGAACGGTGTTGATGTGTTGAATAAAGCAGGAGAACTCGGTTTGCTTTCTCTGCACATTCCTGAAGAATACGGTGGAAACGGAAAAGATTTTACTACGTTTTCTTATGTAACAGAAATTTTAGGTTGGGCACACGGCATGAGCGTAACTATTGGCGCACACACAGGAATAGGAACCTGCCCAATTATTTATTACGGTACAGATGCACAACGCGCACAATATTTGCCGAAATTAGCCACAGGCGAATTAAAAGCTGCATATTGTTTAACTGAGCCATGGAGCGGCTCTGACGCTTTGGGTGCACGCACAAAAGCAGTGTTGAGTGAAGATGGGAAATACTACACTTTGAACGGACAAAAAATGTGGATTACTAATGCCGGTTTTGCTGATGTGTTTGTAGTGTTTGCAAAAATTGATGGAGACGATAAAAAGTTCACAGCATTTATTGTAGAAAGAGGTTTTGAAGGTTTAAGTGTTGGCGCAGAAGAAAAGAAATTAGGAATTAAAGCTTCTTCAACCCGCCAAGTGTTTTTTAATAATGTAAAAGTGCCAACTGAAAACCTTTTGGGCGAAGCCGGAAAAGGGCACAAAATTGCATTCCAAATTTTAAATATCGGGCGTTACAAATTGTGTAATGGCGTATTAGGAGGAGCAAAACGCGCATTAGGTCAAGCAGTGAAATATGCAAACGAGCGCCAGCAATTTAAAACACCAATTTCTTCATTCGGTGCTATTAAACAAAAAATTGGAGAAATGGCAATTCGCACTTGGGCTGCTGAAGCTGCTTCATACAGAGTTTGCGGTTTAATAACTCAAAAAGAACACGAGTTGAGAGAAGCCGGAAAATCTATGACTGAATACTTAACCGGTGGTGCAGAAGAATACCAAGTAGAATGTGCTTTGCTAAAAGTAATAGGCTCTGAAGTTTTAGATTTTGTGGTTGATGAAGCATTGCAAATTCACGGTGGTTACGGCTACAGCGAAGAATATCCAATGGCTCGCGCTTATCGCGATAGCCGTATCAATAGAATATTTGAAGGCACAAACGAAATTAACCGTATGCTTTCAGTAAGTGCTTTATTAAAATTTGCTATGAAAGGAAAGTTAGATTTAATGACTCCCGGAATGGCAATTCAAAAAGAATTGATGAGCGTGCCGGATTTTGGCGCAAGCGCAGGAGAAGACGATGTTTTTGCAGCAGAAAGAAAAGCATTGGTAAATGCTAAAAAAGCATTTTTGTTAGTTGCCGGTGGAGCAGTTCAAAAATTGATGCAGAAGTTAGAAAGTGAACAAGAAATTCTTATTCATGCTTCTGATGTGATGGCTGATATTTTAGTGATGGAAAGTGCATTGCTACGTGCAGAAAAGTTGATAAACCTACACGGTTTAGAAGCAAGTAAACTTTATGTAGATATGGTGAAGTGTTACTTCTTCGATGCAATGGATAGAATAAACGTGAACGGAAAACAAGCGTTGGCTGCATTTGCAGGTGGCGATGAATTGCGTATTATGTTGATGGGCTTAAAGCGTTTCACTAAATATGAAATGGTAAACACTAAAGAAATTCGCAGAGCTGTTGCCGATAAATTTATCCAAGAAAATGATTACGCGCTTTGGAACTAAAGCGTTGTTAGCTTTCCCCTAAATCCCTTGGTTGGATTTTTCTAACTGAGGTTCGGCTGTTGCCGAAAATGCCCGATTCTGAATTAAGTTTCGGGCATTGTTTTTTTATGGAAGTTTGTTGAAACCCTTTCACCCAAATTTGCTTAAAACTTTTATTTACACAAAGTTGATTTTAATTTCACACGGTAATTTTATTTTAGAATGAAAAAATCACACATAGTTCTTTTGCTGCTTATTGCTGTTGCTGTTGGGGTAATTGTTGCCATGACGGGCGACTACACTACTTATGCTAATTTTACCCAAGCAAAAGAAAAAGCAAAAGTGGTAAGTGTTACAGGCTATTTGGCAAAAGATTTGCCTTTGGTTTATGACCCGCTAAAAGATCCCAACCATTTTGAATTTACGATGTATGATAAAGATGGCAATGCGCAAGCGGTAATCTATAAAGGCGCAAAGCCACAAGATTTTGAACGCAGCGAACAATTAGTGGTGAAAGGAAAAATAGATGGCAAATATTTTCGCGCCAGCGAAATATTGATGAAATGTCCTTCTAAATACGTGAATGACGATATCACGCTAAAAGAAAAAGGTGCTGGCGAAGGAGAATGGAGAACGGTACAATCAACAGAATAACTGCTGTGAATTACATAAAATTTTCAGTAGCGACATTGTTGATAGGTTTTATAGTTTGTACATTAGGAGCGTTTCTAAAAATACAACACGTCTCTTTTCCTACTTCATTTCTATTCTTGGTAGGTTTAGTATTATTTAGTTTGGGTGTTGTTTCAATAATTTTACACTTGTTGAACAAGTGCAAGAAGTAAAATAATCAATACTTAGCTCAATCTTAATCTAAAATATTATTTTGCTTGCTGCTGGCTAAAGAATTTTAAATCTTGCATTATTTGGTTGGCAATATTCTCAGAAGTTGTTTCTGAGCCACTTTCCGCATAAATTCTAATAATTGGCTCTGTATTGCTTCTTCTCAAATGCACCCAGTCTTTATCAAATTCAATCTTTACACCATCAATTTTGTTTATCGGTTGATTTTTGTATTTGCTTTCTATTTCAGAAAATAGTTGCTCTATTTTTATTGAAGGATCTAAATCAATTTTCTTTTTGCTGATAAAGTAGTTTGGATATTTTGCTCTAAGTAAAGAAGTTGATTTTCCAAATTTTGCCAAATGTGTTAAGAATAAAGCAATTCCAACTAAAGCATCTCTGCCGTAATGCAATTCAGGATAAATAATTCCGCCATTGCCTTCACCGCCAATCACTGCCTTTTCTTCTTTCATTTTTTCAACCACATTCACTTCGCCCACAGCACTTGCAAAGTATTCGCAACCATGTTTTTCTGTTACATCGCGTAATGCTCTGGTAGAAGATAAATTTGAAACTGTATTGCCTTTTTTGTGGCTTAAAACGTAATCGGCAACGGCAACTAAAGTATATTCTTCGCCAAACATATTGCCATCTTCGCAAACCAATGCAAGCCTATCCACATCAGGATCTACGCTTATTCCTAAATCGGCATTGTTCTTTTTTACCGTCATTGCCAACTCACTTAAATTTTCCGGTAATGGCTCAGGATTGTGTGGAAATAATCCATTTGGTTCGGTGTAAAGTTCTACAACATTTTCTACGCCTAACGCTTTTAATAACTTAGGCAAGGCAATGCCTCCGGTGCTGTTTACACAATCAATCACAACTTTAAAATTGCGTTTTTTTATCGCTTCAACATCAACCAGTTTTAGTGCTAAAACTTTCTGAATGTGCTTGTCAATGTAAGTATCGTTTTGGGAATAGCTTCCAAGCCCGTTTACATCTTCGTATTTTATTTCTCTTTCTTCAGCTAATTGCAATACTTCTTCGCCTGCTGCTGCTGAAATAAATTCACCGTGTGCGTTAAGTAATTTTAGTGCGTTCCATTGTTTTGGATTATGACTCGCGGTTAAAATAATTCCGCCTCCTGCACGCTCTTGCGGCACAGCGATTTCCACCGTTGGAGTGGTAGAAAAGCCTAAGTCAATAACGTCAATGCCAATTGATTGCAAAGTGCCTACAACAATATGATTTACCATTTCGCCACTCACACGAGCATCACGACCAATTACAATCTTGCGCGTTCCGCTATTTTGTATAACCCAAGTGCCAAATGCGGCAGTAAACTTCACAATATCTTCCGGTGTTAAATTGTTGCCTGGAAATCCGCCAATCGTTCCTCTTATTCCTGAAATTGATTTGATGAGTGCCAACTTATATGCTATTTTTGAGGCTGCGAAGGTAATAACTCAACGCTATCTAAGTACATAATGTTTTAAAGTTTTGTTAATGGCTGAAAAAGAATGGTTTATAGATTGGTTTAACTCGCCATATTATCATTTGTTGTATAAAAATCACGATGAAACGGAAGCCGAGAAATTTGTAACCGCTTTAGCGAAAGAATTGAAGATTGAACCAAACACAAGAATATTAGATGTGGCTTGTGGCAAAGGTCGCCATTCCAAAATGTTTCATCAATTAGGTTTTGATGTTACCGGAATTGATTTGAGTAAAAACAGCATAGATTTTGCAAAACAATTTGAAGATGAAAAACTTCACTTTGCCCAGTGGGATATGCGCCAAACTTTTCATGAAAACTATTTTAATGTAGCTGTGAATTTATTTTCCAGTTTTGGCTATTTACCTACCGAAGAAGATAACTTAACTGCGCTGAAAGCTATAGCTTCAAACTTAAAGCAAAACGGAATTTTGATAATAGACTATATGAATTCCGAATGGGTGGTAAAACACCTAAAAGCAAGAGAAATATTGCAATTAGGAGCAATTCAGTTTCATATTAAGAGAAAAGTTTCAGCAGGGTTTGTGGTAAAAGAAATTCAATTTTTAGATGAAGCGGGAAGCGATAATGAGTACGAGGAAAAGCTGCGGATTATTCCACTTCAAAAGTTTGAAGAATTGTGTAGCCAATCTGGCTTAGCAATAAAAAATATTTGGGGAAATTATGAGTTGGAAACATTCAACAGCAGAACTTCTCCACGCATTATTTTGCATTGTGAAAAACTGTGAAGCAATAGTATTGTTTACGGTTTTCTTTTTCACTTTTACAAGCATGAGAAAGTTAAGTTCCATAAAACAAACTATACTTGTTTTAGTTAGCTTTTCTGTGCTGAACAGTTGTGCTCAAAATGAAAATAGAATTACAACAAAAGTAAAAATGAATAATACTGAAAATATAGAAGTAGCAACGCTTGCAAGCGGTTGCTTTTGGTGTGGTGAAGCAGTGTTTCAGAGATTAAAAGGAGTAGAGAAAATTGAAAGTGGCTACAGCGGAGGAAAAATTGCAAATCCAACTTATCGCGAAGTTTGCAGCGGACTTACCGAGCATGCTGAATGTTTTCAAATTACATTTAATGCCAACGAAATTTCTTTTACTGAATTGCTGCAAGTATTTTTTAAAACACACGACCCAACTACATTAAACAGGCAAGGAAACGATGTGGGTACACAATATCGCTCAGCTATTTTTTACCATAACAATGTGCAAAAAGAAATAGCAGAAGATGTAATAAAACAGTTAGATGCATCAGGTGCATTTAATAGTAAAATTGTTACAGAAGTAGTACCGTTTACTAAGTTTTACAAAGCAGAAGATTATCACCAAAATTATTTTAACGATAATAAAAATAGTAACCCATATTGCACTTTTGTAATTGTTCCAAAATTGGAAAAATTCGAGAAAGTATTTAAAGATAAATTGAAAAATCCTTGAACCGAAAATACGCTAAAGTATTAGTAATATCAATAGTTACAATAGTTTTTATAATCGCCATTTTGGTGTTTGCGTTCCGCAATGTTTTGCTTCAGTATGTAGTGGAAAAAACACAAAAATCAATTCAGGATAAATATCATTTAACTTTGAAATTTCACCGTGCTTACTTTAGTAAGTTAGATGAAGTAGCATTTGAAAATGTAGAACTTAAAGACTCTGCGTCATTTGAAATATTTAGTGTTCAACAAGCTAAAATTGACGTTTCATTGCCGCAGATGTTTTTAGCCAGAATCCGTTTAAAAACAATCGTTGCAGATAGTATTCAGTTTTTCTTGATAGATAAAAATGGTGTTTTGAATCTTGAAAAATTTAAACAAAAGGGAACAGCGAAAAAAACTGTTTTATCTAATCAAGATTTTGTGCTTACAAGAGCAATAAAGTATTTAGCGATGTTTTCTTCCACAGAAATTTCGCTTAACCAAATTCGCATTATTTTTAAAGACACTATTGAGAGTGAACAAATTTATGTTCCTCAATTTGAACTAAAACAAAAGCAATTTTCAGCTTATGTTTCCAATAAATATTTGGCTGATACTTTACATGCAAGCGGCACTTTCGATATAGATAATAAATGGTTGGAATGTAATGTTAATCACACTTCTGATACTATTAGTGCATTTTCCTTTTTAAGAAAGAACTACAATTTGAACATAGATTTTGATACCATTTATTTTAGAACTAAATGGAAGGCAACAAAAACTGATGTGCATTTTGACCAAAGTGCGGAATTGAAAAATTTGCAATTAGAACATTGGCGCTTAGCCCCACAACCAATTGTGTTTTCAAATTTAAAATCCGAAATTTCCGGAACTATTTCTTCCACAGCATTACAGATAGATTCAACTTCAAAAGTAGAGTTGCAAAATATTCTGCTCGATGTTTTTGCTTATGCTGAGAAACAAGATTCAAATTTTCATGCAGCACTTAAAATTGAGATGCCTAAAATTGATGCAAACGATTTCTTTAGCTCTTTGCCTGATGGAATGTTTAGCTCATTAAACGGAATTTCGTGTAATGGAAAACTTGCTTACAAATTAAATTTTGATGCAGATAGTAAAAACTTAGATGCTTTAGTTTTTGAATCGGAAATGAAGCGAGAAAACTTTTCGCTCAACCATTTTGGTGCAGAAAAACTAACAATGATAAATGACGATTTTATTCATGATGTTTTTGTGAATGGAAGATTAGTGCGCCAAATTTTTGTTGGTGAAAGCAATGTGAATTTTACACCTTACAATGCTATTTCTCCATATCTAATTGCTTCGGTTCTGCAGTCGGAAGATCCTTCATTTATGCAGCATGGCGGCTTTGTGGAAAGCGCTTTTCGCGAAGCTATAATTCAAGATATAAAAGAGCGAAGATTTGCGCGCGGTGGTAGTACTATCACAATGCAATTGGTAAAAAATGTATTCCTCAGTAGAGATAAAAATATTTCACGAAAAGTAGAAGAAGCGCTGCTTGTTTTTTTGATAGAAAATATGCGATTGGTAAGCAAAGAGCGAATGTTAGAAGTGTATCTAAATATTATTGAATGGGGACCAAATGTGTATGGAATTGGTGAAGCGGCAAATTTTTATTTTAAGAAAAAACCAGCTGCTCTCAATTTGCAGGAGGGTATCTTTTTGGCAGGCATTATCCCCAATCCAAAATACTTTAAATACCAAGTGGATAGTTCAGGTAAATTTAAACCGCACTTTGAGCGATTTGCACATATTTTAATGAACCGAATGTTGCTGCGCAATCGAATTGCAGATGCTGATACGGCAATGTTTTCGCCTGATGTGATATTTAACGGAGCGGCACTTAAATACATTTCTCCTGCTGATTTTGACTCTTTGCAGAACGGGGATTTAAGAATGGAAAATGCACTTCCAATAGAGTAAGTTATTTTACATTTTATTGTAACAAAAGTGGCAAACTAATCGCTTTTTAAACTGCACTTTTGCATAGTGATTTAGATAGCAGATTGTGATAATAAAAGTTGAACAATCTTTGTTTGTACATACGCCATCTACTCTACAATTAAATGTTATGAAACAGATATTTCTTCAAAAGAAACTTTGGTTTGGCATTGTAGCAGGAGCGCTTGCCGGATATGCTTATTATTATTTTGTAGGCTGCGCGAGTGGCACTTGTGCAATTACCTCGAATCCAATTAATAGCACGGCTTATGGCGCTTTAATGGGAGGTTTGCTTTTAGCAACTTTTGAAAAAGAAAAGGAATACAAAAATTCAACAAAAGAAAATAAGTGATGAAAAATGCAACAATAATTGATGTGCGCACTGTTGAAGAATTTGAGATAGAGCATGCACATGGAAGCATCAATATTCCTTATGTTGAAGTGCCCGAGCGCTTAGCTGAAATTAAATTATTGAGCAAGCCAATTATTATTTGTTGCGAAACCGGAAATGAAAGCGAACAAGTTGCTGCTTACTTAAATTATAATGGAATTGAATGTACAAATGGTGGTTGCTGGTACGAATTGGAGAATACTAAAAAAGAAGAGATGAGAACATTAGATGAAAATTTTTGGAATGAACGCTACGAAAATAATGAAACAGGTTGGGATTTAGGAGCACCTTCTCCACCAATTTCAGCATATATTGATACACTTGAAAATAAAGAGTTGAAGATTTTAATTCCTGGCTGTGGAAATGCACATGAAGCGGAATATTTATTGGAGAGAGGATTTGCAAATGTTACGCTTGTTGATATTTCCAAAGAGGCTGTGATGAGGCAGCAGCAACGTTTTCAAGGTAAAGCAATACAAATTATACATGCAGATTTTTTTGCTCATAATGGACAATACGATTTAATGCTGGAGCAAACATTTTTTTGCGCAATCAATCCTTCGCTTAGAGAAAACTATGTGAAACATACAGCTGAAATTTTAAAACCAAATGGAAAATTAGTTGGGCTGCTTTTTAACTGTGAATTTGGGAAAGAAGGACCTCCGTTTGGAGGAGAAAAATCTGAATATGAAAGGCTGTTTTCTCCGTACTTTAATATTCAGCAAATGGAACCAGCAGCGAACTCTGTGAAACCTCGATTAGGCAATGAATTGTTTATAGAATTAACTAAAAAATAAAAACTGAATTTATGTTAGAATCATTAAAAGAAATGTTTGGATTAGGACCGGAAGTTGATTACAAAGAACTAATGAAGCAAGGTGCTCAAATAGTTGATGTGCGAACAAAAGCAGAATTTACAGGTGGGCATATTGGTAAAGCAGTAAATATGCCTTTGGGAGAATTGTCAAGTTGTTGCAATTCACTTAAAAAAGATAAGCCGGTAATTACTTGCTGTGCCAGCGGTGTGCGCAGTGCGCAAGCCAAAAGCATATTGTTAGAGAAAGGCTTCACAGTGGTTCATAATGGTTGTGGGTGGAGAAATTTAAACAGTAAACTATAAGTAAATTATGTTACAAAGAGTTACTTCCGGTTGGACGGTTATTCGAGCAACTTATGTTCTTGCAGGCATTGGTATCATTGTTCAAGGCGTTATGGATAAGCAATGGTTCGTAGCCGTATTTGGAATGTATTTTGCCTCTATGGGGATTTTTAATTTCGGCTGTGCCGGAGGTGCGTGTTATGTTCCAAATAGAAATTATAGAAGTCCTGCTCAAAATTTCAAGCCCGAAGAAGTAAAGTTTGAAGAAATAAAAACAGAAAATAAGTAAGCCATGGAAACAACAAATAAACCGAAGTCTTTTCAAGAATTGATAAATTCTGAGAAACCTGTGCTGGTAGATTTTAGTGCTGAGTGGTGCGGACCTTGCAAAATGATGAAACCAATTTTAGATGATTTAAAGGCAAAAGTTGGCGATGCTGCAAGCATTATTAAAATTGATGTGGACAGAAATCCGCAAGCAGCTGCTGCATATCAAATTCAAGGAGTACCTACTTTAATTCTATTTAAAAACGGAGAAGTGAAATGGCGTCAAAGCGGTGTGATGCCGGCAAATGTTTTGGAACAAGTGATAAATGAACACAAATAGATTTATTCGCTAATAGGGAAAAAGGCATCTTCAATATGGCGAATTTCTAATTGTTCTTTAGTTTCAAGCACGCTAATAATATCAAAGCGAATTTCTCCGGTAATCTTAGTTTCTTCAATAAATTGAGCAGCAGCTTTTGCAATAAGTTGCTGCTTTTTTTTGTCCACAAACTCTTCTGGAAAGCCAAAAAAATCTGTGCTGCGGGTTTTTACTTCCACAAAAACTATTCTGTTGTTTTGCTTGGCTATAATATCAATTTCAGCTTTTTTGAAACGGTAGTTAGTTGCTAAAATTTCAAACCCTTTTTTGAGTAGAAAATTTGCAGCGGCTATTTCGCCTTTCTTTCCCGTTTCGTTATGCTGAGCCATTGACTAAACTTTAGCTCTGCCGATACTTTCGTATTTAAAGCCGTGTTCTTCCATCGTTTCTACGCTAAATACATTTCTTCCATCAAAAATGACTTGTTCTTTTAATAGCGATTTTATTTTATCGAAATCAGGAGAGCGGAACACATTCCACTCGGTTACAACTACTAAGAAATCGGCATCTTTTAAAGTTTCATATTCTTCGCTGGCAAAAAATATTTTATCGCCATAAATACGTTTTACATTCTCCATTGCTTCGGGGTCGTAAGCACGCACTTTTGCTCCTGCCGCTAAAAGTTTATCAATTAGATAAAGAGCCGGAGCTTCGCGAATATCATCGGTATTTGGTTTAAATGCTAAGCCCCAAAGTGCTATAGTTTTTCCGCTTAAATTGCCGTTGTAAGCAGCCAATATTTTATCGTAGAAAAGTTTGCGTTGGTTGGCATTCACATCCATTACGGCATTTAAAATGCTAAAGTTGTATTCGTATTCTTTTGATGTGAAATGAAGTGCTTGCACATCTTTCGGAAAGCAGCTTCCGCCATAGCCAATTCCTGCATATAGAAACTGTTTTCCAATACGCGAATCGGTTCCCATTCCTTTGCGAACCATGTCCACATCGGCACCAACTTTTTCGCATAAGTTTGCAATTTCATTCATAAAAGAAATTTTAGTTGCCAAGAATGAATTGGCTGCGTATTTGGTAAGTTCTGCCGATGGCTCATCCATGAAAATAATTGGATTGCCTTGTCTCACAAATGGCTCGTAAAGCTCTTGCATTACTTTTTGTGCTCTTTCACTTTTACTTCCAATTACTACGCGCTCAGGCTTTAAAAAATCTTGCACGGCAACGCCTTCACGCAAAAATTCAGGATTGCTCACCACATCGAAAGCAACTTGTGTGTTGGCCGTAATTGCTTTTTGAACTTTCTCGGCAGTTCCTACTGGCACGGTGCTTTTGTTCACCACTACCACATAATCTTTAATTATTTTTCCAAGGTCGTTTGCTACTGCCAGAATATATTTTAAATCGGCACTTCCATCTTCGCCAGGAGGTGTAGGCAATGCTAAAAATATAACTTTAGCGCCTTTAATTCCTTCTTCCAAAGAAGTGGTAAATTCAAGCCTTCCTTGTTTGGTATTTCTTTCAAATAATAAATCTAAGCCTGGTTCATAAATTGGAATTGAACCATTTTTTAGCTGCTTAACTTTTTCCTCATTTATATCAATACAAGTAACATCGTTTCCGGTTTCTGCAAAGCAAGTTCCTGTTACTAAACCAACATATCCTGTTCCAACTACTGCAATTTTCATTTTTGCTTTTTAAAGTGTTTTAAAATATTCTTTTACGTTTTCGGCAATATAGCTGAAAACTTTTTCGTCAAATTCTGTGTGTATAGGTAACGAAATACTGTTTAAACTATGCCATTCGGTATATGGGAAATCGCCTTTTTTCCATGTGCCATTTGGGTTGTAAGCTTTTTCTAAGTGTATTGGATTTGGGTAATAAACCATACTTGGAATACCTTTTTTCTTTAGAAATTCGCGTAGCTCATCGCGATTTCCTTTGTTCAATTTTAAAGTGTATTGGTGAAAAACATGTGTAGAAAACGGTGCGCGGAATGGTGTGGTTACTTCGTTTAAATCTGAAAAAGCAGAATCGTAAAAATCTGCAACACGATTTCTTGCGGCAGCATATTCATCTAAGTATTTTAACTTTACATCTAAAATGGCAGCTTGCAAAGTGTCTAAGCGAGAATTTACACCTACCAAATCAAAATGATATTGTATGCGTTGCCCGTGGTTAGCAATCATTTTCAGTTTTTCGGTTAGTGCATCATCGTTGCAAAATATAGCACCGCCATCGCCAAAGCAACCCAAGTTTTTTGAAGGGAAAAATGATGTGCAACCAATTTGCCCCATTGTTCCTGCTTTTTTCTTTTCGCCATTGCTAAAAGTGAAATCTGCACCAATGGCTTGAGCAGTATCTTCAATTACAAAAAGATTGTGTTTGGCCGCTATGGCAAGTATGGCTTCCATATCGGCACATTGTCCATATAAATGAACCGGCACAATTGCTTTTGTTTTTGCAGTAATTACTTTCTCAATTTCCTTTGGGTTTATGGTGAAAGTTTGCTCATCAACTTCAACAAAAATTGGTGTTAATTTTAAAAGCGCAACTACTTCGGCAGTAGCGGCATAAGTGCAAGCCGGTGTAATAACTTCATCGCCTGGTTGCAAATCTAAAGCCATCATAGCAATTTGCAGCGCATCGGTTCCGTTTGCACAACCAACTACATGTTTTACACCTAAGTAATTTGCTAAATTTTTTTCAAAAGCGAGAAGTTGCGGACCTTTAATAAAGGCAGTGTTATCAAGCACTCCGGCTATTGCAGTATCTACTTCTTGCTTAATTTTTTTGTATTGACCGGAAAGGTCAACCATTTTTATATCTTCCATTTGGTAACTTTTTTTCTAAAAAGCGGACGCGAATATAATAGATTTGCATTTATGAGGATTTTGTTGTCGCTTATACTTATTAGTTTTTTACACACAGGTTTTTTATTTGCTCAAGACGTAGAAGATTTTATTGCAGACAAAAACTACACAAGCGCCTTTCTAATTGCACCGGCATATTCGTTCCAGTTCCCGTTAGGAGATATGCAAAAACGCTTTGGTTTTAATTCAAATATTGGAGGAACACTCACATATCAATTTCTTAATCGTTGGCATGTTGGTTTGGAAGGTGGATTTTTATTTGGCACTCGCGTAAAGGAAAATACAATCCTCGATAGTCTTTCTACGGCTACTGATGGACGTTTTATAAATTCAAGAGATAACTCTTTAGTGAATTTAAGTCTGCAAGAACGTGGTTGGAATTTTAAAATTCTTGCAGGGAAAACAATTATTTTAAGTAAGAAACAGAATGCACTTAACCATTCCGGTATTTTGATTTTAACCGGAATAGGATTTTTGGAACATAAAATTTCTATTGATGTGCGCGAAGAAGTGTTGCCACAACTCAATAAAACATATCGAAAAGGTTATGATAGACTCACAAATGGCTTTGTGATTTCACAGTTTATTGGCGGTATATTTTTGAAGCATAAAAAGTGGTTTGCAATTTATGGCGGAGTGCAGGCAGATGTGGCATTTACAAAAAACAGAAGACCTTGGAATTTTGATACTTATTCAGCAGATACACACAATCGTATTGATGCTTTTATCGGTATAAAAGTGGGTTGGATAATTCCTGTGTTTAGGAAAAAGCAGCAATAGAGCAAGTAGAGTTACTTAATGAATTATATTTTGAAGTGTAACTTTTGGAACTTAAATTTTAAATGAAACATTTTGATTAAAAAAAGGTATAAGTGCTACAAAATTAACCTTCGTTCATCACCATTTTTAGGTTTGGCATTAGTTTAATAAAGAATTTGAGTGTGGAGATATTACCTTTTCGCACACTGTGTGCTTAATTAGCCTAAGTTTAATTTTTAAATATGCGTTGGTAGTTTAATTTTGGCGGGCTTAAAATTTTATACAGTGAGTAATACAAACGATACATCATCAGGGTCTTATTTTTTTAAGACAACCCTAGGTAAGAAAGCCATGATGGCTTTAACGGGACTTTTTTTAATTACATTCCTAATTGTACACGCAGGAATAAACGCTATGATTTTTTTTAATGATGGTGGCGAAACCTTTGCACATTGGGCGCATTTTATGGGCACTAACCTAATTATTCGAACGATGGAATTAGTGTTGGTAGCAGGTTTTGTAGTGCATATTGTAGATGCTTTACTTATCACGAAGCACAACAAAGCCGCTCGTCCGGTTCAGTATGCGTATTCTAACCCAAATGCAAACAGCACTTGGTATTCTCGCAGCATGGGCTTATTGGGAACTATTATTTTATTGTTCTTAATTATTCACGCTGCGCATTTTTGGATTCCAAACCGCTACAACCAATTCACTACGGGCGAAGAGTTAAATCTTTTTACTAGAATGCAAGATACTTTTAGCCATTGGTATGTGGTTGTGATTTATGTTGCAGGTTGTTTTTCACTCTTTTGGCATTTAATGCAGGGTTTCAAAACTGCTTTTCAAACTTTGGGAATTAACCATCCAAAATATAATCCGTTAATTAAAAATGTTGGCATAGCATTTTCGGTAATCATTTCGGTTTTATTTGCTTCTATGCCTATTTCGATGTTTTTTAACCTTGTTCATTAAGATAGATAAAAAAATATACAATGGCTACATTAGATTCAAAAATTCCAGAAGGTCCAGTAGAAAAAAAATGGACTAATTATAAATCGCACGTACACTTAATTAACCCTGCCAACAAACGCAACTTAGAAGTAATTGTAATTGGCTCAGGTTTAGCCGGAGCATCTGCTGCTGCTTCATTAGCAGAGTTGGGATACAAAGTAAAAGTATTTTGTTTTCAAGATTCACCGCGCAGAGCACACTCAATAGCAGCACAAGGAGGAATAAACGCAGCAAAGAACTATCAAAACGATGGCGATTCTGATTATCGTTTGTTTTACGATACAGTAAAAGGTGGCGATTATCGCTCACGCGAAGCAAACGTATATCGCTTGGCAGAAGTGAGTGCCAATATTATTGACCAATGTGTGGCTCAAGGTGTTCCTTTTGCACGTGAATACGGTGGAATGTTAAGTAACCGTTCATTTGGTGGTGTGTTGGTTCAGCGCACATTTTATGCTGCGGGACAAACAGGCCAACAATTATTGCTTGGTGCTTATTCAGCATTAGAAAGGCAAGTTGGAATGGGAGCAGTGCAAATGTATTCGCGCCACGAAATGCTGGAGTTGGTAATGATAGATGGAAAATGTCGCGGAATTATTGCTCGCGATTTAGTTTCTGGAAAATTAGAGCGCCATTTTGGTCATGCTGTTTTGCTTTGCAGCGGAGGTTATGGAAACGTATTTTTCCTTTCAACCAATGCAATGGGTTCAAACGTAACAGCAGCGTGGAAAGCGCACAAACAAGGTGCGTATTTTGCCAACCCTTGCTATACTCAAATTCACCCAACATGTATTCCCGTTTCGGGGCATCACCAAAGTAAGCTCACGCTTATGAGCGAATCGCTTAGAAACGATGGAAGAATTTGGGTTCCTAAGAAAAAAGAAGATGTGGAAGCACTTCGTAAAAAGCAGAAAAAAGCAAGTCAAATTCCGGAAGAAGACAGAGATTATTATTTGGAAAGAAGATATCCGGCTTTCGGAAACTTAGTGCCGCGCGATGTGGCTTCTCGTGCTGCCAAAGAGCGCTGCGATGCAGGCTTTGGTGTGAATGCAACAGGCGAAGCAGTGTTCTTGGATTTCACTACAAATACAAGACGCTACGGAAATATTGAAGCTACCAAACACGGACATCACAATTTGCCCGATGCTGAAATTATGGAGCTTGGTAGAGGCGTAATTAAAGAAAAATACGGCAACTTGTTTGATATGTACAAGCAAATTACCGGAGTAGATCCTTACCAAGAGCCAATGCAAATTTATCCGGCTGTGCACTACACCATGGGTGGTTTGTGGGTAGATTACAATTTAATGACAACTGTTCCCGGCTTGTACGCTTTAGGTGAAGCAAATTTTTCTGACCACGGTGCAAACCGCTTGGGAGCTTCTGCTTTAATGCAAGGTTTGGCAGATGGCTATTTTGTAATTCCTTACACTATTGGCGATTACCTTTCAACCGAAATAAGAACCAAAGCAATTTCAACTGACCATGAAGCTTTTGCGCAAGCAGAAAAATCGGTTCAAGAAAAAATAGATAAATTATTTGCTGTGAAAGGAACGCAACCGGTAGATTATTTCCACAGAGAATTAGGCAAAATTATGTGGGAAAAATGCGGTATGGCGCGTAATGCAAAAGGCTTGCAAGAAGCAATATCTGAAATCCAAAAATTGCGTGAAGCATTTTGGAAAGATGTGCGCGTAACCGGTGAAAAAGATGAGTTTAATCCTGAATTAGAAAAAGCAGGTAGAGTAGCTGATTTCTTGGAATTGGGAGAACTTGTTTGCAAAGATGCTTTAGATAGAAACGAATCTTGTGGCGGGCATTTCCGTGAAGAATACCAAACTGAAGAAGGTGAAGCACTTCGCGATGATGAAAAATACAATTATGTGGCTGCATGGGAATACAAAGGCGCAGATTGGGAACTTCACAAAGAGGAATTGAAATTTGAAAACATCAAAATTGCACAACGTTCATATAAATAATTTAGTAGAGCATAAATAAAATTTAAGGTTATGAGTGAGAACAACATGAAGATTACACTTAAAGTTTGGAGACAAAGAAATAATAAAGCAAAAGGCGCATTAGAAACCTATAAAGTTGATGAGGTTTCTTCAGATATGTCTTTCCTTGAAATGTTTGACGTTTTGAATGATAAACTAATTCGCGAAGGAAAAGATCCAATTGCATTTGACCACGATTGCCGCGAAGGCATTTGCGGTATGTGCAGCATGTACATCAATGGACAACCACACGGACCATTGCAAGGTGTTACTACTTGCCAGTTGCACATGCGTTCGTTTAAAGATGGCGATACTATTGTGGTAGAACCTTGGAGAGCAAAGGCTTTTCCGGTAATTAAAGATTTGGTAGTTGATAGAAGTGCATTCGATAGAATAATTGCAGCAGGTGGATTTATTTCGGTAAACACCGGAAATGCACAAGATGCCAATGCGTTGCCAATTAGCAAAGAACTTGCAGATAGAGCATTTGCTGCTGCGGCTTGTATTGGCTGTGGCGCTTGCGTTGCAGCTTGTAAAAACTCTTCTGCTATGTTGTTTGTTTCTGCAAAGGTTACGCAACTATCACTTTTGCCACAAGGTGAACCGGAAAGACAATCGCGCGTGTTGGACATGGCAGCACAAATGGATGCTGAAGGTTTTGGAAGTTGTACCAACACCGGAGCTTGTGAAGCAGAATGTCCTAAAGGAATTTCTGTTTCAAACATTGCGCACATGAACCGCGAGTTTTTCGCAGCAGAACTAAACAAAAAATAAGCAATCAATCCAATTGCTTGTTTGCTCATTTTTGCTTCTGAAAGCATTGAATTTCTTTCAATCTTTTACACTATAATTATTTTTTATTCCCGTTAATTTCTATTGTAATTATTCTTTTTGTATGGCAACTGTAAGACCGTTTAAATCACTTAGCCCAAAAGCTGCATTAGCATCACAAGTAGCGTCTTTGCCTTACGATGTAATGAATTCTGAAGAAGCCAAAGAAATGGCTGCGGGTAACCCTTTTTCATTTCTTCATGTAAGCAAAGCAGAAATTGATTTGCCTCAAAATACTTCTCAATACAGCGAAAGTGTTTACGAAAAGGCAACTGCCAATTTTAAAAAGTTAATAGCAGACGGTGTTTTGGTGAAAGATGAAAATGCGAGTTTTTATATCTATTCACTCACCATGAATGGTAGAACTCAAACCGGTTTAGTGGCTTGCTGCTCTATTGAAGAATACGAGAATAATATTATTAAGAAACATGAGTTCACCCGCCCTGAAAAGGAAGAGGATAGAATAAAACATATTGCCACGTTAGAAGCGCAAACAGGTCCAATATTTTTGACTTACAGAGATAATGATGCAATAGATAAAATTGTAGAAAATTATGTGAGCCAGCCACCACTTTACAGTTTTGTGGCAAATGATGGTGTGAAGCACGAAGTGTGGCGCGTGGGCGATGTGCCTGCTGTGCGAACTTTGGTACAGCTTTTTGCACAAAATGTACGGTTTCTTTATATTGCTGATGGACATCACCGCGCAGCGAGTGCTGTAAAAATTGGGCAGAAAATACGCTCGGAAAGTTCAATACACACAGGGCAGGAAGAATACAATTTCTTTTTATCGGTTCTTTTTCCTGCAAGTCAATTAGCTATTATGGATTACAACCGTGTGGTGAAAGATTTAAACGGAAATTCACCAGAGCAGTTTTTAAATAAAGTAAAAGAAAACTTTGAAGTAACAGAGGTCTCTTCAACTTATTCGCCAAAGGGCTTACATGATTTTGGCATGTTTTTAAATGGAAAATGGTATCAATTAACTGCAAAATCTACAACTGTAAAAGAAGATGCAATAGGCGTTTTAGATGTTACTATTCTGCAAAACTTTTTACTTCAACCAATCTTAGGAATTGAAGATCCGCGCACGGATAAACGAATTGATTTTGTGGGTGGAATACGAGGTTTAAAAGAATTGGAAAAGCGTGTAAACAGTGGCGAAATGGCGGTTGCATTTGCCTTGTTTCCGGTTTCATTAGAGCAGCTAATGGCAATTGCAGATACTAATAATGTGATGCCGCCAAAAAGCACTTGGTTTGAACCAAAATTGCGCGATGGGCTTTTTATTCACCAGATTTAGCAGCAGAAATATTTAAGTGCTTTGCCATAAAAGCACCTGCAATTTTATTTGCTTTTCGCGCTTGTGGCAGTACGCGCCAAAACGCATTGAATACATGAAAATGTTTATCGTAAATTTCTAAGGTTACTTCTACGCCTTCAGTTTTGGCTTTTGCCGCAAACTGCGTAGAGTCATCTAATAGCATTTCGCAAGAGCCAACTTGAATTAGAGTAGGAGGGAATTTTTTTAGCGAATGAAGTAGGGGAGAAGCATAAGGCGCATTCCTTTCGGCATTGCCCAAATAAGCTTTGCTCCAAAGCACAAAACCATCATAAATCAACATGGGGTCAATTTCTTGATTCTCTTGGTACGATTTGCCACTAAAAGTAAGGTCTAACCAAGGAGAAAACATTACAGCGCAAGCAGGTAATTCAATTTCATTGTCGCGTAAATAAGCTAAGGTTCCGGCAGTAACTCCGCCTCCGGCAGAATCGCCCGCAAAGGCAATGTTTTTAGCTTCGTAACCTTGTGCTAAAAGCCATTTGTAGGCATTTGCAGCATCTTCAATTGGTGCAGGATAAACATTTTCCGGTGCTAAACGATATTCTATTAAAAGCAGTTTTGCACCTGAGTGTTTACTCAGTTGCGAGCAAAAAGAACGATGTGTTTCTATGCTTCCGGTTACGTAGCCACCACCATGAAAATAAAGAATTACTTTATTGGTATGATTGTTTTTATTGTAAGCAATCCACTCGCTTTTCATGCCGCAAACTTCTACAGTTTGGTAAGTGAAACCTGCTAATGGCTGATTAAATTTCCTGGTTTTTTGATTGAATAAAATTCGGCTTACACGTAAATTATGGTAGTTGGCTCTACTTTTAATTTTATGCAAAGCTTGTTTTACTAAAAATAATCTTATGCCGAACATATTGAGGCTATTTGATGGTTTGTGTTTGGCTGAACCAAATATCTCTGTAAAGCCTGTATTCCATGCCGTTTATCGGGAAATTTTTTACGTAAGGTTGAATAAGCCTTCGGTTGATGGTGTAAGAGATTGGCAGCATCACAGCATCGTTTACCACTATTTGATCTAATTGCTCATATATTCTGTTTCGCTTTTCAAAATCGGTAGTTGCCAAAGCTGTTTCAAATAGTTTGTCGTACGCAGGGTTTTTATATCTGAACGCATTTAAGTATGCTTTATCCGTAACTTTTTCCGGTACGTGTTTACCGTAGCAAAGCGTGAGAAAATTTTCGGGATCGGGATAGTCGGCAACCCAGCCGGCACGCCAAAATATTGCTTTTCCTGTTTCGTAATTTTCTAAATGCTGCGCAAAAGGAAGTTGGGTAATCACAACATCTACATTCAAATTTTCTTTTAGCATTGAAGTGATTGCCTCTGCTACTTTTTCGTTTCTGCCGCCACCGCTGTTAATTTGTAATGTTACTTTAGGAAATCCTTTTCCGTTTTCGTAGCCTGCTAATTTTAATTCCGCTTGTGCTTTTGCAGGGTCGAAGGAAAAACCTTTCACGGCATCATTGTTGTAGCCGTTCATACCGAGTGGCACAATGCCATTATATGCAGGAACGCCTTCACCTTTTAGTGTGTAATCAACAATTTTTTTACGGTCTATTGCATAGCAAAAAGCTCTGCGCACATGGTCGTTAGAAAATATACTATTTACATGCAGGTAGCCGTAGTATTGCAGCGAAAGCTCAGTAGTTTGTTGTAGTTCAAATTTTTTGTATTCGCCTTTAAGTTGCCCTGTGGTGTCAATAATTTCATTCACGGCATCTAAAGGCAGGCGGTGTTTCATCTCTAAATTTGCTTTGCGAAATTCCAGCATTTCTGTTTTTTCTTCTTTAATAAAAGAAAATTTCACACCATCTAAATAAGGAAGTTGGTTGCCAAATTCATCATACTTCCAGTATTTTTCGTTGCGCGCCAAATAAACACCTTCATCTTGCAAAATTCTTTTTACTAAGAACGGACCTGTTCCAACTGCAATATCGCGCATGGCTTCGCCTTTCTTTTCGTAAAGTTCGTGCGGAAAAACATAGCAAAACGGCATGGCGAGTCGGTATAAAAATCCGGCATAAGGATTTTCTAAAGTTACTTGAAGAGTGCTATCGTTTAATGCAGTTATACCTAAATTTTCGCGAGTTTGGGCAGAAGGTTTTTCATAGTATTCTTTAGCTCCTTTCACAATGTTTTCAAAGAGCCAAAAGCCTTGGTTCGAAGCAGATTTTTTGCACAATAATTCTAAGCAATAAACAAAATCATTTGCAGTAACTTCTCTACCTTTTCCATTTTCAAAAACTTCGTTATCGTGAAAAAAAACACCTTTGCGAAGTGTGAAAGTGAATATGGTTGCGCTGTCGTTCACAGTCCAACTTTTTGCAATGGAAGGTTCAATGCTTAAATCTGCTTGGTTAAGCGAAACTAAGCCTTCGTAAATTTGGTTTACAATGCGGTGCCCAACTACTTCTGTAATATTTTGCGGATAAAGCGAGCGGTAAAATTCTGTTTCGTTTTCACGGAAAATACCACCGTATTTCACGCCACCTTTTGCTTTTTTTTCTTCGGTTGAAGGATTGTTGCCTCCGCTTCCACAAGCAGAAAGCAATATAATAGATGAGAATAAGAATGTAACAGATAGATAGCGCATGAAGTAAATTTTCGGCAAATAAATGAAAATAGCAGTGTATTTTTTTAGTAAACAGCAAATATGAATTTTCGTGTTTGGGGGCTTAATTTTATTCTTTCATAAAATATAGAAGTGATATTGTATTTTTGGGTACTTAGTTTATAAATTAGAATAGAAAATATGCAATGGAAAGGAAGACGCGAGAGCGATAATGTAGAAGATATGCGCGGAAGTGGTGGCGCTAAGCGCGGCTTGGCACTTGGCGGAATTGGAACCGTGATTGTGCTGGTGCTTGGTTTGCTCATGGGCAAAAACCCAATGGAACTGCTGCAAGCTGTGAACCAAAACGCGCCAATGCAGGAACAAACTGCTCCTGCAAATACTGCACAAGATGATGAGGCTGCACAATTTGTGAAAGTGGTGCTGGCAGATAACGAAGATGTATGGCATAAAATTTTTAAAGAGCAAGGAATGAAATACGAAGAACCCAAATTGGTTTTGTTTAGAGATGCCGTGCAGTCGGGCTGTGGAGATGCTTCCAGTTCTATGGGGCCTTTTTACTGCCCTGCCGACCAAAAAATGTATATTGATTTGAGTTTTTACGATGAATTAAAAAATAAACTGAACGCACCCGGAGATTTTGCAATGGCGTATGTGGTAGCGCATGAAAACGGTCATCACATTCAAAACCTTTTGGGCATTTCTGATAAGGTTCACAATATGCGCAGCAAGTTAAGCGAAGAAGATTACAATAAACTCTCTGTGAAATTGGAATTGCAAGCAGATTTTTTGGCGGGCGTTTGGGCGCACCACGCCCAGCAAATGAAAAATGTTTTAGATGCCGGAGATATTGAAGAAGCACTAAATGCAGCAAATTCTATTGGCGATGATAAGTTGCAGAAGCAAGCACAAGGCTATGTGGTTCCCGATGCGTTTACACACGGCACTTCGGCACAAAGAATGCGCTGGTTTAAAAAAGGCTTCGACACCGGAGATATAAACCAAGGCGACACTTTTAGTGCTACTAATTTGTAACTAAAATTATATACTATGTGGGAAGAAAAAGATAATATGCTTTGCAAGGTTTTTGTGTTTGAAAATTTTACCCAAGCTTTTGCTTTTATGACACAAGTAGCATTTCTTACTGAAAAATTTGATCATCATCCGAATTGGAGTAATGTGTGGAACAAAGTAGAAATAAAACTTACCACGCACGATGCCGGAAATACTATTACCGAAAAGGATAGGAAACTGGCTTTGGAAATTGATAAATTGATAAAACCTTCATTTTTAGATTGACAAAAGCGTTGTGTGCTGTTAGCTTGCATTAAATAATTGCGCTGAGTAATTGTTATACTTAGAATATAGTTTATGCTTGCACCTGAAATTATTATGCCGAAGAAAAAGATTGAAATCAGCCATCGGTTCTTTTATTCAAAACTGTTGCTTTTTGGGGAACATACCGTAAACCTTGGTTCTGCCGGTTTGGCGCTGCCCCTCAATTTGTTTGAAGGTTTTTTTGAGAAAAGAGAAATGCTTTCAGGCGCAGCAATGGCTTCAAACCAGTCGCTGGAGTTGCTTGCTAATTACATTATTTTTCACCCTAAACTCTCAAAATTTATTGATACTAACCGCTTACTTTCTAATATTGAAGATGGTTTGTATTTCAATTCAAATATTCCGCAAGGCTACGGTTTGGGAAGCTCCGGTGCTTTAGCAGCGGCTGTATTGCATAATTATGGAATAGGAGTAAACGAAAAAAACTTTTCTGCCATAAAGGAAATTTTGGCAGATATAGAAAGTTATTACCACGGCAAAAGTTCAGGCTTAGATGCTTTGGTAAGCTACACCAATTCTTCAATTTATATCACAAAAGAAAAAACAGAAAAAGTAACTACACCTGCTTTCAACAAAATGGACTTAAAATTCTTTTTAGTTGATACAGGGAAAGCAAGAAATACTTTAACTTATGTAAACCTATTTTTGAAAAAGAGTGAAGACTCAAACTTTTTAAAACAAGTTGAAAAATCTTTAGTGCCAACTGTGAATTTGTGTATTTCATATTTTATAGAAAATGATGCTGCAAACCTGCTGAAATCATTTGCAATACTTTCGCAACATCAACTTAACTTAATGCCGGAGTTTATCCCTGAAAGCATGAAGATACTTTGGCAACAGGGATTAAAAAGCAAGCAATTTTACTTGAAAATATGCGGAGCAGGAGGAGGTGGTTTTATGTTAGGTGTTTGCCCGCAAACCGTAAACCCTGAAGATATTTTTGGAAAGTGTTTGGTGTTGAGGTAAATACAAGCAACAAGTATAAACTTAGGATAATCGAAATCCAACGAGCGATGATCTCAAATAATTTCTACGTAATCATATAATTCTTAGCCTTTGTAAATGTATTTTTTTGCATTTAAAAAATATGTTATATCTTTACCAAACCATTTACTCACCGCATGCCCAAGCGGGCTGCTCTAAAAACCTGTGTTATGAAAAGCAAACTACAATCATTAAAAAATGTTAATGATTGGGGGGTAAATCCTACCCGTCAATTTTCATTTCCTCTCGTTTTAACCATTGCTAAATGCTTAATTTCTGGTAATAAATATAACGGTAAAATACTTTTAAAATGATAAAAGCAATAGCACAGATAATCATCTGTGCTATTGCTTTTTATCAACAAGCAATAGCGCAGATAATAGTAACAAATAAAGAGATGGAAGGCACTAAGTGTATAGCTTTTGTTGGTGGTTCAATAGATACTTTTGTTTATTTAAATACATGTTCATTGTCCGGCTTTTTTCTTTGTGATTCTTTTGTATCAGTTATTGATAATACATTTAGCAACCCTACTACCTTTTATCCTGCTTTTCCCTATTCAGGGCAAACTTGTATTATGATTAGTGATGTGTCAAATACATTAAAAGGAAGCCTATCTACGTTTTTAAGTTGTTCACTAAAAAGAAATCGAGAATATCAAATCACTTATTGGGCGGCAGATTTTTTTAATTTAGACTCTCTTTATAATAAAAAGACACTCCAAATATGGGGTAACACAGATACTTGTAATCGTATTGAAAAAATTTATGAAAGCGAAGGAATAGACACTGGCTGGCATCAATATACTGCCATACTTACACCTAAACTCCAAGATTATGAGTTTATCCATTTTAGAATTGGAATAACATCTGTTACAGGGAATCTACAATTAGATGCCCTCAGCGATATATATCCCTTTAATGCCAATGATGTTACTGCCACCATACAAGATACTGCCTTTGCCAAAGCCAACAGTACTTGTATAGAGCTAAGCGCCACTGCTAACATTGCAACTTACGATACGGTTTACTGGCAGGATGCCGCAGGCAATAAAATAGCAGATGGCTTTAGTGGCGGCATAGTATGCCCCGATAGCAGCACCTACTATGTTATTGCCATGCGCGATAGTGTACAGGATTGTGCAGGTATTTGGTGGAGCTACGATACAGTAAAAGTTACCGTAAATACTGGAACGGCTGTGGCTACACCGGCCGGTAGTGAGGCGTATGGAGTAAATATATTTCCAAATCCTGCAACTAACAGCATCAATATAAAAAGTGGAGCAAACCTAATGCAGCAGATAAGCATATTTGATGCAACTGGTAAAAACATTTACAGCCAACAGATAAAAGCAACAACATACACAACCATTTTGCTCGAAAATAGAATAAACACAAGCGGAGTATATTTTGCAGAAGTTACTTTTACCAACGGTTTAAAACAGAGAGTAAAATTTTTGAAGGAGTAAAGGAATAGAACTAATCTTTTTCATTGGCTGCCTTGCTAGTATTAATTTTCATCATCTAAAAAGAAGTTGCCACACTCACTGCAATATTTGTGGCTGTAGTAATTTTGGTGGTGGCATTGCGGGCAAGGAAATTGTTTTCTGTTTTTGTCGTTTACGGTTTCGCTACCAATAATTATGGTTGGAACAGCAATTAAAGCATAACCGGCTAACATGATAAGAGAGGAAACAAATTTTCCGAGTGCTGTACTTGGAGTAACATCGCCAAAGCCAACTGTGGTAATGGTTACAATTCCCCAGTAAATGCTATTTGGAATACTTTCAAACCCGGGATTCCCACTTTCTATTACATACATGGCAGAGCCTAACAAAATAACTAATACAAAAATAAAAGACATAAACACCGTTATTTTGTAAAAACTAGCACGCAGTATGCGCATAAGCGCATAACCTTCGGCAATAAACCGCAAGAGCCGCAGCACTTTAAATACTCTTAGCAAACGCACAACTCTTATTACTTGAATAGTTGGATGCCCAACAATAATTAGTGCCACAACAGAAGGAAAAACAGCAATAAAATCTAATACTCCCCAAAAACCGAAAATGTATGCTTTTCGATTCTTGGCAGAAAAAACTCTTAGTCCATATTCAACCAAAAAACAAATGGTAAAAAACCAGTCTAAGGAGTAAAGTAAGGTATCGTATTTTGCTCTTATAGTAGGTACACTGTGAAGCACAACCGTGATAACACTTACTAAAATGAATAGCATTAAAACAATATCAAAGAGCTTGCCTAAAGGTGTTCGCGAATCAAAAATTATTTGATGAATGCGATTACGTAAATCAATAACTTGGTTTACATCTCTAATAAACTTTTTAGTGCCGTCTATTAAATAGTGTGGTTCTTTTTTGTTGTTATTCTGTTCCTGCATTATTGTAATGGAATGAAAAAAATAAAACCGATAGCAGATAAAGTACTATCGGTTTCAATATTACAAGTAAACTTTTAATTTTTATTATTCAGCAGTTTCATACTGCGCAGCATAGTATTTTTGGTAATTGCCGCTGGTAACATTGTTAAGCCAAGTCTCGTTTTCAAGATACCATTCTACAGTGCGCTCTAAACCTTCTTCAAAAGTTACTGATGGTTTCCAGCCAAGTGATTGGTTTAACTTAGAAGCATCAATAGCATAGCGTCTGTCGTGGCCCGGGCGGTCTTTTATGTAGGTAATTAACTGCTCGCTTTCGCCCTCTGCTCGTCCTAATTTTTTATCCATTACTTTGCAAAGCAACTTTATTAAGTTGATGTTTTGCCATTCGTTAAATCCACCAATATTGTAGGTTTCGCCCAGTTTTCCATTGTGCAAAATGGTGTCAATTGCGGTAGCGTGGTCTTCAACAAAAAGCCAATCGCGGGTATATTTTCCATCGCCATAAACGGGCAGCGATTTTTTATCGCGAATATTTTTTATGAAGAGCGGAATAAGTTTCTCCGGAAACTGATGTGAACCATAATTATTTGAGCAGTTGCTTAAAACAACCGGCAAATTAAAGGTGTTGAAATAGGCTCTCACGAAATGGTCGCTCGATGCTTTTGAAGCAGAGTAAGGCGATTGTGGGTCGTAAGGTGTTGTTTCTAAAAAGTAGCCTGTTTCGCCAAGCGAGCCATAAACTTCATCGGTAGAAACATGGTAAAATATTTTGTTTTGTGGCAATGGTTTGTCTTTTGAACAATGCCAAATTTTTTTTGCAGCGTTTAATAAATTCACGGTTCCTACCACATTGGTAAGTACAAAATCTAAAGGATTGCTGATGCTTCTATCTACATGACTTTCGGCAGCTAAATGCACTACTGCCGCAAAATCGTGTTCATCAAATAGTTTATCTACAAAAGCGGCATCGGTAATATCTCCTTTCACAAAAGAGTAATTAGAGGCGTTTTCAATGTCTTTTAGGTTTTCTAAATTGCCTGCATAGGTAAGTTTATCAACGTTTACAATGTGATGGTTAGAATATTTTGTAACAAACAATCTAACCACATGCGAACCGATAAATCCGGCACCTCCGGTAACAAGTATTTTTTTCATATTCAAGTGAAATTATCAATTACAAACTCCAATAGTCAAATGCTTTCACATTTTTTCTAAGCGTTCCTTTTACATCTACAATAATGCCGTCTTCTTTCAAAACTTTTTTAAAGTCAGCATCTTTTAAGTGGCTGTATTGTTCGTGGTTTACGGCTACAACAACAGCATCGTATTCTTTTCCTGCTTCTTTTACTAAATGTATTCCGTATTCGTGGTGAAAATCTTCATGGTCTGCAAATGGATCTATTACATCTACATTTACCGAGTAATTTATTAGTTCTTTAATTACATCTACTACCTTGCTATTGCGAATATCGCTTACGTTTTCTTTAAAAGTAGCGCCCATCACAAGTACTCTTGTTTGCGGTATTTGCTTATTCTTTTTAATCAATTGCTGAACCAATTTTTTAGAAATGTAAGCTCCCATTCCATCGTTTGTTTTTCTTCCGGCAAGTATTACTTCCGGTGTGTAGCCGAGTGAAGCTGCTTTGTAAGTAAGGTAATATGGATCTACGCCAATGCAGTGTCCACCAACTAAGCCGGGAGAAAACTTCAAGAAATTCCATTTAGTTCCCGCTGCTTCTAAAACTTCGTAAGTATTTATTCCCATGAGTGAAAAAATATGCGAAAGTTCATTCATTAAAGCGATGTTTAAATCGCGCTGAGTGTTCTCAATAATTTTTGCGGCTTCTGCTACTTTAATAGAGCTGGCGCGGTGTACGCCTGCTTTTACTACAATTTCGTAGGTGCGGGCAACAATGTCTAAACTTTCTTCATCACAACCTGAAACCACTTTTACAATTTTGGTAAGCGTATGGTTTTTATCGCCCGGATTTATTCTTTCAGGGGAATAGCCTAATTTAAAATCCTTACCCATTTTTAAGCCTGAAACTTTTTCGATTACCGGAAGGCAATCTTCTTCGGTGCAGCCCGGGTAAACTGTGCTTTCATACACCACATAATCGCCTTTTTTAATTACCTTTCCAATAGTGCGCGAAGCGGCAAGCACGGGTTTTAAATCTGGCACGTTGTGGTCGTCAACCGGAGTGGGTACGGCTACAATAAAAAAGTTTGCGGCTTTTAAATCTTCTAAATCTGCAGTAAATTGTATATCGCGGTTTTCAAATTCCGTACTGTCTAATTCTTCGCTTGGGTCAATACCGTTGCGCATCATCTCCACACGCTTTTGGCTAATATCAAAACCAATTACCGAAACAGTTTTTGCAAACTCCAATGCAATAGGCAAACCAACGTAGCCTAATCCGATAACTGCTAATTTCTTTTCTTTTTTAAGTAATTCTTCTACCATTTTTTTTGATTCAATTTAATTGTTGCTTTAGTATATTTTCTATTATAGTTTTCTTACTGCTCCGTTTTTTAATTCGTATTGCTCTTTACTTTCTTCGCAAACCGCAATGCCATTTTTATCAAATGATAAACGATGTCCGTATTCGCTCATCCAGCCGATTTGTTTTGCAGGATTTCCTACCACAAGTGCATACGCAGGAATATGTTTAGTAACTACCGCACCGGCACCGATAAAGGCAAATTCACCAATGTCGTGCCCGCAAACAATAGTGGCGTTTGCACCTATTGAAGCGCCTTTTTTTACAACTGTTTTGGCGTATTGTCCTCTTCTATTTACCGCGCTTCTTGGGTTGGTAACATTGGTGAAAACCATTGATGGGCCTAAGAAAACATCGTCTTCACATTCCACTCCGGTATAAATTGAAACGTTGTTTTGCACTTTTACGTTATTACCCAAAATTACTTCGGGGCTTATTACTACATTTTGTCCAATGTTGCAATTTTCGCCAATAGTGCAATTCGGCATTACATGGCTGAAGTGCCATATTTTAGTGCCTTTTCCAATTTTACAGCCTTCATCAACTATAGCTGTTTCGTGCGAAAAAAAGTCTTGTTGCATATACTGTTATTCAAATTTATGGCGTGAATCAAATAAAATTTCTTTCGGCAGGTTTTTAAAGTATTCGTAAGTTATTTTCAAGCCTTCGGAGCGGTTCACTTTCGGCTGCCATCCAAGAATTTCTTTAGCGCGCGTAATATCCGGTTTGCGTTGTTTTGGGTCATCAACCGGTAGTGGCTTTGAAATTAGTTTTTGGTTAGCGCCTGTTAGTTTTAAAATTTCTTCTCCAAACTCTTTAATGGTAATTTCATCAGGGTTTCCAATGTTTACCGGTAAGTGATAATCACTTAAAAGTAAACGATAAATTCCTTCTACTAAATCATCTACATAGCAAAAAGAGCGTGTTTGGCTACCATCGCCAAACATGGTTAAATCTTCACCGCGCAATGCTTGCCCAATAAATGCAGGAAGCACTCTGCCATCGTTCAGTCTCATTCTTGGCCCGTAAGTATTAAAAATGCGCACAATTCTTGTTTCTAATCCGTGATAAGTGTGATAAGCCATTGTAATGGCTTCTTGAAAGCGTTTTGCCTCATCATAAACACCGCGCGGCCCAATCGGGTTTACATTTCCCCAATAATCTTCGTTTTGCGGATGAACTAATGGGTCGCCATAAACTTCAGAAGTTGAAGCTACCAAAATGCGTGCTTGTTTTGCTTTCGCTAAGCCCAATAAATTATGTGTGCCAAGCGAACCAACTTTTAAAGTTTGGATAGGAATTTTTAAATAATCAATTGGCGAAGCCGGAGATGCAAAATGCAAAATATAATTTAACTCTCCAGGAACGTGTACAAACTTGGACACATCACAGTTGTAAAACTCGAAATTTTCTAACTTAAAAAGGTGTTCAATATTCTTTAAATCGCCTGTTATTAAATTATCCATGCCTATAACATGGTAGTTTTCCTTAATAAATCTATCGCATAAATGAGAGCCTAAAAATCCTGCTGCTCCGGTAATTAAAACCCTTTTTCTTTGCATGTGCAAAAAGTTATTTTAAAGTAAAAAAGAAGGGCGAAAGTAATAGACTACGCTTGCTTAACAAATGTTTTAGAATAGATTTTATTTACAAGCAACTTCTTTGCAATAAATCTTATCTTTCCAACCATATTTGTTTAGTTATGAAAAATCTTTTATCGCTTGCCGTAATGCTTACTATTTTTGGAATAAGTGCTTGCAGCAAGAAAGAAAAAACAGCCGACCTTACATTGAATTTTACTGCCAAATTCAATAATCAAAATTTGGTTTTAAAGTCAGAATATATTGATTCTGCAAGCTACAAGTATAAAATTGAAAAGTTTAAATATTTCCTTTCAAACATTGCTTTGGTGAAAGATGATAACACAGAAGTAAAACTTACTGATTTGGTTTGCGTGGATTATGAAACCCCTTCAACGCAAACACTTGTTATTAAAAATATTCCGGTAACGCACTTTAAAAAAGTGAAGTTTGGAGTGGGATTAACTGCTGCGCAAAATAACATGTTGCCCGATGATGTTGCAGATAGCGACCCGCGCCATTTGTACAGTTCAATGTATTGGGGCTGGCTTAAATATATTTTTGTGCGAATGGAAGGCAGAAGCGATGTTGATGGCAGCGATAAGTTTGACAATTTGCTGATTTATGATGTTGGTTCAGATGAATTGTATAAAACAGTTGAAGTTTTGAAAAGTTTAAACATTGCTGAAGGAAATAATACGCTTACTTTTCGTTTAGATATTGATAAAATTTTCAGAAATGGGATAAGCGATATTGATATTTCTAATTACGAAGAAAGCTACACACACTCCGATAAAACAAACAGCAAAAACTACGATACCGCAATAAAATTTGCTGAAAATTTTTCAAAAGCATTTACGATAGAGTAAGCAAAAATGAAATTGAAAATTGAAAAATTGCTTAGCAGTTTAGTGAAAGTTTCACTTGCCACAGTTCTATTATTTTTATTAGGAATTGCAGGTTGCAAACCCGATAAAAATATTGAGCCCGATCCGAATTCAAATGACCCCGATAGCTTGTATGTGGGCACGCCATATTCTTTACAAAGACCAAGCCCTTCAAATAGATTTCGCAGGTTTCCGGATTCTACTTTCACAGTTGAAGGCATTCGCTTAGGACGAATGTTGTTTTGGGATCCAATAGTTTCTGCCGATAGCACTTTAAGTTGTGGCAGTTGCCACAAACCGGAGTTTGCCTTTTCTGATGAAGGAAAGCAGTTTAGCATGAACCTGAGTGGGCCAACCAAACGCAACACACCATCGTTGCAAAATTCTATTTGGATGAGGCAGCTTTTTTGGGACGGAAGACAACCTTCGCTGGAAGCAGCTTCGCATGATGCTCTTTTAGATGAACAACACTTTAATGCTGCTCAAGCAGTTTCTAAAATTGAGAAAAGAACAGATTATGTTCCGCTTTTTAAGAAAGCATTTGGCAGACCCGGAACTATCACAGAAGATAAGATTTTTAGAGCCATCGGCATGTTTATGCGCACTATGATTTCTACAAATTCTAATTACGATAAATCGCTTCGAGGGCTTTATACTTTAAGCGATGCAGAACAAAGAGGGTTGGCTATTTTTAGTACAGAAAAAGGCGATTGTTTTCACTGCCATACTGATGGCCCGTACTTGACTTTTACCAATAATGAGTTTTTAAATAACGCATTAGACAGTGCGGCAACTTTAGCCGATGTAAAAGATATTGGGCTGGGAAAAGTTACAGGCTCAACCGATGATTATGGAAAATTTAAAGTGCCTTCGGTGCGAAACCTGTCTTATACTTATCCATACATGCGCGATGGTAGATTTGAAACCTTAGAGCAAGTGGTGAATTTTTATAGCGATAGCTTGCGTTATTCGCCAAATATTTCACCAAACATGAAGAAGATTAACCAAGGTGGATTGCATTTAACAGCACAGGAAAAAAGCGATTTAATTGCATTTTTAAAAACCTTAGACGATGCAAGTTTTGTGAGTGATACCGCTTTTTCAAATCCGTTTAAATAGCCTTTATTCTGTAAGTTTTATTTCAATTATTTCAGGGTCAAAAACCCCTGTAATATAAAGTTTTCCATTGTATTTTATGGCTGTTGAACTTGCATCAATTAAATCGCCTTCGTGATAAAAAATAAGTTTAGGCTGCATGGTAGCTAAAGGAATTTCGTAAACGGCACTTGGCGAATGTTTGCTTGCTTTTTTTGCATGGCCAAGAAATTTATTGATATTTAAGTGTGCGGCAACATAAAGTGTGTCGTTCACAATACGCAAATTATCTCCACCATAAACTTTTTCTACTGTTACATTTTCGTGTAGTTTGTTATCTGAAAAAGTATAGCGAAATACTTTGTTTTTTAAGGTTGAAGCAACGTAAATAAACTCTTTGTTGCGCGTGATTCCATTGGCGTAAAAAATCTTTTTTGAAACACGGAAACAAGTGTCGCTATTGCAATAGCAAACATTTCCATTGCTTAAGTAACTTCCGGTATTCATATTGGTTACTAAGATATTTCCATCAGCTAAAGCACAAACTGCATTTGGGCTTACAATGCAAGGGGCAGCATATTTTTTCATAAAAAATAAGGAGTCTTTTTGAAGTAAAAATTTGAGCACGGAATTTCGTGCGAAATCTTTTTTGCCTTTTAACTTTGGTTCGTGATTTACAGCATATAAAAACAAACTGTCGTTCATTTTAAGCAAATCGATTCCGTGTGGAAACAGTGCAATGTTTTCCGGAAGAATTGTTGGAATATTGGAAACCTTTTTAGTGTGTAAATTGATGTAAACAAACGCACCTTTTGAAAGGTCATCTTTTCGCTTTATACCACACGAAACCAACAGGCGTGGTGTGTTTGAACTTAAAGTATCTAATACAAAATCTTCTGGTCCGGTTGGCACATTAAAGGTGTGGAATGAGTTTACTTTTGTTTGAATTTCAGGAACGTGTGCGCAGCCTGTAAGCAATAAGGCAAATGCGAATGTGGCAATCAGATTTTTCATTTCAACAAAAGTGAAACTCTTTTTTACTTTACGGTAAATTCTGTTAGAAATATTTTTTTGTGTTTGCTATTCGTTTTAAATAACACAACTTCGCTGAATGAAAATTAGAGCATCATTTAGCGCTTTGTTTTTATTTATTTTAATAGCTGCTTATGAATTGGTGAGTTGTAACTCGCAACCTGCAAAGTTGGCTTTAGATGTAGCGAAAGAGCCTTTTAAAAACCTTTCAGAATACAATATTTTTATTGGTGCATTAAAAAATTTAAAACCTAACGAGCGCATTATTCCTTACGATTTAAACTCTTCTCTTTTTACCGACTATGCTTTTAAAAAACGCTTTGTATATGTGCCCGAAGGCAAGAGTGCAACTTATGATACCACCGATGCTTTTAACCTTCCGGTAGGTTCTTTTTTGGTAAAAAACTTTTACTATCCTTTAGATTTTAGAAAGCCTGATGGTGATAAGAAGATAATAGAAACAAGACTTTTGGTGCATAGAGCAAACGGTTGGGACGCATTAGAATACACTTGGAATGATGAACAAACAGAAGCAACGCTAAATAGTATTGGCGCTTTTAAAGAAGTGAGTTGGATACATTTTGATGGTTCGAAAAAAAGTGTTGAATATGTGGTACCAAGCAAAAATCAGTGTAAAGGTTGCCATTGGCATAACAATACAAAAATCCTTCCGATAGGACCTAAAATCAGAAATTTGAATAAAGATTATGCGTATGCTGAGGGCACTGAAAATCAATTAAGCCGTTGGGCAAAATTAGGACTTCTTTCAAATCTCCCTGCTGTTGAAACAGTGCCGAAGACACCGAACTGGGAAGATTCTGTACATTACAATTTAGACCAACGCGCAAGGGCTTATTTAGATATGAATTGCGGACATTGCCACAATCCAAAAGGGCCGGCTTATACTTCCGGGCTTTATCTAAATTGGGAGAATGAGAACCCTGAGAATTTGGGAATTTGCAAAACTCCTGTTGCGGCAGGAAAAGCTACCGGTGGAAATTATTTTGATATTGTTCCTGGAAAAGCAAACGAATCCATAGTGATACACAGAATGCTGTCGAACGATCCCGGAGTGAGAATGCCGGAGTTGGGGAAACAACTAATTCACACCGAAGGAGTAGCACTTATTTCGCGCTGGATAAATGCTTTAAATGCAGCACCATGCAAATTATGATTTTATAAAATTTTATTTTAAAATTCTACGTATAATATGTTTAGTAAAAGAAAATATTTTCAATGTTTATTTCTGCTTTTGTTGGTAGCCATAATATTACAATCCTGCCAGAGCAATAGTAATCCGGTGGTAGAAAGAATTTCTGTAAAGCGAATAGTGAATGGCGAAATTGTGGAAGATACATCTGCATATACTGTTCCAAAGTTTAAATTTATAAATCAGTTTGGGGATACGGTTACAGAAAAAGATGTGGCAGGAAAATATTTTGTAGCTGATTTTTTCTTTACCAAATGCCCGAGTATTTGCCCAAAAATGAAAGCGCAAATGTTGCGTGTTTATGAGAAGTATGGCAAGCGAAACGATTTTTTAATTCTCTCACACACCATAGATCCAAAGCGCGATTCAGTACATGTTCTATTTGAGTTTGCGCATAAATTGGGCATTGATAAAAATTGGTATTTCCTTACCGGAGATAAAGAACAGTTATTTGCTACTGCCGACAAATATCTAATTGCTGCACAAGAAGATCCTGAAAGCCCGGGTGGTTTTGCGCATAGTGGAAATTTTGTATTGGCAGATAAAGACGGAAAAATTCGCGGTTATTATGATGGCACCAATCCTGAATCGGTAGATAAATTGATTGGAGATTTGGCTAAGTTATTTAAAGAAAATCCATAATTGTTTTACAAAGATTTGGCTTTGGTTTATAGCTTTAGTTCTTAATTTTGCACACGATTATTTAAACAAAAACAAGAAATTATTATGGCTGTATTAGTAGGAAAAAAAGCACCTTTATTTAAGGCTGCTGCCGTTTTAAACGGTTCGGATATTGTTGAGAATTTTTCATTGGAGCAATACATTGGAAAGAAACACGTAGTGTTATTCTTTTATCCAAAAGATTTCACGTTTGTGTGCCCAACGGAGTTGCACGCTTTCCAAGAAAAATTAGCTGAGTTTGAAAGTAAAGGAACTGTGGTTGTTGGTGTTTCTACCGATACAGAACAAAGCCACTGGGGTTGGTTGCAATTGCCAAAAAACAAAGGCGGAATTCAAGGTGTTACCTATCCGTTAGTTGCAGATACTAATAAAACAATCTCTGCCAACTACGATGTTTTAAATGGGGCTTATTTTTACGATGATAACGACCAAATGCAAGCTACTGCTGAGTTGATTGCATATCGCGGTTTGTTTTTGATTGATAAAGAAGGTGTAGTTCGCCATCAATTAGTAAACGATTTGCCATTGGGTAGAAATATTGATGAAGCACTTAGAATGGTTGATTCTCTTCAATTTTTTGAGCAACATGGTGAAGTTTGCCCTGCCAATTGGAGTGCCGGAAAGGACGGTTTGAAAGCTACGCACGATGGCGTTGCAAGTTATTTGGCTGCTAACTAGAAATTAGTATAACTAAAATACAAAATGCCGTAGAGATTTAGATTTCTACGGCATTTTTATTGACCAAAATTTTGATAGGCTATGGCACTTTTTTAATCTTCACTTCCAGCGAAACGGTGTCATCTAAAAACTTAATATAGTTATTGGTTGATTTATAGCTGTAACTTGTAGTGTTTAGTTGTTTAATCGTGAATTGTCCATCTAAAAACTTATCTACTTTTTGTATTAGTAAATTGTTTTTAGGCAACTCCCATTTACCAATGGTTGAATATACATTTGAGTCGCCAATATTATAGTAAGTAAAAACTATACCATCGCGCTGATAATCTATTCTGTAGTAAGCATTGCTGCTATTGGCAGTATAGCCATCTAAAAAGGCATTTAGATAGTTTCCATTGCGTGCATTGGCAGTATCAATCAAATTGCGTACAAAAGTGGTATTTCTATTAAGCATTGTTGAAGTGTCTATCGAGATGCTCTCAACTTGCCAAAGCCCTTTAATTAGGTTATCTTCTTGTATTTTTCTGCAGGCAGAAATAGTAAACAATAAAAGAGTTGCTGCTATAATTATCTTAGTGTTTAGTTTCATCTTCTTTTTTAAACGGTTTGGTTTGCTTTTTGTGTAGTAATGCCTACTACTAATTCTTCTACTATGTTTTTTAATGGTCTTATTTCTTTCACAAAGTCAATGGTAGGTCCGGCACACCACATTGTTTGGTATGTAGCGCTAAATGCAGCTTTTTCAAGCATCTTCATGCCTCTATAAAAAGTGAGCATTTTTACATATTTCTTTAGTTTTTTATTCTTGTTTAAAATGGTTTCAAGCCAATTTTGTTGTGTTCCAATTTGTTGCACATAAGGCGTATTGATTACAGTGCAAGGCGTACCTGAAAGCCGAGTGGTCATCACAATGTCTTTTGAACTATAATGAACGCAGGCTTGTTTGTATTCTTGTGTTACGGGCGATTCGTGGCTGGCAATAAAAATACTGCCCACAGAAACTCCGCAAGCCCCAAGCGAAAGAATATGATTTATACTTTTTGAATCGCCTGCACCACCGGCTGATATAATGGGAATTTTGCAGTTTTTTACTAACAATGGAATGAGTTCCTCTGGTGATAAATCTCCGGCATGCCCTCCGGCTCTGTTGTTTACTGCAATTACTGCATCTGCACCTAAGGCTTCAACTTTTTGGGCGAATTTTACATCAACTACATCGCAAAAAACTTTTATGCCCTTTTTGTGAGCTTCTTTAATAACCTCTTCCGGGCTTCCGAGTGAAGTAATAATAAATGGCACTTCGTAATCTAAACACGATTGAAGGTTTTCCTTCATTCTAATATTTGATTTGTTAGTGATGATATTTACGCCAAATGCTTTGTTGGTTGAACTTTTTATTTCTTCCAATGCTTTTCTAAATTCTGCATCGGTGCGGTAGTTGAGCGCAGGAACTGTTCCTGCAATTCCGGCATTGCATGCTTCAATAACCATTTTGGCATTACTTACCAAAAACATTGGAGCCATAATTACAGGATAATCTATTCCTAACATTTCTGTAAGTGGTGTGGAAACTTTACTCATGCCGTAAAAGTATTATTAGTGTTTATAGAACGAAAATTTTGTGCAAATTTTAATCTTAGTAACTTAGTTTAAGGTTGGGAATTATTTATTAAAATAAATTTGAATTGAATTCAGCGCGATTGTCTTTCAGGTAATATTTGGTTACAAAGTTTTATTTGTTAAAAGCAAGCAATATTATTTTGAACGAATGATAATCTTGTAAAAAGATTACAAAATGAGTTTTAGTAATCGTATATTTACACTCTAAACTCTTATATAAAATATTATTAGTTAAATCTGAAACAAGGGAATAAATGAAAAAAGTACTTACCATTATTTTTTCCGGTGCAATGTTATTTGCAAATGCACAAAATTTTGTGTGCGGCACAACAGAAAAAACACAAGAGGCAATTAAAGCAGATCCATCTATTTTGGATGTTGAAAAAGCCTTGAATGATTTCACAGCACAGTATGCTTTGCAACCTCATAAATCTGCTGCAGGCAGAGATTGCCCGATTATTATTCCGATAGTGTTTCACATCTTACACAATTTTGGTCCGGAAAATATTTCTGATGCTCAGGTAATAGACCAAGTGCGCATTTTAAATGATGACTATAACAAGCGCAATGCAGATACTGCTGATGTTGTGGCTGCATTTAAAAATATTATTGGAGATATTGGTGTTGAGTTCCGCTTAGCACATTTAGATCCCAAAGGCAATCCAACTAATGGTATAATTCGTCACGCTGTGATGCAGGCATATAGCGGAAACGATAACGCTAAAGTAGATCCTTGGCCACGCGATAAATATTTGAATGTGTGGGTTTGCAGTTCTATGGAAGATGGAGTGGCAGGATATGCTTATTTACCTGCAACAGTTGCCGGATATATTACCGATAAAGATGGCATAATGATTTTGCATAATTATATTGGAAGTATTGGTACCAGTAAACCATACAATTCACGAGCACTTACACACGAAGTTGGGCACTACCTAAATTTGCCACACGTGTGGGGAGGTTCTAACCAACCAGGTGTTGCTTGTGGTGATGATGGCGTGAATGATACGCCAATTACAAAAGGTTCAAACCTAAGTTGTAACTTAAATATGAATGAATGTGAAATTGGCACAATCGAGAATGTTCAAAATTATATGGACTATTCTTATTGCTCAAAAATGTTTACAGAAGGGCAAAAAACAAGAATGTTAGCAACACTAAATTCAACAATTTCTTCAAGACGTAATTTGTGGGATTGTGCTAATTTAACCTTAACAGGAACGAATGACCCATACGATATAGATGATCCAGCCAGCAAACCAATTGCAGCTTTCGGTACAACTACATTATATACCTGTGTGGGAAATCCTGTAAAATTTATTGATGCTTCATATAATGGTTTTAGAGAGCCAAGCGAAAGATTATGGGAATTTGGCGATGATGCAGATATTCAAAACTCTACAGATTCAGTAGTTTCTGTAAGTTATTTTACTCCGGGTTGGAAAATTGTAAAATTATCAGTTGGAAATGGATATGGAAGTACTACTTCTGTGGATTCTTTTGCTGTGTATGTTAGCGAAGGTAACGTTTTTCATACAGCTCCTTTTTATGAGAACTTTGAAGGGTCTGATGCTTTTGACCAATGGACTTCTATAAATTACGGAGGTACACCTTCCTATTTTAAACCTACAAATGTTGCTGCCCGTAGCGGTAATCACTGTTACATGGTGAACAACTATAAGCTAACACGCGAAAGTGATGTGGAAGAAATTGTAAGCCCTGCAATGGATTTGTCGGGACTTACAAATATGACATTCTCTTTCTATTATTCACTGGCTTCAGCAGATCAATTCTATTCAGATAAAAGTGTAGATTCTATAAAAATATATGCGAGTATCAACTGTGGAGCCAACTGGTTATTTCTACGCGGCATTGGAGGACATAAAATAGTAAATGGCGGTTATACGCTTGCTAATTATGTTCCTACAGCAGGTTTTTATTGGCAGAAAGAAACATTTACAATGTCAGGCAATATTAAAAAGCCAAATGTGCTATTTAAAATTCAATACAAGAGTTCTAATTTGAGCAATAACTTTTATATTGATGACATAAATATTGGTGGAGTAGATGTTACTGGAATAAACGAAACAGTGTTTAATAATGGCGTACTTAAAGTATTCCCAAATCCTTCAAATGGAAACACTTCTTTAATGTTCACTTCTGAAGTAAGCGAAGATGCTACTATCGAAATTTTTGATGTGAGTGGCAAATTGGTTTCTACTGTTTACAAAGGCAATATAAATGCCGGAGAAAACAGATTTGACTTCGATAAATCTACATTCCCATCAACAGGAGTTTACTTTGTAAAAGTAAAAACAGCTTCACAAGTGTTTGGCGCAAAAGCAATAATTACTGAATAATTACTAAGTAGTTTTAATAAGCAAAAGGGCTGCATTTTTTAGTGCAGCCCTTTTTTGTTTGTTGTTTACTGTGTGTTTGGCTTTTCTTGATTCTTGGCTCTGAGTTGAGTAAAGTTGGTTTGTCAGGCTGAGCGAAGTTGGTTTGTCAGACTGAGCGAAGTCGAAGCCCTTTCTTTACCCCAATTTCTTAGTAGCATGTAACAAATATGCTTTAATAAAACCGTCTAATTCCCCATCTAAAACTGGCTGAATATTCGATACTTCAAAATTGGTTCTGGTGTCTTTTATCAGTTTGTAAGGATGCAAAACATAATTACGTATCTGCGAACCCCATTCAATTTTAAGTTTTGTCCCTTCTACTTTATCTCGCTCTTCGTTGCGCTTTTGAACTTCAATTTCGTATAAGCGGCTTTTAAGCATTTGCAATGCACGTTCGCGGTTATCGTGTTGTGAGCGTGTAATTTGGCAGGTTACTACAATGCCGGAAGGTAAGTGTTTTAAACGCACCGCAGTTTCAACCTTGTTTACGTTTTGCCCACCGGCTCCACTACTTCTAAAAGTATCCCATTCTAATTCTGATGCCGGAATATTTATTTCAACCGTATCATCTGCTACAGGATACACAAACACTGAGGCAAAAGAAGTATGTCGTTTAGCATTGGAATCGAAAGGAGAGATGCGTACCAAACGGTGAACGCCATTTTCGCCTTTTAAATATCCATAAGCAAAATCACCATCTATTTGTATGGAAACTGATTTTATTCCAGCTACATCGCCATCTGTTCTTTCCAGTTCCGAAACTTTATAGCCGTGTTTATCTGCCCACATTAAATACATGCGCAAAAGCATGGAAGCCCAATCGCAACTTTCTGTTCCTCCGGCACCGGAGTTTATTTCCAAAATTGCGGCAAATTGGTCTTCTTTTGAGTTGAGCGTACTCTTAAATTCTAATTCCTCAACTGCTTCAACGGCTTGATTATATTGTGCCTTCAGGTCGCTTTCTTCCGCTTCTCCGGCTTCAAAAAAATCGCGCATTACCGAAGTGTCGTCCACTTCTTTTGCAGCGTTTTCATACACTTCAATCCACTGTTTATTTAGCTTTATTCCTTTTAAAAGTTCTTCTGCTTTTTCCGGTTTATTCCAAAAATCGGGGTGAAGTGTTGTTTGTTCGTCTTGTAGTATTTTGAGTTTTCTGTTTTCGATGTCAAAGAAATCTCCTCAAAGCCTCTAAGCGGCTCTTCATATCATTTATATTCTCTAAAGTCATATTAGTTGAAATATTTGAGTGGCGAATGTAGAAATACTATGCAATTTTCTCAAGCCTTGCGGTGAAGTGTCTTAAAAATTCAGGTTCGTAAGTTATTTTATAGCCTTTGGTTTGGTTGCGAAGGTTTAAAATATCGTCAAATACATCTAATGCATAATCTATGTGGCTTTGAGTGTAAACTCTGCGTGGGATTGCCAAACGAACTAATTCATTTTTCGCAGGAATCAAGGCTCCGCTTGCATCATATTTCCCAAACATTACGCTTCCGATTTCTACACTGCGAATGCCGCCTTGCACATATAAATCGCAGACCAATGCTTGCCCCGGATATTGGTTTATCGGAATGTTAGGATAGAGTTGCTTGGCATCAATATAAACGGCATGGCCACCAATCGGCCAAACTACCGGAATTCCTTTTTCTTTCAGATGTTCGCCTAAGTAGGCAGTGCTTCTTATTCTGTAATGTAAGTAATCAGGATCAAAAACTTCTGTAAGTCCAATAGCAAGTGCCTCCATATCTCTTCCGGCAAGTCCGCCATAGGTTGTAAAACCTTCGGAAATAATAAGTAGGTTTTTGCATTTTGTGGCAAGTGCTTCATTTTTTAGAGTAAGTAATCCGCCAATGTTCACCATGCCATCTTTTTTAGCGCTCATTACAAATGCATCGCCCAAGCTGAGCATTTCTTTAGCAATGGCATAGTACGATTTATCTTCGTAGCCTTTTTCGCGGTGCTTAATAAAATAGCTGTTTTCTGCCACGCGGCAACCATCAATTACCAAAAGTATATGGTGCCTATCGCAAAGTGCACGCAGGGCTTTGGCATTTTCCATACTCACGGGCTGGCCTCCCGAAGAATTATTGGTAACGGTTAAAACTACTGCGGCAATATTTTCTTTGCCGTATTTTAAAATATGTTGCTCTGTTTTTTCTAAATCTATGTTGCCTTTAAAGGGTAAAAAAAGTTCAGGGTCGTTAGCTTCATCAGGCATTAAATCAAAGGCGGTGGCTCCGGTAAATTCAATGTTGGCGCGGGTAGTATCAAAGTGTGTATTACTAAGAAATATCTTGTCTTTGCCACCTAAAATGCCATATAAAATTCTTTCTGCTGCTCTGCCTTGGTGCGTGGGTAAAACATAAGGCATTCCCGAAAGTTTTTTCACTACATCTTCTAAATGTTCCCAACTTAGTGCGCCTGCATAGCTTTCATCTCCGGTCATAATTCCGCCCCATTGCTTATCGCTCATAGCCCCTGTGCCACTATCGGTAAGTAAATCAATAAACACATCTTTTGAACTAAGCAAAAACGGATTGTAGCCGGCTTTTTTTAAGGCTTCTTCGCGATATGCTTTGGTAGTAACCCTAATTGGTTCAACCATTTTTATTTTGAAAGGTTCGCAGAGTGTACGCTGTTTAGTTTCTTGCATGTTTTTTATTGTATTTTGGTAGTTTCATAAAGTGCAAAAGTGCATGTTTTTCGCTTGGTGTTTTATGATGGTGATTGCAATATTGCTAAATATTTAGGTTGAAAATTTTAAAAGTGTTTGCAAAAGTGTTTTGTAAAGTAAAGCGTGTGGATTGTTGCTTTTTGAAATTCATAATGTGGTTTACATTAGCGCAATGGCAAGTTCGTTAGATAAATGGGAACCGGATAAAAACAAGGCTCCCGATTATTATGAAACGGTGAAGTATGTATATAAATATATTGACTTTCACATTGCCGAGCACGAAGCTTACTTAATTTTAGATACTTTTATTTTTAAGTGGAACGATTCTTTGGGAAAGGTAGTGCAAGAAGAAGAACTAAAAACGTATGTTGTGGAAGAACTACGCGCTCACCATTTCTTGTTTATGCCTGAAGAAAAAATAAAAATTGTTATTAGCCATATTATTGGCTATTTAAAAGCAGTTGGGCAGTATAAGCAGGTGTGAGATTGGTTCTATTGTTTACCCAAAAAAGCTACACCTATTACAAGTGTAGCTTGCAAAAAAATAAACTTAATTTTTTACTCCTTTACAAATTTGCGCATTGCCATAAGTTTGCCGTTGCTTTCTATGCGTACAAAATAAAACCCAGCAGCCCAGTTATTTATATCTAAAGTAGTTTCTGAATAGATAGCTTGGCTGTGGACTATGCTGCCGTTTATATCTGTTACAAACAATTTTAACCCGGGTTGGTTTTCTGCAATAGATATGTTTACTGTATTAGCGGCAGGATTGGGATAAACAGAAAGTGCTTCTGATAATGGAGGTATATTGTTTACCGAAACATTCAGACAATTATTTTGTAAAGCATAGAAATTCTGAATGGTACTGTCGCCATAATTGCATATTCCATAGGATTCTTGATCTACATAGTTAGGACAATAGAGATATGGGTAGATATAGTTAGACCCAATATATTCTGTATAAGAATATTCGTTTTGCCCCCATGGCAAGGAATCGCCAATAACTGTGCTATGGAATTTTTTCAAAAATTTATTCCCAACATTTACTGAATCTATTTTATCAATTACTGCATAAACTATGCTATCAATGCCACAATTACCATCCCAATAATGTTTATTGTAATAAGAAACGGTATCGCCAATTTTTGCATTAAAATAATAAACAGGTTTAAACTTATTTGCAAAGTAGATGTAAACTGTATCATTACTTTCGTAAGTATATATAGATGAAGATTTTCCTATTTTTTTACAAGCTGTTCCATCAATAATTGTAT